>JBKJTT010000106.1:0-9414 GCA_046590205.1 Kapaibacterium sp. (SeqCode)
TGTTAGATACCTGCTTAGAATAGAGACCTGTATTAATACGGTTTTGTGCAACAGATAGATTTGCACAAAAAGCTATAGCGACAAATATAAATAAATACCTTTTCATAAGAAGTATATCATTGACTGTGGAACACAACATATTCACCTAATAGGTGACAATCTTAGACCTGCAAAATACGGCAGTTTTTAGCGACTTTCACTAAAATCCTGCTTTTTTTCGGCATAATACACCTATTAACAGTAGAATAACACGAGAATGAAAAGGAAGTTGCGGTTTTTGACTAAAAAATGAGTTGTTTGATCTGAGATTGAAGCATTTTTATACCGATACCGCTTTTCGATGATACAGGAATAACTCCGGCACAGAAATGATATTTTTCTTGGAGCAGCTTTTTATGTGCGGCAATATCTTTCTGTGAAATTTTATCTGTCTTTGTCAGGACGACAACCCATTTCTTTTCAGATAGCTCTAACCAATCGAGTACAAGAGTGTCATTGCCAAGATCAGGGTGTCGTGAATCAACCAGAACGCAAATTAGCTTTAACTCTTTGCGCTCATCAAAATACTTTTCAAACATCCCCGACCACTCTTCCCTTTTATCAAGTGATCGTTTGGCAAAACCATACCCTGGCATATCAACAAGATAATAGTCTCCATCAACATCAAAATAGTTAAAGGATTGTGTCTTGCCCGGAGTTGAGCTGACCTTTGCGATGTCCTTTCGTTTTGCGAGGGAGTTAATGAGTGAGGATTTTCCAACGTTCGATCTTCCGATAAAACCAACTTCCGGCTTACCATCGGTCGGAAGCTGTGCAAGAGTGAAGTATGAAGCTTTAAATGTTATCATCTATAAAATCAAAAAGGCGAGCAACGCTCGCCTTTTAAATGAAGCAGTAAAATAATTACTCTGCAATAACGTTTACCTTAATGGTAGCTGTTACGCCGTGCTTGAACTTGATGCCAACATCATGGGAGCCAAGTGTGCGAATCGCTTCGTCAATATTAATGTTGCGGCGATCGATTGCAAATCCCTGTGTATTGAGACCTTCAGCGATCTTTGCTGCAGTAACAGAGCCGTAAAGACGCTCTTCTTCACCAACGCGCATTGGAATAGTAACGCTCAACAAACTGATCTTCGATGCGACTTCCATGAGGTTCGCCTTTTCAAGATCGATCTTCTTGAGGATCTGCTTCATCTCCTGCTCCATGCGCTTCATTGCGCCCGGAGTTGCTACGTAGGCAAGGCGGCGTGGCACAAGGAAGTTACGTGCGTAACCGTCTTTTACAAGAACAACTTCGCCGGCATTGCCGAGCTTCTCTACATCCTGTCGTAAAATAACCTGCATAATTCGTATCTCTATAAAAAATTATTGTATCGTTTCCGATGATTCCTCTGCATACATTGTATCAAGCTCTTCCCCTGTCGGAAGTGAGTTGCATTCTGCTGTTTTGCGATGAAGTACTAATGACGGTACTCCATTCTCACTGTACTCCTGCTTGTCTAAGAACTGTATCTTATGTGCCTTGATCTCAACAACAGAGCGGGTCGAGCCATCATCGTTCGTAAGTATTCGGCTCTGAAGTTCTCCGTCAACTAAGACAGTGCTGCCTTTGTGCAACTTCTCTGCACAGCTCTCGGCAAGTTTGCTCCAAGCGACTACGCCGACATAGCACGATTCTTCTTGCCATTCATTTCGTGAGTCACGAAATTTTCTATTTGTTGCAACGCAAAAGTTTGCAACCGGCATTCCATACGAAGTCTTACGCAAGACGGGGTCTTTAGTAAGATTTCCTGCGATCATTACGCTGTTGATCTCCGGCATTTTCATAGAGCAAGCCATTGCTGTTTCTCTAAAATAACCGGATGGAAAATTACTCTTTCACGTACGGAACACCTTCCGCTTGTGCTTTCGCCATTGCTGTACGGCGAATATCAACTTCTGCAACACGCTTTTTCATTGCTGCGCGCTGCTCGTTCAGGTTCGCAGGCATCTCAAGTGTCATCCAACGAAGGACTTCATCTTCAAGATGGTAGCCGCGCTCGAGCTTTGCGATCACAGTGCCGGGTGCAGTGAAATGTAATGAGTAGTAACGACCGCTGGTGTGTTTATCGATCATATAGGCGAGTTTGCGAACTCCCCATATTTCAGTCTCGATAACGGTGCCGCCGTTCTTGGTAACCATGTCTTCGAACTTCGTCGAGATGACCTTTGCAGCATCATCTGAGAGGTTCGTATTCAAAATATACGTAGATTCGTAACGCTTTTCTGCCATTCTTGTTGCCTTTGGATAATTACAGCATTATTGCTGTAAAAAGCCCCTTACCTAATAAGGAGCAGGATTTAAGCCGCGTAATAACCACTTTCTCCCCTATTGGGTTCACCTTAAATCCGAAAGGCACGGGGAAAACCCATGCCTTTCTATTAAAAGAGCATTATTTCCCTCTTAGATAAAGAGCGGAGCCAATACGAGCGTAAGCGTCGAAAGGAGCTTTATCAGAACGTGCAGTGACGGACCAGCTGTATCCTTGAACGGATCACCAACTGTATCGCCCACAACCGCTGCTTTATGCGGCTCTGACTTCTTTCCGCCAAATGCGCCTGTTTCGATGTACTTCTTCGCATTATCCCATGCACCGCCGCCATTATTGAGGAAGAGTGCGAGGAGAATACCCGATATTGTACCTGACATAAGGAATGCGCCAATAACCTCTGCTCCGCTTGCGCCTGTTGGCTGCTGACCTCCTGCATAATATATCCACTTGAAGACAAGTCCGACGCCGATAGTCATACCGACAACAAGTACGCCTGGAAGAACCATCTTCTGCAATGCTGACTTCGTTGCAATATCAACGCACTGACCGTAATCAGGTTTGGAGGTACCGAGCATGATGCCTGGGTTATTCTTAAACTGCTCACGAACATTATTGATGATATCGTAAGCTGCTTTTCCTACTGCCTTGATAGCAAGTGAAGAGAAGAGGAATACGAGTACTGCACCAAGCAATGCACCAACGAAAACTTCGGGCTTATTCAAGTTGATGACACCCTCGAAGCCCGGTACATAATTGCGAATCTCATCAATATATGCACCGAAGAGCAAGAACGCTGCAAGTGCGGCTGAACCGACTGCATATCCTTTGGTAAGTGCCTTTGTTGTGTTACCAACTGAATCAAGACGATCTGTACGCTGACGGATTGCTTCCGGCTGATGGCTCATCTCAACTATACCACCTGCATTATCGGTGATAGGTCCAAACGTATCCATTGCAAGAATATATGCTGCTGTTCCGAGCATACCCATCGTTGCAACTGCAGTTCCGAAAAGACCGGCATGTTCAAGACCTGACGAGTTACCCAAGAAGTATGCACTGATGATCGAGATGCTTATCACAAGAACCGGATACCCTGTTGATTCCATACCGACGGCGATACCGGCGATGATGTTCGTTGCAGGACCTGTCTGTGATGCTTCTGCGATAGACTGCACCGGACGGTACTTATACTCCGTATAGTACTGTGTGATATACACGAATGCGATAGAAGCAAGAACACCGATAACTCCGCAAAGGAAGAAATTGAAATAATGTTCTTCGCCAAGTAACCAGCGAGCAGCAATATAAAAACCGACGATTGCGAGTATAGAGGTAATGAAGTAGCCACGGTTAAGTGCTTTCATCGGGTCTTCGGTCTCGTTCGTCTTTACCATCATGATACCGACGATAGAGGCGAGGATACCAAATGCGCGAGCAACCAGCGGGAAAAGAATGATACCAAGAAGCGTTAAAGAATTTGCATCGAAGTATGCTGCGTTGGAGCGGTAAAGACCCGCTGCTAAGATCATAGCTCCGATATTCTCTGCCGCTGTTGACTCAAATAGATCAGCACCACGACCAGCACAGTCACCGACGTTATCACCTACGAGATCAGCAATAACCGCAGGGTTACGCGGATCATCTTCGGGGATACCAGCTTCAACTTTACCGACAAGGTCAGCACCTACGTCAGCAGCTTTGGTAAAGATACCGCCGCCAAGCTGTGCGAAGAGCGCAACGAACGATGCGCCAAAACCATAACCTACGATAAGAAGTGGGATCTTCGTGACATCTGTCATAACGCCCAACTCTTTTACGATTGCAAAGAGTCCGGCAACACCGAGCAAGCTAAGAGCTACCACGAAGAAGCCCGATACTGCGCCGCCGCGAAGTGCGGTCTGCAGTGCATCGTTCATGCTTGTACGTGCAGCAGATGCGGTGCGGATGTTCGCACGGATTGCCACCCACATTCCCATATATCCAGAAGCAACCGAACACGCTGCGCCCAGAAGGAACGACACCGTCGTCCAGAGTGCGAGCTGTGATGGGCTTACCGGATCGTGCTCATTATGAGCCCTAACGAAAGCGTAGATGATATAAATAAGCGCAGCGAGTGATAATGCAAGGTAAGCGATCGTTTTGTTTTGACGAGAAAGGAATGCCTCTGCGCCCTGTTTAATAGCGTCCGAGATCTCCCGCATCTTGTCTGTTCCGGTGTCGCGGCGCATGACGTCGCGAGTGAGATACCAGGCAAATAACAGCCCGATAACGCTTATGCCGAGAATAAGTGATAATTCCATTATTCTTTAGTTTGTTTAGTAGTTGGTTAAAAATCACAACACCCTATCAAAAATCAAAGGATTTTCGGGGCACGATATACTGAATTCGGGCAAAAATACGAAGAAATGACAACTGATTCTCAGAAAACCTGAAAAAGATAAGGCAATGAATAGCTCTAGACTTCTTTCACATTCACCTTATTCATTGCTTTATCTGCTCCGAGTTCGATGATGTGGCGGCAGCCATCAACTGCTCGCGAGATCATATCTTCGACTGATTGTCTTTCGCTTTCTTTGAACTTCGAGAGGACGTATCGTGCTTGCTGACCTTTGGGGAAATCTGCCCCCACGCCGCAGCGGAGCCGCGCAAATTCATCTGTGCCTAGTTCGAGGATGCAGGATGTGAGTCCGTTATGTCCGCCATCAGAGCCGCGCATACGGAGGCGAAGTGTTCCTGTTGGGATGGCGATATCGTCGGTGATGACGAGGAGTTCGGAATATCCGACCTTATAAAATACAAGTGCGTCGCGGACTGCCCTGCCGGAGAGATTCATATAGGTAGTCGGCTTGACCAGAAGGACCTCTTCGGAGCCGTACCACCCTTTTGCAAAGTAATAGTCGCCCTTCCCTGCTTTCCAACCCGATGAGCGTTCGAGTTTTGGCTCGAAGGCGTCAACGATTACAAAGCCGATATTATGACGAGTGCCGTCGTAATCGCGTCCGGGATTTCCAAGTCCGACAAATACTTTCATGGAGTGTAAAAATAAACACTATAAAAAAAGACTCGCAATGCGAAGGCAATGCGAGTCTCTAAAACATAGAGAACAAGCTTATGCTTCTTCTTCCTTCTTACCCTTTGCTTTGATCTGCTCCGGCTCGACTACCTCTGTTGCTGCTACTGCAGTCTCATCAACAGTCTTCGGCGCGTTACATGCAACGATGATAGATGTTTCGTCACCGACGATAACATACTTATCAGTCTTTACAAGGTCTCTGATATGGATAGACTGTCCAATTGCAAGGTTAGAAATATCAACATCAATATGCTCGGGGATAGAATCAGGAAGCACATCGATAGTAACTTTATGTAAAATAAAGTCAATGATACCGCCATCACGTGCGCCGATCGCTGTTCCTGAAAGCGTTACAGGTACATCAACCTTGATCTTCTCTCCTGCATGGAGGATAAGGAAGTCAACATGCACAACGCGGTCGCTGATTGGGTCGAATTGTGAGTCACGCAAAATGCAGCGGGTTTCGCTGCCGCCGATCGCAAGACTTACAACGTGAGTTTCGTTTGTGTAAATGAGCGAGCGAAGATCAAGCTCTTTTACATGGAATGGAATGCTCGCTTCGCCGTGACCATAAAGTACGCCTGGTACTCTGCCTTCGGCGCGAAGCATTCTCGAGGTGTTGCCGCCGAACTTCGTTCTCGGTTCAGCGATAATACGTAGATCTGACATGATATGTATCCTTTCATCAGTCGCCGCACACTTACGTTTATTTCTAAAGCAGTGCCCAACGACAGAACTGGTGAAATTCCCGTGATGTAAAACATCCGGGTGTTATGTAGAACAATCTATTTTTCATCATCAAAGAGCGAACTGATACTCTTATCTAAGTTCGTTCTTCTGATAGCTTCTGCAAATACTTTTGCAACTGACTTGACTTTTATCTTCTTCGACTGCCTCGCAAGAGGAATCGTATCTGTTACAAGAAGGTACTCAAGCGGTGAATCTTCAATACGCTCTATAGCATTACCACTAAGAACAGGATGGGTACAAGCCCCATATACTTTTCTCGCTCCGGCTTCTTTCAATGCTTTTGCTGCATTGGTGAATGTCCCGCCGGTATCAATAATATCATCGATCAAGATAATATCTTTGCCTTCCGGCTCACCGATGATGTTCATCACTTCTGCGACGTTTGCCGCCGGGCGACGTTTATCAATGATGATAAGCTCTGCATCAAAACGTTTCGCATAGGAGCGAGCTGTCTTCGAGCCGCCAACATCAGGCGATGCGATAGCTAAGTTTTTTGTCTTCTCACCTCTAAAGTGCTTCACGAATCCGTTAGAAGCATAGAGATGGTCGAACGGTATATCAAAGAACCCTTGAAGCTGCGGTGCATGAAGGTCCATCGAAATGACTCTGTCCGCTCCGGCTTCAGTTATCAAATTTGCAATGAGCTTGCTTGTTATCGCAACTCGCGGCTGATCTTTTCTATCCTGACGTGCATAACCGAAGTATGGTATCACTGCTGTGATGCGTTCGGCGCTTGCTCTGCGGGCGGCATCGATGAGCATCAATAGCTCCATCAAGTTCTCTGCCGGCGGCATTGTTGACTGCACAATAAAGAGGTCAACGCCGCGAATATTTTCATCATACTTGACCCAGATCTCTCCGTCGGAGAATTCTTTGATCTTGGTCTTCGCAACCTTGACATCAAGCGACTTTGCAATGCGTTCAGCAATTTCAGGATTGCTTCTGCCGGTTACGATCTTTAGTTGATGAGACACAAATGTTTAAGTCAAAAGTAAAAAGTCAAAAGTAAAAAAATACAAGGAAAAACATTTTGACTTTTTCCTTTTTACTTTTGACTTACGAGCTGGGGTGGCTGGATTCGAACCAACGAATGGCGCCTCCAAAGGGCGCTGCCTTACCGCTTGGCGACACCCCAGTATGCTTATTTCGGAACCACCGGCGCCAGTATGACGCGGGTTGTTCCTTCAAGCGAGGCGATAACAGATTGAAGCAGTCGGAAGTTCTCTAAATAGCCCATACTATCGTTATTTAGGCGTAATTGAACCATAGCAAGTTCATAGTATCGAACCCCGGTGGAGACACAAATCACCCGATGCTTAAGCTGTCCTGAACCGCCCTGCTCCGAGGTGGTATATTCATAAGAGGAATACTCGATGCCGTCGGTCTCGAACTTCGCGGGCTGCTTGGTTACTTGAAATGATCGGTTCTTCTTTACCCGAAGCTGAATTGATTCTTCTGCTACAGCAATAAGCCCGTCTCGCTCGACCTTTCGGCGAAGTTCTGCCCCGCCTGGGATTTCTTCTAAGACTAAGGCATTTGCTCGTTTCGCATCGGTGTAAACCTCTGTAATATATTCGAGTTCGGGGTTACTCTCAAGGTTCACTTGAAGCCAGTCATACGGATAATGACCGATAAGATCCCCTGTCTCGGAGCGGAAGAATTCTTTATCAAGTGCATTCGGTATTGGCTCATACGGCGGACGGATCACTACAACTTCCGGCTTGCTATAAAACAGAGAACATCCAGACAGAAGTGCGAGGAGTCCTAATAAGGCGACCTGTGGTTTGAAACGTATCAACATTCGACTACAAATATACCAGATAGAAATGTAACCATGATGGATTTCCAATAATGTCATTCCGAAAGTAGCGAAGCGAATTGAGGAATCTGGAGTTAGTACACCCTTTGAGATTTCACTAAATCCAGATTCCTCGCTCAGTTCGGAATGACATCCATGAGATAGTTGCATTTTAACTAACCACTATCCTCTGGCCACTTGCCACTAACTATCAACTTTTCATATCCCCTATTTGTTATCGCATTACTAAGAAATTTATCCTTATTACACAATGGCTGACATCAAGACTCCTGCACCACCACCATTCAAAGTTGCACCGCCTCCGATGAAGGCGCCGACTACTGTTCCGAATACCGACGTCGATATGCCCGTATTGGCTTTGACGGCGAAAGATTTTGCATCCGATCAGGATGTTCGCTGGTGTCCCGGCTGCGGCGATTACTCTATCCTTGCACAGGTTCAGCGTACGATGGCAGAGATGAAGAAGACTCGTAACAATACGGTCTTCGTTGCAGGTATTGGCTGCTCTTCGCGTTTCCCGTACTACATGGATACCTATGGCTTCCATACCATCCATGGTCGTGCAACGGCTATTGCAAGCGGTGTAAAGGCAGCGAATCCGGCACTTGATGTATGGATAGCGACCGGCGACGGCGATGGTCTTTCTATCGGTGGTAATCATACCCTCCATATCCTTCGCAGAAATTTTAACGTGAACATTCTTCTCTTTAATAACCGTATCTATGGTTTGACAAAGGGACAGTATTCACCGACATCGGAGCATGGCAAGAAGACAAAGTCAACTCCGTACGGCTCTATCGATCATCCGATCAACCCTGTTCTCTTCGCTCTCGGCTGCGAAGCAACGTTTGTTGCCCGCTCTATTGACCGTGACCCGAAACATATGCAGGAGATGATTCGCCGTTCAAGCGATCATCATGGTGCTTCATTCCTTGAGATTTATCAGAACTGCAACATCTTCAATGACGGTGCATTCTTTGACCTCACCGAGAAGGAAGTAAAAGATGACAACACTGTTCTCTTGAAGCATGGCGAGCCGCTTATCTTCGGTAAAGCGAAAGATAAGGCAATCGTGCTTGACGGTTTCACACCGAAGGTTGTAAACCTTGCTGATGTCGCTCCGGAAGCTCTTCTTAAACATGACGAGAAGAACCCCATGCTTGCTAACATCTTAGGACGTATGGGCGAAATGGACGGCTTCCCTGTCCCGTTCGGGGTATTTTTGGCGTATGACCGTGCCACCTACGAGGACGAAATGGAAGAGCAGATCGCTCATGCAAAGACGAAGTCTGTAGCTGACCTCAATAAGCTCCTCAATTCAGGCAACACCTGGATGGTGAACTAAGAGCAAATCAGCTCTGTAAGTCGTTACAAATCATCTTTCTAATTGGCAGTGATATACTTAACTAGTCAAACTTTCCTTAATAATAGCCCCCTTTTCAGGGGGCTTGTTTTAT
>JBKJTT010000107.1:0-28651 GCA_046590205.1 Kapaibacterium sp. (SeqCode)
TATTCACTAAGAAATCAGTGAGTGAAAGCTCGCCTCTATTGTAACCTCTTTCAAGGCTCCGAAAATTTTCGGCTATCATCGCCGGTGCGTTTCGCAGTATTGTGTACGCGCTATCGAGAAAATGGGTCTTGATGATGGCACCTTTGACCTCCGCCAAAAGACTGGACCGACGCCGAGCAAGTTCGCCTTGCTGACGTGCAATAGCTCCATCATAGGGAAGCGTTTGATACTCTCCTGATTGCCACAATAAAGGCACAGAAAAGGGCAAAGAGAAACTGAGCTTCACCCCAAACTGTGACTCATCCTTTCGGATCGCACTAATATTTTGTACGACCAAAGGACTACCTATAATATTACTTTGATCGAATCCAATCGTACTGTGCATATACGACAGACCAAGACTCGGATTCGAGAGTTGTTCTTTCGCCGCCAGACTTCTTTGGTAGTGGAGAAGCTCGATCTGGCTGGTATGTAATTGTATCTCCGGCAGCGAATCAATGAGCGCTCCTAATGCAGCAGCATCTGATCCCTCGGAGAGAAACTCCGTGCTCAAGGTATCGATCTCCAACATAAATATGGAGAGGTCAATACCAAACCGAGATCGTATCGCCGTGAGCACCGAGCGGTGTTCTGCTTTCACTCCCCGACCAAGCGAGCGCTCCTTGAGTGATTCCAACGTAATGCTGTTGTATTCAAAAGGCGAAATATCTCCCTTCTCTTTTCGTAGCGTTGCGGTAGAAGCAATCTGTTCGGAATAGAAAGAAAGACTGTCGGAAATACGAGATCGTTCAGCAAGAATATATGCTTCAAGAAACAATGTCCGGGCCTCCCGCAGATTTTCACGCTTCGATTGCTCCTGTTCAAGGATGCCCCTGCGCAGATCAGCAGCGGCAGAACGGTAGTGCAGAGATTTTTTTCCGTAGAGATCAAACTCTTGCGAAACACCGATTGAGAAGCCGCCATCCGGATCATTAAAGAACGCCCCGCTCTCATAACTCCCTTCAATCTGAAGGGGGGATGGAAAAAGCGAGGTTACGGATTCAACGCTCGTACTCAGTTCTCTAAGACGTTTATCTGTTTCGCGGAAAACCGATTGACTAACCACCCTCGAAATAAACTCTGTCTCTGTCAGACGCGGAGTCTGCGCGAGGATAACTCTTGGCAACAACACAGAGAGAAACATCACGTTTAATAACATGACGATTGCACTCAAAATAGAATATTCTCGCTGAAGTAGCATTACGTAGTCCTTATTGAGTATGGATTTCAACCCCCGTTATGATACCGTTTCCACTGGTGACTTGAATAGTGAAGCGCCCTTCAGACCCTACTCGTACTTGTTTGAAAATTGAACGATCTTCGACCACAAATGGCATTTCCATTGCTTCCATAAATCCTTCCATTCTTTCGTGGTCAATGGTAAGCGTCCCATGAGGTTCATCAACTCCAGTCACTTTTGCTTTTACAATGTATACCTTCGATGACGACTTTGTCGGATTGGAAGAAGAAGTGTCAGATTTTTGATCCAAAGATTCTTTTTTGCCGCATCCAGAACCGATAATCATGATACTGATAGCCGCAAGACAAAAAGAGAAGGATGTATTTTTTATATTTATCATTGGTTTAATTATTTTTGTTTGAGTAAGTTCATCCCGCATTGAGCACATTTACCGTGTTTACCTGAGGTCTCCTCGGGGTGCATAGGACAAGCATACATAGCATTCGTCTTCAAGAGTTTGAACGATGTAACTTTTGCTAATCCCTTATACACGTACACTGTAAATAAACCCTTATCACCAATTTGTACTTGATCGAATAGTCCAGGCTTGGACACTGGAAATGCCATAGTCATCGCCGGCATATACCCTTTAATTTTATCGTGCTTGAGCGTGATCGTTGCTTCCTCGCGCGAGAGCTTTTTCACGACAGCCTTAACCACATAATTCTTCCCCTCTATCATAGAAGGGTATACCTTTGAGGGACTATGGGATGAGCCCTGCATTAAAACACTTGAGGTGCCAGTCACTCCTGCGATTCCTGTGTCGAATGAAAACACGGAACATACTGCTGCAAAAGAGATAAAAAATAATATTTTTTTCATGAAATTTCTAAGTATAGTATGTACTGTTGTTAAAAAATGCATCGTGTCAATTGCCGATCATTATTGTTTTGTCTGTGAATAATCCACTATCCGCAATTATTTTGAATTGATCACTATGATGTCCGCACTCATTGGCATAAGAACTGCGCCTATTATGGGAGTTATGTTCCATTGCTGTTTTTATATAACCTCAAGATTAACCATCATGCCATCATCCTCATGTTCGAGATTATGGCAATGAAGCAGATAAATTCCTTCGTAAGAGCTGAATCGAATAATTACTCGAACGGTCTCATTGGGACCGACAAATACCGTGTCTTTCCAGCCAAGGTCAGTGGGTTGCAGTTGCCAGTCTCCATAAAGACGTTCCAAGACTTGAAACTGGGTACCATGCACATGCATCCCGTGAACAGATTCACCTTGGTTCTCAAATTCCCATATCTCAATATCACCTAATTTTAATTGATAGTCAATTTTATCCATTTCAAATACTTTGCCGTCGATCTGATGCATTCCATACGCTCTCATGTGATCCATCGTCAATGGAAATTTTCTCGTACGCATGGCTTCGTTTTCAGGAAGTTTATCAAGAGCTGTCAATGATGCGGGAATTTGTTTTTTTATCGTTGAGTCTTTTGTGACATTCATTGTAACAAGCGTCATATCCATACCCTGTGGATATTCCTTCGTATTATGATCAGAATTAAAGACATACGCAAGACTCTTTAGCTTTGTACTTGAACCCATTGCATCATTTGAAAAGTCAACGAGCACCTCTGCGCGCTCGCCCGGAGACAAATAGAAATTTATCACTTCGATTGGTTTCTCAATTAACCCGCCATCAGTTGCAATCAAATACATTTTCCGGGAATCTTCGAATCCTATTTTGTAGAGCCGGGCATTCGAACCATTGACAAAACGCAATCGGTACAGTGTTTTTGATACATCCAAAAAAGCATTTGGCGTGCCGTTGACAAGCGGAACATCGCCTAAAAATCCGTTCAACATATCTTCTTTTACGGGAGCATATATCATCTCTCCGCTCGCGGAGAGCCGTTTGTCCTGTATAATCAACGGAATATCATTTTCTCCGGTGGGAAGATTCAGCGACTCTTCTATACTATCGGTAACGACGAACCCTCCGGCTAATCCGAAGTACGCCTGCCGAGCAGTCTTTCTATCAGGATGAGCGTGGTACCAATATGTGCCGGCTCTATCAAGAACAGGGAATGTGTAGGTAAAACTCTTTCCTGATGAAACGGGGTCTTTAGGATGACCATCCATTACAGAAGGAGTTGTTAAACCATGCCAATGAATATTGGAATCCTCACCGAGAGAGTTGATAAATTGGACATTTACTGTCTCGCCTTTTCGGACGGCAATCGTGGGCCCAAGAAACGCTCCGTTAATCAAAATCGCCGAAGATGAAATACCTGGCCATAGATCAACGCTTCCATTCGCCACAGAAAGTGTCCCCCCATTAACTACCTTTGGAATTCTTAAAGGTTGTGCAGTGCGTTGAGATTTTGTGGGTTCAGTAGATGGACCGCAAGCCTCCATAATCAGAGGCATTTTTGCTACGATAATGAAAGTACCAATTCTTTTCAAAAACGTTCTTCTTTTCATGCTTGTCTCAATAAATAGCGATTTGTAAATATAAATTTTTCTTTCGCACTTTCCGTTAATTGAATACAATGAGCATAATACCGCTCATTGCAATCATTAAAGCATCTTCAATAATTGTAACGGTGCTCATGGGTAAATTGAATACTGCACCCAAACAAGCACACTGAATTTTTTGTTTGTTCAATACACTTTTCAAAACTCCAATGATACTGACTCCCATCACAATTATCGTTACAGTGTTTGTGAGAATAGGATTGAACAAAGTGAGGTAAGCAATACCCAATGCCAATTCGATAAACGGATAAATAAGTCCATACAATTTTATTTTCTTCGCAACAATATCATACATGGAATAACTTTCTGCAAATCCCTTCAGATCAAGAAATTTGAAAAAAGAAAATATGAGAAAGAAACCCGCCATGAAATAATTCATGAAGTGATGCAAATAAAAACTTCCTCCGCTTGTGGCTTCAAGTAAAGATATACCCGTGATGAAAGTAAAAATCATAAACAATGGTTTGTAAGTAGCAAACCAACCTTTTGCTTGTTCTGCAACTTCGTTGTGATCTGTTGCAGCAATCTGATATTTACTTTTCTCACCGCCCAATGCTTTTTGAAAATCAGCAATCGCAATGTGTTTCCCCATTGTGATGGTTGCCGTATTTTCGTCTTTAGAAACTGCTGCGTGTGTTACATCGGGCAAAGTGAGCAAGCTGTTTTTTACTTTGGCTTCGCAACTGCTGCAAGTCATTCCTTCAAGTTGATATGTATGTGTCATCGTAATTTTACTTTTGATTGAAAAAAAAACAGTCAAGATACGTTGAGCGGTATATTTTTAAGGAGAAGCAAAAGCGTTTTATAGAGATTCTCATTCCGATAGTTGTATCGGAACTCCCATTCTTTTCGATGCAGATAAAATGTTTTCTTATGCATCTCCTTAAACGTGACTAATCGTGTTTTTCCAATAGCTACTCGCTGCCTCAGTGTTGAACCACGATTCCGCTGCTTCCGAGAATCCCACTACCGTCGGTGAGAATAAGTGTGTATGTCCCCGAAGGTACGTGTTTCAAATCTAATTTTATACGATTCTCCGTCATCACAGTGGGGACAGTGATTCTCTCACCTATCACATTCACTGCCTCAACAACTATGCTTGAGAGAATGGGTTTTCCCAGATCAACCACTGTTTCATTATTGGCGGGGTTCGGAAATACATGAAGCATCGCCGCCTCATTTATGGTTTTCACGGACGCAGTTCCAGGTGGAGTCATTGTTACTGCATACGACGAAGTACCATGGGTATTCTCATAACGTACCTGTGTTGATCGCGTTTTCCCGTCTCGTGGAAGTATGCACACATTAAAATCACTAGTTCCATTAGCATCGACGTTGTACGGTAGTGGTTTTACTGATGCAACCGTAAAGTTTACAGAGTCCAGAATCCAGACTTTGTAAACAGTCATTGCGGCGCCATGAGGATTCGGCACCATGTACTTCTTACACGTATCTTGTGCCATCGCTGTTGATGCAAAACAAAAAACAAGGAAAAATGCTATGTGTAGTATCGTGATTTTCATAAGTTGATATATTGTTTAGTGAAAAAAGTTTTTTAAATCTACCACTGATATAGTGGCAAGAAAAAGTGATAGTTCTGTCGCTGCATCATTCACTTCGGCTTCCGCAATGTTGCCTTTTTCCGCCGATAGAGATAGATGATATCCCCAAATACTTATAGCTAATAGGAGATACGCATACCATTAGTGCTAAAATAGTCTGTTGAAACAATGAATTGCTAGTTGAAGAAACTGGATAATATCAGCGCTGTGACCAACAGGGCTAATGCTTAAGAGGAGGACTATATCAGATACGGAAGGTACAATCTACCAAATACCGAGGAGGTCCGGTATTTATATCCCTATTGGTTGGGATAAGAAAATGAGAAAATTGCTTCGTACTTACAAATGAAAATGCGGGTAGTACCGCTATTACAACCAAGGATGTACTGCTCTGATTGTCATTAGCTAATTTAGCAAGGGAGCTGTCTTGTTCACAGAATCTTTGCGCACAAGCTGGACATGTATCTTCCTCGCTTTCGCAATGACTCATTTTCTGTTCTTGCTTTTTTGGGCAGCACGAGGGTAAATCAGTCTTCTCCACAATGCCACAAAGTATTGTTGGCGCAGCTGAAATTACTCCTCCATAGAGAAAAATCAAGCTAAATACAATATGAGAAAGTTTGCGAAGCATAGGGATAAGATACGTTCCCCCGTCCGATTTAGTTTCATTTAAATGAAAAACAGCAACCTCTTTGAGGGAATCATTACGAGAATGGTGAATAAAAACGGGACCTTCCGTGTCAATCACATAGCAACCAACGCACAAAAAACACACAACTTTTCATTTCAGAAGAATCATTTATAAAAATCCACCGCCAATTGCAAGTGTTAATAGTCTTTAATTTAGTGATTCTCTTTTTTTCAAGCCCTTTTGCACAAGAGATTTCTGGCACAGTTCACAATGAGACTTGTTTGCCAATCGTAAATGCAAGAATGACTCTTTTCACAAAAGACACAGTGTTCTTTTCCGAAATACGGACGGATTCATCTGGGTACTTCCACTATTCCAACATTTCCACGGGGGTATATCAACTCGGAGCAACATCTATTGCATGGAATACCAACAGCAGCTTATCACAAATGATAAAGCAAATTCTTTGAAGGCATTGAATTTTGTCCTTGCATCAGATACAAATAAAGGCTCTTGGGAAGTGCTCAATAAAGCAGGCGAAAAACTTGGTGGGACAAATTCAGCAACGCAACTGCCCGACGGAAAAATTTTCTATTGCCATGATACGCAAGACCCATTTCTTTTTGACGTTACGGCAAAGACATTCAAGAGAGCAGCGAAGTCTCAGAAAATCCAGGGTTGCGCTGCAGTTGGACTTTTACTTGATGGCAGAGTTCTTTTTGTTGGTGGCGCAGAGACAGAAGTCTATGGTCCCGGAACGAGGCAAGTGATGACATATAATCCTGCTACAGATAAATGGACGGTGGAAACGAGCATCAATGATTACCGGTGGTATCCCTCGATGGTTCGATTTCCGGACGGTGAACTGCTTGCCATTGGCGGCGGCGGACAAAAAATCCAATTCGCGTCATCACATGCGAGATCATGGATCCGAAAACAATGCAATGGTCATATACCGATACCGTTGCGATCGGCAATGAAGTTTCGCCGATTGTATTGCTGAAAACAGGCGAGGTACTAGTGACGCATCGTCCCCCGCAGCTTTTCAATATCGAATAAAAAAAATGGCGATTGGCAGCAGACTTTATTCAAGGACCGCGCAACCCCAACGGCAACCATCCTGATCATGAAATAACACTCTTGCCCGATGGTAAAGTAGTGGCGATTGGGTATGATTCACGGTACTATCCATCGATAGCCTGCAAATAATGTTGAGATTTACGATCCTATTTTGAATTCGTGGAAACTCGGCACGAATATGCTCCCAATCAAGTATCAGTCAAAATCCACGCTGCTTCCGGATAAGAAGATTCTTGTAACAGGTGGGTTTAAGGTTACCACAAATGATACATCCTATACAAATGAATGGGGAGCCATGAAGATTACTGACATATATGATCCAAACAGTGATTCGTAGCAGAAAATGAACGGGATGAATTTTGCCAGAGAATATCACTCGACTCCATTGCTTATGCCCGATGGCAGAGTCGTCGTTGCCGGCGGGGAAGGAAAACCGGGCGAAGAGCATAAAGATACAAGTGTTGTAGAAGCATTCAGTCCGCCATATCTTTTCAAAGGAATTCGACTGGAGATTAGGAATTTGACTCAAACGATTTTCCCTCGCGCTTCAGTGATAACGTTCCGCATCGCAAATACCTCCATGCCGACGAGCGTCATATTAATGGGGATTGAAGCAGTAACGCATTTTACGAATACCGGAAACGCGAGATACATCGAAATACCTTTTACGCAAAATGGAGACATGATTCATGCAACTTTGCCATCGGATAAAGTGGAGATTCCATTAGGATTTTATACGTTATTCGCAATGACAGATGACATTCCGTCGGTCGGAAAGATCATCCATATAACTCCTGCTACGAACAACTCTGCTCCTCTCCCAAATATTGAAGTCACAAAAAATAGAATAAATGTTTACCCAAATCCTTTTCATGCCAACACTACCGTTTCATTCTTTCTGAAAGAGCAAAGTAATGTCGAAATAACTCTATTCAGTATTTTAGGGAAGAAAGTGAAGCACTTTAATTTGGGTAACATTCATACGGGATTGACTTCTTTTTCGATCGATGAGTCAAAGTTGGTACCTGGAGTATATTATGTGCAAATAACAGCAGAAAACGCAGTATATACGGAAAAATTAAGTGTTTATTAATCCAGTGAATCATTCTAAAAACACGGGCGTTACTTTACGTGTTTTGTAATTCTCTTTTATTCTATTTCTAAAGTAAAACCCATGGGCTATATTCTCAAGGCTGTCACTCTCGTAGTGTGTTGTTGTTGTTGTATGGCTGTCGAACTCTCCGCCCAAAATGGTGCCGCTGCAATCGATAAATACCTCAACGCTTCTGCCAAGCTCACAACCATTGGCTCCACCGCAGATAAAATCTCCGTTCCCCAAGACCTCAAATTTTCTCCTGTTCCGTCGCGTAAGAATGAATTGTGGGTGGTTAATTACGGAACGTTCAGCCTCGGGGGGAACATGGTGATCTTTTATGACGCCGGAAAACCGACCCAGACCTCTGAATACCGGCATGATTCCCATGCTCAACACTTCATGATTCAGCCGACCGCACTTGCGATGGGCAGTCCTGACAGCGGATACTTTGCGACAATAGGAGACGCTCTTAACAATCAAGGCAATCAAACGAGCACGTTCATGGGTCCTGTGTTATGGAACTCGGATACTAATAAATTTGCTCGCATCAATCAGAATAATTGGGTAAACGGTCAGCCTTTGGGAAGTCATCTCGATATGCTGCATCAAAGTCCTAACTCGATGGGAATTGCATTCGATACCTTAAATGCCTATTGGGTATTTGACGGATCGACCCAAGTATCCGGCGGATCGCACAGTTGTCTTTACCACTATGATTTTATGACGGGTCATGGGTATGGCGGAGACGATCATTCAAACGGTCAGATATTAAAGTATAAAGAGGTAAAACTCAAGCGCGTCGCTAATCTTCCAAGCCACATGATCGTTGATAAAAGCACGGGCTGGCTCTATATCGTTGATAATGGAAACAAGAGAATCATTCGTGTGGATACGAGATCGGGTGAGCTTGGAAATGATCTAACCGCTCCGAACGAAACCCTTGATCAATATGCAGAAATGGTCGGTGTTAAATGGGAAACCGTTGATTCAGGGTTCAGTAATTTATCAGGTATTGCGTACTTTGACGACAGGCTCATCGTAGGTAATTATGGGACAGGTGATATCCGCGTCTATGACACGAAGACAAGCCCTAAGCCCAAATATTTGGGGACAATCCAAACAGGCGAAGCAGGCATGGTGGGGATAACCATTGGACCTGACACGGCTATTTGGTATGTCAATCGAACAAAGAATAAAGTTGTCAGGCTCACTCCGGGCGGCGTTGCACCGATGGCTGCAACATTGATAAGCCCAACCAATACCGCTACCAAGATTCCGACGTCCACTATGCTGACATGGAACACAACAGCTGGTGCGGAAACATATCATCTCCAACTGTCAAAAACTTCTGACTTCTTAACGACAGTTTCTAATGATTCGGGCTTGATGACGTCATCTACCTTATCTCCTGCGCTTGAAAATTCTACGACATATTATTGGCGTGTAAGCGCACGTAATTCCATCGGCGAAGGCAAGTGGTCTGCTGTATGGAATTTCAAGACTATTGGCGCGAAGCCGGAGAACATCGTTCTCGATTCTCCTGTAGATGCAGCGACAAATGTTCCATTACAAACGAAGCTCATATGGAATCCTGCTATTGTTTCTACATCATACAATATTCAGATCTCGTTGCAGCCCGGTATGTTCCCGACACTCATGGACATAGATACGCTGACGCAGACGAATTACAGCCCAAGAAATCTTGCCGGGAAAACAACATATTATTGGCATATCAGAGCATTGAATAACGGCGCCGTCGGCGATTTTTCACCCACATGGTCATTCACGACACAGGATCCTGCTTCGGTTCGAGAAGATGCTTTGGCATCGAAAATTTCGATTGATCCAGTATATCCGAATCCTTCGGCGGGATATTCTATTGTGAGTTTCACACTCGCAGAGCCGATGATTCTTCGCATTGCAGTCATTGATCTCTTCGGAGATGAAATGGCGCTTGTGGCTGATAAGTTTTTTGATGCAGGAAAGCAGTCATTGATGCTTGCATCGAACACACTTCCCTCAGGTAAATACTTCTATCGATTTACCACTCCGAACGGAGTGCTGACGAAGGCATTCGTTATTCAAAAATAGACATCGTCGGTAATAGTCTTTTTTCTCAGCATTTAACTCTAACTTTTTATAAATTTGCATTCTATTTATGACGGAATGTACCGATTGGACTTGTGCATAATTAATGCACAGTGAATTTGGTTGAATTCCGTGAGTATCAGTTTTACAGTGTCGAAAACAAAGTTTGAAGAATCGTATCAGCGCAACGCTGTCTTATTGGCCGATCCGGAAGTACAGTCCTGCAGGTATCGCATGATTTAGGTGTCGCCTCGCATCGTCTCTACAAGTAGTGCGAGAAGTATGCCTCAGGTAATTCAACTCGGCATTTCCGTGTGCTGTGCTCGGGTGGTACTTCTTTCACCAACTGTAGAGTCGGTGAAATAGAATTCACAAGTCCTTCGATACCAATCCTCCAACTGTAATTAGTGAGACGGTAGACGACGATACGTTTCGTCATATATTACTGATGGCATATTGATTCTTTCCTCTAACTAACAATAATAACAGTACTCTGATTTAGGGTAAGTTCATATCTGAGCATGTCCTACAAACAAGACTACCGGGTAGTAACAACTGCCTCACAGCCTCCCTAAATGAAATGCGCCACAACGCAAAATTGGGCTATTTGGGCAGAAAAGCGAGTTTATACTTTATAGCATTTTTGACGCATACAAGGGCCACCGGTGGCCCTTTGGCGAGGTAAGGGCATAAATAGGCATTAAAAGGTATTAAAGGGTATTGTTTCGCCTAAATATAACGACTTGTCGCCTAAATTTACAGCACAATGACCTCTCCCCCCTTAACAAGGGGGGAGATACAGAGGGGGGTTCTCCCCAGGGGATAACCACCCCCCAACCCCCTCCTTCAAAAGGAGGGGGAGCAGGACTCACTCCCAAAGAAGTCTCTGCTCTTCGCTTCGCTGATATTGCCTGCGGCTCCGGCTCGTTTCTGATTGCTGTCTATGACGCAGTGCTCCATCATGTGGAGAGTTATTACAATGCTCACCCTATTGAAGCACGCAAGCAAGGATGTGTAGAGATTGATAAAGATATATTCGCGCTTTCACTAAAGCAGAAACAGCAGATACTTGTTGATAATATCTTCGGCGTGGATATTGATAATCAGGCAGTTGAGGTGGCGCAGCTCTCGCTGTTTTTGAAACTGCTCGAAACGGAATCCGGCTCATCAACTGGGCAGCTTACATTCGAGCGAACAAAGATACTCCCTGACCTCACGAAGAATATACAATGCGGCAACTCGCTTGTCGAGTATGATATTGCTTCTCTCTTCCCGCTCTCGGCTGAAGATGAAGCAAGAATAAAACCATTCGATTTCCGAACCGCATTTAAAGACATCATGGCAAAAGGTGGATTCGATGCCATAGTTGGTAATCCGCCGTATGTTCTAATTGAAGATGAGCAAACGAAAAATTATTTAAATAAGAAATACCAGACGGCATCTGGTAAACCTGATTTATATCGTTTCTTTATTGAAAGGTGTAATTTACTCCTGAGAAAAGATGGAAGATTCGGGTACATAATTCCGAATTCAATATTAGCCATCCCCGCAGCAAAGGAACTAAGAAAAAAGCTTCTAACTGAATGGGGGTTGATTGAAATTGTTGAATTCAGTGGTCAAGTGTTTAAAGGTGTATCAGTAAACAGCGTAATAATCATTACTCAAAATGGCTTTGTGTATAGTAACTTAAATATCGTTCAAGATAAAGCAGAGCCTCCAACTCAAGAAACGCTACAGCAGGCTCTTAAAAATCTAAAGATAGCAGATACAACTTCTTTTAAAGAAGATCCTGAATATATGATAAATCTGTACCCAGAGTTAGAATATATTACAAGCAAGATTACACGAGCTTCGGTTGAGTTAGGCTCTGTCTCAAAGTACACTTTAGGTATGCAGGTCTATCACAATACAATGCATACAAAGCAGCAGATTGAGAATAGAGTATATCACTCTGAAACTAGACTAAATAAAACATATTATCCTGAGTCTGGCGGTAGAAACATATCTCGCTATTTATTTAGTGAGACGTACAAGGAATTTGTGTCATACGGTGAATGGTGCTATAATAAACCAGATTGGAATTTTTGCACCGGAGAAAGGATATTAGTCAGAGAAATACCAGGAGAAACAACGCTTGTTTGTAGCATAACAAATACTGAACATGTGCCAAATAAAGCTGTCATTATAGTTAAATCAACTGTTTATGATGACAAGTACGTGCTCGGTATACTTAATTCAAAATTGATTGGTTTTTTTGTTACAAATACAACTGAAAAAGGAACACAACGTTTATTCCCAAGAATTTCACTGACATCTATTAGAAAGCTTCCAATCAAAACTCTCGACCTCACTAACCCAACGGAGAAGCAACAGCATGACCGTATGGTAACGCTTGTTGAGCAGATGCTTGAAGCGAAGAAGCGGCTCGCCAGCGCCCGCACGGACTCCGAGCGTACCCAACACACCAACAAATGCACCCACTTAGATAGCGAGATAGATAGGTTAGTCTATGAGTTGTATGGTTTGACGGCGGAGGAGGTAGGGATAGTGGAAGCGTAAAGCTCAAAGTGCAAAGCGTAAAGGGGGAGGGCAAGGAAAGTTTGTTCGGCTGTCGCCGGATTTGATTTAATAACCGCCCCCCAGCCCCCGCCTTCAAAAGGCGGGGGAGCGTTGTTTTATTCATAGGTGCCCATAGAAATTGCCGAAAACGGAGCGGAAACGACGATTTTGGAGATATCCAAAGATTATCTTGTTGATTTGTAACGACTTACAGACAATCGACTTTAGGCATCTTGCAAATGGGAAATAAATTGCGTATATTTGTTGGTCGAAGTTTGTGACGGACTGAAAGCTTGCACTGAACAACGTGAATGTGTCCGTCCTACTGTACCCCTTCCAACCATACCACCATACGATCATGTGTATATTTACGGCACCATCCCAACCCTCTATCCCATACCCTCGTTTTCGCTTCTCAAAAATTGCTGAAAGTGTAATATTAGTTCGTTGATTTATAAAGGACTTACGGACCACCAGCGGGGAAATAACAGAATATGTGTCAAAATGTGGGGAATTCTGTGTTTTCTCCGTATATTTGCATTCGGTGCGTACCGACTCTGCGGATCAGGGGTGATGGTGTTTCCGGTTCTGAATAATTTTTCATAGGTCTCCCCACTTATGCCTGTTACACCTTCGCCCCCGGCGCGTAGAGAATTCGGTGCCCCCTAACTCAACTCACTCTCAATAGTAATAGCGAATATGAAAAAATTAATTCTGGTACTCGTTCTCCTATTAACTGCGCTTGGGACTTTGCAAGCACAGGAAACTGCTCCGGCTCCGACGGAAGCTACGTGGCCTACACGTCTGACCTTCGGTCTCGGCGCAGGGATGAATCTGAACTTTGCCAGCGGCGACTATATCCCGCTTATCCCGCAAGACTCAAATACATTTTCAAGCGGGTTCGGTGCTGCACCGACATTCCATTTGCTTTTGGAAATACCATTATCCGAAAGCTGGATGCTCGCTCCGCGTATCTCATTCAATGATAGAAGCGCGGCATTCACCGATGGCAAAACAACTGCAACCAACCCTGCAAACCAACAGACTGAATTTGCATACTCATTGCAGCAGTTCGGACTTGATGTCTATGCAAAGTATGTCATTAATAATTTACATATTCTTGCCGGACCGTCATTCAGTTCTTCGATGAAGAAGACGTATGCATTCGGTAACTCGTCAGCAGCAGGCGGATCATCATCAGAACTTCCCGGCGCATCGAGCTTCTTCGTTTCTGTTGGTCTTGGCGCGGGGTATGACATCCCGCTTAATAAGAAGAACAGCGTTTGGTTATCACCGGAGTTGTTCTATAATCTTGGTCTGACAAACCTCGCAGGTGCTGCCAATGGCGACCTGAAGGTCTCGACGCTTCGCGCTGCGCTATCGGTGAAGTTCGATCTTAGCCCGCCACCACCGCCACCACCACCGCCGGCAGAACCGCTCGAGCTTTCAATCTCGGCAAAAGGAATTTTACCCAATGGTGATGCAACCAACGAACCGATCATACCCGAGCAGGCATCACGTTCACGTACTTCAATGCCGCTATTGCCGTACTTATTCTTTGATTATAACAATGCAAACATTCCGTCACGTTATAATACTGATGGCGCAACGGGCTTCAGCAACGAGTCGCTAACCGGTAAAAATGAAATTGAAGCGAACTATCAGATGCTCAATATTATCGGTAGCCGTATGAAGCAGTATCCGACTGCGAAACTTGATGTAACGGGTACGAACTCGAATTCAGGCGAAGAGCGTAGCAACATTCAGCTCTCCAAGCGCCGCGCGATGGCAGTTCGTGATTACCTCGTCAATACATGGGGCATAGACCCAAGCCGTATCATTGTTGACCAGCGTAACTTGCCTGAACTTCCGACTAACCCTGTTACCAAAGCAGGTATGGAAGAGAATCGCCGCGTTGAAATTTCATCGAATGATGCTCGCATCACAGAGCCGGTAAAGCTTGAGACGCGCAAGTCAGAAGCTATCGGCGAGACGCTCATCCGTTTCGAGACGCTAACAAAGAACACGGAGAAGGCGAACATCACCGGATGGAAGATAACGCTCGACCAGAGCGGCGCACCTATCGGTGCAGCGCAGAGCGGCAACGGCACACCACCGCGCACAATCACGATGAGCGTACCCGAAGCAACAAAGTATCAGAACGTACCGCTTCGTTATCAGATCGAACTCACCGGTGCTGACGGCAAGACATACACTGCCGACGGTATGACGCGTATCGTTCGCAAGACGGTTGACCGTGATAACCTCGAGAAGTATGCAATGTTATCATTTGACTTCGACCGCTCGGAGATCAATGACAGAGCACGAGCGATGATCAACCTCATCGGCGAGAGCATCACACGCGATGCGAATGGTATCTCTGTCAAAGGATTCTGCGATAATACAGGAGCAGATGATTACAACCAAGCACTTTCCGAAGCACGCGCAGCAGAAGCAGCAAAAGCGCTCCGCGCTGCGGCGAAGCTTCCGGCGAACGTAACGGTAGTTGGCTCGGGCAAACGCGATCCGAAGTTCACCAATGAATTCCCTGAAGGCAGAATGCTCAACCGCCGCGTTGAGGTCAGCATCCAGAAATCGGATAAGTAGTCGTTAGTTTTTAGTCAGTCTTTAGCAATTAGTTGAAATGCCTCTGCGTTTAATGCAGAGGCATTTCAAACTTAATGAAAAAACTACTTCGTTACCTCGCCGTTCTCGCCATCGCACTTGCGATAGGAGTGTATGGTATCTTTTTTTGGAAGAACTCCATCGAACTTACTTCCGAAGGAAAAGAAGTCATCGTCATGATACCGAAGGGCTCAACGCTCTCTTCCATCACTGATACCCTTGCAAAACACGACCTTATCCATTCCTCGTTAACTTTCAAGACAGCAGCGAAATTACTTGGAGCAAGTTCTAAGATACAAGCTGGAAGTTATCGGATTCAATATGGTCTTACCAATACAGAAATTATTTCTCGTTTAACTGGCACTGCATACGCAATACTTTTTGAGATAACATTTCCCGAAGGCAGTCATATCAGACGCATTGCTTCTATCGCACGAGAGAAATTGCATATCGATTCAGCGCAGTTCTTGAGGCTTGCACATGATACTGCTTTTATCCATTCATTGGGCATACCGAAAGATGCAAAGACAGCCGAAGGGTATCTCTTCCCCGAAACGTACCGCTTCTATGTATCGGTAACGGCGAAAGACTTATTCAAAAAGATGATAGCCGAGTGGAAAGAGCGAGTCCCTGATTCGCTTATCAAACGAGCGAAGTCATTAGGACTCTCGACGCATAAACTTATGACGCTTGCATCTATCGTCGAGGCAGAAGCGCAACGCGCCGATGAACGTGACACCGTTGCAGGAGTGTATTGGAACCGGTTGAAGATAGGAATGAAGCTCGATGCTGACCCGACAGTGCAGTACGGACTTTCACTTGATAGACCGATCACATCAGCAGAGCTTCGCAAAGAGAATCCGTACAATACCTACATCAATAAAGACCTCCCCCCCGGACCGATCAACAACCCCGGCATCGCTGCAATAAAAGCAACGCTCAACTATGCAAAGCATGATAAGATATTCTTCGTAGCAAAGAGAGATGGTTCAGGCGGACATTACTTCGCACGGACGATGGCAGATCAAGAGAAGAATATTCGTCGGAGCAATCAGAACGAAGGACGATAATACGTTACGGCACCAACTTGTGTATTTTCACTCCGCCAAGAACCGGCTGTTCGTAGGTTGCGGCGGGGATATTATCGAAGAGCGGCAGACGCGGCGGCTCGGGCATCTTGGGGACGTGTGATTCGGTTACCTTCTGGATGTCAGCTAACTCTTGTGTGAAATCTTTTTTTGCTTCCTGTATCGGAGCGGCAATGTCATTCATACCCGATTCTATTTGCTTACGCATTCCATCGCTTGCATCATTGAAGGATTTATCAAAAGCGGACTTTGCTTTTTTCATTTCTTCCATCGGTTCTTTCATCGCCGTTTTTACTTGCGACTCAAACCCTTCTTTTGCTTCACGGAATTTACGTAATCCTTTCCCGAAGTTTGCGGCAAGCTCGGGTATCTTCTTCGGACCAAAGAAGATGAGTATCACCAAGAAGGTGACGATAAGCTCTGCACTGCCGAGATTCTCGAACATGGGTATCCTCTTCTACGCTTCGCGCAACTTACACGGTCGGCGGTGTATCCTGCGGCGGCTTTGGCTCTGCACCGTCGCCTTTGGATGATTTTTTGAACTCGCTCATTCCCTGCCCTAAGCCGCGCATAAGCTCGGGGATTTTCTTTCCGCCGAAGAGCAGAAGAATAAGAGCAACGATGAGGATTATTTCAAATGCACCGAAATTTTTGAACATGAGCGTGTCCTTTTATGATGTTCGTAAAACTTGCTAACGGGGGGTATGGTTCGCCTGCTACTTCTTCTCAAACCATGAATACCGATACTTCCCTTTTCTGCCCGGACGGCCATTCTTCAGCACGGCAACAATAACTGCTAAGATTGCAATTACTGGCAAAGCCAAGATAGCAAGTTCGAGCATATTCAAATCGTTAGATGAATTACGGAGTGTAAGGTTTAAGCAGCTTTGCGGATTCCGCGAAGCTCCTGAAAATAATTTTGCAGCGACGTAAAAACATTCAGCCCGTCAGCCGAGCCAAGTGCTGCTTCGCAGGCACGCTCCGGATGCGGCATCATGCCCATCACGTTGCCTTCTTTGCTGACGATACCGGCAATATTATTCATAGAGCCGTTCGCATTTGCCTCCGGTGTTACGTTACCACTTGCATCGGAGTAACGGAAGATAACCTGCTTGTTCGCTTCAAGTTCGGCGATAGTCTCCGGCTCGGCAATGTAGTTGCCTTCGCCGTGAGCTATAGGTATCTTCAAGACCTGTCCGCCGCCAAGAGTCGAAGTAAAACGTGTTGAAGTATTTTCGGTGCGAAGATTAACGAATGTGCAGCGGAATTTCAGCACATCGTTACGCATCAATGCGCCGGGAAGCAAACCGCTCTCGCAGAGTACTTGAAATCCGTTGCAGATACCAATGACCGTGCCGCCGTCTTTTGCGAAGCGGATGACATCTTTCATGATCGGCGAGAACCGTGCGATAGCTCCGGTACGGAGATAGTCGCCGTAGGAAAATCCGCCGGGCAGAATCACGAGATCAACATCGTTGCCGATAGATTCTTCTTTATGCCATACGAACTCGGTATCAGTTTCGCCGAGGATGTTCTTGACGGCATAGTGCGCATCATGGTCGCAGTTGGAGCCGGGAAAAACGACAATGCGAGTCTTCATGCTGCTTTGGTTTCTATGATTCTGAAAGTTTCCATGATAGGATTCGCAAGAAGCTCTTCGCCTGCTTTAGTAGCGATGGCATTCGCCTCTTCGGGCGAGCCGGCTTGGACATCAAGGCGGATGAACTTCCCGATTCGTGCATCGGCAATAGCGTTCATCCCAAGCGAAGAAAGCGCATGTTGCGTTGCCTTGCCCTGCGGGTCAAGTATCGCTTCCTTACGTTCTGTAGCAATATAGACGTGGTAGTTCATGGGAGGGTAAACAAAAATGGGGAGTAGAATAGTCCCGAAGACAGCATGAACGATTTCTTATAAAGTTTTGATTTTTACAGATCAGTTATATCTATATATTGAAAGATGAGAAATCTAACGCCACCTGAACGCCAAAGAATAGTGGAAATATACAATCAGGTCATGGGTAATACTTGTTTCCCCCAACGAATCACTATTGAAGATGTACCTGAAAGTCAAGTACATGGCAATTTAGGATTGCTAAATTTAGGCGATTTATTTCAATTAGACCCTTCAAGGGAAGATGACCCATTCTTCCAAATTTTTTCAACTCACTCTAATGACAGAAAAAACCAAGAGTTGTCATTATACCATTTCAAACGTTATGAAAGATGTGATGAAATCTTGCAAAAAAAATCAATTAGTTTGAATACGTTATTCTCTAACAGAAGTAATGATTATGCAGAATATGAAGAGTTTTATAGGCGATATGGACCATTGGGCAATTTAATACCTGAAGATTATAAAACGAGTACAGAGTCTGTTATAGTGGCACGGAATAGAAAAGTAGACTATCTAAAAAATAAAATTTTCATTGCTTGCTTTACTCAATCTTATACAGACTCTCGGTTTTGGCATGATTATGCGGATAACAACGGGCTTTGTTTTAGGTTTAGATTTTATGGATTTAGAAACGATAGAATTCAAATACAACCAGGAGTAAACCGAACTGTTCAAAACCTATATGAGCTTAGAAATGTATGTTATGATACAGATGGGTATCTGTATGACTTCCTTAACGAGCTCAACTATAAAATAGGGCAAGAAATGGGAATGGCGCTAATGGCAAGGGGAATCCCGATAGCTGCTCAATTCTACAAGCGATCAAAGTACTCTTGGGAAAATGAAATAAGACTTGCTATTGATTTAGAATTTGTTAAAAAGAGATATGATTTCCTACTAGAAAGTAATTTGGAAATGATAGATGAGCCAAACAGAAAAGCAATACTATTGCCTATAACCATACCAGAAAATAATCCCTTCTTTGGAATCCATCTGCAAGATGTTTTTTGTAGTGAAGGATTTAAAGAATATGACAACGTTAAATACATTTTGGCTGCGAATTTTCCAGGTGTAAGGCTTTGGTCATTTGAAGAATGGAGCACAAAACGTCCTTATACTGAATCAATTTATTAGCACTATAGAGGTTATGCTACCTGTTCAAAAATATCAATTCTATAAAAACTACATATATCGTCATTTTGCTTATAAGCAAGTGATGTTGATGAACCTCATTAACTCCTCTGAAGAAAGGGAAAAGATTACTTCCAATATTCAGTTCGCAGATGATAAAGAGTTTCTCCTTTCACTTAAGTATGAAGTTCATTTCTCGTACTTACACCTTCTTGAAACACTCTTCGAATTCATATTTGCTATTCGAGATCACGGAGACGAAAACCTATGGCATGGATTAGCAAACTCTGGACAAAATAACTACCAAAGAATTTCAAAAATTGCAGATGATGACTTTTCTGAGTTTGATGAGCCAGTAGTATCATATGTAAACAGAGTAAAAACAGTTACTCCCTTCTTGAACTATGTCTTCTATATGGTTTTTGAAACGATAGACGAAAATGGTGTTAGCAAACTTCAAGACAGTCTAGATGTAATCCGAAAATCATTAACCATTTTTGCCAAAGAGTTTGATGACAGACGAGGATATAATGCCTATAAACACTCTTATCGTTTGTTCCAAACAATGACTGAATTTCGGATAGGATCACCAAGTATTCCCGGTTTCATATTCGATTTTTCTGACTCATTTACCATATTACCCAAAGGTGAAGAGTTTGAGCACTTAATAATAAACCCTGATATAAACAGAGACTATCAGTTGGCAATGCATGCGTATCAGCTACTTGAGAATATAATCTGGTCAAGAAGATTTACTTATTTGAGAGATACAGAACCGAAACTTAGGTCTTTCGATGGCATAGACATTGACGCAATCAGCAGCAGAGCTAGCAACAAACCCTTTCAAATGACTTTATCAACTAAACCCGTTTATATGAAGAACATCAGATTAATTGCGCCATTTTGGTCATTTAGATATCAGATGGAGTTGCCAACACGGAGAGACCAATATCATGAAGCAAAAAAAAGATTAGAGATGGCTGGCTACAATGTTATGCTTCCCTCAAGACTTAATGAATATGAACTGTTAAAGGGTGAGTCGATTGGTTCAAATGAACCAATGGACGAGATAGATATACGCTTACAAGATCTAACGGAGGCATTGCAGGACGATTTTTGTGATATTATTATGGTTTTTACCGGAGGTAATGAAAGTACTAAAGGTACAGACATACTGTCTAAAATCGATTGGGCTATCAATAAGGAGTGTAAGAAAAAAATTATCGGGCATTCACAAGCGACTGTCTTACTTAATCCTCTATTTGATCAGACGAATATGAAGGTCTATTATGGTGTCAATTTTCTAGACTTAGGTCATCCATTATCCTATAATGCTGAAATGGAGTCGACAATTAAGTTTTTTCAGTCTGCCTTAAAAGATAGTTCTTTCAATGTTCCGAACATCAATAGTAAATTTAAGTTTGTATCAGGTGATGATGCTAAAGGACAATTAGTAGGAGGAAATTTAGAAGCATTTAGTGAAATTCCAGCATCATATAGTCAGAATCTTTCAGGAAAAATTCTTATGCTGGAGGTTGCTAATATATCTAATTCTGACGATTTTATCATGTTCTTACGGACTATATCATCTACTAACCATGGATTTAGTGGATTAACAGGATTAATTATTGGTCATTTTACAGGATTTAATCAAGAATATCAAGACAAGCTTCTTTCGTTTATTCATGATGAATGCCGTATGAAAAATCTTACTATTGTTTATGGTCCCGAATTTGGTCATCACTCATGCCCAAGAATCACGTTACCAATCGGAAAATTTGCAAGCATAACTAAAGTTAATGGAGAATGTATAATTATGATTGATTAAGACAAGACGGTGCCTATTAAGGCACTATTCCCACTTTTTTATTGTTGTAATAAACGAAAATCCTTCTTTACTTTCATCCCACTGGTATTCCAGTTTGTATCTTATGCCGCAATACGTCATATTTCTACATGCAGTGATGTGTAAATTCCTAGCACCCTTCCAAAACCGAGTCTTTCCAGTAAATACAAACTTCAGATCCTTCGGCTATCGCCTCAGGATGGCTCGCGCGGTGCACAATTAGAGTGGTGATATATAAGGAGTTATGGGAGCAATTCGTACCACACTTCTATCGTATAGCCATCGGGGTCTTTGAAATAGATATAGGGTGAGCCGGGGACGAATTCCCCTATCTCGATGACTTCGGCACCGGCACTTGTTACTTTGGCAATTATCTCGTCAATGTCTTTCTGATCCTTGAGCCGAAAGCCGAAATGAGCGATGCCGCCAGTCCGACCTATTTCGGCATCCTCCTTGACCTCAAAGACAAGTATATCGTTACTCCCCGGCGTCGTGAGCTGCAGGAAATGCTCTGTTTCATACATAACCTCCATCCCGAAGATATGTTGATAGAACGACTTAGTACGCCCAATGTCACTGGCGGCTATCGCCAAATGTGTCAGCCCATAGGTTTTAGAGTCAGCCATTGTTACTCTCGATACATTCTTAATGATTCAAAAATACGAAAAGACAAACGGCAACTTCATCTGATGTGTGAATCATGTAACTTATATCAGGTATTATGTAAGGTTTTTTACGCTGTGAAGTGCTACTTTTGTACTCCTGAAAATCCGAAGATTTTATTGAAACACACAACGGCGGCAAAGATAAACTATTTTATCAATGCCGCCTCCGATGACGGAGTCGGTCGTGAAAAAAATCTCTTAAAGGAGAAGCATACTACTATACTCTTATGGAAGCGTCAATAACAGCCAAGCGAATACACGATGATCGTAGCACGATGGAGATGGATTACTGCAGTATCCCTGAACACATCAGAAGCGAGTACATTGAAGTTGAATCAAATGTTCGCCTTCATGTAACCGATGGCGGTTACGGCAGACCGATAGTACTCTTGCATGGCTGGCCCTTGAGCGATGAGATGTTCGAATATCAATACAATGACCTCATTAACAGCGGATTGCGAGTCATCGGAATTACCGTACGAGGTTTTGGAAAATCAAGTCAGCCATACTGTTCATACAATTATGATATTTATGCACGAGATATCGGGAAGGTTCTCGAGAAACTTGACCTACACGATGCAGTTCTCGGCGGATTCTCGATGGGTGGCGCTATCGCCATCCGCTGCGCTGTAATAGACCAAGGCAAACGTATCTCCAAACTTGCACTATTTGCAGCAGCAGCACCTATCTTTACGCAACGTCCAAATTATCCATACAACTTAACGGTAGCCGCAGTTGATGAACTCATAGAGTTAAATCATACTGACAAGCCCCAACTCTTAACGAACGTTGGTAAGATATTTGCCGCTACCGAAACATCATTAAGTCCGGGGATAGGTCACTGGTTGAATGCAATCGGATCAAGCTCATCGTCGCATGCTATGGCAGAATGTTTAGTCGCACTGCGCGATACAGACCTTCGGGAAGATCTGGCAAAAATCACCCTCCCCACATTAATAATGCACGGCAAAAAAGATAAGATATGCTCATTCGATATGGCAGAGCAATTGAGGTTAGGCATCATCAATTCACATGTTGTTGCCTTCGAGGAGAGTGGTCATGCCTTATTTCTTGAAGAAACAGCGAAGTTCAACCGAGAGCTGATCAAATTTGCAAAAGAGGAAAACACCAGCGGAATCATGAGAGGTGAGAAGTTCACCTATCAAAAGAATCTCATAGACGGTCCATTTAACTAACAGTATTTAAATGAACACCAATAGACTTTCGGATACGATGACCGCTGCGCTTAACGCGCAAATGACAAAAGAAGCCCACGCCGCCGAGATATATTTATCATACGGTGCATGGGTAGAGAGCGAAGGGTTCGGCGGTATTGCGAATTTCCTTTTTCGCCATGCGCAGGAAGAGCGCAATCACATGATGAAGATATTAGAGTACATTTTAAAAAGAGGTGCCAAAGTGCAAGTAACAGCTATCCCTGCCCCACATACTACCCCCGAGAGCATCTATAACTGCTTCGATAAAATATTTGAACATGAGGTGGATAATACAAAAGCCATCTATAAGCTCGTCAAAATGAGCTTCGATGATCAGGACTGGGCTACCTGGAACTTCATGCAATGGTTCGTCAAAGAGCAGGTCGAGGAAGAAACACTTGCGATGAATTTACTCGATAAGATGAAACTCGCCGGTGGCGAAAAGATGAACAGTAACGAACTCTATACACTCGATAGAGACCTCGAAAAAGCACCGGACTCAGCCAGAGCCGCGCAAGATGTAACTGCGGTTAATCCGTAACGCTTCGCTGGGAGTACCCTAAAGTGAAGCAGATTGTATGGTAGAGATATATCGATGTCCTCCGATGTCGGCACTATTGCCGACGCAGTGATAGAGAAAATGGTGCCTTAGATGGCACCATTTTTATCAGCTTTTTGTTATATATAATCCTAAAGAAGTTCGCCTTTTTCTCCTATAGATTCTAAGATGTCTGCCACGTTAAATATCATCCAAGATATGTGTAAATTTCTGGCACCCTCCCAAAACCTAACACCTGTAACCTACAGCCTCCCCGTACGGTGTGTAATTATAGTGATGAAATATAATAACTTACAGACTAAAATTCAGATTTTACAAAGGTAACCGAACGGTTACGTATATTTGTAACCAAATGGTTACACAAACAGCACGAAGAGATGTTTTTCAGGCGATAGCCGACCCGAACAGGAGGGCTATTATCAGCTTGCTTGCCGGCAAGAAAATGACGCCGAGCGACCTTGCCGATAACTTTGCTATCAGCAGACCTGCCATCAGCAAGCATATCAAGATACTCACCGAATGCGGCTTGATAAACATCGAGCAGCTCGGACGAGAACGCTTCTGTGAGGTAAAGCTCGAGAAGCTGAACGAAGTATCGGATTGGGTCGAGCAGTACCGCAAGTTCTGGGAAGAAAAGCTCGACGCTCTGGAAATCTACTTACAAGAATTACAGGCAAAGGAAAAAGATGCCAACTAATATCACCAACCGCGAGGTCATTACAACTCGTTTCTTCGACGCAACACCAGAACAGATGTTCGCCGCATGGAGCGATCCGAAGCATTTAGCGAACTGGTGGGGACCGAATGGATTTACGAATACATTTCATACATTCGATTTTACTCCTGGCGGCGATTGGGACTTTACAATGCACTCCCCCGATGGGATAGACTATCATAACAAGAACCGATTTACCGAAATACTACAGAATGAGCGTATCGTCTTTGACCATCTTGAGCCTGTTCATTCATTTCAAGTGACTACGACATTCACTCATGAAGATAATAAAACACGCTTCACATTTCGGATGCTATTTGATTCGGAGGAGGAGTGTCAACGAGTCAAGCAATTCATTCAAGCTGCGAATGAAGAGAACTTCGACCGACTCGAACAAGAACTTTTAACAATGTAATTATCATCATGACGACAACAAATACATCTGACCGCGAGATACTCATCGAACGCATCATCAATGCTCCCAGAGAACTGGTATGGGAAGCATGGACTGACCCAAAGCACCTTGAGAAGTGGTGGGGACCCAATGGCTTCGCAACGACAACGAAGGAATTCGATTTCCGAGTCGGCGGAGTTTGGCGGCACGTTATGCATGGACCAGACGGCACTAACTACCCGAACGAATCGGAGTACCTTGAGATCACAAAACCCGAACGCCTTCGCTACCTTCATGGCGGCGGTGAGGAAGAAGGCGCCAACGATGCACAGTTCGAGGCAACGGTAACCTTCGATGATATTGACGGCAAGACGAAAGTAACGATGCATAGCGTCTTCCCGTCCGCCAAACTTCGCGACTACGTCGCCGAACATTACGTCGCGATCGAAGGCGGCATAGAACACCTTGCAAATCTCGATGAATATGTACAATTACTAAAAAAATAAGAAAGGATAAACCAATGGACGGAATAACTATCGAACGTATCTATAATGCACCTCCCCAACTTGTTTGGGATGCTTGGACTAAACCTGAACATATCAAGCTTTGGTGGGGACCGAAGAAATGCACCTGCCCCTTGGCAGTGGTTGATCTTCGTGTTGGTGGAAAATATATATGGGGCATGTTAATGCCAAATGGCTTTACAATGTATATGACTGGTGAGTTTTTAGAAGTTGACCCTCCTACACAATTAGCATTCACACATTGCCTATCCGATGAGAAGGGCAATATCGTGAAAGCATCTCATTACGGCATGCCTGATTCATATCCAAATGAGTCTGTAATTACTGTTATCCTTGAAGATAATGGAACAACAACAAAGATGACGTTACATCAAGCCGGAATGCCTTCAGGTGATATGTCAGCACCTGCTGTAGCCGGATGGAACGAAGCATTTGATAAGATGGCAGCATCTATCGAAATATCATAACACGATTTATTAAAGGATAAACCAATGGACGGAATAACTATTGAACGTATCTATAATGCACCTCGTCAACTTGTCTGGGATGCATGGACAAAACCCGAACACTTCAAGAAGTGGTGGGGGCCAAAAGTATTTACCTGCCCCATCGCCGAGATTGACTTACGTGCCGGTGGAAAATACTTTTGGTGTATGAGAGGTGAGGGGATAGGCGATTTCTACACCACGGGCGTCTTCCTCGAAGTGAACCCTATTGATAGTCTCATCTACACTGACAGTTTCGCTGATGCCGAAGGCAACAAGGTCGGCGGCGAGTATTACGGAATGCCTGACGTCCCGAAAGAGAGCGTTGTTACCGTGACGTTCGAAGATCTTGGCACCAAGACCAAGATGACCGTTCATCACAGCGGGATACCCGAAGGCAAATTGGCAGATGATACCAAAGCCGGCTGGAACGAGTCATTCGATAAGATGGCTTCTATAGTTGAATAAATTACAGAAACACTATGTGCAGAAACATCAAAACACTTTTCAACTTTGATCCGCCTGCAACCGACGAAGAAATTCGTGATGCTTCCTTGCAATTTGTAAGGAAGCTATCAGGCTTCACCAAGCCATCAACGGCGAATGAAGCGGCATTCAACAAAGCTGTCGAAGAAGTTACCGCATCGGCGCGAATCCTTATTGATTCACTTACTACTAATGCCGAACCTCGTGACAGAGCTGTCGTCGCTGCCAGAGCTAAAGAAAAAGCGCAGGAAAGATTCGGTCGGATTACCATAAAGAAGTATGACAATCCTCCTGCTGATCTTTACGCATCACTATCATGATTTAATTTTCAAAGGACACTATAATGTCAGAACAGAAATTATTTACTATCTCAAGAACGCTCAACGCTCCCCGTCAACTTGTCTGGGATGTCTGGACGAAAGAAGAGCACATGAAGCATTGGTCGGGTCCGAAAGGCGTGACCATCCCACATTCAACTCTGGATTTCCGTACCGGCGGTTCATATCATTACTGTATGCGTTACCCTAGTGGAGACGATATGTGGGGCAAAGTAACATACATTGAGATATCGCCCATCGAACGTATCATACAGATACAAACTTTCTCCAATGCCGAAGGTGATATCTGCCCTGCACCTTTTGAAGGTAAATGGCCACTCAAGATACATTCCACTGTGACCTTTACCGAAAAAGGTAGCACTACTGAAGTTTTAGTATCATGGTTTCCTCACGAGGCTTCGCAAGAAGAATCTGATTACTTCAACTCTATGCATGAGAGCATGAACGGCGGCTGGAGCGGTACGTTTGATAAACTTTCGGAATACTTGACAACATTATAATTTTTCACAAACAAATAAACTACTATGGCAACATTTCATCCGTATCTCAACTTCGCGGGCAACACCGAAGAAGCATTTAACTTTTACAAGTCAGTTTTTGGAGGAGAGTTCATTACTCTCATGCGCTTTAAAGACATCCCCGGCGGCAGTGAACTTCCGCCCGGTACTGAAGATATGCTGATGCATATTAGCTTAGCTATTGGCGGCGGTACTATCCTGATGGCAACCGATGCTATCGAATCTATGGGACAGCATCTTATCGAAGGCAACAACAGCTATATTTACATCAAAGCCGAAAGCAAAGATGAAGCCACATCTCTCTACAACGCACTATCAACAGGTGGGAAGATAGAGATGGAGCTTGTCGATCAGTTCTGGGGCGATTACTACGGCGCCTTCGCTGATAAGTTCGGTACTAACTGGATGGTAAGCTATGAATATCCGAAAGCATAATCCCTCTGGTGGTCGGCTCATGTGTTAATCATATAACCTATTATCAGAATTGTGTAATAAAAATATGATATATCTTAGCTATATTTGATAAGTATTTTTTAAACTATAATACAAAACAAACAATGGCAGAATATCAGAATCAAGTTGGCGGTCCTCCGACCGACCGTAGAATGGTAACGGGAATGTTCACTGACCCACAGAGCACGGAAAATGCGTATAACACTCTACATGAAAGAGGTTATACAACCGATGACATTAACTTAGTAATGTCAGACGAAACACGTAAAAAACATTTTTCAGGTGATGCGGCAGAAACAGAGATAGGCACTAAAGCAGCCGCAGGTCTCGGTACTGGTTCAGCAATCGGAGGTGCTATTGCAGGCGTCGTTGCGGCGATTGGAACAAGCTTGGTTATACCAGGGCTTGGTTTAGTTGTTGCAGGACCATTAGCTGCAGGTTTGGCAGGAGCAGGAGCAGGCGGCATTACCGGTGGCATCATCGGTGGGCTTGTCGGCTCGGGAATACCTGAAGAACGCGCTAAAATCTATGAATCAGGTGTCAAAAAAGGCGGCATTGTCATGGGAGTTAATGCTCGAAATGATGAAGACGCAGATTACTTTGAAAAGACCTGGCGTTCGAATAAAGGCGAAGAGATATACAGATAACATTTAGTCTGTTAATAAAACGGGACGCACTAAAGAAATGCGTCCCGTTTTATTGTTTTAGGTACGTAAATATTCTTTATTATAAGACTATCGGAGTGTTAATTGACCGCGATCCGAAAGAATTCATCAAGGCGATTGGTCAACACCGTTTTTGGGAAAGAGAAAAACTACTGAAGGCGGCTGTATAATCAAAACAATGAATATAGAATGAACTCACTCTTTGATAAATGGATTTTGCTCGCTCCGTATTTCTTGAGTATTTTACGCATC
>JBKJTT010000070.1:0-32241 GCA_046590205.1 Kapaibacterium sp. (SeqCode)
AGCATGGTGAGGTCTATGTGACCGATGACGGAGCAGAGACCGACCTCGATCTGGGGCATTACGAGCGTTTCCTTGACGTGAACATGACCCGCGACAATAACACGACGACGGGACAGGTCTATAACGAGGTTATCCAACGTGAGCGCCGCGGCGACTATCTGGGCGCAACGGTGCAGGTTGTGCCTCATATCACCGATGAGATACGCAAACGCATGATGCGCATCGCTGATACGGGCAAGTTTGACGTAGTTATTACCGAGATCGGCGGCACGGTCGGCGACATTGAGTCGCTGCCGTTCTTGGAAGCAATGCGCCAACTGATGATAAAGGTCGGCAAGCAGCATTGCCTCTCGATGCACTTGACACTTGTGCCTTATATTGCAGCCGCAGGTGAAATAAAGACCAAGCCCACGCAGCACTCTGTCAAGACGCTTCTTGAGATTGGGATTCAGCCCGATGTGCTTGTCTGTCGCACCGAGGTTCATATTAATAAGGCGATACGCGAGAAGATAGGTCTCTTCTGTAATGTTGACCCAAGAGCTGTCGTCGAGGCACGAGATGCGGATACTATTTACGAAGTACCACTCACTTTTGCCGAAGAAAAAGTTGATCAGATAGTTTTAGAAAAACTCGGTCTCAAAGCAGGCGGCAGACTTGACCTTGCGAAGTGGCGTTCATTCGTCAAGCGCGTAAAGAATCCGCAGAAGAGAGTCCGCATCGGCATCGTCGGAAAGTACGTGCAGCTTGCAGATGCGTATAAATCAATCAGCGAAGCATTCATTCATGCAGGTGCAGAAAATAACGCGAAGGTAGAAGTCGTCTGGATAAATGCCGAAGAGATAGAAAAGAAACGCGACATCTCATCAGAGTTTAAAGGCATTGATGGCATCCTCGTCGCGCCGGGCTTTGGTAATCGCGGCGTTGAAGGTAAGATCAAAGCGATCGAGTATGTCCGCAAGCGCAAGATACCGTTCTTTGGTATCTGTCTTGGTTTGCAGTGTGCTGTCATTGAGTATTCACGGAATGTCTGCGGGTTAAAGAAGGCGAGCTCATCGGAGTTCATCGAGACAGAGCAGAATGTTATTGACATGATGCTTGACCAAAAGAAGCTGCTCACAAAAGGCGGGACGATGCGCCTAGGAAGCTACCCATGTATCTTGAAGAAAGGTACACTTGCTTACAAGACCTACAAAGACCAGATCATCAACGAGCGTCACCGTCACCGCTACGAGGTGAACAACGTGTTCCGCGATACGCTTGAAAAGAATGGACTCATCTTTGGCGGCTTGTCGCCTGACGGCAAACTTGTCGAGATGATCGAGCTTCCGCAAAGCGTACATCCGTTCTTTATCGCGGGGCAGTTCCATCCGGAGCTAAAGAGCCGCGCGACGAAGGCACATCCGCTTTTCAGAGAATTTGTGAAAGCAAGTTTAGCACATAAAGAAATTTCAGACGCAAAAATAAAAAAGAAAAAGTAATAAATGAAACGCTCGTTAGATCATATTATAACGAGCGATGTATTGCCCCCCGTCACTCGAAAAGAAGCTGAAGAACTTCGCGCATTAGTACGCGAAGCATCCCTGCGACGCGAAAGCAAAACCTTCGTTATTGAAGGCACGCACCTTATCGAACGTGCGCTTGAGACTGCCCCCAAAAGGATCGTGAAGATACTTCATACCGCTGCATTTGCAGATGCTAATGCCGCCCTATTGGCAAGTATAAAGAAGAAAAAGATACCAACCCAGCAACTTACAAGTGTCTTTGCCGAAAAGATTTCTGATACAAAATCACCACAAGGCATCTTCGCAACTGTAACTTTTGACGAGTTCGGGAGTTTATATAATAGAGATATCATCATCGCTCTTGACCACGTGAGCGACCCGGGTAATCTGGGGACCATACTACGCACGGCTGCTTGGTTCGCCGTTGAGGAAGTCCTCCTCTCCGCAGGATGCGCCGATAGTTATTCACCAAAAGTGTTGCGCTCAACGCAAGGGGAGATCTTTAGTGTAAAGATCGCCGTGAGCGAGAACTTGCCTAAAGCCTTAGAAGTGGGCAAGAAAAAAGGGTATAGAATTTTGGCTACAACCCTTTCGTCTTTCGCGGGTTCTATCTATAAGGAGAAGTTTGAGAGTAAGTGTATCGTCGTCTTCGGAAGCGAAGCGCATGGCATAAGCCGCGAAGTACTTGATGTGGTCGATAGAGAGATCATCATCCCAAGCGGCGGAGTAGGCGAATCGCTGAACGTTGCAGTATCAGCAGGAGTCGTGCTTTCAGAGCTTCGGCGGCAACGACGGACGTAATGGCAAGATTAATTCGCATTCATGTTATTAACATTTTTGCGTTTTGTGTGTCATTAGAGTAGAAATAGTTTTAATTTTGCCTGTCACCAATCTCTTCATTCTGGATTTACGTACGAATGGAGAAGTAACTTTGGCTCTTGATGAACGTTTTATCATTAAGGGAAGTGAAACAGGTGAATTTGAATACACGTATTCAATAGTACAGAAGGGGAACAAAGTCATGAAAACCTCGCAAGAGCATACCACACATACGCCGCAAGAGCGGGCACAGGAATTTCTGCAGAAGGCATACCGTCTGCAGATGTCCGGACACCTCCAGGAAGCGATAGAGAACTACAAAGCATCTATCGAGATCATGCCGACTGCCGAAGCACATACGTTTCTTGGCTGGGCATATAGTTTTCTTGGCGACTACGAACAAGCCATAGATGAGTGCAAGACAGCGATCTCGATTGACCCCGAGTTCGGTAATCCGTACAACGACATCGGCGCCTACCTTATTCAGCGCGGCGATACCGATGAAGCGATACCGTACCTTGAGCTTGCGATGAAGGCACAGCGTTATGCAACGCCGCACTTTCCGCATTACAATCTTGGTCGTATCCTTGAGCGTCGTGGCGATTGGTTCGAAGCACTCGAAGAGTATCAAGGGGCACTTGAACTTGAGCCGAACTATACGCTTGCAAAAGATGCTTACTACCGCCTGATGGCATTAATGAACTAACTCATACCCAAACATGGATAGAAGAGAGTTTTTAGAGAAAGCCGGACTTGCAGGATTTGCAGTCATTGCAGGTTCGAGCGTTCTCGGTAGCTTAACGATACCCACGGCAAAAGCATCTTCCCGCATTGCCGCCGGTGGCATCCGTGAAATACCCTTGCGCCTGGAAGATACCCCCGAACTCAAAGAGATCGGCGGTATGTATAACCTTGAGATAGAAGATATTGATAAAAACTTGCTCGTTGGTCGTATCGGCGAGGATGAATTCATTGCAGTTGATATTAAGTGCACCCATAAAGGATGCAAAGTATCGCTCAAGATGCATGAAGACCCGGAAAAACCGAAAGACGATGAGAAGCCGTTCTTAGGTTGCCCATGTCATGGAAGTACCTATGATCTAAACGGTGCGGTAACAGGTGGTCCTTCAAAGAAACCGCTTATGAAGTACGAAACAAGCTTCAAAGACGGAGAATTGATCGTCAAAATTCCGTTGGAAGAAGAAGTAAAATAACCCGTAGATTTTACGAAGTTAGCGTATAAAAATCCGTACCAAATGGTGCGGATTTTTTGTTTCTATGGGCCCAATGCGAACTTCCGACGATATAGTTGAACGGGTACGGGACGCGACGAACATCGTTGATGTCGTCAGCGAACACGTCCAGCTGCGCAAACGCGGACGTAACTACCTCGGACTCTGCCCGTTCCATAACGAGAAAACTCCGTCCTTCAACGTCCTCGAAGATAAAGGCATCTTCAAATGTTTCGGCTGCGGTGAAGCAGGGGATGTGTACTCCTTTGTGATGAAGCTCGAAGGACTTACATTTGTTGAGACACTCGAGAAACTTGCCAAAGCTGCAAACATAGAGTACGAGCGCAATACGCAAGGCATGAAAGAAGCGGCTGATAAAAATGAGCCGATACTTAATGCCTGCCGAGAGTTCGCCGCGTATTGCTACCGCACACTCCGCTCTGATGCGGGTATAGTACCGCTGAAATATCTTACCGATAGAGGGTTCGGCGAAGAGATACTCAAGAAGTTTGGCGTTGGCTATGCTCCTGATAAAGGATTTATCTCCACGCTCGCAGATAATATGACTCCGTATCTTGGTGCAGGTATTATCTCGAAGAGTGATAACGGCGATCACTACGAACGCTTCCGTGACCGCATCATCTTCCCGATCTTTAATCCGACTGGACGCATCATCGCTTTCGGCGGAAGAATACTTCCATCACATCCGCAAGCCCAAACACTTGCTAAGTATGTGAACTCACCGGAGACGTCGCTCTATCATAAGTCGAATGTTCTTTACGGACTTTTCCAAGCAAAGGACGCTATACGCAAAGCGGACTACGCACTTCTTGTCGAAGGATATGCAGATGTGATTGCACTTCACCAAGCAGGATTCGAGACAGCGATCGCCGCATCCGGCACATCACTGACAACAGACCAGTTGAACTTGCTTCGCCGCTATACTCGCAATATCGTGCTTCTCTTTGATGCAGACCTTGCTGGCAAGAACGCCGCGTTACGTGGTATTGAACTTGCACTTCAGGCTGGGTTTGATGTTGGGTCAATCGTTTTGCCGCAAGGGGAAGATCCAGATTCTTTTGTTCAGAAAGAAGGCAAAGAAGGATTTGAACGCCAGCTTATCAACCGAACATCGTTCATTGAGACAAAAGCACAGATTCTTGCCGAGCAGGGCGGCTTCACGTCGCCAGAGAGTTCGGCTCGTTCTATCCGCTCAATCGTCGAGACGATTGCAAAGATACCGGATGCGATAAAGCAGGAGTTCTTCATCCACCGGATTGCAGAGAAGTATCGACTTTCGCAGACGATGCTTCTTTCTGAAATGCAGAAGCAGACAGGAAAACAAAAGAGAGAGTACGTTAAGAAAGAGATAGAGCGCGACGAGAGAATTCGCAGCAATCCAAACTATGATGCACCGCCGGTTGAAGTAAACGCTCCGCCGACACGCTCCGAGCTTATCATGCTTCGCGCATTCCTTGATGATACGGCAACTGCATATAAAGCAGTCATTGATGCAGACTTCGACATGAATCTCATTGAGAACTTCTATGTCTCATCAGTGATAAGCCATTGCATACAAAAGTATGAAGATCATGGGCAGAATGAATCAGCAGGTGCTATCATCGAAGCATACCGTGATGATAAGAATATTACTGACCTTGTAACGACGGTGCTGACAAATAAAAATAGGTTAAGCACGGAGTGGGAGAAGTATTCTGATGATACCGAGGAACGTGTATCGGTAACAGTTCGTCATGCAACAGCAATGATCACCGCGGACGTATATACAAAGAAAAGGGAAGAACTGACAACACTGTTAGCTTCATCGAATGGTGATTATGAAACGATACTTCAAGAGATTGCTGAACTCTCACGGAAGATAGCAGCTTTGAGAGCTTTGACTTCAAGAGGATGATCAGGAAAACGGGTTACGCTTCTCCTTAATATACTCCTTCAATATCCCGAACGTCCCGAGTTTGCTATCAGGATGCTTTTTCATGTAGGATGCTTTGATAACGAAGATGGATACAGAGCTGACAAGTATAGCAGGGAGGAAGACCATTGCATAGATACTATCTTGAAAACCTTCGGCAAGGCGTGGACCTTGATTTGCCGCTGATTCTTTGCACATCGGACATGCCTGTGCGAATACCTGCTCTGCCCAGATGAGGGCAGAGAGAGCGAATGCTACAGATGAATAAAACAATTTTTTCATACTAATTGTAAAACGAAGTTAATCACGATAAAGTCCCCCCATGAGTGAGAGCACGCCAGCCCACATTCCCTTCGAGCGGGGATAGAACCAGACAGGAAAAAAGAAGCTGAATGGCACCCAAATAAGAAGCTGTGTAAGGACAGCAAGATCGTAGTAATGATCGAGAAGGAAATATCCTGAAATAAAGATGATTTCCGTTGCGAAGACATTGATATACATTGCCACGATATATTCGCCCGTCTCGCGGACGAACTTCACACTGCAGTTCGGGCAATAATCTACCATTGTCCAATACTTTTTTCCTTTGCCGAATATATTCGCTTCCTTGCAGACAGGGCATTTCTTGCGAAAGCCAAAGATGACAGGAAGGATCAGATCCTTTAGTGTAAGTGTCCCTTTTCGTGCACGCTTTGATGAGTCGGAGTTACTCATTGCGGAAGTTGCTGTGGGAATATCCTATAAAGAAGCAAATAGATAATGACACCTGTCACGGAAACATAAAGCCAAATAGGGTAGGTATACTTTGCTATTCTTTTATGTCTTGCATCGTCGCGCTTAAGTCCTCTGCGAAGTGTGATGACTGCAAGGATAGGCACAACTGCCGCAAGAATAACATGTGTTATAAGTATCACAAGATAGATAGGGCGAAACCACTCGGGGTCGCGGAAGGGGACGCTCAAGACATTATAGTGATAGATGAGATAGCAAATAAGAAAGACAACAGACGTCGAGAACGACGCAATCATCAGCTTCTTATGCTTTTCTATATTGCGGGTACGTATCGCACTTCTGCCGAGGATAAGAAGTATAGTTGCCGTTAGGTTCAAACATGCGTTGACAAGAGGGAGGTCATAGACGGTCATTGCGCTTTCTCCGCTGCTTTCTTTTCTTCACGCATGAGGTCGCCGATGTCTGTCAAAAGTTTTCCTTTTGATTCTGGCTCTGTGCCTGTATAAAAAGCTCTAATTCTTCCTTGCTTATCAACAAGCGCGAAGCGTTCGCTATGGACAATAGGGTTTTGAATATCATCGCTTACCGAATCAACCGACATCTTAAATCCGTCCTTTGCGACTGTATAAATTGTTGATACTTTTCCGGTCAGGAAGTGCCAGTTGGTAAGATCAGCATTGTATTTCTTCGCATAATCAGCGAGTACTTCCGGCGAATCATTATTCGGGTCAACGCTGATGCTGACAAGATGTACATCCTTTGTTTTCTTCAGCGATTTCTGTAAGTTCGCCATCTCAACCGTCAGCATCGGGCACGTCCCGGCGCAAGTGGTGAAGATAAGGTCAACGACATAAATCTTTCCTTTAAGGTCGCTTGTCCCGAAGGGTTTTCCGCTTTGGTCGGTGAGGGTGAACTCCGGCACAGCCCCGAGAACGGGGATGACACGCGAGGGTTCGGTTATCTCCTGTGATCGGAGCCAATCATTGAGGGCATAAATGCCGACACCGAGCAGCACCACCACAAGCCCCGCCCAAAGTAAACGCTGCGAATTATTCTTTTCTGCCATAGCCGATATAAACAACGCTCACGGCATTGTGGTTGAGTCGGATATGATAAATGCTACTTTATATCTTTGTAAAGCGAATCTATAAGTTCGCTGTAGCGGGTCTCGACTTCTTTGCGTTTGACCTTCAGCGTTGGCGTCATCATGCCGTTCTCGACGGTGAAGGGTTCGGCGAGCAGACAGAAGCGGCGGACTCGCTCGTAGCTTGCAAGGTCTTTCTGGAGTGAATCAATCTCATTTGTGATTAACTCGCGGACGTCTTCACGCATGACGATGTCCTGCGGTGAAAGATCTTTTATCGCATCACCCATCTTTTCCGATAGAAACTCGAAGTTCGGGACGACGAGTGCGGAGCAGAACATACGGCTGTCACCGATGACAATGATCTGGTCAATGAGGTCACTTGATGCGATCATCTGCTCGATCGGTCCCGGTGCGACGTTCTTGCCACCTTCGGTGACGATGAGATGTTTCTTGCGGTCGGTGATGCGGAGGTATCCTTCCTTATCAAGTTCGCCGATGTCACCTGTATGGAGCCAGCCATCGGAGTCAATAATTTCTGCCGTCATTTCCGGTGATCGGTAATATCCTTTCATGACGTGTGGTCCGCGAGTAAGTATCTCGCCGTCAGATGCAATCTTGACTTCGATGTTGCCGAGCGGTTTGCCAACATAACCCCACTTTACTTTTTCATACGGTGTGACCGAAATGACAGGCGAGAATTCCGTCATGCCGTATCCTTCGATGATGACAATGCCGAAGCCCGCGAACGCTCTGCCGACCTCTGCGCCAAGCGCTGCGCCGCCGGAAACAAAGAACCGAACTCTGCCGCCTGTTCGGGCGCGTATCTTATGCAAGACAAGAGCATCGGCAACGGGACGCATCATGAGTGCGCTGAACTTCGGATGTCCGCCCTCGAGTTTTTTCGCACATTCATTTCCAACTTTCATTGCCCAATCAAATATCTTTCGCTTTGTGCCCGACATTTTCTCACGCATACGCATCAGCCGCGAGAATATCTTCTCGAAAAATCTCGGTACGCCTGTGATGATCGTAGGACGTATCTCGACCATGTTATCAGCTACCGTATCAACAGACTCCGCATACGCAACACCTGCGCCCGAGCGGAATGCGAGATACGAAGCGAGACGCTCAAAGCCATGCGAAAGCGGCAAGAACGAAAGGAATGTATCCTCGCTGCCAATGACAGGCAAGTTGCCGAGCGCGCCTTCTACGTTTGCGATCAAGTTGCTATGGGTAAGCATCACGCCTTTCGGCTCGCCTGTTGTGCCGCTTGTGTAAATGATGGTGATGGTATCTTCGGGCTGTGCAATCGAAAGTTCTTTCTCGAAATCAAAACTATCGTCAGTGTTCATCTTTGCAACTTCGCCGAAACGATGTACTTTCATTGCACCGGTGTCATGATTCCATAACTCGTTCATGATGATAACACCTTCAAGCGTCGGGCAGGCAGGAGCAGACTTCACCACTTTCAAAAGCTGTAAGTCATTCGAGACAACTGCGAACTTCGCGCCTGAATGCACCAAGATATGCTCGACCTGCTTTGCAGTAAGCGTCGGGAACATCGGGACGGTGATGGCTCCGATAGCAAGCGAAGCAAAATCAGTCGTTACCCACTCGGGGCGGGACTCGGCGATGAGGGCGATACGGTCACCACGCTGCACGCCCAGCGAGTGCAATCCGTATGCAAATCCTTCGACCATTTTTCGGAACTGGCCATTGGTTATCTGCTTGTACGGCTCGTTACGCGAGGGTTTGTGATGTAAGTAGATGCGTGACGCATGTTCTGCGTCGGTGCGGTCAAGAAAAACTTCGTTGAGGGTTGAATATGCCATCTTGTGTGCAATATGTGCTATGCAAACATACAAACTTTTGAAAGGTTGTCATTGCGAGGAGTGGCTTTAGCCCGATCCTTCATTCTTCAGGACAAGCTCCGCAATCTAAATGTGGGAAGTCGCGCTCATTCACAGATTTTAGATTGCTTCGTCACTCCCTACGGTCGTTCCTCGCAATGACACTACTGAAACTAAGCCACTACCACACAGAGATTGGAGAATTATCTTTAGCCCAATAGTGTCTTATACGCTGTACTTATACTCACTGGCTACCAATGAAAACTCTTCTTGCTTTTCTCTTTACTTTCCTCGTATCGGCTAATGTTTTCGCCTCTGTCGAGGTTACGGGCGTTGTTGTTGGCGCGGATAAGAAACCGTGCATCGTCTCGCATGTCCACTTTGGCAAACCCTTCGCTGACCTTGCCGAGCGTACAACCAATGAATGCTCGAAAGATGGGAAATTCTCTATCACGCTCCCAGGCGCAGGCAACTACATGTTCTACGCAAGCGGAGTTAATCATGAAGAGATCGCGATACCGCTATTTATCCGTGAGGACGGCAAGCCGATAAAAGTTACCATCCAACTCAAAGCAAATCTTATTGATGAAGTTGTCAGTGAGCCGACCATCATTGGTGATTGGAATAAATTTTCGTTCTCGACGAAAGCGCCGATGTCCGTCTCTGACTCACGGACTACGTTTACTTACGAATTCACCGCAGATGCCGATAAGGTAGCATACCAACTCCTTGATGTTGTCGGCGGCCACAGCATGAACGGCTCGATGGCTGATAGCTACGACTATGACGGCGGTGGTGATTACCGCTCTGTTGTGAATACAAAAAAAGGCGAGAAAGTGGTTATTACATTCAACCCTGAAAAGATTCGCCATGCAAAGACAGGTAACCCAACCGTGAAGTTCGAGGGCAATGAGTTCTTGCAGAAGACGTACGAGATAAAGAGCACAGCCGATGCGATGGGGAGAACTGCATCAACAGAAGAGAAGCATAAGGCAATACTTGTCTATCTTCATGACGAAGTAGAAAAATCAAAACGCGAAAAGAAAAATGACATTGCTCAATATGCGTCAGTAATTCTTGCGGATAACTACACCCCGCAATTTACTTTTGATAAGCATTATGCTGAATTGATATTCAAGACAGTACCGCCGGAGTCGCCGTTCTGGGGTATGGCGCCGGGAAGTATGGATTATGTTGCTAAGCTCATAGACAGTGTGCAGGCAGATAACTACATGGGGCAGGCACTTGAGAAAAACCCCGAGCGCAACGTACAGGCAAATCTTTTAACGGCGAAGCTCATCTATCTCACCAACGATAAACGCACAGATGATGCACGCAAGGTGTATAATAAACTCAAGGCAGAGTACAACGACATCAACGAGATAAAGTATTACATGACGGTGTATAATCCTGATGCACTTATCCAGCTTGGTAAACCACTTCCTGATTTTGATGTGAAAGAGTTCGGCTCCGATAACCGTATCACCAAAGCATCAATGCTCGGTAAATACTATCTCGTAGATTTCTGGGGAAGCTGGTGCGGTCCGTGTATCCGCGAACTTCCGTCTTTGACAACTGCATTCGAAAAGTATAAAGGCAGAAAAGGATTTACTGTTCTCTCGCTAGCACTTGATCCATCGGAAGAGGTCGTAAAGAAATTCAGAGGCAAACGTTTTGCGATGCCATGGATGCATACTGTTTTGACAGGCCTCTTCAAAGATCCCGTCTGCGAGAAGTTTGAGGTTATGGGTGTACCGAAGCCAATCCTCGTAGGTCCCGACGGCACAATAGTAGCCACCGAACCCGACCTCCGCGGTGAAGAATTAGAAAAAACGCTGGAGAAGTTTTTAGGGAGTTTGTAAGAATCTTATTCTTATCCCCTCTCCTTGGCAAGGAGAGGAGATCACATTCCCTCTCCTTTACAAGGAGAGGGTTAGGGTGAGGTTCTTACTTATTAACAACACAACCAACCGTGCAACTCTACAACAAATCCGAGCACAAAGGAACACGCCGACTTCTCCGCCGCGATTCGACATTCAGCGAGGATCTCATCTGGCGAAGGGTACGGAATTCACAAATAGCAGGTGTTCGCTTTCGTAGACAGTACAGTATCGATTCATTCGTACTCGATTTTTATGCACCACAGATTCGGTTGGCAATAGAACTTGATGGCGCATCGCATGAATTTGAAAATGCAAAGAGCCGTGATGATTGGAGACAAAAAATCATCGAAGGATATAATATAAGGTTTATTCGCTTTACCGATACTCAAGTAACAAATAGAGTCGATGATGTGCTCGGGGAGATTGAGCGTGTTGTAAGAGAGTTGCTCATGAGTGAAGAACCTCACCCCAACCCTCTCCTTGGCAAGGAGAGGGAGTAAGAATAGTTACGCTGCCATCTCAAGGACAGGTTCTTTCTCGAACATGCCGTTCTCGTGGTCAGCCATGAAGCGGAAGATGCGGTCTTCTACTTCGGCGAGGGTGTCGATACGCATCAGTTCGGCGCGAAGCTTTGCCGCGCCGCGGACTCCTTTGAGGTATCCCTGATAGTATTTCCGGAAATTCGGTACGCCGCGATGTTCGCCGCGTAGTTCGCAGTTGCGGCGTAGGTGGATGAAGCATATCTCTACACGCTCTGCGAGAGTTGCAATATGATATGTACCCGTTGCAAAATACTCTTTCGTCTCACGGAAGATGAAGGGGTTACTGATAGCGGCACGAGCGATCATCGCTCCGTCAGCGCCGAACTCATTAAATGCCCGAAGTGCTGCTTCCGGAGAATTAACATCACCATTGACAAAGACTGGAATAGAAACTCGTTCTTTTATCTTGGGTATCCACGACCAATCTGCTTCTCCGCTATGTCCTTGAGAACGGGTACGGCAATGGATGGTGATCGCCGCCGCTCCTGCTTGTTCAAGCATCGGGGCTGTTTCGAGAACATTGATAGAGGGTTGATCCCAGCCGAGACGCGTCTTAACGGTAACAGGAAGTTTCGAGCCGTCAACGACAGCTTTTACCATCTTGCCCATACGTGGCAGGTCTTTGAGGAGTCCGGCTCCGGCGCCTTTTCCGGCGACGTTCTTCACCCAACAGCCGCAGTTGATATCGAGGAAGTCAGGTCCGGCAAGTTCGGAAATTTGAGCCGCTTCACGCATGTGGTCGGGGTCACCACCGTAGATTTGAATTGCAACGGGACGCTCTTCTTCGAGAAGAGCCAGCTTTTTAGCAGAACTTGGGATAGACCTAATGAGTGCTTCGCTTGAAATGAATTCCGTATACACGGCATCAGCACCCATCTTACGGGCGAGAATCCGGAATGCGATATCCGTAACATCCTCCATGGGAGCCAAGAGGAGCGGACGTTCGCCAAGATCAACTTTACCGATTTTAGCCATTAATACATTTCGTCGTGAGTGCCGATCTCGATAAGTACTATCTCTTCGACATCACCAGTTTTTTCAATTGAAAACAAAATTCTACAATCATACCCACAAGAGCATGAAAGTCTCGCAGAAAGTTTACCGTGGAGCTTATGAGTTTGGAGAGTAGGTTGAAATGGGTCTTCAATAAGCATACGGAAGGCTTCTTCTATCTCCCTTTCCAGTGCAGGAAACCTCTTCTTGTATTTCTTATACTGACGAAGAAAGTGTTTCGTAAATAGAATTTTCCTCATTCGTCTTCATCACGGGACTGATTCAAATGTGCCATTAACTCTTCGACAGTGCCACCTTTAAGTTCACCTGCATGAAAAGCCCGCATAGCTTCCTCTGCTTCGGCATTCATTTTTTCGGCCCATTCATCATAGCGAGCACTACGTACCTTATCAAAGAGCACAGTAAGCTCCTGAGAATTTAAATGATCAACTTCTTCAAGAATTTCAGTAAAAGACATACTACTATCTCCTTCCTAATTATACCTAACAGCATTCCCGTTATCGCCGTTCAGGATGTGTTCTTCGTATATCGGCGGGGCATCGCCGTCACGGACCATATCATTGTATTCGGCGGCAAGTTTGGCAATGCAGGAGCCGCAGAAGTAATTCTCAAATCCGGCTTTCTTCTCGACCGTCACGACCTGCGTCTCAAGATACGGCTGAAGGCAGAGATGGCAGGCAACACCATCAGAGGATTCTTCTTCGCTATCACGTTCACGTTTGACGAGGTTCTTATATCCCCACCAAACAAACGACAACGCGCCAAGAAGCAGAATAACGGAAAAAAGTACGTTCATGGATTAGAAAACAATGATAGGAGGGGAAGTGATTCACGAATGAGACCATTAGGCATGCTTCTGCCGAAGCAGGACACTCCTAAACCAATACTTCATCGCAATGAGTATCTTGTGAGGGGTAGATACATTGATACGCTTTTGATAGACATTGAACTCGGCGAGTTCTATCTTGCGAAGCAGACGGAAATAGATTGCATCCATTATCTGCGCTGCGAAAAGTGTGAAGCGTTCATCCTTTGATAGTTTTGCTCTTGCTGATGCATAATAGGTTCTTGCACGAGCTACCTCGAACTTCATGAGGTTGATGAACGGGAGGTTGTAGTTCGAGTTCATGATGTCTTCTTCGGTAACACCGAAGCGGCGCATATCTTCTTTCGGGATGTAGATACGTCCCATCGAAGCATCCTTCTTGATGTCGCGGAGGATATTTGTTAATTGCAACGCAGTCCCGAGGTCAACGGCATATTCCTTTGTCTCTTCAAACTTATACCCGAATATCTCGATGGTTATAAGCCCCACAATACTTGCAACGGCGTAACAATAATCTTTTAGCTCATCAAATGTTTGGTAACGGTTCTTGATGAGGTCCATCTCAACACCGTCAATGAGTGTCAAGAAATACTGCTTTGGTATCTTGAAGCGAGAGATAACAAAATGCAAACTGACAAGTATCGGATGTTTCGATGTACCTGCATAGCATTTATCAACTTCATCACGCCACCAGCTGAGCTTGATGCGCTTTTTCTCGACTGCTTGATCTTGACGAAGATCAATGCCGGGTATATCAAGCGCTACATCCTCATCAACAAGGTCATCGGTGTAGCGGCAGAACTCATAGACCGACTGGATAGCAAGCCGTTCGTTCTTTGGCAACAGGGAAAATGAGTAGAAAAAACTACTCTTTTCTGCACCCTGCACGAGCGGAGGCATATTCTCTTCGAGGAGAAGTTCTGCATTTCGTGAAGTGTGCTTACTCATTGTCTTTATGCTGCTTTCGTTACTAAACTTTTCAGTAGGATATAGACGTGTTCGGATTTTGAAAGTTTCGGTCTCTTTGATAAGACATCACCGCTTTGTTGGCGAATCTTTCCTATCATTCTGCGTGCTCCGAATACGACAGCCCTTAATTCAAACCGCAACCGACCACTGACTAATTCCGCAAGCGGTGCCCCGCGGTCTATCATTTCTTCAGTTTTAACGGTTTGATAAAGAATGAGCTTATTTACGCTCTCGCCACCATGGGCTATCTCTTTCTGTGTTACTCCGAACCTACTGCAGTCTTCTGTGGGGAGGTAATATCTGGTATTACGCACATCATCTGCGAGGTCTTGTATAAAGTTCAACAACTGTAAGCCCGAACATATCTCATCAGAAAGCGAGATTAGCTCATTATCTTTGTAGCCGAAAAGCCCGAGGACAAGCTCCCCGACAGGGTCTGCGGAGCGGGCAGTGTACCAACGAAGGTCAGAATATGTTGCAAATTCAACATCTCCCTTCGCATCGAACTCGAAGGCATCGAGAAGCCGCATGAACAACTCCTTTTCAAAACTGTACTTATGTATAGTTTCAGCCAAAGCGATGAATACAGGGTGGGTAGCAGGTTTGTTATTATAGATGTCTTCGAGATGGCTTCGCCAGTTGGCAAGTTTTTCGAGACGTTCGGCGGGTGTCCCGGATGAAGGCAAATCAGCCATATCATCGGCAGTCCGCATAAAGGCATAAAGAGCGTAAAAGTGCTTTCTGCTTGCTTTTGGGATGAGGAATGAACCGACAGGAAAGTTCTCATAATGGCTTGTAGCAATGCGTTTGCAATGCTCGAATGCTTCACTGACGGTCATCTTTGGGCGGTTCATATCGGCAAAGAACAGTCTTTTTTGTCAATATGTCCTCGAACAAGCAGAAATCAGACGGGATACGTCCGTCTTTTGTCCCTAAATTTCATTTTGGGGCTGATTTTTTGCGTATTTTTGTAGCCGTTACAATAATAGACACACTATTTTATTTAAATAATTTATAACTACGATGTTACGTAAACTTGCATATTTATTATCGTTACTCGCAGTCGTTGCTTTAGTAAGCTGCGGCGGTAAAAAAGACGAAGAAGCTGAAGATGAAGAAGATGGTGGTGAGGCAGTAGCTGCTGTCGCTACTGTTGATATGGCTAACGGTGCTATTGTTAGCGGCACGATCACACTTGATGGCTCTGCTCCGGCAGCAAAGCAGATCAAGATGGATGCAGACCCTGTCTGTAAGTCAGCACATTCAACACCACAAATGGATGATTTCTGGATGGTCAGTGCTGAAGGCGGCGTAGCAAATGCTTTTGTCTATGTAAAAGATGGTCTTGGCGGGAAAGAATATGCTCCGCTTGTAAATGAAGTAACACTCGACCAAAAAGGTTGTATGTACTACCCTCGCGTAGCAGGGGTAACAGTTGGTGCATCTGTCAAGATACACAACAGCGACCAAACACTTCACAACATCCACTCTTTTGCAGAAAAGAACGGACAGTTCAATGAAGGACAGCCAGCCGGTGCACCAGAAAGCATCAAGAAGGAAGAGTTCTCGAAGCCCGAGATCATGATCCCGATCAAGTGTGACGTTCACGGTTGGATGAAGACATACGTTGGTGTTCTTAATCACCCATTCCATGCGGTAACAGGTCCTGACGGTAAGTTCGAGATCAAAGGGTTACCTGCAGGTGAATATACACTTGCTGTATGGCATGAATCATCAAAGGGTACACCGGCAGGTGTTACTTCGGAGATGAAGGTCACCGTTGCTGCTAAAGAGGCAAAGACGGCTGACATGAAAGTGAAGCCCGAGTAAATTTTCTCTCGTATCCCCGCCTTCACAAGCGGGGATACTCTCTTTTATTCTGTGTTGTGTTCACAATTGCTTCTCGAAGTTGTGATGAAGCGATAGTCAAGTAGAAGTGTAAGTATTGCGGCTATGAAATCAAAACTTTACGTTGTTCTCGGTACGCTTGTCACGCTTGCAGTGTTGATCGTCCCGTACTTTATTATCCAACTTCCGTCTGTCTCAAAGACGAATACCTACAGCCATTGGTGGCTGCCCGATGCTACGTCAACGTATGCCCCAAAGATCGACGGCATGTTCGATTTTATTATGTGGCTTACGATGATCGTCTTTATTCTCGTAGAGTTCGCATTCGTATGGTTCTTGATGAAGTATGCTTATGCACCGGGTAGAAAAGCAAAGTACTATCACGGCAATAATAAAGTTGAGATTATCTGGACTGCTATTCCTGCTCTTATCCTCGCATTCCTTGCTGTCTTTAGTAATTCACTCTGGTCAGAGATACGTTACCCCGAGCAATTCCCAAAGAACGCTGATCAGATACGCATCAAGCCGCGTCAGTTCCAATGGGACATTACGTACCCTGGCGCAGATAAAAAGTTTGATACAGAAGATGATATTAATACCATCAATCAGTTATTCCTTGTGAATAACGAGCCGGTACAAATATCTCTTCATGCGCAGGATGTTATTCATAGCTTCTTTCTTCCGGAGTTTCGCGTCAAGCAGGATGCTGTACCCGGTATGACTTCATCAGTTTGGCTTCAGCCGACAAGAGCAGGGAATTATGAGATAGCATGTGCCGAGCTATGCGGAGCGCAGCACTATCGTATGAAAGGGTACCTGACCGTCGGAACCCGCGACTCTCTTAATAGCTGGCTTATCAGCCAACAGTAATTTTTGACAAAGGAGAACAAATAAACGATGTCAACAGTAATTTTACCGGCAAAGATTAAACATGCCGATTCACATGGGCATGACGCCCACGGGCATCATGAGTTAAGTTTTGTCCGCAAGTATCTCTTCTCTACCGATCACAAGATGATTGCGATACAGTTCATGTTCATGAGCTCGTTCTTCTTGCTTGTCGGCGGCGCACTTGCATTGGTGGTTCGTTTGCAGCTTGGCTTCCCCGACCATCAAGGTACGTTCTATACCTTCTTCGGTGGAGTTTTTGAATTTATCTTCGGTTCAAAGGCAGTGCCAAAAGGTATCATCACTGATAACTTTTACAACACTGCATTTACGATGCATGCCACGTACATGATCTTCTTTGCAGTCATGCCGTTCCTGATGGGGACATTTGCGAACTTCCTTATCCCCCTGCAAATTGGTGCAGGTGATATGGCTTTCCCGAAGATCAACATGGCATCGTTCTGGGTTGCATTCCTTGCAGGTTGCACAATGACTGCAAGCTTCCTTGTCAAAGGTGGTGCTGCTGCAGGTGGCTGGACAGGGTATCCTACACTTTCTGCAATTCCCGGATTTACCGGAGTAGAATGGGGGACGAACCTATGGCTGATTGCGCTCTTCTTATCAGGTATGTCCTCGCTTCTGGGCGCGATAAACTACATTACCACAGTTATCAATATGCGCGCACCCGGAATGTCATGGTTCCGTTTGCCACTAACCATTTGGGCTATTTTTGTTACGGCAGTTCTTCTTCTGCTTGCAGTGCCTGTTCTCGGCGCAGCACTTATGCTTCTTCTTTTTGACCGCACACTACATACAAGTTTCTTTATACCGACGGGGTTGCTTGTTGGTGGTGCGCCTTTGACCGGGCATGCCGGTGGCGGGCAAGTGCTCCTTTGGCAGCATCTATTCTGGTTCTTTGGGCATCCCGAAGTGTATATTATGATCTTGCCTGCGATGGGTATTGCATCTGATATACTTGCGGTCGGAAGCCGAAAGCCGATCTTCGGGTACAAGGCAATGGTACTTGCAATCATTGGTATTGCATTCCTCGGATTTATCGTATGGGGACATCACATGTTCCAATCGGGTATGAATCCGATACTCGGCACCACGTTTATGATCTCAACGATGATGATCGCAGTACCTTCTGCGATCAAAGTGTTCAACTGGCTTGGGACAATATGGGGTGGTAACTTCAAGTTCACCTCAGCATTTCTTTTTGCAATAGCATTCGTTACGATGTTCGTTATTGGTGGGTTGACCGGTATCTTCATGGCGAACTCACCGGTTGATATCTTCATACATGATACATACTTTATCGTCGGGCATATCCACTATGTGCTCTTCGGCGGCTCTATCTTTGCGATCTTCGGTGGTATCTATTTCTGGTTTCCAAAGATGTTTGGTCGGATGATGAATGAGAAGTGGGGTAAGATACATTTCTGGATGTCGTTCTTGGCGTTTAATGGTGTATTCTTCCCGATGCATATTTTAGGTATTGGTGGTATGATGCGTCGTATCTATGATTACACCCAGTACGTCCACCTTGCGCGCTTCAAAGAACTCAATGCGTTCATGACTGTCTGCGCATTTATCCTCGGACTCTCAACGCTCATCTTTCTCTTTAATCTTCTCTGGAGTATCTTCAGAGGTAAGAAAGCAGACATTAATCCATGGCATGCAAATACGCTTGAGTGGACTGTTGCCAACCCGATCCCACACGGTAACTTTGCAGAGACTCCGAGAGTATTCCGCGGGCCATACGAGTACAGCGCGCCTGATGCACCGAACGGACAGGATTACTATCCGCAGAATGTGCCTCCTCCTGGATTTGCAGAAGCTTCAACTAACGGAAAACATTAAATTAGGTTTTGCAAACTACATGTTTGCTTCGGTAACGCATGAGGTTCTAAATGAAAAGTATTTCAACAAACGGTGAGGTCAGCAAAAGTGTCTGGCTTCACCGTTTTGCTTTTTTTACGACGTGTTTGACGTTTCCGCTCATCTTTGTCGGCGGACTTGTCAAAAGCCATGAAGCAGGGCTCTCTGTCCCTGACTGGCCGACATCTTATGGCTATAATATGTTCACCTTTCCATTGCACTGGATGGTTGGCGGTATCTTTTATGAACATGGACATCGGCTATATGCATCTCTTGTTGGTTTTTGTATTCTTGTTCTTGCACTCTGGATGTGGCGAAGTGAACCACGCAAGTGGGTAAAGAAACTTGGGTGGTACTCGCTCGTTGCAGTATGTGTGCAAGGAGCATTGGGAGGGTTAACGGTGTATCTGCTTCTTCCAACGTGGAATTCCACCGCTCATGCCGCGCTTGCACAAATTACGTTCTGTCTTACGGTTGCTATGTCAATGGTAACTCGCAAAGATTGGGATGATAAGGTAGTGAAGGTAGGTGATGAGAGGACGGAAAAACTTCGTAGAGCAACATTTGTTACTGTTGGTGCGATCTTTATTCAACTCCTTCTCGGTGCGGTCATGCGTCATGAAGAAGCCGGGCTTGCTATCTCGACCTTCCCGTTAGCCGATGGCAAACTCATCCCTGATTTTACATCTGCTGGCGTTGCGCTGAATTTTGCACATCGTCTCTGGGCAATGGTCGTCGGTGTACTTATCTGGTGGACAGGTTTGCTTGCTCTTCGAGATGCAAAAAGATTTTCGTCGTATCGTCGTCCTGCTATTGCAGGGATGGTACTCGTTATTATGCAGATTACCCTTGGCGCAGTTACGATATGGACTGCAAAAGACCCTAACTGGACTTCATTGCACGTTGTTGGAGGTGCCGCTGTTCTTGCATCGCAATTCATCTTAGCTGTGCGCGTTAGGCATTTTACCAAACCAATTGCCGAGCATAGCGCAGCACCAACAAAGATAGAAATTTCAAACATATTGTGGAAGTAGCAGAGAACATACCGACGCAACCAGCAGGGCAAGCAGACGTGAAGTCAATGCTTCGGGATTTCTATGATCTCTCGAAGCCTGGCATTGGCTTCTACGCGCTGATCACGACGTTCGCCTCGTTCTATATGGCATCGAACGGTCCGCTTGATCTGGTTTTGCTATTTCATGTTATCATTGCTACGGCATTCGTCACCGCAGGCGGCGGCGCGCTAAATCAGGTCATCGAGATCAAAGCAGACACGGAAATGAAGCGCACCGAGAAGCGTCCGCTTCCTGCAGGTAGGGTATCCGCTTCGAACGGACTGATCTTCGGTGTTGTGATGTCAGTCATAGGCGTTGTCTGGCTTCTTCTTGCAGTCAATAGTATATCAGCACTGCTTGCAATTGCTACGCTCATTGGATATCTCTTTGTTTATACTCCGCTTAAAAAGTATTCATCACTCTCAACGATTGTGGGTGCATTTCCGGGGGCGATACCGATCCTTATAGGTTGGGTTGCAGTGACCGGTTCGATTGATGCTCGCGGCTGGACGCTCTTTGCAATTTTATTCTTGTGGCAGATACCCCACTTTCTTGCAATAGCGTGGATGTACCGTAAGGATTACTCGCGAGCGGGTTTCCCGATGATAACGGTCGTTGAACCCGAAGGCATATCTGCTTCACATCAAACACTGATCTATCTTGTTGCGCTGCTTCCGGTGAGCATCATGCCGACAAAGCTTGGAATGACGGGCATGATCTATGCGTACGGTGCTGTCGCTCTTTCGCTTGGATTCCTTGTCTCTGGTGTTATGCTTGCATTCAAACGCACTAACGGCGCGGCAAAACAATTGCTTTTTGCTTCGATACTTTATCTGCCGATCATCCTTATCCTCATGCTTATCGATAAATTGTAATATGCAAGAGAACGAACCATTCATTAAAACATCGGTGAACACGCGCTCGAAGAACAAGAAGACGCTCGTTGTTCTTGTCTCTGTCATTGTTGGTCTTACTGTTTTTGCGCTGCTCTATGCGGCAGTTATTTATCCTTCACTTTAAACTACAATGTCAGGCATCATATACGAACGACCCGGACTCTTAGACTCTACCCACGATGGTAAAGAGCTTATCAACTCGAAACGTCTTGGCTTTACCCTCTATATTGGTTTGACCGTCATGCTTTTCGCAGGGCTATTCGGCGGATGGTTCGTACTTCGCGGCACGAACGAAGAGTGGCCTCCTGCAAATGTACCCGAGATGACGTTTCTGAAAGCACTACCGATGACGATAGCGTTACTTCTATGTGTTATCTTCATGAAACTCGCTCGCAAACGTTCTGATCTTCCTGACTATTCCGGTTTTAGAACCTATGTTCTCTATAGTCTGCTTGCATCGCTTCTGTTCCTGCTTGCATTTGCTCTTGAGTGGGGACGGCTTATTGGTGCAGGCATCGATATGTCAGGCGTGTATGGTGGGATGTATTATGTTATCACAGGTCTATTCATCGCGCACTTTATCGGTGGTGTCTATGCACAGATTCATTTCCTCCGCCCGAAAGCAACAGCGCAGCTTCTCTTAGAAAAAAATGCAGGATTTGCAAATTCACAAAGTTGGTACTATCTCATGCTTGGGCTATGGGCTGTTATTCTTTGGCTTGTGTATCTTGGGTAGTTAGTAGTCGGTAGTCTTTAGTCGTTAGCAGAGGACAATGTATGTGTCATTGCGAGGAGTGGCTTTAGCCCGACGAAGCAATCTCAAATATCGAAGTTAGTCTATTGTTCACAAGTTTAGATTACTTAGTCACTCCTTTCGGTCGTTTCTCGCAATAGATTGATTTGTTATATCACATTCCCTAATCTTCGTATATTAGTTCATTAACTAATAGGCACCTATTATGTCAGTACAATACAAACCAGACGGTTGGCATACCGTAACCCCATATATTTACAATACCAACACTGCCAAGACGATAGATTTTGCCATCGCAGCATTCGGTGCAATGCTCAAGGATAAACACCTCATGCCTGATGGAAGCGTCATGCATGCGGAGATAACTATCGGCGATTCCATTATCATGTTGGGTGATGCCCGAGATGGCAAGCCGCCAATGCCGACGATGCTCTATCTCTATGTCGAAGATTGCGACGCAGTTTATGCAAATGCTATGGCAGCCGGCGGAAAGTCACTTCGCGAACCAATGACAGAGTTCTACGGCGACCGCTCTTCCGGTGTCACCGACCCCTGGGGCAACCAGTGGTGGATAGCAACGCACGTCGAGGACATATCACCCGAAGAAATGATGAAGCGGGCAGAAGCGGCGGCTGCGGGGAAGTAATTATAGCTTTACATAAAATTATGTTTGACAACTTAATTATTAGCATTGTAGATTTTCTAGCACCGATAGTTGCAGCTACGCTTGGTGTCTATAGTATTTGGTCATCAAGAAAAGCTGGGGACAAATTATCTACGAAAGACAAGGTCGCGGTATATGCTTTGATATTAAGTTGCATGTTTGCAATTATAGTAAAAATTGGCAACTTATATGATAGTATGGATAGAAAGGATAGAGAGTTCATTCAGGCTAGGATGCAGGATTCTATCCGTAGACATAGCGATTCAGTTAGCAGTGTTCTTCAACACGAAGTAGGTCATGGATTTAGTAAATCCCTTGCAAGCTTGGATGCATTAAGCGATAGCTTCGGGATTACATTAGATCAAATTTCTTACATCACAAAACAACAAAATAATACTATTAGCAATACAGAACGTCTTTTATCTCCCATGTCCAAAATGAAGGTAGTGTTGTTTTATTCCATTAAAGACGGTTTTGCAACAAATTATGCGAGATTTAAATCTTCTTCGATCGTTGATCTAATAAACCTTATTGAGGAGACATGTTTTCACGCAAACCTCAAGAAAGGAAGAAATCAAATGGATATTTTCCTTAAACTAAAAAATCTGACATTTGCCCAAAATAGTGGGAATAGTATTACTTTCAAGGGTAGCAATGGTAATGGCATGGTACAATTTGATGAAAAAAGCCGAGAGATAGTTGTATCTATAACTATTGATAGTGTCGAGTTAATGAAAGATCATCCTTCATCATTCGTTAGTTATCTTGATTTTGAGGGCGCACTATTTTCTATGCTATATGTAAATCAATCATACCAAAACTATTTATTGAAGTCAGTCTTTATTCTATCTTCAGATCCAGGTCCCCGACTGCTCAGTGCTACTTTTGAAGAGAGCAATGCTGTCATTAAGAAAACAAATTACTTATTCGAAGATATTGACAGTGTAAAAAAAATATATGAAAAGCGGCTTGTTTTGAATTAAATCGGAGAGTATATCTCAATACCTAGTCCCACCCCATAGCACGAAATGGCCTCTCCCGTTGTTTTCCTCGTCTTGTAATTTCGATAGGAAACGTACTCTTTTTTATGGCGACGAAAACCAAGAACATGATGCCGGAGAAACTCAAAACCGCCTCTACCAACGGGAAATCGGCGAAATTTGCCGGTTATACACCCGTTCCTCCGACGACTGCCGAGCATCTTGAGCAGGAGTACGCATTCCCCGTTACCCCAGCTTCGCTTGAGCAAATGCCGGGCGGCGCAATGCTCGTCGGTCCGCATACTGACGATTCGATGACCTTCGGTGGTACGTTCGTTCAAAGTGGTCAGACAAAAGAAACGCTTGCCGAGTGGTACCGTTTGATGCACTTGGGTCGTATATGTGATGATGCTGCCGCGAACTACCTCAAGAAAGCAATGGGCTGGAGCTATCATGCAGCTTGCGCCGGGCATGAAGGAATCCAGACGGCGATCGGTGTCAGCTTCCGACAAAAACAAGATTATCTTTTCCCGTACTACCGCGACATGATGACCTGCCTCGCGGCAGGGCTTACGGTAGAAGAAATTATCCTCAACGGTCTCTCGAAAGAGACAGACATTGCAGGTGGCGGACGACACATGTCCAATCACTTTGCAAAAATGTCCGTCGGTATTCAGAATGGCTCATCGCTGACGAATAATCACTCGCAGCATACAGCAGGATGCGCTCGTGCGATAAAGTATTACGGTCTTGATTCTGTTGCGATATTTTCCGCCGGCGAATCAGGTTGTTCGGAAGGATATTTTTACGAGTCGCTCAACGGTGCGACAAAAGAGATGACACCTGCTATCTTTGTTATACAGAATAACAAGTACGGTATCTCGGTACCGGTCTATGACCAAACTGCGAACACAAGAGTAGCAGATAATTTCCGTGGCTTCGGTAATTTGCTTATCACATACTGTGATGGTACTGACATTCTTGATTCCTACCGTGCGATGCAGGAAGCATACGATTGGACACGCTCGGGCAAAGGCGCGGCGATGGTTCATGCCGATTGTGTGAGAATGCGTTCGCACTCGAATTCTGATCGTCATACACTTTACCGTTCACCCGAAGAAATTGCGAACGCTGCAAAGCGCGACCCAATCGTTCGTTTCCGTAAATGGTTACTTGAGCAGAAGGTACTCTCCGAGAAAGAAATCGAAGCGATACATGAAGCGAATCATGTACACTTTGAAGAATCAGCAAACCGCGCAGAAGCCGCTCCGGCAGCGAATGCAAGCTCGGTGATGGATTTTGTTCTTGCATCCGATGAGATCGCGCGTCCGTATCCGTTCGCATACCAATCAGATCGTATGGGTACTGACTTCACTTCATTCACGATACCAAAAGGAAAAGAAGAAGGTATCTATCTTATTGACGGACTCAACCAAACACTCAAAGAGGAATTCCGCCTGAACCCGAACACATTCATTTGGGGGCAGGACATGGCGAACAAAGATAAAGGCGGCGTCTTCAACGTCTCGAAAGGGATGCAGCAGGAGTTCGGTATTAAGCGTGTCTTTAATGCGCCGATAGCAGAAGATTTTATTGTCGGTACAGCCGATGGTTTTTGCCGAGTTGATCAGGAGAACATTTGGTGCGTTGTCGAGGGCGCAGAGTTCGCTGATTACTTTTGGCCGGCGATGGAATCCTTTATCGAACTCACACATGAGTACTGGCGTACAAAAGGGCAGTACTGCCCGAACATCGTGATACGCTTGGCTTCCGGCGGTTATATACAAGGTGGACTTTATCACTCACAAAATCTTGAAGCGACGTTCACATCCATTCCCGGTGTGCGTGTCGTTGTGCCGTCATTTGCTGATGATGCACAGGGTTTGTTGCGTACAGCAATGCGTACAAGAGGCGTAACGCTCTATCTCGAACCGAAAGCACTTTACAACGCAGTCTATGCAAAAGCAGAGCCGCTTGCCGAGAACGAACTCATCCCCTTCGGAAAAGCACGCTTACGCAGAGCAGGTAATACCATTTCAATCATCACCTACGGCAACACAACGCATCTCTCGTTAAACGCTGCCGAAGAGTTAGCGAAAGAAGGAATTGAGTGCGATGTGCTCGATCTACGCTCACTCTATCCGCTCGATATTGATGCGATTCTTGCAACAGTGCAAAAGACAGGTCGTGTGCTCGTCGTACATGAAGACAAAATAACTGGCGGTTTTGGCGGCGAGGTCAGTTCGCTCATCACCGAGAAAGCATTTACACATCTTGATGCGCCTGTGATGCGCGTCGGCTCTATCTTTACACCCGTCGGCTTTGCAAAAGCGTACGAAGATGCAACCCTCCCCAGCGCAGCCAAGATAGCCGAAGCAGCGCGGAAGTTAGCAGCTTGGTAATAAACACCGCCCATGATTGAAGCGACAGTACAGTCTTAATTTACTCCACCGACTTTTATTTTATTGAGGTCGTCGCGGATGCGAGCGGCTTTTTCGTAGTCTTCGTTCTTGATGGCAGCATCAAGATCAACCTGCATCTGCTCTAACTTTGTGAGCTTGCGTGCGGGCTTCTTGGGCTCTTTCGGGATGCCGATATCGTCCTCCTCATCACCCTCCTCACTGGTTTCAATTCCGATAGTATCATCATCCTCTGGCACAAAGCTCGCTTCTTTCATCACAGGTTCAGAGACATAGATTGGGGCAGCGTAACGAACTGCAATTGCAATTGCATCGCTTGGGCGTGAATCTATTTCTTGCCCATCGGAGAGTAATAATGTAGCGAAAAATATACCGTCTTTGAGTTCAGCGATGTTAGCTTCAGTAATGCTGACGTTCTGTGAGTGAAGCACATTCTTCAAGAGGTCATGCGTAAGCGGACGCGGCGGAGCGATACCTTCCATCTCAAGGGCAATCGCCTGTGCTTCAAAGCCGCCGATGATAATAGGAATGCGCCGTGTACCGTCAGTCTCCTTGAGGACAAGGGCGTATGCACCGTTTGACGCAGGGCTTGTCGAAATGCCGAGGATCTCTACTTGTACCTTGTCCATGTGTTCAATTATGAATTACGAATGTCGAATTACGAATATGAATTCGTAATTCGTAATTCCTAATTTTTTATTTTCTTCACTTCTTCCGTCATTGCCGGAAGTATTTCAAATGCGTCACCAACGATGCCATAATCTGCGACGGCGAAGATCGGGGCGTTCGCGTCCTTATTAATAGCAACAATTGTTTTCGAGCTTGACATTCCCGCAAGATGCTGAATTGCCCCACTCACTCCTACTGCAACATAGAGAGTCGGTGAAACGGTTTTGCCGGTTTGCCCGACCTGCTCCGAATGTGGACGCCAGCCGGCATCAACAACAGCACGCGATGCACCTGTTGCCGCATGCAGCGCAGATGCAAGATTTTCTATCAGCCCCCAATTCTCTGGTCCTTTCATTCCGCGACCGCCGGAGACGATGATATCCGCTTCAGCAACATCAATCTTGCCCTGGGAAAGAGTAAGTTCTTTGGTGCGGTCTGCAAAGTCAGCATCGCTCAAACTGAGTGCAACATTTTCAATAACAGCATCTGCGGACGGCTCTTTGGGAGCTTTCCAGAGATTCGGACGTGTTGAAAATACTTTAACGGCCGTCGTAACTTCCACTTGTGCATTTGCCTTGCCTGCATAGACAGGGTGCGTTGCGGCGATCTTATCGCCAACGGTTGAAAATAACGTTACATCAGGTACATAGCCCGCTTCAAGGCGGACTGCAACTCGCGGAGCGAGGTCTTTACCGCGACCTGTAGCAGGGATAATGACTATGTTAGCACCGCATTGTTTTGCAACTTCTGCAACTGCTTTTGCTGCTGCCTTCGATGAATAATTGGCAAAGTTTGCATTCTCGATGACATAGACTTTCGATGCGCCCGATGTTTTTACAGCATCAGAAAGAATACCGGCAGCGTTACTTGTGACAACAACCGCTGTTATAGTGTGTGCACCAATCGAACGCGCGGCTTCGATAGCTTCGAACGAAGGTTTGCGAACTTGTCCGTTACGCTCTTCAAAATAGACTAAGATATTCATCAATTCGTAATTCCTAATTTCTAATTCGTAATTATATTACCTTCGCTTCTTCATGAAGGAGCTTTACTAATTCAGCTGCTGCACCTGCGGCGTTGCCATCTGCTTGGATCATCTTGTTCGCGCGTTTCTTTTCGGGCTTATCCATCTTGATAACAACAGTTCGTTCTGCCATAGCAGTACCTGTTAATTCCTCAATAGGTTTCGACTTTGCCTTCATGATGTTCGGCAGTGACGGGTAGCGCGGTTCGTTGAGTCCCTTCTGCGCTGCAATGAGGCAGGGCATCGTAAGCTCGATCGTTTCTTTCCCACCCTCAACTTCTTTTTCTACTGTTGCCTTGCCGCCATCGATCGTAAGACCAACTACAACTGTTGCGCATGGAATATCGAGTAGTTCGGAGAGCATAGGTGCAACGCCCATGCCGTCAAAATCAATTGATTGTTTGCCGAGCAAAATAATATCAGCGCTCTGTGGCTTTATCACATCTGCGAGCATCGAAGCGACAGAGAATGTATCAGACTTATCACCTTTGACGAGTATTCCCTTATCAGCACCCATTGCAAGTGCTTGACGTATCGCTTCTTTTGAAGCATCAGTCCCGACAGAGACAACGATCACTTCGCCGCCGTTTTTTTCTTTGAGCTTGAGCGCTTCTTCGACAGCGAACTCATCGTATGGATTCAAAATAAACTTTACGCCAGCCGGATCGATATTTTTGCCGTCACCTGCGACGTTTATTTTCGTCGTGGTATCAGGGACGTGGCTAACACAAACAATAATTTTCATGTATAAAAATAACTATAATAAATGGGGGAGTAAAACACTCGATAGATACCCAAAATTTCACGAATCTCTTTGCAATGAGTGAAAATAGGATATTCGTTAAGGGAATATCTGCATTATAAAGTTTATCAAGAAAATCTGTAACAAAATCTGATAAATATGCAAACCCAAGGAGGGCATTTAATATGCCGTTCTGGGCAGCGTAAACCTACACTGCATATGTTATGCCGTTCGCAGGATTGTCCACAGCCAGGATTCAATAAAATAAGCCATCTCAAGGGTGCAAAAATATTATCAACAGGCGGGTTGATAACTATGTGGATTAATCATAGTTTTACACGGGTAAAAGTCCCGTAATGTGAATAATTATGATCGAATTATCTTAAAAGTGCTATTTCTGTTGGTTTTCACGGGTTTCCACATAATTTCTGTAGAAACAACTAAAAGAGAAACTGTGCTAATATTGCCGATAAATATTAAGATAATGTTTGATAAGTAGTGGACAAGTGCCAAAAATAGTATTTTTTTTCAGGTATTCCACAATCGTTCAATCCGGCTCGCCGTCTTCATCCTCATCGGCAGGGAACCCGCGCATTAGTCGGACTATCCTTCCCGCGCGGCGTGAGATGAACCCAGTTGGCTTGGAGGCACTCCAACGCTGGGGGTTGATAAGCACTGCTGCAAGCTGGGCAGATTCCTGTGCCGAGAGCTTCGCAGCAGACTTCTTGAAATGGTATCGTGCGCCTTCTTCGACACCATAAACACCCGGGGCAAGCTCGACGATGTTGCCGTACATCTCAAGTATCCGCTCCTTGCTCCAGAAGAACTCGATGAGGACGGTATAATATGCTTCAACTCCTTTGCGGATAAAACTTCGTAGCGGAGGCAGAAACAGGTTCTTCGCAACCTGCTGGCTAATCGTGCTTGCGCCGCGCATTGGTTTGTTCGGTCGGCGTTTATGGGCGCGTTGAGCGTTCTCTATCTCTTTCCAATCAAATCCATTGTGCTTGAAGAACCGCTGATCTTCGGCAGCGATACATGCTTTATAAAATGACGGAGCAACTTCATCTATATCAGCATTCGAGTGCGACCATGTGACTCGTTCACCTGCGAAGAGACGTTCGCCGCTTTGCCAAAGCATCATCGTCGTGAAAGGCGGATCTATCCACTTCAAGATAATCACCTGAACCACTGGGAAGAGAAGACAAAAGACCACAGCTTTCCATAACCAAGAAAGTATCTTTTGTTTGCGCGAGCGGGGCGGTATTTGTTCGGTTGATGTGTTATCCATTGCACGTGAAAAGAACAAAGCTATCAGTACCACAAAATTACGTCAGTAATCTCGAACGATTGCTCGGACTCGAACTTTCGCATGAAGCCATCATCTCAAAGAAAGGACGGAAAGCCCTCGAACCCTTTGTAAAAGGCGTATCCGCGCTTTCGGCAGGTCTGACCAAAGAGAAGCATGAACTTATCGAACGAAAGTATCTGCGGACTGATGATATCCGCGATGCCTATCTTCTTTACTTTACAACGACGAACTTCCTGAAAGTCATTCAACCGATTAATGAGTGGTTGCCATACTTTGCAGGTGATACGCTCCGTGTTCTCGATCTCGGCTGCGGCACAGGCGCAGCAACATGGGGATTGTTACATTATCTATCTACAAAAGAACACTCTATTAAGAAAGTAGAGATTACCTTTGCCGATTACATCAAAGAGAATCTTGATATTTGCAAAAAACTATTTGCATCCCAAGAAGTAGAGTTTGAGATTACCGCTGACTATCATCAAATAGACATCAAAGATGATAGAGTCGTAAAGAAAGTGTTTGGTGAAGCGAAGTTCGACCTTGTTGTCATGATGAATACGCTCAACGAACTTCCCGAACAAGGCGACCCGGAGCGCATCGATACTCTCATGTCATTACTTGCTGATGATGGCGCACTTCTTATCATCGAACCCGCTTCAAAGAGCGAGTCGCGCCGATTGCTTAGCTTCCGCGACAGCGCAGTATGGAAAAAGATGACGGTCTATTCTCCGTGTACGCATCAGATGAACTGCCCCGCACTTATCAAAGCAGATGACTGGTGCTTTAATGAAGTCCAGTGGGAGCGTCCCGAGTTTATCCGCTATATAGATGACGAGGTCGGGAATGTCCGTCTTTCGCTGAAGTACACATATAGCATACTAACAAAGAACGGGACAACGCTTCATGGCAATTTGGGGCTGCCCGACGCTTCGCGCATCGTAAGTGAGGTTTTTGCCGAAAAGGGACGTACCAGAGCTGTAATTTGCGACGCCAACGGCAGGGAAGAGCACATCCTTAACAAACGTGATAAGTCATTGAATAATAAGGTGTTTATTGAAAGTCATCGATTTGATCTTTTAACCCTATCTGGCACCGAAAAACGGGAGCACGATACCCGCATTCTCGAATCATCCGCCGTAATCATCGTGCTCCCGATTTTGGGAGCATAATCCACAATTACCAATTATTTTCATTTTTTTGCGAAAATAATTTGATTTTCGCCAATTTTGTTGTATATTTGTAATGTAAACTATGTGCACCAATCGGTGCTCCGTAAATGGGAGCACGATTTTATCGGAGCAGTCGATTCGGAGCACGTGGATTTTTTTCACCAAACCCCCTTTGGAGAACACAACATGGTTGCAACATTAGACAGACTTCTTGCGCTTGCCCGCAAGCTTCATGATGCTGAAGTTCGTTCGGAATCAGAGCCGATCTATGTATCGCTCGATCTGAACGAAGTTCGCTTACTCGCACGGCTTGCAAATGATTACGTAGAGCAGGGTGAAACCGCACTCTACGAGCGAGAAGGAAGCGTATTCGCATAGCTTTCTGTGAGGGCATTTATCGTGCACTCGTGAGACCGGAGATTCCTTCTCCGGTCAGTTCACTACTTTTGTAAATACTTTAGAGGTGCTGCCGCCTGCAGTACGTATGCGCACGACGTACTGACCTTCTGCAAGCATAGCGGTCGTAAGTGTTATATCCGAAGCTCCGCTCTCGGCTGGAAGTGTTCGTTCATACAATTTCTTCCCAAGCATATCATAAATCTCAAGCATAGCATCTTGCCTAACCTGTGATGTTATCGCTATTCGTATATCACCGTTTGTTGGGTTGGGTTTGACCGAGATGATTGTCAGTATCGGTTTACCGCCGAGATAACGCGAGAGAAGGGAGTCTCCGCAGAGGAGCGTGAGTGAGAAAGTGGTATCAGATGTATTTGCAGAAAGTGTACAGCGTTCGTAGTTGGCGTCTTGAGGGTTGAGCTTTGTTGTAACGGTAACGGGAGTAATTGTCGTATCGCTTAGATACGTTCTAAAGCGGATGTTTGCGGTGGCTTGCGATGGGTCGAGAGATAGATTACTTCCGGTAATGCGGAGCGTGGTTGTGGTCGTGCCGCTTGTAATGGTCTCGCCTGTTACTGCTATGGTCGCATTTGGTATCAGTGTTGCTTCGGCTACTCGCTCAAGGATGTCACCGTTATAACTGGCAGACATCTCTATCTCCGATAGCCCTTTGCCCGAAACAGCTTTCGATGGCTCGACAACAAGATTCGTCACCCCGCCAGCCGTCACATCCTGCTCCGCAAAGCGAGGTGTGAAGGAAACGGAGTCGCGGCTTGGAGAAGGGATTCCATAGAGTGTAATAATCGTATCATACTCGTACTCATAGATGCGGAATTTCAGAGTTAATTGTGCTGTATCATATCCTGCTCCGTTATAGATAACTCCGACGGAATCAGTACCGATTGTTATTTGAAAATTAGTAGAGCCAACTACTGTAGCCGAGAGCAGTTCGCCTTGTGTACCGAGGCAGGTATCAAAGAATACGTAATGAATGGATTCCTCTGTACCTATACAGCTTGATGAAGCAATTTCGAGAGATGTATCGCTAAGAACTGGTGAGAGCGATAGCTTTGTAGGCGCATAGTTACCGATAAGCATGAATGTGCTATCAATAGGTACTCCACCAACATCGAAATGCAGAGAGGGCGAAGCAG
>JBKJTT010000101.1:0-24269 GCA_046590205.1 Kapaibacterium sp. (SeqCode)
GTTACTTTCAGATAATACTCTTTATTCTTTTTGAGAGGGTAGAGTGTTTCAAAAGAAATGACGTTCGGTTTCTTTTCGGGATTCTCTCTAAATGCTGACATTAATGTCTGTAAGGTATCATTGCCGGTCTCATAAAGAGAATACATCCCTTCGTTGACATCATTGCTATCTATCGCTTCGGAGAATATTGCTCTGAAGTGGTATGCATCTCGGACTTCTATCTCTTGGAGTATCGGCTTCGTCGTGTCGAACTTTGCCGTGAGTCGCATCGTAACATCAGATACCATCGGTTTATCAAGAACTACATCTGATTTTGTTACGGCATAATCATCTATGGTATGATCGTAAAGTTTGTTGCGGAATTCATCAACGACGGCAACGACACGGTATGTATGACCAACGGCTAATGCCCGTAGTGCGAATGTTCCGTCTTTATCGGGCTGTGTGATATAGTCCGGTCTGGTATGAGACATATCAAGGGTATCGGCTTTCTGACGGGTTATGTCATAGCAGAAGATAAATACTCCGCCGAGGTCTGACTTTTCTGTCGCCCTGAATGATGGAAATACTTTTCCTGCTATGATACCTGAATCAATAACGGTGCCCGTCGAAAATGTTATCTGCGTCGGTGTGCCGAGTGTTCCGCCGCGAAGTGTTTTCAGATCTCTTGAAAGTGTTACGACGTAAGTAGTATTTTCTCGAAGCGATTCAGGAAGCTCTATATCAACTTCATCGTATCCCGACCAGTCATACTTCACAACTCCTTGCATATAGGGTGTGATGGTAATTGACTGTGCAAAACTACTTCTATCGATATTCTGGGCGAATTCAAAATGCAGTGTTGTCTTTCGTGGTACGTTCGTTGTGCCAAATGCCGGAATTGTTGTATCTATCTGAGGTGCTGACTTATCCTCATCGCCTCCCGGTGGAGGTTTGATAGAGGCACAGCTCGTCAAGAAGAGCAGATAAGTAAGTGATAATAGCTGGCGAAGCGTCATGCTTTCTTCTTGAAAAAATCGAATGTTCGTGATAAGCCCTCTGTAATGTTCGTCTCGGGCTGCCAACCTAATGCCTTCGTTGCTTTCTGGTAGCTACAGACGCTTCGTAGGAGTTCGCCGGGGCGAGCTTCGTCGTATCGTGGCTTGTCATCTTTCCCTGCTTCGCTTGCAAGTATTGCGAAGAGGGTATTGACATCGGTTTCGATTCCTGTTCCGATGTTATAGGTATTCGAGTCGCTTTCATTTTCTATCGCTAAGAGATGGGCTCTGACAAGGTCGCTGACAAAAACATAATCTCTGGTTTGTTTGCCGTCGCCAAAGACAATGGCTTGTTTATCGGCAAGGAGTGCATTGCTAAAAATTGCTACGACGCCTGCTTCGCCGTGAGGGTCTTGACGCGGTCCATAGACATTGGAGTATCGGAAAATCGTGTAGTCCATGCCATGCACTTTGTTGTAGTAGTGCAGGTAGAGTTCGACGCTGCGTTTAGTGATGCCGTAAGGTGACTCGGGGCGAGTCGGGTGAAGCTCATCGGCAGGGAAGTAGTCCTGCTCGCCGTAGATGGCGCCGCCTGTTGAGGCAAAGATGAACCGCTTGACGTTATGTCGGCGTGATGCTTCAAGCAGATTCAACGAGCCGAGGATATTGATATTTGCATCGTTCGACGGATCAGTGACGCTTTTTCTAACATCGATCTGCGCCGCATGGTGGTCAACAATGTCAATGGCATTCTCTCGAAAGACTTTCTCGACAAGTTCCGCCTCGCGAATATCGCCTTCGATGAAGGTTGCCTTCGGGTTGATGTTATCGCGTTTACCGCTCGAAAGATTATCGAGGATGATGACATGATGCCCAGCCAAGATAAAGCTATCTGCAATATGCGACCCGATAAACCCTGCTCCGCCTGTTACTAATATATTCAATAGAAATAGATACTTATAGCAATGGGATGTGTAACAACATGAGATAGATTTTCGGTTGAAGAAAATGCAGCGCGTCATCGTGGCACGTCCGGTGCCATGACCTCTTCTTCCTCCTGTACCACAGCCGCGATGCGCTCATCCCGCTCGGTTGTTATCTTCGGCGATCCGTCCTGTATCTCGTTGATTTTATTGATAAGTGCGTGTGCACCACGCTCTATGGCTTGTTTCTCGGCAAGGCTTCTATAGACAAGCGGCGGCGGCTTCGGGCAGGACTCCTCAAGCTCGTCGGTTGCTTCTAACTCGGCGACGAACATTGCCATGAGCGCAAGTTTACCAACTCCGCCTTTATCTAAGCGACCCGGACGAGGCGCATTGAAACAGTGCGAATACACGACGACGGATACTTCCGACGCATCCATCAGCTCCCGAAGGAAACCGAGTAGCCGCTGCTTCTGACGCCACGAAGAGGAAGCCCATTCCCAGCCAAGGATGATGAGCGTACTTATTTTTGCTTCGCTGACGACCTGCGATATATTCTCGCGCTCGGTATTGAGGTTGCCGCGTACGCACGTCTTGAAAAGGAATTGCGCGCCATCGTTCTTCCACTCGTGATTGGCATGGAAGTATTCGGCAAAGCGCTTTTGGCTCATCCCGAGGTTCAGGATGAATGTACCCATACCCGCACGGACGGATTCCTCGCCGACAGCACAGCCATGCACCATCGAAGCGACAGCGGATTTGGAGGTCATGATAGTTAGCTCACCCGGACGCATTGGTACACTACGAACGTAAGCACGAGAGTAATTGACATTGGAGTAGTTTGGTTTTTTCATAGGAGTGTTGTTATGTATGGTTTGAAAGGTTGAAATTCCCCCTCCTTTTCAAGGAGAGGGCTGGGGTGAGGTTATTAAATAAATCCGGCGGACGCCGAACAAAAACGGAATCGTAACTAGACACTGACCACTGGTCACTATCCACTACTTTTAAGCTTTGAAGTTTACGCTTTACACTTGTACCCCCATCAGGACGATGGGCGTCTTTATCTTCGTTTAAGTTTTAAGCTTCGTGCTTCAAACTTGATATGCAAATATACGACATTGAAAAGCCAAATGCAATAGGTGCCCTAAAGATAGTCGGTAACTTCTTCTTTCTGATTAAAAATAATTACAAACGCGCGAATACGAATCAGTATCGCCAAAAATGAATGAGCACCTATCCCGTAGGGGCGACCGAACCACTTTAAGCTTCAAGCTCGCTCCCCCGCCTTTTCAAGGCGGACAAATCTTACGCTCCCTCTCCTTTTCAAGGAGAGGGCTGGGGTGAGGTTATATAATAAAACCGGCGATAGCCGAACAAAATTAAAATCCCCCTAACCCCGAAGAGAATAATGTATTGTTTAATTAATAACCTTCCTCTGTATCTCCTTCCTTGAAAAGCATGCCCTGAGCGAAGAGAAGGGGAAGGAGAGGGCTCTTCTCGCTCCCCCGCCTTTTCAAGGCGGGGGCTGGGGGGCGGTTATTAAATTAAATCCGCCGACAGCCGTACAAACCAGATCCCTTCGTATTTTCGCCGAACAATGCACAACGAACTCTTCAATAAGGAATCACTAAAAGAATACCGTCGAGATTTACGCAACAACCCGACTCATGCAGAGAAAGAGTTATGGAATGGATTGCGTAAGAAAAGAACTGACGGATACAAATTCCGACGTCAACACAGCATTGGTCATTTCATTGCCGACTTCTACTGTACTGAACTACAACTTGTCATCGAAGTTGACGGAGCTTCGCACGAACTAACCGAACAGAAAGAGTATGATGCAAAACGAACAGCATATTTTGCAGAGCATGGTATATCCGAGTTGCGCTTTACTGATGGTGAGGTTCTTTTTAGCGTAGATAGATGTATGGAAAAGATAGTACACTGGATCGAGAGCAGGAAGAGATAAGGTATTATTTTATTTAATAACCTTCCTCTGTATCTCCTTCCTTGAAAAGGAAGGAGAGGGTTTTTCTTTCTCGTTCCCCCGCCTCTTCAAGGCGGGGGCTGGGGGGTGGTTATAAAATAAACTCGGCGACAGCCGAACAAAATTAAAATCACCTCAATCCGAGAAGAGAATATTGTACAGCAAGAAAATGAAGATTTTTTCGGAAGTGCTTTTCGAGGTTGTTTTTGAAGGAAACGGCGGGGCACCTATGGCAAGGGGGCTTGGTCACAAACTTTTGCCTGCACATATTTTGTGGTATGTTTGTCTATATGGTGTATCTTTGTAGGAGATTTATCTATTTTAGTAGTGGAATGAAAGCGATTTTTGTCGGTCTATTGATGGCTATTTGTGTTAGTGTTGCTAATGCACAGGTTATTCGTGTGCCTGTAGGTGCAAGCCATTTTGTTTCAAAAAAATCATATTCAATATCAGCAGTACGCTATTGTAGAGCTACTTCTCAGGTTTGTGTATACAGCCTGAACACTTCTGTATATGAAACGCCTAATTATGGATTTAATGGGCATAGCATTTCGTCTTCAAATCCTGATCATAATTATCAGTACTCTTTTTACTATTCAGATAATCTTGAGTTTTATTTCACTTCTGATACAATAACTATATTCAATGACACAGTCCTCTATGACTATTCTCTATCCGATGTGAAAAATGATTGTGGTGCAATTTGTCCAAGTAGTCAAACTATCTCACCGACTGATCAATACAATATTGTTTCTTACTATGACAGCGTTGTAAGAGTAAATAACTATGGGCAAGACACAATTACTTTTACCCACAACAATCTTGTATACAATGAGAAGAAGGACTATTCATTCGGTCTTTTCAATAACCTACCTGATTCGCTGTATTGTGATTCAATTTCATTTGTTGTTGACAGCAATGTATTAATAGAAATGAATCTATTGCCCGATGCGATGAGATACACTGATTTCGTATTACACCCATTCGACAGAATAATACCGTCCCTTTACTTCTCAACAGATGCCGGATTATTCGCGGAGACTACATTTGTAAATAGTGCATTAAAAATATATGCAACGAGTCAAGGAAAAGATACTGTGATTGTAATGCCTATTACATTCCGATTCACACCAAAAGAAAAATCAATAGTATCTTCGAGTAGAAAGACCGGTGTTAGTTTTCTAAATGTTGTAAATCCGATAGCACAAGGTAGATTGCGTCTTTTCGTGAGTCTTGGTCAGAGAGTTGATACAAAGATTGTGTGCTTCGATGTAATGGGAAATATTGTTCATAGTTTGCATAATGGCTTCCTTGAGGCAGGCGATCATGAGTTCTCTGCCGAACTGCCGACAGGGATGTATTACGTCCGTATGCAAGCAGGGGATGAAGTCCTGACACGGAAGGTGACGGTGGTTAGGTAAGGAGACAAAAGTCGTCTTAATACAGTTATACTCTTTGTGATACCAAGCATACCTGAGATAACACGTTTTAGCGCACTTATTGCAGAGCGTTTCTCCCCGGAGAAAATAATTCTCTTTGGGTCGTATGCCTATGGAAAGCCGTCTGCAGATTCTGATGTAGATATGCTCGTTGTTATGCAGCATAGCGGTAATGCACGCGAGAAAGCATTCGAGATACGTTCTGCATTGCCACGTCCTTTCCCTCTTGATCTTATCGTGCGCTCCGAAGAAGAACTCCGTACTCGCATTGCTATGAATGACTATTTCCTTAAAGAGATAACTGAACACGGCAAAGTACTCTATGAAAGAGGAAACTAAGGAATGGATAAAACGCGCCGAAGATGATTTGCGTGTAGCAAAACGTGAGTCGCGTGTTACCGATGAGCCCAGTTATTCTGCGGTTTGTTTTCATTCACAACAATCAGCAGAGAAATATCTGAAGGCATTCTTGCAGGAACATGAGATCGCTATAATCAAAACCCATGATCTTGTCTATCTTCTTGAATTGATATTGCCGTTACGACCGCTTTGGTCTGTGTATCGTGACGAGTTAGAACGTCTCAATGGATATGCAGTAGAATCCCGCTACCCGGGGATGGATAATACAAAAGATGAAGCTGACCGTGCTGTGAAGTTTGCTAGTGAAATTAAAGACGCTGTTGTTAAGGATTTGCAGTGAGCCTATCTTCCACCCGAACTTAGAACCCCGCTTCCTCGTTAAAATCGGGCTATTTATACAGCTAATTTGTGACGCAAACAAAACAGATCCCCCGTATCGGCTTTTCGGAGTATGACCTTGATAACGGCTTGCACGTTATTCTGCATAAGGACGACAAGGTCCCTGCCGTCTGCATTAATATCTGCTACCATGTCGGCTCGAAGAACGAGACTCCCGAGCGCGCCGGCTTCGCACATCTCTTTGAGCATCTTCTTTTTGAAGGTTCGAAGCACATCCCCAAAGGTATGTTCGATAAGTATATCACCCGCGCCGGAGGCAATAACAATGCCTATACGACAGAGGACAAGACGAACTACTACATGACGCTGCCGTCGCATGAACTTGAGCTTGGTTTATGGCTTGAGAGCGATAGAATGCTTGAGTGTGTCGTGACTGAAGAGTCGCTGAGTAACCAGAAGGATGTAGTCAAAGAAGAAAAACGTGAGCGTTATGATAACTCGCCGTACGGTTCGCTTTCCGAACGGATGATGCGCCTTGCCTACAAGGACTATCCCTATAAGTGGACAGTAATTGGTGATATGAAAAGCATCGAAGCTGCATCGCTTGCTGATGTACAAGATTTTTTCAGTACGTTCTACGTGCCAAACAATGCAACGCTCTCGGTAACTGGGAACATCAACGAAGAGGGGACAAAAGAGCTCATCGAAAAATACTTTGGCTCTATCGCTCGTGGCACAGCAACGCTGCACATACCTGCCTTTGAAGAAGAAGAGCAAATGAATGAACGCAAGGAAACCGTAAGCGACGAACCTGTTCCATTGCCGGCAGTATTCTGGACCTACCAAATGCCGCCCGATGGCTCGAAGGAAGCATTCGCCCTCGATCTGCTGACAGATGTTCTTTCGACAGGACAAAGTTCGCGCCTATATAAAGATCTTGTTTATGATAAGAAGATAGCGTCTGACATATCCGCATATATAGATGTGCGTGAGAAGCCGGGGCTTGTTTGGCTCTATGGAGTTTGCACGACACCTGAAGCCGAGATCGCTCCGCTCGAAGATGCAATGGAAGCTGTGCTCGCTGATATTCGCGAGAACGGGATAACAGAATCCGAACTTGAGAAAGCTAAAAACCGCGCCGAGATGCGCGCCGTATCAGGGCGTTTGCGAATCTCAACGAAAGCGGATATCCTTGCCCACTCTCATATTTTCTATCACGAGACGGAGAAAGTAAATACTCTTTTACAGATGCAGCAGAATATCACGGTCGAGGATGTTAACCAAACAGCGCGAATGCTGCTTATTCCGACACGCCGCAATAGTGTAGTCTTCTTACCCCCGAAAGCATAATGTTACATCAGATGAAATTAGATAGAACCACTGCGCCGCGCTCGGGCTCGATTGCAAAGACTACCTTCCCGCCATATGAAGTTTTTTCTTTGGGCGGTATTCCTGTGTATTTAATAGAAAATCATAACCAGCCGTATGTTGGTGTGCTTGCCTATTTCCGCACAGGTGCAACGCAGGATGATGAAGCGACGCAGGGACTTTCTTCGTTCGTTGCGGAGATGATGACCAAAGGTACGACAAACCGCACCGCTCCCGAAATCGCAGAAGCGATAGATTTTGTCGGCGGCTCGCTTGGCGCAAGTGCTGGATGGGATGCGACGACGGTATCGATCTCACTCTTGAAAAAACATCTTGGACTCGGTGTTGACCTGATGACCGATGTTATCCGCAATGCTACATTTGCTGATGAAGAACTCTCGCGTGCAAAGATGCAGCGACTTGCAAGTATCCAACATGCAAAAAGCGATGCAGGATATTTAGCAGATACACTTTTTACCAAAATTCACTTTGAGGGGCATCCTTACTCGCTCGAAGCACTTGGCACCGAAGAGAGTCTCGCTTCGATCACGTCGGGAAAGCTACAAGACAGACATAAAAATTTCATTGCTCCTAACAATACGTTTCTTGTAGCAAGCGGAGATATTACTTCTTCGGAATTCACCGAGCTTTTTTCTGAGCGTCTTTCAGATTGGCAGAGCGGTGAAAAGGAGCCGACGGTATCATCTCCGGCAAACAACATTTCTTCTACGCAGATAGCATTAATAAAGAAGGACGAAGCAGTTCAATCAGCTATTCGTTTGGGGCATACGGGCATTCACCGAGGGCATCCTGATTACATCCCTGCAACGGTAATGAATGTCATCTTAGGCGGGTATTTTAATTCTCGCATTAACCAAAACTTGCGTGAGAAAAATGGGTTTACCTACGGGGCGCGAAGTTATTTCGATACACGGAAACAAACGGGCGCATTTGTCGTCTCTACAGAGGTACGGACTGAAGTGACGCGGCGTGCTGTCGAGGAGATCCTTTATGAAATGAAGATGCTCCGAACCGAAGGTGTGACCGAAGACGAACTGGTGATGGTCAAGAACTATATCGTCGGAAGTTTCCCACTTTCGCTCGAGACTCCGCAGCAGATGGCTGGGCGTCTTGCTTCGATACCGCTTTTCGGACTTGGCGCGGATTACTACGACACGTACATTGAAACGGTTCGTTCACTGACGAAGGAAGACATTAACCGTGCGGCGGATATGTACCTCAAGCCGGACGTGGTTCTTCTGTCTGTATCAGGTAATACCGAAGTATTGCCCGATGAACTTGCAGGGCTTGGTGAAATAACACTCTACGATCACAATTTTAGTAAAGCACATTGAGTACTACAACCTCCAATCAGTTTTCCGGTCGCGAGCTTGAACTTGCAAAAGAGCTTTCGGCAAAATACCATGCAGCAAAAAAAGAGATAGCAAAAGTTATCATCGGCCAGGACGAGATCGTTGACCAGCTCCTGGTTGCTTTGTTAGCACGCGGTCACTGTTTGCTTGTCGGTGTGCCCGGGCTTGCAAAGACGCTTCTTATCTCGACGCTTGCACAAGTGCTCGACCTGAAGTTCAGCCGCATACAGTTTACCCCTGACCTTATGCCGTCGGATATTACAGGTACAGAGATACTTGAGCAGAATATTTCCACAGGCACGAAGGAGTTTCGTTTTATCAAAGGACCTGTCTTCGCGAACATCGTTTTGGCTGACGAGATAAACCGTACACCACCGAAAACACAGGCGGCACTGCTCGAAGCGATGCAAGAGCATAAAGTAACTGCGGCGAATACGACATATGCTCTCGATGAGCCTTTCTTTGTGTTGGCAACGCAGAACCCTATTGAGCAGGAAGGTACCTATCCTCTGCCTGAAGCGCAGCTCGATCGATTCATGCTCAACCTCTGGCTTGACTATCCTTCAGAGACTGAAGAGATAGATATTGTCAAGAAAACGACGAGCGGATTCAAACCGAATTTATCGATGGTGCTTTCAGGTCAAGATATAAACTTGTACCAAGACCTCGTTCGTCATGTGCCTGTTGCAGATAATGTGATCGAATATATAGTACGCCTTGTAGGTAAGACACGCCCTGCAAATTCAAGCGCACCTGATTATGTCAAGAAGTACGTAAGCTATGGCGCCGGTCCGCGCGCATCGCAGTATCTCGCGCTTGGGGCGAAGGTTCGTGCATTGCTTGACGGTCGTTTTACTCCATCAATCGAAGATATACGCTCGCTTGCAGTGCCTGTACTTCGTCACCGTATCGTGCTGAACTTCAATGCCGAAGCCGAAGGCATGACCACATTATCACTCATAGACCGCCTCACAAAAGACGCGTGAGAATCTTTCTAATATGCACGTTACTGCTTGTTGCGGCAATAAGTAATGCGCGCACGAGAACGTATTGGGTAGAGTTTACCGATAAAGGCATCACAGAGAGCGAGTTCGTTGCAGGCAGTCCTGCGTACGAAGATGCGCTCACACGCTTTTCCTCTGATGCAATAGCAAAACGTCAACAGCTTGTCCGTGATGGTGTTCTTAAGAGTGTGCTTACTATTGAAGATGCATACGTCTCTAAAGAATATATCAATTCTCTGAAATCATTAGGACTACACATTCAATCCCAGATACGTTGGTCAAATGCGGTTAGTGTTGAAATCCCTGATGAGCTATTAGCCAAAGTAAAGTCACTTCCGTTTGTAAGTAATATTAAACATGTTCTCTCGGGAGTAAAGCAATCCCGAGAAGAATCACTCTCACCGTTTGTGTTCTCTTCATACTCTACTACTGATGATGAGCCACAACTAATCTCTCGTGAATATGGCTATGACAGTATCATCTATCATTACGGTGGCTCGGCTTCGCAGCTTGAACGAACCGGCGTAACACCTCTTCACGCAATGGGGCTTGATGCGACGAACGTTAAGATCGGTTTTATGGATACGGGCTTCCGATGGGAAGGAATGCGTACGACTAAAGAGCGTAACGTTCTATTCGAGTATGACTATGTCTATCGTGATTCGAGCGTAGCCAATGACATTAATGACCAGCAAGATCAGGACGGACATGGCTCTGTTGTGCTTTCTGCTGCAGTTGGATATTTACCTGATTCAGTTGTTGGCGCGGCATATAATGCAGAGATATATCTTGCAAAAACTGAAGACCTCCGCAATGAAACACCTGCCGAAGAAGACAACTACGCCGAAGCGATAGAATATTTTGAATCGCAAGGTGTACGCATTGCTTCGAGTTCACTTGGATATATGTTCTATGACTTCGGGTTCACGAGTTATGAGTATAGCGATCTTGATGGCGAGACAACGATAAGCGCACGCGCCGCATCTCGCGCCGCAAAGCTCGGAATACTTTGCGTAACAGCAATGGGTAACGGCGGTACATCAGGGTATCCGTTTCTGATTACACCTGCCGATGCTGATAGCGTGATTGCTGTCGGCGCACTCGATGTGAATGACACGATAGCTGCATTCTCTTCACGTGGCCCTTCTGCAGATGGTAGAATGAAGCCCGAAGTCGTTGCACCTGGTGTAAAGGTCTGGACAATGAACAACGCTGATATGCAAACCGAAGCAGGGGGAACATCACTTGCAACTCCGCTAGTATCGGGTGCATGTGCTGTTATTATGCAGGCACATCCTTGGGCATCGGCGCAACAAGTCCGTAAAGCAGTCACTCAAAGCGCAACGCAGCATCCGATACCAGATTATACGTATGGCTACGGACGAATAGATGCGTACGGGGCAGCGCTTAAACTTGGTACGCTTATCGCGCCGCACCGCTTATGGAATGAAGACACTATTTATACTGTGCAAGTTGGCATTGCCGCGAATAACGGTGTGAAAAATCCTCGTGTAGTCTATGCATATAATGTAGGTGGATTATATACTAACGTTCTTCCGCTTTCATTGATGACCGATTCGCTTATTTACAGAGCAACATTTCCAACACTGCCAAAGGGTACTCATGTCCGCTATTATATCGAGACACAAGACGGTGCAGATACAGTTACACATTCACCACGCAATGCGACTGATTCTGTCTATAGTTTTTATGTTGGTGATTCAATTCCGAATCCGCCATATAGTGTAAAGCAAATAGAAGATGCTTCGGTAAGTGTATATCCGAATCCAACGCGTGATTATATAAATATCACATTGCCGCTTGGTTCAGAATCTGTTGAATTGGTTGATGTTCTTGGAAGAATTGTCCGGTCTTCAGAGTTAAAGAGTAATTCTATTGGATTGAAGTTATCGGTTCAAGGGCTTGAAGAGGGTATCTATAATTTGACTGTACGTAAAAAAGACGGAAATGTTTCCGCGAGAAAGATCATAGTCAGCCGATGATATTTCTTAACCCATTTGTTCTTCTTGGTCTTATTGCAGCGTCGTTTCCGGTGCTCTTTCATCTATTTGCCCAGCGCAAAGCGCGGCGGGTAGAGTTTAGCACACTCCAATTCCTTAAGCAGCTTGAGAAGAACTCAATGCGCAAGATAAAACTGCGACAGATACTTCTTCTCATCCTTCGCACGCTGCTTATCATTTTTCTCGTGGGCGCATTCTCACGTCCGGCATTGCAAGGATATCTCGGCGGTTTTCCCGGCACATCAAGTGCAAACTCAACAATGGTGTTCCTTATAGATAACTCTGCGTCGATGGGAGAGCGAACCTCCGGTGGTTCATACTTTAAGCAGTCAACTGACGCCGCAATAAAACTTCTTGACATCTATAAAGATGGGGATGAAGTCGTTATTATTCCTCTTGCTGGGTTCGATAAAGAGAAAAGCTATGAGCCGCTTCATGATAAACGTGAGATAGTTGATCGTCTTGCCAAAATGCAAACGGCAGATGCCGAAGCAGATCTCGGTGCAGGGCTTAGGCTTGCAAGTGCATCGCTCTCACGTTCGCTCAATATCAATAAAGAGATATTTCTTTTTACCGACGGACAGGCACGCAACTACTCGCTTATTGATTCAACAGCAAAACCGGACACGGCAAAGTTAAAGCTCTTTGATGAACGAACGAAGTTCTATTCTATCCTTGCAGGCGGCGAGCGGGCAAAGTCTCGCAACATATCTATTGATTCTCTCAAAGCAATAACAACTATCTTTGAACCGGGCAGGCAGATAGAGTTCGAGGCATTCATCCGCAATACTTCTCCCGATGATGTTGATGCAGGGTCAATCTCGCTTTTCTTTAACGGTGAGCGTGTTGCACAGAAGAGCTTGGATAAACTTGCTGGAAATGAGACTCGCCGATTTGTCATTTCTGCACTTCCGAAAACGGTAGGCTCGGTCGGAGTAGAGGCATCACTCGAAGAGGATGCTCTGCCATTCGATAATAAACGTTACCTTGCGCTCGAAATACCTGCTTCGCGCACGGTCGGACTCTTCTTTGATAGAACAAGCGACGCAGAGTACCTCAAACTTGCTCTCGAACTTACGCTTACCGAAACGAACACGCTTCCGTATAAAATAGAATTTCATCGACTCGAAGAATTGCGTATGCTCCCGGCGCTTTCGCGTCTTGACGCAGTGCTTGTCGGTTTAGGGAGTAAACTTCCGGAAGCAAATGATGTGAATGCACTTCGTGAATACATCAATAAAGGACGTGGCGTGGCTATCTATCTTCTCGATGGTATTGACACGAAAAATTTTAATGCGTTTATAGCACCGAGGCTATCGACAGGAGTGCTTCAGGGGAAGTATAATGCATTCGGCGATAAGTACGCATCGTTCACGCAGTTCGATATGGCGCACCCGTTCTTTGTTGGGATGTTCGAGTCGAAGCAAGCGCAGACGGGCATTGAGTCACCGAAGTTTTCATCGTACTATCAGTTGACAAAGTCAGGCACACCTGTTATTTCTCTTTCGGGTGGCGGCACCTTCCTTTCAGAGCATTCGATAGGAAAGGGAAGTATCTTGTTGTACTCCGCTGCCCCAACACTAGAAATAAGCGACTTGCCGAGAAAGACGATCTTCCTTCCGATGGTTCGACGTACTGTAGCATTTGTCAGCTCTATTCGTTCAGGCGCAAGTGAAAGCGAAAACAGTTTTACGACCGGTGCATCTGTTGAACTTGAATTACAAGGAGCAGATGGCGAGCAAGCAGGTTCGTCGCTTGTCTTGAAAACACCAGATGGTTCTATTAGAAGAGTTGTAACAACCGCTTCTGTGAGCGGCGCGCTCCGACTCGATATTTCCGGTATTTCAAAAGCTGGTATCTATACACTCTATCGTGACGCTGATGCTCGTATGCCTGTGACTGCCTTTGCCGTCAATACCCGCACTGATGAATCCGATCCTAAACGTGCGACAAAAGAAGAAATGACGAAGGCGACCGCCTCGTACTTTACAAGCGGCGATAAGAATATCATGTACCTCAACGGTGAAAAGGATGATATATCGAAGACTGTAGCCGACTCCCGCTTCGGAGTTGAGCTTTGGCAGACACTGCTTATTCTTGCTTTAATATGCGGAGTCGCAGAGATGTTCGTTGCGCGAGAAGGAAAGAATAATTCATAAAAAAGAAAATATTATTGTGAACTCTCGTTTTTGTTTTTGTGTAGTAGAAAGTGAAGAGTTCATTGAACGGACAGGCGAGAAGGTAGGGACGGTTTCTCTTCGGAGATAACAACGAAAAAAAGAACCAACATTCTTTTCCATAGGGAGCTACATCTTCCGGTTCTGATTACAGGCCTCACCCTGAAAGGGGACACCAATACACGTGTGCCGTTCGCTTCGGCGAGCCGCCACGGTGAGGACAGTGGAAGTAAAAGGTCTCGGGGCAGCACCCAATGTTTGTGGGCATAACGGTTCTTTACGCCCTTGTTGAGCGTAAGCGCAAGCTTCGCCGGCAGTGATACGCAGGTTTCCTGTTATCCGTATAACGTTCGCGTTATTATGCATAACACCGGGGCACTTGCAATGATCTGCCATCTTTGTTTGAGGAGCTATCCTCCTTCTCTCTTGTCCATTCTTCCTTTGTATATACGCTCTCTCATACACACCTTTGGCTACAAGAGCATTCCGAGTCGGCATCACTGGCAAGATAGGCAGCGGTAAATCAACACTCTCCGAAGTTTTCCGTTCGCATGGGATTAGGGTCCTCGACGCAGATACCATCGCCAAAGATGTGATGCAGTCTGATGAAGGACTCAAAACCGAGCTCATCGCACTGCTCGGGGAAGACACTTATACCGACGGCACATTAAACAAAGCATTCATCGCCGAGAAGATATTTACCAATCCTTCACTTAAAGAAAAAGTAGAAGACCTAGTTCATCCGGTTACACTTCGTGCTATTGAAAAGGAATTTACGAAAGCTAAGTCGGGCGAGTTAGTCGCACTTGAATCAGCCATACTTTTTCAAACAGGCCTCGATGAGATATTTGACATGATCGTACTTGTGAGCGCAAGCGACGAAGATGTAATAGGGTGGCTTACGGCAAAAGGGAAGTTCTCTGAAGATGATATCCGTTCAAGATTACAAGCACAGGGATATGACGACATCGGCGCGGAGGATGCAGACCTTGTCGTGAAGAATGATTCAAACCTTGATGAATTCCACAAACGATGTGAATTAACCTTTCAACTCGTTAATATATCAGCCATGCAAAACCTTCCAAATGAGCCATTACGCACAATTTTGGATAATGGAGCGGCTGAAAGTGGGGGGTAGTGGGTGGGGGTGGGAATATACGACATTTTATCCACCATCTTACAAAAATCATTTCAACTTTTTGGATTCTTCCAAATAATGTATTAATTTTGCACTACGGGTACAAACAGTATCCGTGCTTTCTCACTTATTGAATTCGTTTTTCACTACACAACTTGGAGGATAACTTAATGTTACGTTCTTTCACAAAATCAGTTTTAACACTACTCATGGTAGCAGGGCTCGCAACTGCAACGTTCGCACAAGATGACGCTCCGCGTCCTCTTACCAAGAGCGGTTCAGCAGCATTCCTTTTTAATATTGGTGGTATCGGCACATTTGGTATGTCAGCACAACCTATTGGTAGTGTTGCCGGCGGTACACAAAGCCAAACTGTTGCAGGTATTGGTATGAAGTATTACTTAATGGATGAAGGCGCACTGAAGATACTCCTTGCATTTGGTACACAAAGCAACGGTGCAACCGATGATGCAAATAAAGTATCAAGTATGCAGCTTGGTATTGGCTTAACCTATGAGCATCATTTTGGTGCACTTTATTCAACAAGCCCATATATCGGCGGTGGCATTACCTATGCTATGGCTTCAACGACTTCTGGTTCAGGTACTACTGAATCAGAGACGAGCGGCTCACAGCTTGGTATTGGTGCAGTAGCTGGCTTCGATTGGTTCTTCACAAAAGGACTTGCTTTGGGAGCTGAATATAACCTACGCTTTACAACCAATTCAAGCTCAGGTAAAGTTGGTGGTACTGATATCGGTGACCAGCCATCTCCAAGCACAATCGGTATAGGCGGCGGCGGTTCTGTACATTTCCTTGCATACTTCTAATATCATGAAAGGAAAAATGGTTATGAGAAAAATATCTCATATCCTGCTTGTTCTACTCTTAGTGAGTGCGTTCTCGGTGAGAACGTTCGCACAAGAGGAAAGGTCGAAATATCCGACCCCCGTTCAGCGTGCCCAAGCTTTGGCATTCTTGTTCTCTCTTTCGGGAGCAGGGGATTTTGGGATTTACGGACCTTCTGGCAACGGAACAGCAGATGAAAGAGTAATCGCGCATACCGGCTTGCGATATTTTTTAGCGCAGAATCTGGCCATACGTGCATTACTTTCTTTTTCGTTATGGAATAATGGAGATGACAATGCAAAGGTTAGTGAGACTAACTTTGGTATTGGTGTAGCACTCCTATACCATATTCAAACGTTATATGCTATCGCACCATATTTCGGTGGAGGTATTGGCTTTGATACGTATTCGTACGAAACACCTACCCAGGTAGAGATTACGGATAGTCACGGCCAACTCCAACAGTCAATTTATAATCAACCAGGGAAGAATACCTCAATCGGGTTAACTGCGCTGGGCGGATTTGATTGGTACTTCACGGATGGTATTGCGATTGGCGCGGAATTCTCGCTTGGGTTCTACACCACTTCGGTTACCATCCAGAATTCAGATGGTACCGAGACCGATGGCGGTTCGCCAAGCGGATTGGGTATCTCTCCAGGTGGCGGAACCAACGTACACTTAGTCGTAAATTTCTAAGAAACTCTCTTAGTATTCAAAGCCCTCATACAAAGTATGAGGGCTTTTTTATTTGATGGGTGTTGTTTACATCCAAACTGTAAAACTCATTGATCACGACTGACATACTGGTTCTTGGCAGCGGCTCGGCGGGGCTGTTCTATGCATTGCATGTTGCACGCAACTCCGACCTCAAGGTTCTAATTATCACAAAGAAGGATCGCTCCGAATCTAATACGAACTATGCACAAGGTGGTATCGCTGGTGTAGTCAATACGGCTGATTCTTTCAAAGCGCACATAAATGATACCCTCATTGCCGGCGCAGGGCTGTGCCATGAGGATGCGGTTCGCGTGCTTGTCGAAGAAGGACCCGAAAGAATCAAGGAGTTAATCGCTCTTGGCGCAGAATTTACGCGGGATAAAAAAGGTGAGCTACATCTGGGCAAAGAAGGCGGACACTCTGCACACCGTATTATCCATGCGCATGACCTGACAGGAAAAGAAGTTGAACGCTCGCTTCTGGCAGCAATAGCAAAGCAAAAGAACATCACACTTCTTGAAGATCATTTTGCTATTGAACTTCTAACCCAACGTCATCAAACGAATAAACCAAAAAATGTACTTGGGCTTGAGTGTTACGGAGCGTATGTCCTTGATGAAAACAAGCGTAAAGTAATAGTTGTTCGTGCTCGCAAAGCAGTAATGCTTGCTACCGGCGGCGCAGGGCAGGTCTATATTCATACAACGAATCCGCTGATCGCGACAGGCGATGGTGTAGCAATGGCATATCGTGCGGGCGCGAAGATCGGGAATATGGAATTCATACAATTTCATCCAACGACCCTTTATACTGAAGGTGCGCACTCATTTTTAGTGAGCGAAGCAGTTCGCGGAGCGGGTGGTATTTTGACAAATCTCGACGGCGAACGCTTTATGAAACGTTATGATAAAAAACGTTTGGAGCTTGCACCACGTGATATTGTCGCTCGTGCAATCGATGCCGAGCTTAAAACGCGGGGTGATCAGCACGTATGGCTCGATATATCACATCTTGGCAAAAAAGCAAAAGAAGAATTTCCGAATATCTATTCTACTTGTTTGCGTTTTGGTATTGATATCACCAAGCATCCGATACCTGTCGTACCTGCCGCACATTATAGCTGCGGTGGTGTTGTTACCGACCTTGAGGGAAGGACGAACATTTCGAATCTGTATGCCTGCGGTGAAGTTGCGATGACAGGCGTTCACGGCGCAAACCGATTAGCAAGTAATTCATTGCTTGAAGCACTTGTTTTTTCAACTCGCGCGGCGGTTGAACTGTTGAAGAATACCGTTAATAGTAAGACCAAAGATGTTAGTATTCGTGAGTGGGACGATTCAGGCACGGAGAATGCAGAGGAGTGGGTGGTCATTGAGCATGATCGTTACGAGATACAGCAGATGATGTGGGATTTCGTCGGTATTGTTCGCTCGGATTACCGACTCAAACGTGCCGAGAGGCGTCTCAAACTCATCAAAAAAGAGATCAAAGAATACTACGGGAAAACGAAAGTAACAATGCCGTTACTTGAGTTGCGTAATATTGCGGAAGTAGCACTCATTATTGTCCGCTCTGCACTCAAACGCAAGGAGTCACGCGGATTGCATTATACGATAGACTTCCCGAAAGCGAGCAAAACATTCGGCAAATCAGATACCATACTCAAACGAACAATAAAACTTTAACAATGTCTGAACAGCAAACGATAGCCAAGACAGCAAAAGAGGCATTCTCCGAGAGTGCTCTCAAACATATTGCTGATGTAATAGCCGAGGTAGAAGAGCATACGAGCGCAGAGATACGTGTCTCAATCCTTGATGAACGTCCATTCGAGGATGGGGGACTTGCGCTTGATGCACTTGCGATGAAAGAATTCAAGAGGCTTGGTATGCAGAGCACCAAAGGACTGAACGGCATCTTACTCTATATTATTTTTGAAGAGCATAAGTATTACATTTGCGGCGATAAAGGCATCAATGACCGAGTTGATCCAAATACATGGGAAGATGTTGCCGCTACGATCAAGTCACACTTTAAAGAAGGACATTTTGAAGACGGCGTTGTATCCGGCTTGCGGACAATCAAAGAACATCTCCGTATTGCACTTCCACCAGATACCACTAACCCAAACGAGTTGCCTAACGAAGTAGTAATGCGCTGATGTATCTAAAACGCTCACGAATAGCACTGGCTCAGGTAACGTCCATCCTCGGTGATGTTGAACGCAATGCACACATTCACGAAGAATTTGCCCGAAAAGCTAAGTCAAAGGGTGCTGATGCAATCATCTTTCCGGAGCTTTCACTTACGGGCTACACACTTCGTGACATAAACTATGAAGTTGCGCTTGACCCAAGAACTGACTCGCGACTCGCTGCACTTCGTGATGTAAGTAAAGACATCACTATCATTTGTGGAGGTGTTGAACGAGCGCAAAGCGGCGGAGTCTATAACTCAGCATTTCTTTTTGAAGGTGGCCAGTGGAAGTTCACACATCATAAAGTGTATCCACCGACCTATGGTATCTTTGAGGAAGAGAGATACTTTCTTCAAGGTACATCAGTGAAAGTGTTTGATTCTGAAGTTCTTGGTCGAATCGGGTTGCTTGTCTGCGAAGACCTTTGGCATCCCTCGCTTCCATATTTGCTTGCACATCAAGGTGCACAGTGTATTATAGCAATTGCTGCCAGCCCGACACGTCTGGCAACCGGAGATGCAAGTGCAAGCGAGATACCAACCAATTATACTATAAATCGCGAACATCATTCAACCTATGCACGACTCCATAGTGTATATGTAACGTTCGTCAATCGTGTGGGTGTAGAGGATGGTGTGAATTTCTGGGGAGGCTCAGAAGTTATTACACCGGATGGGTCTGTCGCAGCTCATGCAAAGTTCTTCGAGGAGGACTTGCTTTATGTTGACCTTGATCCCGAAAAGATCAAACATGCTCGGCAGCAATCACGACACATGCTCGACGAAAATCTCTTCTTAACACACAAGATACTTGGAGATATGCTTCCATAGGAAGTCCCGTACTTTCAAAGGATATTTTCCATTGAGGATATGTTAACATCGTACTAATTTTGCAAGCCAGATATGAGACGTTCTTACAAATTATTACTTGCGGTTCTTCTGCTTTTTTCGGTATCGAATATCTTCGCACAAGCCAAAGGTATCGTCATTAACGAGATATATATCGGAGGTGTTCGCACACTACTCGGAAACGATTCGTATGTAGAACTCTATAACCCAACAGAGAACACACTCTATCTTGATGGATGCTTGATTGCGCGAGTAACTGCTAATTCAGGCGGCTTCTTGCAGCCGATTGCGGAAGCGTGGAAATTTCAAGGAATTCCCGGAAACAAAACCCTGCCTCTCCTGCCTGGTCAATTCGTTATTATTTGTGCAAGTGCAAAAAATGTGAGCGGCGGACTTGATCTCTCGAACGCTGACTACGAAACCTATACTGGTGTGCCAATACTTGATTCGGATAATCCTTCTTCAAAAAATCTTCGCAAGGTTCCGGCAGGTGGATTCACGTTAGATATTAACATTTCGCAGACACTTGATGCTATCGTTCTCACCGATGGTAAAGATACCGTGTTGACTGATGGGATTCAAGAACTTGGAGTTATTGATGGGGTGCAGTACTCGACAACGCAAGCAATGATACTCCCTACATCTATTGATGGGGGCTTCACAGGTGGTGCAGGTCTTAAGCTTGGCAAGACAATGGAGCGTACACAAAAGGGAGTAACGACGCATAACTCCGGTGTTGATTTCTCTATCTATCCAAAAGCAACCCCTGGGTATCAAACGGGTTCTGAACCGGGCGTACTCCCAAAAGGGACAGATATTTTTCCACTTTCGCTTGGCAAGTATGTAATGTATAATGCATACGAAACTGACTCTAATGGTACCATAGATACCTCAACGATCACGACCTCATCAACAACAGTTTGGCGTGAGAATCAGTCTGAAGGTGGTTTTAGCAATGTCTCATGGTTGAAAGACACATCGAACATGTCACTATTTTATTCAGGTGATGAGGCGAACCTTCGTTACCGGGCAGATGAAAATCAAGACATTGACGTGCTTGCCGATCAGGAATTTATAGGTACGTTTGTCTCACCATTTTTTGCTGCCTTTGTCCAATCGCCAAATACGTTCGTTGACTATTTCAAGCTTTCAGCCGGTTTCAAAAAACCGTATAACGTACTCAATCTATCACAAGATATTGACTTTCAAGGTGTATCGGCAACTGTCAACGTAACAACAACAGGGAGTTTTGAAGGCATTGATTCAGTCACTGTTCCTGCCGGAAAATTTGATTCAGCGTATAAGTTTATTGTAAAGGGTGATGTTGAAGTAACAGCATTCGGTATTCCACTTTCAAGCTTTAGCGCTGCCAAGACAATGTGGCTTGTCAAAGGTATTGGTATTATCAAGAGTAATACACCTACCGTCGTTGCCGGTGGCTTGCCGATTACAGGCAGCGAACGTCAAATGACAGCGTATGGTACTCGTTCTATCAACTCGGTCACTGATCAGTATGCCTTACCGACATTTTTCTCTCTTTCCCCGAACCCTGCTACATCCTACTTTGAGATACATCACTCAATAGCACCCGGATCTTTTGGTCAGAATATGAAGGTAGAACTCTTTAATGTGCTTGGAAGTAGTGTGCGAACTGTCTATGATGGTGCGCCAATACAAAGTGTTAGAGTTGATCGCCAAGGGCTTTCATCCGGTGTGTATTTCATCAGCGTCATCACCGACAAATGGTCCGAGCTGCATCGTGTTGTCATTCAATAACTCTTGATGATAGATACACATTGTCATTTACAGACATCACAGTTCGATAGTGATAGGGAAGTGGTTATTGCAGAAGCAGAAGCCGCAGGGGTTATGTCGTTCGTTGTTCCGGCGATAGATAAAGAGAGTTTTGAGGCAACGCTTGCACTAGCGAACTCGCATCCAAACATCCACTGTGCCCTCGGCATACACCCTCATTCAGCATCCGAGTGGTCAGAGACAATAGGTCAAAAGATAATGACCGAGATCAAAGCGAATCCAAAGGTAGTAGCTGTTGGTGAGATCGGATTAGATTATTTTTATGACTTTGCCCCACGTGATGTGCAGATACAGGCATTTCGGGAGCAAATAGCACTCGCGCAATCCCTACAAAAACCCGTTATTATCCATACCCGCGACTGTATCCCCGAAACACTTGAAATCGTTGACGAGTGTTACAAAGACATCCCGCGAACGTATATTTTTGGACAGTTTCACTGTTTCTCAGGTACTCCGGACGAAATGAAAAAAGCGGTTGAACTCGGTTTTTATGTGAGCTATACTGGCAATATTACGTTTAAGAACTCGGTGCTTACCGAAACCGTCCGCGAGACACCGATAGGGGCAATGATGCTTGAAACGGATTCACCGTATTTGGCACCTGTGCCGTATCGGGGTAAACGCAATTCACCGGCATATCTACCGATGATAGCGCAAAAGGTAGCAGAAATAAAACAACTTACAATAAACGAAGTAATGGCCGCAACAACGACCAACGCACAAAAACTTTTCTTTCCGGCACTTGTCGCATTTATCGTAATGCTTATGTGCTTTTCATCTGATGTCTCGTATGCACAGGTTGGCAGCAAGCCGCCTGATTCGGTGATGACACAGGATAGACGTGCAGCCGAAGAAATGATAAAAAAGCAGCGCGAAGAACTTATGCGTATGGAACAAGAACGCAAGCAGGATTCTATCCGCTCAGCACAGCAAGAACTCGAAGAACAACGCAAAGAATCAGTAGTGCAGGCGCGCAAAGACTCAATTAAAGCTGTCGAGCGACTTCGCGATGAGGAAGAATCACGCTTAAAGGCATTAACCCCTATCCCATGGAAAGCTATTACCATTGGTGCTGGTGCCGGAGTTGGGAATTTGGAGTTGAGTCAGTCAAAATCCAGAATAACTCCCTCTTCGGTCTTAGCAACTACTTTTTCTATCGGTTCGCAGATAAGCCGTATTATTGATCTTGAAATATCACTCAATAGATTTACAGTAGAAGATGATCTTATTCAAGATCGACTCTATACACTTGGGGATACGTTTCCTGCAGCACTATTTGATACGTCAAGAGTACCGAATACACCATACAGAATTTTGAAGCATGAATCTATTGCGACAAGTTACATTGCAATTGACGCACGCTTCGTCTTTACCCCCCGTAGTCCGCTCAAGTTCTATGCAGGGCTTGGATACACTGCCGCAACGATCACCAACAAGCAGACATATGATGTATATGACTCCGGCAGCACGACGACGATCTTGGAGCGGGATAAAGAATTGGAGTATTCGTTTTCCACCGGAGGTGTTCAGGCGCTCATCGGTTCACGATATGATTTCGAATTGACAAATCAGTTTATTATTTCTCCGTATGTTCAGATCGGTGCTGCATTCCTCTTTGATAGCGGTAACCAGCCACGATCGGTTGTCTATCATGTGGACCCCGAGCAGATCGTGTTCACTCATACAAAAATTGGAGTGACTGTCAGCTTTGGTTGGTTCACGGTCGAGAGGTATAAATAAAGCTATCTATGTTTTATGTATAAACCCGCTTTTTTGGCGGGTTTTTCGCTTTAAAGACAATAGATATGGATTTTGATAAAATGTTGTATATTTGACGAAGTTCAATCGGTGTATTTGCTGTGCCAGAACAAAAAAATACAAATACCCAATAATAATCTAAACATCGGTAGGGAACAGACTCGAATAATTTTCGTTATTTATTATATGAGCACATTAGCACAATTACAATCCTTACCATTCGAAGAGAAGCTCCAGCTTGTATGGGACTTGTGGGATTCCATTCATGAAGATGTATCAAAGATCCCTGTGAGCAAAGCTACTATTGAAGAGATGGAGCGCCGCCTTGAAGAGTACCGACGTGATGGAGATAAAGGAGAAACGTGGGATGTCGTTCGTAAACGCATCGAGTCAAAATCTTAGGTGCCCATGATTATTGGCGTTTTCATGCGGTATTCGGCATTCGCAATTTTCGAGAAGAAATAAATGTGGCGTTTATGACTCGGGTTAGCCGTTTTTAAGGCAAAATAGATGCCTAAACTGTTAAATTTTTGACGGGCACCTTGCAAAACACTTTTTCTTTGCGTATATTTGCACCCCGAACTTCGCACTTCTACGGATTGATGCCCAATAACCCGTTTTCTAATCAAGATCAATGTGTAAACTCCAAGCACCGTATTTCCTGCCCCCCTTTACGCTTTAAGCTTTGAAGTTTAATCTTGAGCTTGCGGTGCACAATTACTTCGTTGTAATATAAGGAGTTGTGGGGGAGAATTTTACGGATTGCTCCTACCCGGTTCCACAAAGGCAGTAGTGTTTGACACACTATTTAATTTTCCAGATCCGTATATTTGAAGAATACCACGTATTATCACCGGTTGTCCATGGGCCTACCGCAACAAATTCTTCATTGGGGCTTATGACAACCTCGGGACTCCAATCTCTTCCACCTGGAAGACTTATAGTTAGTGGTAGTATCCTTGTAATAAACGACCCC
>JBKJTT010000015.1:0-3742 GCA_046590205.1 Kapaibacterium sp. (SeqCode)
CAAAGATAATACGTTTCATGTTGTAGTGATAAGCTAAAATAAGAATACAGTTCGTAAACGTGGCATGGCGGCCACCGTTTTACTAAAAAGAATACAAATATACGGAAATATTTTTCGATTTCCAAATAATTTAGAAATTAACTATTCATCTGGCATGCCGAATGATCTTGACCCTTATCTTAATTCACGTAGGGGCTCGCCGGTGGCGTGCCCATTGCCGAAGGCAATTCCCCCCATCCCCGAAGGGGATTCCCCCAAATCACCGAAGGTGATTCCCCCGTCACAACACAATACAGCATCACACCAAATAACAAGAACGGGCACGCCACCGGCGAGCCCCTACGGGTATGAGTTTTTTAAAATGCGGGGGATGGGCACGCCACCGGCGAGCCCCTACGGGTATGAGTTTTTTTAATCCGGGGGATGGGCACGCCACCGGCGAGCCCATACGTATATTTGTGTATGTATCCTAAACGGAAACAAATTCGGCTGCGGTATTTCGATTATGCTCTCTCCGGCGCATATTACATAACCATCTGTTCACACGAAAAAAAATGTATCTTCTCCGACATCGAAGATGATGTTGTGATTCTCTCACCTATCGGAAAGATTATTGAGGAAGAATGGAGAAAGACACATGATGTACGACCATCGGTCATCATCGATGATTTTGTCATTATGCCAAATCACATACATGCAATTATTATCTTCGCCGACGGCAAAGGTACGAATGAAATCCCCGATACCGATTCACCATTTCGTTCGCTTGGAGGAAGTGAGGGTGAGTCAGTTTCAGCAATTATTTCGCAAGTAAAATCAATTGTCACAAAACGTGCGCGAAGAGAGCTTGGCTTCAACAGTGAAATTTGGCAGCGAAGTTTTTACGAACATATTATCAGAGATGACAACGACATGCGAAGGATACGCGATTACATCAAGTTGAATCCATTAGAATGGCATCTTGACCAAGAACACCCGTAGGGGCTCGCCGGTGGCGTGCCCATTGCCGAAGGCAATTCCCCCGTCCCCGAAGGGGATTCCCCCAGTCACCGGAGGTGACCCCCATACCCATTCACCGATGGTGATTTCCCCATTCACAACACAATACAAACATCACACCAAACAACAAAAACGGGCACGCCAACGGCGTGCCCATAAAAAATCTGTACCTGTTATACTATAATAGATATCTATTGGCTTCTAATACATTTCTAAACCCCACCGCACTATAGAAGGATTTGGAGTATTTGTATGAGTAACTGTTATAGATATTAGATCACCAGCCACAAAGCTAACGGTATTGGCTAAATCACTACCACTGGTTGCAGCATTCGTAATTGTTACCGAAAGTGTTGTATTGACACCGTTAATTCGTACCGTTACTATTTTATTTTTTGTGGCACCAACGGGTGCGGCACTTAGACTCACATATAGATTCTTCAGTGTACCTGAACGGGTTGCAACTATCTGCGCTGCTGATTCACTTAAGGGCTGACCAAATCCAAATGGACTATAAAAGTCACCATTTGCTGTATTGATACCGGAGTTTCCGCCAAGGTATGCAACAGGAATCGATGACCATCCCATCGATACACTATACGGACCGCTTCCGGTTACAGCAGTCGCCGCGAGTACTTGATTTGCACTCGGCTGTGTAATCGGCAATGTATAATTTATTGTTGTTGCACCTTGTGCACCTGCTTTGAAGGTGGATACACCTGTGCTTGTGCCTTGAAGTTGTAACTGCCCAGCTGTTCCTGCATTAGAAAGGAGGAGATTGCCACTCTTGATTTCCAGTTTTTGTCCTGGTGCTGTCGTACCAATGCCGACAAGCGCATCGCTGGTTGAACTGTTTACACCATTGATTGCGCCAAGGATAACCGCATCCGAAGTACTTACATAAGCACGATGACCAATAGCGGTAGCCCTTGTAATGGAAGCAGCCATATCAGTTGACCCGCCAAGAAGAGTATTACTAGATTCTGTGGTACTCGTCGGGCCTGCATTTGTACCGAGGAAGGTATTTCCATCACCTGAAGTATGGAGTACAGCCGCACCATAACCAACGAACGTATTATTACTTGAGCCATTTGAGAAAGTACCGACATTTGAGCCGATCATAACATTGTTGGATGATGATGCAGGTGCAGTCTGCACACCAGAATTAAATCCCAGATAGACGTTATCACTTCCCGATGAGACACCCGCTCCGGCAGAAGAACCAACGTACGTATTGCTTACACCAGTATTATTATGTCCGGCAAAGCGACCAACTCTTAGATTATTTGTGCCGGGATTATCAAGGATGCGATTTCCGCCTCGTTGATACTCACCTGCCGTATTGATATTTCCCGAAGAGACATCAACAGAGAAGTTAGAACCAACAGCAACAGTTGCCGCATTATCTGTTATCGAAGAGTTACCGATAGTCGTCGCTGAAGCCCATTTTGTAATGGTGTTGCTCGTACCACCGGAAAGAGTGCTACCAGCAGCAGCCCAGCTAAGTGTGCCACCTGTTGTTGAGGATAGTACATATCCGCTTACACTTGGATAATCAAGCGGGAGTGTGTAGGTCTGCGTAGCTGTAAGTGCCGATGGTGATTTGAACGCAACATGCTTCGCTGTGTTCGGGAATGCACCAGCGGTATTATATGCCTCGAAGAAGCGAAGTTCACGCGGAGTATTATCGTTATTTGCAAGCCAAAAATTTACATTGTTGAATACAGCTGCATAAGACGCACTTATCGTCATTGGTCGGTCGTCAGCTAGAGAGTTCGCATTAAAGCCAAATGTAGCACGTGCTGTTGAGAGAAGTGTCATACTCCTACCCCCAGGGACAGTAGAAAAATGACCACTTGCAGTATTTGCTGATCCTCCACTAATAGTTGAACTTGCTCCATCTGCTGTATTGGAAAATCCGCCACCTACAGTTGCTTCTTGAGCACTCGCAACGTTTGACCATCCGCCTCCAACTGTCGCTACAAGCGCGCTTGCCGTATTGCTTGTTCCACCGCTGATCGTCGCCTGAACCCCGCTTGCAACTTGAGTTGCCGCACTTCTTGATGTTTGTAAGTCAACTGCATTTGCGCCGCGCTTATTACCACCTGTGGCTGCACCATTAGGTATGGCTGCAAGGACTGCGCCTGTGCCTTTTGGTACGAAGGCAGCATCTACGTTCGTAGCTGCGTTCGTCGCGGTGAGCGATGCGACAGGAACCGTCGCATTCGGTGCAGCGGTGTTTATTGCTTCGGTGAAGTTTGTTAGTGCGCCGCCTGCAACCGTTACCCAACTCAAGACACCACTTCCGTCAGTTTGTAAGACTTGGTTTGCTGTGCCGTCATCAACTGGAAGGGTGAGAGTGTAATCAGTACCACCAGTTGTTGCCAGAGGAGCGCGAAGAGCTATATAGTTATGTGTTGCGGCATTTGGGAAAGCGCCCGTCGTTGCACTTGGTTCATAAAAGCGAAGCTGTGATGCATCAGCTTGCGTAGAACCGTCGTTATTGCCAAGCCATAGATCAGCATTACCAAAGACTGCAACGTTAGGAGTGCTGATGGTCATGTCGTTCGTGCCGCCGCCATTGCCGAGGAACCCGAAACTATTGTCTGACGTGGCATCAAGAGTTAATCCCCTGCCTCCTACAATAACAGAATAACTACCGAGAATAACATTCAAACGCCCACCGCCTACGGTGGAAGTAAAACCACTTATCGTGTTATTAATTCCGCCGCCGATAGTGGAT
>JBKJTT010000086.1:0-38391 GCA_046590205.1 Kapaibacterium sp. (SeqCode)
CCGTAATCTACACCACCAGAAGAATTCTCACCGGTACCTGAGCCACCGTTTGCTCCGACATATATCTGTTGTGGAGCACTCCACGATTGCGACACTCCTGTGTATTGAAATACGCGGGATTTATGGGCTGATCTGCCTGTCGAACCATACATCGAACATTCGCCCACAAGCATTTTACCTGATGAGGAAAACTCTATATCCGCTACCGGAGCTGACCAATTGTTACCAAAGTCGGTCATTGCAATTTCCGGAAAATCATTAGATGATGGATTAAAATCACCCGTTGCTGTAAGACCAATCGAACGGATAATGTTTCTGGTTGTCGGTGTGCCACTTGAAAGATCTTCCATCCAAACGGAATAATATATTCTATTTTCTACAGGATTGTATCCGACACCCCACAGCCGCTCTCCAAGCGGGGCAAAACCTGGGCTTGGAACGTCTGCTGCCATTGCGGGATTTGCAGTCCCGAGCGGTCCGGCTGCTAAGCCAGAAGGATCATAAAATCCAACTACAACTCCTGTGAGAGCATTAATGGCATAAATCACTCCATCTTCGTGGTTAGTAACATAGAGTCTATCGTGCCTTGCAGAATAGCAGATATTACCGAGACCGGGTTTTAAACCTGCTGAACTGCCGTTGGGTAGTGTGGTTGTTCCGACTGTTGCGAGCGGTGTTTGGGTATATGGAGCTGTTGAGACGAATGTCGAGCCGACTCCAGTTACACCATCCAATTTATAGATACCTCCACCGCCACCTGGTCCATACATACGTGGGTCACCTGAGTAATACCCATAAGATGTCGACGTCGTAATGAAAACATTATTGCGTTTATCTATGGCAATACCATAGACTTGACCAAAGTTTGAAGATTTCCAACTGTTACCCGACCCGTGATACATTGGTGCTGGCCAATTCAACCCTGGACCAACAGCAGGACCGTGGACATCAACCACTCCTACGACAAATGCATCGTTTATTACGCCAGTACTAGGATTTAAACCAGCAAAACAAGTGGCAACAGCCTGCCCTTTGATACATGTAGGCATCGGTTGAGGCTGTGAGACAGCATTGCCTACTGACAAAAATACAAAAGCAAATGCCAAGAAAATTCGATATGCTTTATTCATATAATACCTTTACACTATACACAACTGAGAGAATAAGTTAGGAGAAAAAAGTAAATACTTTTACACCCATCAATAAGTAATGACTTGACACAAAGATACGTCTTTTTTTTTCCCCAAAATGAAAACCCACAAAATACCTATTATATATGGAATATGGACAATTCTCCATAGACTGGACTAAAAAATGCTTATTTTCGTAGGTTAGAATAAACGACGGCGAGGCATGAACATAGGAAAACCTTCGGGATACGACAGTGCAGTCTTTATTAAGGACTTGAAAGCGGCGATGGAGTTCGTTGAGCGGCGCGTAATAAACCGCTCCGAGCTTGTCGAGCAGATATTCCTCGCGCTTGTTGTCGGTGAGCACGTTCTTATCGAGAGCCGCACGGGTGTTGCCAAGACGCTTCTTGCCGAGCAGGTCTTTGCCATGTTCGAGGGGGCGCGTATCTATAAGGTTCAGGCATCGAAAGAGCAGCAGCCCGATACCTACTTCGGCGGACTCGACATCGAAGAACTCAAAAAAGGTCTTATCATCCATAATACGAAAGGCTCGCTTGTCGAGAGCGAACTTGGGTTTATTGATGAGATATTTGATGCGAATGATTACACGCTCCGCGCACTCTTATCTGTACTGAACGAACGCGCTCTTGTTCGCGGTGTGCAGATAGTCCCGGCGGCAATTCATACTGTCATTGCTGCGACGAATTATCTTCGCATTTCCGAAATCACCGAAGCTCTTCTCGATAGATTCCTCTTCAAAGCACTTGTTATTCCTGATAAAGATCCGTTTGTGCAATATCTTATCGGTGAGCAATTCTTGAAGCGTTCGGGCGATGTGAAGCAGCCGGTGAAGAAAGTACATTACGATCATTTGAAGTATGCGAATTGTATCATTAAAGGTCAGGTCGAGGGCGAGAAGATAGATGTGCCGCCGGAGATACTGTACTTTACGAACCTTGTCATTCGTCATTACGAAATTCAGCGCAACCGCTTGATACAAGAGCGCCCGCATGAAGAGCGTCTGCGCCAAAAAGATTATTACATCTCACCTCGTACACAAGCGAAAGCACTTGATTTGCTTCGCGCACTTGCATTCTTGAAAGGAAGAACAGCCGTTGATAAAACGGATGTCGCACGCTTGCATTATCTTTTCTGCACGACAGGCATTGCCGGCGAACGCGCACTCTTCCAGAAATCGTATGATACCCTGCAGCATCTATACGGTGCGTCGAATGGCTTCGAGCAACTTGCACAGATGCTTGTCCTGCATGACATCCTCCGCCGCTTCCGTCAAGACCCATCGCTCCTGACAAAACCGATGGCAGAACTGGAGGGCATTGAGGTTAAGCGTTCTGTTGTTGAGTGGGCGAAGGAGACATTCGGCACAGCCGATACCGACATCGAACACAAACGCCGCCTCTGCGAGAAGTTCTTAGATCATGTAGTACCCGTCACCGAGGACATCAAACAAATGAAAACCCACTTAGCGCAAGAAATAAAACAAGTCTTCGCAACAGGCGATGAGCATTTTAATTAAATTTTACGACTCTGGTTGAAGAATATGCTCATTCATTACGATTCTAAACATGATTTGCTCTATTTGCGGCTTGATTCAACGAAGCAGCAGGTTGTCAATAAGCGTGTTTCTGACGACGTCGTACTCGATATTGGCGATAATGACCGTATTGTAGGCATAGAAATTATGGACGCATCCGAGCGTATTAATTTGCATGAGTTACTCCCGACCGAGTACGAGGTCGCATAATTGAGTACGGGGTAAAGTAGTTTTGTAACTTTCCCCCTCGCCAAGCGTTTTAATTGTAAGCATTCACAAACCGCTATTTCCGCTATGAAACAAGCACTTCGCATTCTCGCAGTTCTCCTCTTCCTCGCACCGATAGTGGCAAGCGGTCAGGATTTTGAGGTGGTGGGCTTGACATCAGGTAAGATAGCTGTTACGAAGGAAGTAACAACAGAATTTGATACAACGGGTGTAGTAATAAAAAATATTTCGTCAGGTTCAATAACAGTCCAGTGCGCGTTTGATGAAGATTGGTTTTCAGTTTTTGGGGTCAGCCATGATATTACAAGCGTATCTATTTCTGTTGGTCAATCTCGGACATTGAAAATCAAATATAGAAAATTTGGGAATTGTGGAATATTTAGGGCAAACTTGAGTCTTATAAGCAACACATCAACACAAATAATCATTTATGAGGCAAATATTGATTGTGATCTTATGAAAGATAAAGTTTATGGTATGAGTATTTGGCGAACAAATGTTGGCTCACAAGATTCTGTCCCAATGTGGGCTACGAATACAACAAATAATGTTATCAATGTATATGATTTATCAGATTCCTACACAGATTCAGAAACAGGTTTTCAATTTACTCGCTTCATACCAATACCGTATGTTGTTCTACCTGGAGAAAAGATAAAAATAGGGCAAGTATATTTTAACCCTACAAAGCCAAACATTGATTTAGTAGGCAACTCTCACTTTCAATCATCGAGCAATACCGATGGTTTTGGATTTGATATTAAATCAAATATATTTATTGATACAAACTTATCAAAACCATGTCTCGTCATTACGCAGGAAAAGCCGATAATTGGACCAATCCTTTTTGGTGGTGATGTTGAACATACTTTATTATTTAAAAGTAATAGAAATTATTCCCAGGTATTAATTGGTGGAGTTTTTCTAGGTGGGGATGGACTTTTGTTTAGTATGGTAAAACCTTTACCAGATACAATACCTCCACTTTCTCTCACACCTATCAAAGTTAGATTTTCTCCAACACTTCAATCGGCTATAATTAAAGACCGTTTTGCTTCAAACTTTAAGTTTAATACAAGTTGCGGTGAGTTTTTAATTGACCTTTCCGCTCTTGCAATGCTTCCCACAGCAGATAGTATCGCTACACCGCTCTTCCCTGATAAGGAATACGTGCTTGGGATGAGCAGCAGTGCTCCGAGTTCCTCGCAGGATTTTCATTTTGTCAATAATGGACTTACGAATACGAAGATCGTGTCGGTTGGGCTTGCTGATCCTTCACCTGAATTTGTTGTGACGAATATCACACCGACAAATACATTACCATTTACACTTCTTCCGGGCGAGAAGATGACAGTAAGCGTTCTTTTCACACCAAGCCAAGTCGGAAAAGTATATTTTAATCAGCTTGTCATCACTACAGAACAGGGGATACAATCAGTATCATATCCATTGCAAGGTCTTCGCACAACGACATCGGGAGTGCAGGAATCATCGGATACAAGTGTTGCGATGATGCTTACACCAAACCCGGCGAAGTCGGTTGTGACTGTTGCTATCAAGGGAGCAGGGCTCCTTGAGAGTGCTGTGATGGTTGATGAGCTTGGTAAAGAAATATATACGATTCCGCATTCAGGTCAGCATGAATGGAAATGGAATCTTCCTGCCGACCGCGTCCCAAGCGGAAACTACTTCATCCGCGTCACCGGCAAGACACCCGATGGTAAACCCTTCGTTGCCACAAAGCGGTTGGTGGTGCAGTAAAACAGTTTTTCACACAGGGCACAGAGCTATCATTCCATGCGTTTATCTCCGCATGAAATACCTCGTCGCCTTTCTCCTATTTGCCTGGACTTCATTTGCACAAACAGCGAAGCTGAAGATCATTCACTTCAATGATATTCACGCGCAGAATACACCGCTAAGTATTAAGCGTGGTGACTCTGTTGTGCGAGTCGGCGGGTTTGCGCATTTTAAGACAGTCATTGATTCGCTTCGAGATGTTGTATCTACAAATGGCGATGGCGTCCTTGTGCTTGGGGCTGGTGATGACTTTCAAGGTACACTTTTCTCGACGATGACACGCGGTTATTCACAAATAGCATTGCTCAATCAGCTTGCGCCAGATGTTGTAACGCTCGGCAACCATGAGTTTGATTACGGGTGGGGAAATATAGATTCACTTGTGAAGTATCAAGTAAAATATCCGATCGTCAGCTCAAACCTCTACTATAAGAATGGCAAACGTATGGTGAAGCCGTATCTTATAAAACAAGTTCGCGACGTACGAGTTGCTGTTATTGGTTTGATGACAGATAATCTATCCGGTGTAACGCATCCGCGCAATATCGAGAACATCAAGATAGAAAAAGAGGCAGATGCGCTCCGGAACATACTTCCACACGTAAAAAAAGAGAAGCCGGATATTATTATCGTGCTTTCGCATATTGGGTATGAAAGTGATGTCAAACTTGCAGAGAGTTTTCCTGATGTTGATCTTTTCGTTGGCGGGCACTCGCATACAGCTATTCAAACGCCAAAGATGAAGAACAGAAGCATCATTGTGCAAGCAGGGTCGAGGACGCAGTACGTCGGAGAGCTTGATGTGACTGTGAACATAACGAAGAACCGCATCACACAGCACACAGGCAAGCTTATCGAAGTCCGTTCTGACGAACGCCGTCCTGACGTGAGAGCACAAGCGATGATAGACTCGATGAACAAACCGATAGAGAAGATGTTCGGAGATACTATCGGTACGCTTGTTAACGATTGGAAGAAGACAGGACTCAACTCAAACATCACGACATGGCATGCAAAAGCATTGCGCGAAGCGGTGAATACTGATATTGGCATTATGAATACGGGTGGTATCAGGAGAAATATGCCTGCGGGTTCGATTACTGCTCGTGATATGTATGAGGTCAATCCATTCGGCAATCAGATCATCACCTTCAAAGTAACAGGCAAAGAACTACATGTTATGCTTGAGAATTATTTCAAGATGAATGGAAGAGAAGGGTGTGAGTTCAACGGACTCTATTGCGTCGTGGATAAAACAAGAGACGACGGCGAGCGAGTCGGGACTATAAAGATTGGTGGTGAAGATATCCGGATGAAGCAGATATATAGCATATCAGCCAATAGTTTTGTCAGTGAACAGATGGAGCCGATATTCGGAATAAAGCTTGCAAACCCCTTCTTTCTTGAAACAGGTATCACCGATATTTCTGCTTATATTGATGCAGTGAAGAAGGAGAAAGTTATAACGGGCGAGGCATACCAGTGGGTGAAAATGAAGGAGTAATGCCATGACACTTGACGCTCTGCGTACATATTGTCTCTCATTTCAGGGCGCGACCGAAGACATTAAGTGGGGCGCTGACCTCACGTTCTGTGTCGGCGCAAAGATGTTTGCAATCACATCGGTCGGCACTGCTTATCCCGAATGGCTTTCGCTGAAAGTCACCCCTGAGATATTTGCTGAATACACAGAACGGTCAGGTATTATTCCATCACCGTACCTTGCCAGATATAATTGGATTTCCATCAAAGAATTTGATAGTGTAACCGATAAAGAGTTGAAAGAACTCATTGGTATGAGTTATGAGTTAGTCTTCGAGAAACTTGCGGCTAAGATAAAGAAGGGTATTAACCCGGCATAATGTTTATTTCTATTTTTTCATATCTATCACTACTAACGTGTACTGCGTTTTATGCAGAATCGTCAAAAACTCCTGAACTCACCCATCAGACGAAATTAACCGTAGCGGCTCTTGCGAAGGATGTGGTTATGGCACTCAAAGAAAAAGACATACATGCGCTAGCGGCACTCACACATCCCGAGAAGGGGGTTCGCTTCTCGCCTTATGGATTTGTCGGCGAAGCTGACCGAGTTATCTTGTGTGATGAAATTGAAAAAGAATGGGCAAGCAAGACGAAAGTATTTTGGGGGTTGCTTGATGCGACGGGGAGACCGATACGACGTACCTTCAAAGAATACTACAATCGCTTCATCTATGACCGCGACTTTGCCTCGACCAAGCGCATCACTATCAACGAGATCCAGCGTACAGATAAATATGTGAATGTTTTTGAGATGTATGCGAAAGGGGTTTTTGTGGAGTATCACTTCTGCGGCGACAGGGATTTTGAGGAATTGGACTGGCGGTCATTGCGGCTTGTCTTTGAGGAGTTTGAGGAAGTGTGGTATCTTTGTGGAATAATCCACGATGAGTGGACACAATCGAGCACAGATTGATGTTGTCTTCCTACACTACATGATAAAGACTACATGATAAAGTTCTTTTTCATCACAATAGGCTTTTTACTGTTCCTTGGTGTCGGCCTGCGTGCAGATCCAGGTATCGTTAAACATTTCAAAGGTGCGCTTAATAAAAAGCTCATGATCTATATGCGTCTTACACGCACCAATGACAGTTTGCATGGCGACTACATCTATCTCTCGCAAGGTAAACCCATCGCCCTTCGAGGCGCATATAAGAATAACCACTTTGTGATCTTTGAGTTTACCGATGCTAATTTCACGACAATGAATGGCAAGTTCGAGGGAGATGTTTCCGGCGATACGATGAAGGGAATATGGCGCTCGATGGCCGATCCGAATGTTGGGCATTCATTCACACTCATTCGCTCCGGCTCGTCTCTACGCCGTGTTGCTTCGCAAGAACGGTTGCTTAAACCTTATGAGACAGCCGATTCAGTTGTGATGGTTGATAGTTATTATCCGATGCTCACACAGTTGAAGAACTATGAAACCTCAGAGCGAGTCAATCGTTTTCTCAATGAACGGTTGCGTTCATTCAAGTATGATGGTAAGATGCCGATGTGGGATAGCCCCAAAGACTCGATGGGATGGTTTACGGAAGTTGACCATCGCTTGCTCTATATCACCGACAATGTTGCTTCTTTCTCTGTAGATGTATCGGAATATACTGGTGGTGCACATCCAAACTACGGCACGCTTTATATTACGTTAGACCTTAATACAGGAAAGCAGCTAACGATAAAAGATTGTCTGAACATATCAAAGCTTAAAGCACTCAATAATCTTATCGAAGAAACCGCTGCCCTCTGTGCTGTGCCTGATCTTGAAAGCGGGAAGTGCTTGCACATTACCCCCGAAGAAACAAACTTCTCGATCTCGGCTGAAGGGCTTAAACTCTTTCAAGACCAATGCTACTCCCACGCCTCGCTTGCTTGTGCATTTATCGAGATATCGCTGCCGAAGCTCAAAAAATTCATTAAGTCAAGCGGAGCTTTCAAGGAGCTTCGTTAAGCAGCATTTCTGATTTTCCAATCCAGTTTCTTCACCCGTCAAATCTTCGTATATTCGTACACGGATGACAAGCGAGCGTACATTTTTTCGGAAGATGGAGGAGTTCGGATTCTTCGAGCACATCTACTCGCACCTTCCACCGGAGTTCACAGCCGTCTTCGAGATCGCACGTATCCTCGAAGATGAAGATTCGCCGCTCCGTCAAACGTTAGAGCCGGCCTTGCGTATGCCAACACTTGAGGCAGTTTCGGCAAGAGATGAGATAGACGTATTCCAGCGTGACATCCCGACAGGTGAAGAGTATGAAGCTGATTTCATCCGCAACCGCCGCGATGTGCAGCGTATCTATTCATGGCAGTTTCTTCTGCCTGATTCACTCTTCGATCAGCGCCTCGCAGAGCGTCAGCTTATGCTCCCTATAGCAAAGTCGCCGGTTATCTTGCCGGTTCAGGATGCGGGTGATAGCTTCTCATTTTCAAGTAATAAGCAAAAGGTATTCATTCTTTTTGATACCTCAAACTCGATGCGCGCTCACCACCGCATTCACTTCGCAAAAGCAATACTATTCTACTTCCTTGAGCGCAATAAAGAAGAGATGGGCTTTGTGAGCTTGCGGACGTTCGATGATAAAGTGGGGGAGATGAGTACGGCGATTGATACCGAAAGCTACAAAGCACTTGTCCGCAACATCGTCCGCATCAATGATCTCGGAATGGGAACGGTCATGCAGAAAGCCATACTGCAAGCCATTGATGATATAGCTATACATGATAATCTTTCCGGTGCGGAGATACTTATCATTACTGACGGCGCGGTAACACTTGATGAGAATCTTATTCGCTCGCGGCTGGATGGCAACACGAAGATACATACGATTAAGATAGGACACACGCAAATCTATGCGTCGGAGAAATTTATCGAAGAAGATATTCTTGCCGGTAAGGCAGGGCACATTAAACTTGTCAATGACCTCGTTCAGCAAGAGCGGGAGCTGACACATCAACTCAATGTTGTCCAAGGCAGAGATAAGAAAGCGCACTTAGAGCAATCGATGCGCGGCGTGAAGGAGCGAATGAGGAAAGTGAAAGCCGAACTCGGCGATGAGTATCGTAAGATGTATGGACATGAACTTGAGCGCATTAGCTCTGTCTATATCGAAGTGGATGACCTAAAGGACATGATCTTCGGCGCAAGCTCCGAGATGATAGACGATATAGAGGTGCTAGTCAAAAATATCGAGTCCGATGCAGAGGAGTTTTTCACGCCGGAGATGACGAAGAAGATCGCCATCATGCATGACCATATCGGTTTCTTGCTTGAATATGAAAAAGATCCTGCGCTTAGACAAAAACTTGATGAACTTGATGAACGTCTCCGCCAACTCCTCAAGAGCGCATTAGAAGAGGAAGAGGGTGGTGCTGAAGGAGCGCCCGGAGAAAGCTCCGGACACTCGCGTGTAAATATCCCGATGAATGAAGACGACCTGCGCGACCTGCATTTCTTGCTTGAGTTTGACGGACGTTCCGGCAAAACACAATGGATGCTGCTCTTCCGTTATATGAAGAAGGTTGCGACGAAAGCCGTCAAGCGTGTTTTTACTGCAACGATACGACTTGCGCCGAAGGTACGTCTGCCGCGCGATTAACAACGCGCTTGTTGAATGGTGCTGCCATTACGACTGTTGCGACAAAAATCGCAATACCGATAAAGAGATAAACCATTGTTGAACGTGTGAGCTTTGTCATGTTTCTATCCTACCTTTGCTATTTGTGTTGTTTGTTACTGATTATTTGAGGACGCACCGACCAATTAGTTTAACAGAAAAAAATGAATTCATTTTCACTAACACACCAACTCAAAAAACTCATTAAACTCACCTAACTCATAAAACTCAAACATGGCGACCCGGGAGAGGGCTCGAGACGAGTCCTGTTCATACGTAAGTAGTGGGAGGAGCTTGCATGAACCGGACGCCCTCTCCATTAAAGATCGCACACCTTCATCGTTTTTCAAGTTGGGCTTCGCGACTTGTAGGAAACTGAAACCCTTCTATACTATTAACCCGCGAGAAGTCATTTTGTCTCATAGCAAAAGCATTTTATGTTTCTTCCTTCGTGACCTTCGCTCATTCGCGTCTTCGGGGTACAGAATTTCACCAAGAAAATAAATAGAAAGTGTCGAATTGTGGGGGGATTTTTTACATAAAAATCATCTTGTTTATACCGAGATAATTTGCCTTATTTCATTAAGCTATGATGTAGTTACGTGATGAAACTTCTTCTGGTTGGATATATAGTTTGTGTTGCAAGTTGTGTATGCGCTCAAGAGCGCGTAAGCACTGCCACGCAAATCAAGCCCAACTCGGAGAGCGCCGCAAGCCCAGCGCGTGAAAACGCGAACCCCTCACCCGTTCTGGCGCAGAAAGTACAGTCAAAAGTAGCTATCCACTCACTCTCTGTTTTCCCGAATCCTGCATCGAAAGAACTTTCGATTAAATACACCGTTCCGGCCGGTGTACACGGAAAGCTCGTCCTTCATGATATGAATGGCAAGGTCCGCGCAACGATCTGGGACGGCATCTCCGTCGAAAAAACGCATGAGATCAAATACGACCTAACCAAAACCCCTCCCGGCAGCTACATAGTAGGCCTCGTTTGCGGCTCCGACCAATGCTCGAAGGTTGTGACGGTGGTGAGGTAGCATTTTTTCCCTATATAATCTTAATTCCCAACGACAAAGTGCGCCTCCAAAAAGCAGGGCAGAGTGTTGTTGACCTGACATAATCCCCGCAACCTTCAGCGCACTTCGTAGAGAAGCAACCCCCAAGAAGGACGGAAGTAGCAAAAAATAATGCCCTAAATAACTATTAGTGATATGAACTCATTAGTACTTTTTGGGTTTTCACTTCTACCTAACCACAATGAGACCACTGAGCATCATACTGATCCTCACTGTTGCCGTTCTTTATGGATGTGCAACCATGATTAACGGCACTACACAAAATGTGCCCGTTGATATTGATGAAGGAACATTTATTACCGATACCACGAATGTGCTTCAACCAGTATACCGTTCAGAAGAGAACACCACATTCATTAAATTAAAGCGGAAGCAGGATCATCTTTTAACGTTTCGTAACGGCTCTGATTCGATACTTGTAAATGTGGTGGGTTCGATGGAAGGCGCATATATTGCCGCAAATCTTTTTACGTATGGAGTAGGGTATATCGTTGATGCCTCGACAGGTGCTTGGTTTTCTTTCGACGGATTATCGGTGCGTTTCCCAAATAAGGGTAAGAAATCTCCATCTGATACAAATGTAATTGCTCAAGGTTACGACCCGTTTCGCCCCACAAAACTTGGGTTAGTTGTACGCCTTGGCGCTGGCATATTAGGTCCTTTCGGAGGCAGCCAAGCGTTAATTATAGTCGGAGGGAACAGTTATTCTATGGGTTTGGGGTATAAACTATTTAATGATCTGCATATTTTTGCTGACTATACAGCAGTAGGACTATTAGACGCTCACCCAAAAAATTCAGATTACTTTTCGTATTCAAGTCTATCATCTTACGAAGCGAGCGTGAGATTTTATCCGGTTTCTTCAATATATTTTACAGCTGGCGCTGGGTATTCACATGTCACGACAGACTCTCTGTCTCGTTATACAACCAATCATAAGCGAGAGAGTTTTATCCCGTCGGAAGGCCGCATGGGGTCAGTTATTATAGGTGTCGGTCACTCGGGCTCTATTGGTTTTATTGAACTCCAAGCACGCTACGGAACGAATGGTTTCTATCTCTCATCCGGTGAACGAGGAAATCTATATTCTATTGGCTTGCGTTACGGATTGAATCTTACGTTTTAATGAAAAAGGGCACACTCTCGTATGCCCTCAATCCCAATAATCCATAAAATCGCATTAATCCCAGTCCTTGTTATTCTTGCTGATTCATATCCGCCTTATCAAGCAGCTTATACATCTCGATGAGTTTGATGAACTCGGCGCGGTAGCCCTCATCGTCTTTGCCCTTGGCATGTCTTGCATTTGCGAGTGCGCTTGTTATTGTGGAGTTGCCTTTGAACTTCGAGTCACGTAACACTTGCGCGAACTCCGCTACAGCCATCGCCCAATTGATGTTGTTGCTCGGTGTGGATGAAGTTATATTTGCTCCGTTGAGCGGCTGCGTGATAAGCTTCGAGACGGAATCCTTCGGTTCTTTATAGCGAAACTTCACGGTCATCATCTCATCACTTGAATTCATTACTGTTGACTGATACTTCAGTGCATCAACTGAATCAAGATATTTATTTGCAGTGCCTGCGGGGATAATCTCGTAGAGCGCTGTTACGGTATGTCCTGCGCCTAGTTCGCCGGCATCTTTTTTATCGTTGTTAAAATCTTCTTTTGCAAGTAAACGATTCTCATATCCGATGAGGCGATAACCCTTTACTTTTGCAGGGTTAAACTCGATCTGTATTTTTACATCTTTAGCAATGGTATTGAGTGTGCCGCCCATTTGCGTAACGAGCATCTTCTGCGCTTCGAGAAGGTTATCTATATAGCCGTAGTTGCCGTTGCCTTTATCTGCGAGCGTTTCGAGTTTGTTGTCCTTGTAGTTACCCATTCCGTAACCGAGCACGGTTAGGAAGACACCTGACTCGCGCTCTTTCTCGATGATGCGCTGGAGTTCACCGTCAGATGATACGCCGACATTGAAGTCACCATCAGTGCAAAGTATGACGCGGTTGTTTCCGTTTTTGTTGAAGTTCTCACGTGCGGTCGCATACGCAAGCTTAATGCCTGCACCACCTGCTGTTGAGCCGCCTGCACGAAGTTCTTCGAGTGCCGCAAGTATTTTCTTCTTATCACTGCCCGATGTTGGCGGAAGAACGAGTCCTGCCGCACCTGCATAGACGACGATAGAAACTTTATCTTCCTCGCGAAGCTGATCAACAAGTAAGCGCATTGATTTTTTGACAAGCTCAATGCGGGTTGGTCCTTCCATTGAACCGGATACATCAATAAGGAATGTCAGATTTGAAGCAGGCAGATTTTCTTTCGGAATATCTTTGCCTTGCAAACCGACAAGCACCAACTGATGACTTCTATCCCATGGGCACACGGTCGTTTCCGTGTTAATAGAGAACGGATGCTCGCTCTTCGGCTGAGGGTAGTCATAGGTAAAATAGTTTATCATCTCTTCGATGCGCACAGCATCTTTCGGAGGTGCGCTTCCTTGCATGATGAATCGGCGAACGTTCGAGTAACTTGCATTGTCAACATCTATAGAAAATGTTGAGAGCGGATTCTCGCGTGTACTTTTAAACTCGTTCTCTGCGATGGCGGAGTAATCTTCGGTATTATAGTCTTGGTCATAGGTCATAAATCCACCGCCAATACCTTTGCGCGCATACATAGGCGCTGACATGCCCATGCCTGAATTTGATTGGAATATCGATTCAGCAGATGCATCTTTCATTTTTAACTCACCTTTCTTCCGTCCTGTAGCGAGCAAGAAAGAAATGTTCGTCGTCTGATTTGCGGAGACGCTTATATTCTTCTGCGTCTGATAGATATACGAAGGATGGTCTGCTTTGACGGTGTAAGTACTTGAACCTGTCTCGGCGACTGCAACAGCAAGGGTTGCAACGCCGGAAGCATCGGTCTTTGCTTTTTGTTTTGTCTCGATGACTTCGACTGTTGCGCCTTTGATGGGCGAGTTCGTCGCATTATCGAGAACAGTTACCGAAAGTGTCCCGCGCTGTGCGGTTGGGAGTGCAAATGCTATGAATGCCCCTACAAAAAGAAGCACTACGGCTGAAATGAGAGATCTTGTTTTCATGATATTTCTCCTCATGGATAAAGAACGTGATTGAGTTTTGAAGTTGTATCTTCTATCGGTACTAATCTTATGCCAAAGCGAGCATATCATCAATACACTGAAATTTATGGTTTGTCACAGTGGGTAAACTACATTCACGTTGCAAAAAGCAATGACAGGATGGTGAATTGATTTTCATTCAATGATATAAAATAAAAAAGCCGCCCGACGTGAGCGGCTTCCATCTTCCGAATCGAAAGGGTCCCCTAGGGACTCCCACATATCCTCTCGACCGGTTTCCGGAAAGCTAATAGATATGTACCTTCGGTCGTGTTTCTCGATTCAGAAGTTCTCACCATGCGCCTCGCGTTGCCGCGTTTTCCTTAGGGAACATCACCACACACCATGCAGCGGTGCGAGAGCGTCATGGCGCGTACCTCGTTTCCTTCCTTTTGAGAAGGAGTGGTGTCTGTGACCACTATGGTATTACCCTACAATTATTATGCCAATTATTATATATTTTTTGCAACGTCACGCTACTTTCGCGTGTCCTATATATATGTAAGACAATCTTGAAAAGATACATGAATACAACACGACGTGATTTTTTGCAGTCCTCACTCTCTACGCTTGCCGGGCTTACTATTGTTGGGTTTGTCAGCCCGATGCTTATTGGCTGTAGCGATGACCCTGCCTCATCGAATACGAGCGATGCGGGTAAATCTATAACGGTTGATGTTTCTACACTTGATGCGAGCGGGAAGGCAGTGCGGACAAGTTCTCCTTCGGGTCGCCCGCTTATTATTATTCGTCGCGCAGGGGATACGTATGTAAGTCTTCTACTTGAATGCACACATGCGGGATGTCAGGGAGATAGTTTATCTAATAGCAGTTCGGGTATCAGATGCGGATGCCATGGTTCGACATTCGATCTTGAAGGAAATGTAACCGGAGGTCCGGCTACTCGTGATCTTTCAACATTTACAACGGTCTATGACGGAGCGACAAAAAAAGTAACAGTTACTTTTTAGCAGATGCTTTTGCGCGTTCGTTCTCTTCGATGATGCGTTGGGTGTTGGCTGTTGCAGTGCGAACGGAATCTTGATAGACCATGATTGCTTCATCGTACTCTTTCGTGCGGATCAGATGTATAAACTTTCTATACCCATCGAGAGGGAATTTGCCTGCAAATAAGTTATGACTTATTGTTGCAAGCACGCGGCGATTGATAAGATAAATATCGCGGCAGACCTTATAGGCATACGTATCCACTGACGGGCTATGCAGAAGGTCGCGAAGTTCGGTCAGTAGTACGATCGTTTGTATCGGCTCTTCGGAGTCCTCAAGTTTTTCGATGATCTCTTCTGCTTTCTTGAGAAGTTTTTCATTGTAATGCGGCAGCGCATGAAGTATGATGAGCGGTATCAGGGCAATATAGACATCACCGACGGTTCGCATATATTTCCGCTCCATCGCTTTGACGATTGTTCCTGAGCGTGGACGAACTTCAAGGTAACCTTCACTTTCAAGTACTTTACATGCTTCACGTACAGGCACACGGGATGTGCCAAATTCAGCGGCTATTTCGCGTTCGGCGAGTTTTTCACCGCCTTGTAGCGTACCCTCAATGATACGAAGCCGAAGCGCATCGGCTATTTTGGTAGAGGCATTCTTGTGTATGATCGTTCGCATACTAATCTAATATACGAAGGAAACCATCACTTCGCGGTGATTTACAGGTTTTCACTGTAGCTCGGTGATGACTTTCTCTGATATATCGGGCGTGGTACCGGAGATATAATAGTAGGCAAGACGGTTCATAACCACATCATATCCTTCACGTTTGGCGACTTTTGCGACGGCTGCTTTATATTTTGCAAGGACCGGAGCGTACCGCTTTGTACGTTCTTGTGCAAGTTCACCGACATCTTTTTGCTGCTTTGCGATAGCATACTTGTTGAGCGAGGTCTGCATCATACTGATCGTATCAAGCTCGATCTTTCGTGCGGCATTGCTCATCTTCGCAGAGTTTTCTTTGAAATTCTCCGTGCGATCAGTTATCAGTTTTGTATAGGCAGCGGCAGTATCCGCCCAGCGTTGGATAAGCGCCTGAAGTTCGCCCTCGATCTTTTTGCTTTCGGCTAAACTATTTAATACCATCGCTTCATCAACCACAGCGACCTTCTGCCCAAAGGCAGTCCCTGCACACAAAACCAAGAATAATACGCAAATTCTCTTCATAGACTATCGTATAGATGTAAAGAGCAAACAACGCAAGAAACGCAGGATTTGTCCCGTTTTCGTTATCGCAGGATATTAACAATTTTTGTAGTTCTCACGCCTTCTCTTGTGTGGTGGAAAAATTTACCAGATCTAATCTGTCTTTTGCCCAATCCGATAGGTGCCAATCGAAAATTGGTTAAAATATCATTGTATTGACTCATTTTGTGGCATTTGTATTTATTTTAATTCATTTTTAAGGAGTTGTAGACTATATCGCGGGCACCTATTGGAAATGGACAAAATATTTCGTATATTTGCATACCGAAATATGTGAATCCTCACCATGCTCCATCCCTAATTTTTCTCCAAATCCAAATGTGTAAATTCCCGACACCTACGATATACTGTTACATTTCTACAAATACAACCATCAGATCCTTCGGCTGTTGCCTCAGGATGACAAGAGTGTGGTGCACAATTAGAGTGATGAAAAATAAGAAGTTATAGGGGGAAAAAACGGGTGTACAAAATCCTTTGCGACCTTTTCAGGGGCAATGTCTCTTACTTATTGTAACCGAAAGGTTATAAATACATATATTGACTGCATGGACACACTACGGCGTAAGCACGTACGCTTCTTAGGTCTGCTCGAACCCGCCCGGACGGGTCTTGGGCAGTTCTGCCGGTCGCTCACCCGCGACCGCGAGTCGGCGCGAGACCTCGCTGCCGAAGCGATACGCATCGCCTATGAGCAGTTCGATTCGCTCCGTGATGAGTCAAAGTTCAAGAGCTATCTTTTCACAACCGCGTCGCATTTAGCGCAACGTGCAAGCTGGCGCGAGCGTAACCGTGTCGCATTTGACGAAGTGAAGGTGGCGAACATACAGTCAAACGGTGCAAGTCCTGATTTGGGACCGGACATCGAAGCGCTTTACCAGGCGTTAGCAAAACTGCCCGATGAGATGCGCGAGGCAGTCGTACTTTTTGAGATTTCAGGGTTATCATTAGCGGAAGTATGCGATGTGCAGCATGCTTCACTCTCTGCGGTCAAGAGCCGCATATCCCGCGGGCGAAAACAGCTCGCCGAGATACTACGTGTTGATGAAGCGGGTAATGAGAATGAGTTTCCACAAGCGGCAGTAACACCTATCACACCACGTGAGTCCAGAAGCGTGGCGCGAGAAATGAAACCTGCGGCAGCATTTTATAGACAATCGAAATAGTCCTATGGAAAAGAACAAGAACATATCGCTTGACGAACTTTTCGCCCGTGCAAAAGGCGAGGAGCCGGTTATATCGCAAGAAGATGTTCGTACTATCGTCAGTAGTGCAACGAGTCCCGTGCAGTCAATACAACAAACAACATCATTCATATCACGAAAGGGATTCATCATGACAGGATTAGGATTAGTCGGCGCGACAGCTGCGCTGGTAGGGTATTTATCATTTGGTTCGACGAATGTCATTCCGAGGGAGTCTTCGACCGAGGAATCTGGCATCAGCAGTCTGCCGATTCAGACCCCTCACGTTGTTCGGGGTGACATCGCCGAAACTACGACCACAACGAATGAGCCGAAGAAAGAAGTAACAACACAGAAGAAACTCATCATTGTAAGAGATAACGGCGATGGGACAGAGTTAGCGATTGACCCGAATGTACCAGAACCGCCAACTCCGCCTACACCACCTCTTTTGCCCGACGGCAAGTTGATGGCTCCGGTAGAAGTTGAGAGTGTGGGTATTATTCAAGCGAAGGATGAAGATTTACCGAAGTTGGGATTGAACGAACTTCCCGGAGTAGGGCTTGGCTTTGTTGTTAAGTTAGGTGATAAATATAAAAAATTCTACATACCAGAAAAAGGTTGGGGTGTTAAGGAGATCAATGTTCCATTCGAAAAACCTGCGGTAGTTCTTGCACCGGTCGTCATCACTGACTCACGTGGTAATAAGCGCTACATGCACTTTGCCGATGAGAACTCAATGGTTCACATGGAGAAGTACGAAGGTGAGATGCTTGATGGTATTGCCAACGACGAAGATATTTCCTCCGGTGATAAGAATGTGATTATCAGAAAAGGTACTGTAAATGATACGAAGATCGTTCGTGGCAAAAAGACGATTACAAGCAAAGTAGTGGTATCGCATGATTCATCTCATCTCTCGAACGACATGTTAGTTATAGACAATGAGGATGCAAATAATACCAAAGGTATTCATGTAAATGTTGATATGAGTAATGACGAAGAACTGCCCACTGACTTTAACTTCGAGATGAAGGTAGGCGACTCTTCGCTGAAAATTAACGAACTTGTCCGAGATGCAATGGCAAAAGCGAAGGTTGCGATGAAGGGCATGAAAATTGGTATGGATAGTACACGCAAAGCTATGGTCAAAGTCCAACTTGATAATAATTTCCATTGGAATGGTCAACTTCCCGGACTTGATACAGCTATGAAGAATCTAAAAAAACAGATGAGTAGTCTCATGGTCATAGATCAAAACTTTACCCCTGAAGAAGCAGAACGACTCGATAAGGGTGTGATGATAGGGATGCCAAATATCAATGGCACGATGAAGGCAATGGAAGTGAAGATCACAGCTAAACTTAATACGCTCGTCCCCGTCCTTGTCCGCAAGGCAACGGAAGTAACTCGCAACAAAGAAGAGAACCGCGATTATGACAATGGTGTCATCATGTGGTTCGAGCCAGAGCAGTTCTGGAAGCAATATAGTGATTCAATTACGACGTATGAACTTGCTGTTCAAGGTGATTTAACGGTCGTAGGACATCTTGCTAATTCTGTTCAATCAAAGCAGAGTGAAAAATCAAAATCGACATCTGTTGTCTCAAATACAATGGTGTATCCGAACCCCGTTCGCTCGACAAAGACGAACATACACTATAATCTTAGCGAGCCACGCTCTGTTGCATTCAGCGTACATGACATCCTCGGCAAGAAGATCGTTGATTGCGGCTCGCTTGCCGAACGCCCCGCAGGTACCTACGACTTCGAGTTGAACATCGGCAACATCCCTGCCGGCATCTACCTGGTAGTCATCACCACCGACAAAGGCGAACAAACGATCCAGCGTATCGCAGTAGAAAAGTAACGCAGGTTTCCAACCTGCACCCCCAAGGCACGCCGAACGGCGTGCCTTTTGATGTGCCAATTCCTTGAGATTGGGTGTTGCAAATCAGATAATTTCACGCAACCCCTATGAAGCAATTCATCATACCAATTGTGCTCGTTGCAGTTCTGGCAAGTAGCGTATCCTCAAAGACATTAACACCTGCAGAACGGAAGGCGCTTGTCCGTCGTCAGTTCTTGGGTTCATTCTACGAGAAGACCGGCACGTCTCCTGATAAACTACATGAAGCAAGAGTTTTTCGCATTCAAAATAACGATACAAAAGTAGAGGTGCCTGTTCCGCAAGGAGGATGGGAGCAATTAGTGAGTAAATCACTAAGCGCCGAGTGCGAACTTCATGCAGCGATCAACCCTACCTATACGAGTAACATTGTTGTTGGAGCGATGGGATATGGTGGAACAGCGTCGCTCACATTTCCGATCTATTATACCAAAGATCATGGCAGGTCTTGGAAAAAAGCAATCTTTACCGATCAGCCGGTTGCCGGTTCACTTCGTCATACAAGCGGCGGCATGCAAAGCTCCGCACGATTTGTAGTTGTAGAATAAAATTGGATATGACAAAAAGACAATTTGTAACTATATGCTTTCGGATGTTCGCTGTGTACCTCGCTCTCGGAGCGTTGATAAATATACCGAATGCTCTTAGTATCGGAATGAATTCATTCTTATCTCTTGGGAAGGGAAGCTCTACTTCAGAGATACTAATGTCGGTACTAATGTCGGTGGTTCTCATAGGATTATCATTTTTCTTCCCCTGGCTTTTCTGGAAAAAGAGTGACTACCTGATGCTGAAGGTTTTCGGTGACAAAGATTTTTTTATTAATGAGAAAGGGGAGAGCGAAGCTGATTCGGCTGGTGATAACAACATAAAATTTTCTTTTTCATCAGACGAAGTACTGGCACTCGGACTAACGTTGTTGGGATGTTGGTTCGTATCTATATCAATATTTCCATCGCTTGCATTTATTTTCAATATACTAAGCAGTGATGTTCGTGACTTTTTTCATTCAGGTAAAGACCAATACAAACTGCTGAAGGAAGTAAGTGAATCGCTTGGTAGTCTCATTATAGGCGTAATCCTCATTCGCAAGACAGAGTACATCGTAGCCGGCATCAACAAACTTCGCAAGTAAGCAATGATCCCAACCCCACTCGAACTTATTATCGGCATAATCGGAGCACTTGCCGTCTCGCTTGTTGCTTGGCGGATGAGGGCGCTTACCGCGAGTGGTGCGGTGGCGGCGTTTGTTGTGGGTGGCTGTATCTTCTGTTTTGGTGGGATAGAAGCGGCAGTGATACTTATTACGTTCTTCGTAAGCGGTTCGCTGCTCTCAAAGCTAAACCCTCAAACGAACCAAACAAGCGGACGTGATTGGAAACAGGTTCTCTCGAACGGGCTTGCGCCTGTCATCGGTGTTCTACTCACTACATTTTTGCCGATCATCCGCGAGCAAGCGACGATGTTCTTCCTCGCATCACTTGCAACTGCCACAGCAGATACATGGGCGACGGAGATCGGAACGCGGTACGGTAAACCTGTATTCAATATCTTCTCTTTCCGACCGATGCAAAAAGGTTTATCGGGCGGAGTATCGGTTGTTGGTTTGCTTGCAAGCATTCTCGGCGCGATGTTCATTGCCGCGCTTCCGCTCTTACCATTTTGGCAGGGGCAGAAAATGTGCGGACTTGTGCTCGTGAATATATTTCCTGTCGTCGCGATCGCCGGCGTGATTGGCGCGCTTATTGATAGCATCCTCGGCGCGACACTGCAGGCGAAGTACGAAAAGGACGGCATATATATAGAAGAGAATCTTCTCGGCTCGGTGAGGGTATCGGGTTTTGGCATGGTTGATAACAACATGGTCAACCTCATCTCAACGCTCTGGGGTGGGCTGGTTGGTGTTGGGATAATGGGTTTATAAAGAAAAACATCCGCTCACTTCAACATCTTCACCACAGTATTCCAATTTCGCGTCGTGACGAGCTTGCCGAATTCTTTCTCGATAATAGCCATCGCATCGACCGTACCGCTGCCTTTAGAGAGATCAAGCACGCTATAGAGTTCTTCGCCATCGAGTTTTAAGATACGGAAGCTTTTATCATCGCTCACGTAGGGTATCTTGAGTTTTGTCTTAGGGTTCTCGGAGAGGAATGTTACATAGAGACGTGTATCTTTCGTAACAGTTATACCTTTGAATGGCTCCGTCGCTGCCATCTCTTCTAAGCGCGACATCTCGCGGATAAGAACAGGGACAGGGAAGCCGAACTCCTTTTCAATAGCATCGGCGATGCGTTTGGTGAGAGCAGCAATGTTCTCTTTATTGCTCGAGAGTATCACATTCCCGCTTGCAAGGAGTGTCTTTACATCAGTAAAACCCATCCGCTCAAGTGTTGCCTTGAGTTGCGCCATTGGGACCTTCTTATTCCCGCCGACATTTATCCCGCGCAGGAGTGCGACGTATGTTGTCATATCTGTTGTGTTATTTCACTGAGTTCCATTGCCACTTGACCTGATACGGGTATGGTTCGTAGATGACGTTATCTTCGTTGATGGTGTTGCCTGCTTCGAAATCTTTTTTGCCTTCACGCATTAATGCCCTACCTTCTTCTTCGCGATTCGATCGGATCAGTGCACGGCCTTTATAGTACTTCACATCTGAGAAGCGAGGATAGCGTTCGAGAGCTTTGTCAAACCAGCCAATAGCTTTGACGTCGTCACCGCATTCGTAGTAGGCGATACCCATATACATCATATCAAGGTAATGTGTCCAACTTGCTCCTTTCTCCGCTTCACCGCGCTCAATTTCTCTCTTAAGCACAGTGAGGGCACTGTCGTATCTATTCAATTGTAAATAACATAAACTTTCATAGAACGGATAACTATGATCCATCACATATCCGCCCGGCTTGATGCGACGAGCAGCGGCAAAGTCTCTAAGAGCGCTGCGATGATCTTTGCTGAAGATACACTTACAGTATGCGAGATAATCTATCCATTGGATGCTGTCATAGCCCACTGCTCGTTCTGTGGCAGCGGTGGCAAGTTCGTATTTGCGAGTCTTCCAGAGGGGCATCCCTTTCTGCTGCCAGAGATATGCGATAGTACTATCGGCGGCAATGCCTTTATCGACCCACTCCTGCCACTGCGGTGAGAGGTAACTATGCTTCCAAGCGCCTTCGCGTAAATACGTGTTCACAATGGAATCTTCATGCGCTTGCCGAGCGGGTGTTCGCCATCCGACGTATTGTGCTGACACACAGGCAGGAAGAAGCATGAAAAGTAGAATAGCTATACGTGACATAAGATAAGTAGAAAAAGGTAAATTGAGAAGAGTCGGTTCCTTCTTCAAATCAGGGAAATACTCTTTGAGTAAATATCGTTTATGATTCCGATTAATATTCTACGGAAGGTATATAATGAATTTCCCGATCATACGAGGTAAGGCGACAAAGCAGCCGCATGTCGGCATTCCCGAAGGTACGTTTGAAGAAGAGCACGGCAGAGAAGGGTTTTTCGGACGTGTCTCCCATCTCTATCATGCCTACCCTCCGACGGGTTGGACTCGGATCGAGGGTAATCTTCGCCCCCATGCCTTCGACCTCAATCAGCTTGAGCCGACGGATATGAAGGATGTCAATGGTCTGCCGACGCCGATACTTTATAACGATGATGTGATACTTCTCATCTCGCGCCGCTCTGAACCTCATCCATGCTACTTCCGTAATGCTGATGGCGACTTGCTCTACTTTATCCATCGCGGCAGCGGGAAGTTCGAGACGGACTTCGGCACACTTGATTTTGAGGCAGGTGATTACATTGTTATACCTCGCGCCACTACCTACCGCATGATTCCCGAAACAAAGGATAACTTCTTCGTGATGCTTGAAGCACATGATGAGATTTTGCCTCCGACACCTGAGATGAAGGGACTCATGGGTATGCATGCCATCTTTGATACCGGAGCACTTACACTACCTGAATTCGAGGAGTTCAAGCCGAGCGAACTCAATGGGAAAGAATATGAAATACGTGTCAAACGCCTCGGGCAGTGGACTTCTATCTTTTATCCGTACGATCCGATAGATATAGTCGGATGGCGCGGCGACCTAACGGTGTATAAGATTAACATGCGAGATATTCGCCCTGTTATGTCACACCGTGTTCATTTACCTCCTCCTGTACATACGACCTTCATGTGCAAGAATGCCGTTATCTGTTCTTTCTTGCCGCGTCCTATTGAAGAAGGTCCGGAGACTTTGAAAGTACCGTTCTATCATCGTAATTCGGATTATGATGAGGTACTCTTCTATCACGATGGTGATTTCTTCAGCCGAGATAACATTAAGCCCGCTATGATGACACTGCATCCTGCAGGCATTCATCATGGTCCGCATCCCAAAGCAGTTCGTAATCAGCACACGCTAACCCGTACCAATGAGATGGCGATGATGTTGGATGCACGAAATCCGTTGAAGATAGCCCCCGCTGCGGAGTCAGTCGAATGGAAAGAATACTGGGCAAGTTGGCAAGAGAAGAAAGAAGCAGTAAAGTAGGTTACTTCACGATGATTACGCGGCTCATGCTTCGGCTTCCCGATGATTCCAGCCCAACAAGATACTGTCCTTGAGGTAGTGACGATGACGGCAGACTCATAGTGTGTCTGCCTTTGGCAAGAGTCGCATCACCAGAGAGAACCATCTTGCCGTTAATATCGAAGACTGTCATCTTTACATCACCCGACAAGTTGAGGTCGAAATTAACTACGACACCTTTCTCGTCATTCGTAGGGTTCGGCACGATTCGCATATTATCGAAGATGCTCCCATCATGATTAATGTATCCTCTGATGAAGGCATCACCACATGTATCATCAACCTGTAGGATAGTCCCCGATAATGCAAGCGGCTCAAGCACGCATGAATGATAAATGCTATCAGCACCATTCAAGATGACTTTATCAATAGTGATAGGCGAGTATGAACTATCACCGATCGTTACTCTGAACGAGATAGTCCCAAGTTCCGTCTCGGCGGTGATAGGAGATGAAATTGGTCTCGAAAGTGTCAGACGAAGCAATCCAACGGAATCATATTTGGTGCGAAAAACCCATGGTGAATTTACGACAACATTAGCAACAGTCAACACATTGTTGTAAAACTTTATATCAACTATTACCGATGTGAGACCGCGAAGTGCTTCGATGTTATCTTTGATGACCATCTTCGTCGAGAAGACACCACCGGCAGGTTTTGTAATAACCGCAGAATTATCAACTGATGCAACATCGAAACGGACAGTGCCTTTTGCCCCAATAAGCGAGCCAAGAAGCGGTACACTTCTTGATATTCCGCTTGCTACACTTTTAATTACTAATAGAGATATTGAATCGCCAGACTGTGACGGGTTAAAGTCCACCATAAAACTTGTATCCTCATTCGGTGCAATCTTCAAAGGCAGCGTCATGGTAGAATTGAATGAGAACTGCGGGTTTGCTGCAAGGAAGAGCGAATCAACAATGAGGGTATCACATCCGTAGTTACCGATAGTGAATGTTCTGGAAGCTGTCTTACAGAGAAATGCATAGAAGATGCTATCGTCAGCAGAGAGTACGAACGATGAGCCACCTTTCTTTGAAGTTACATTAATTGTTATGGTAGTATCAAGCCCAATACCTGTAAGTCGGATACCACCCGAAGCAGATGCACCTGAGCCGGGCGAGAAGCGAAAGATGAACGTCGCGGAATCGCCAGGTGGGATATATGCCGGTGTCAACGGCCCGCCGATAAAGGAATACCATGAAGGACCATTCAATACTGTACTATCAATAGTTAATGTATCGCATATTCCGTAATTATAGATTGTAAATGATGTATCAAATGTGGTGCACGGCTGGATACTATCAACAGTAATACTCGATGGCAATGAAAGCAATCGAACCTTCGGCTTGACAGTACCTAATAGCTTTAAAGTTATGATCTGCTCTGCGCCATTCTTTGTACGAATTCGAATCTTTAAAGAATCAAACTTTGCACCATCGCTCGTCGGTATTTCAGCAACACGAATCAAAACGCTGTCATCAGGCGCAAGAGTTAGCGGAACGGTTGGGCTTAGAATTTGAAAACTCTGATCTGAAGGTCCGAATATCTCAAGTATCGTCGCAGAGTCACAAGAGAAGTTTCGTAGGTATGTTGTCAGTTCTGCCTGTTCACATACTAACAGAGGGTCGAATGAAAGTGCCGACTCCGATAAAGATGCATTACATATCGGCTTGCCAAATCCATTGATTCTGATGGTCGTATCACGTTGCGTTAGGGCATCGAATTCGAATGAAAGCGTTAGTTGATCGAAGTCGGCGTTTGGTGCAGTTGGTGTGTATCGAATAACTATATGGTCACTATCTCCTGGAGCGAGAGTTCGAGTAAGTGCAGGTTGATACTGAATAAAATAGTCTGGGTTGCCGCTAGTAAGTGTAACAGCCGTGAGCTTCAAGGGTTTGCATACCGTATTCTTAAACCATAGTGTATCGTACTTCACATTACAAATGGTCACCGAATCAAATACAATGCGATTCACTGATAGCTGTGCCTGTGGTTCTTTCGTTGATAGTATCTTCAACTTCAAGGTAATAGCTGTATCTCTTTCTATTCCGTCTGTACTCAATCGAATGATGAGTGTTGCCGTATAGTCTCCCGGATTCGTCCCGATCACTTGAATTTGCACTCGTGTTGAACCGCCCGGTGGAAGTGTTAGGGGAAAACTTGAAGCATTTGTTAGATCAAAGAGTGAAGGTGCACTGATGATAAGGGAGAGGATCTGCAGAGTATCACATGGTCCGTTCTTTATTGTGATAGCAGTATCAATTGTTTTACAGTCTGATGCAAGAAGGAGGTCAAGTTCTTTTGTAAGTTGGACATTCTCACCCGGTGCACCGTTACCACTCAGATCAAGTTGAACTTCATAAGGGATACCATTGACGCTATAGTTGATAATAAGTTTGGCAGAGTCTTTTTTAAAGTCGTCGGGTGAGTATCGTACTCTTAGAGAATCGTTGATCCCAAGAGTTCGGGGGAGTGTTGGCTTTGTGATAGCGAATGTTGGTGAGCCCAGCAGTCCGATGTCGATGAGTTTTATCTCATAGCAATCACTTAAGTTGATGAACTTCAAGAATGAATCAACCGAAAAACATCCCGGTGAGGTAAATGATAATTTACGAGTTGAAAAATCGAGCAGATTCTTGAGTCGTTTCGTGCCGTACTCATTCCACCATATATCACCCTCCACTGTCCCTGCATAGACTGTATCACCTGTTACAAAGAAGCGGGTGTCATACGCATTTCCAGGTCCGCAATGATCTAACCAAACGGTGCCTCCATTTGTCGAGTACAAGAATCTATCTCTTGTTTGCACATAGAGGATAGAAGAGTCGCCGTGAATATCACCATTAATATCAACACCGGTAGGAAATTGATGAATAATATTCCATGTATATCCGCCATCGGTTGAACGGATGATCTGCCTCTGCCTCTCGGCGGCAACATAGTACCCTCGATTTGGGACAGCAAGCGGCTGCCATGCCTCTTCGTTGAATAGCACGGATGTCCACGTAAAACCACCGTCATTTGTCATTGAGTATGTCCCGGTGTAGGTCGTCATCACACCGTTCATTCCATTTATGAACGACACACCGTTCTGATTAGCTGTGATCCCAAGGGGTATCCACGTTGTGCCATCGTTTGTTGAACGCGAATTTCTCCCCGACCAAGACGTTGTGATCACAAGCTGGCTTGTCGGATTATAATAGACGCTTGTCTGCTCACCATAAAGCGTTGTGGCAGTCCATGTCTTCCCGCTATCGATTGTTTTGAATATACCGGGAGTTAGTGATGTCTGTCGAGCAGAGCACCAACCGATAGCCGCGTCTTTAAATGCAAATCCTGTAACCGGTCCGTTAAGATTGACGGGAGTGACTGACTTTTGCCATGACTTTCCGTTATTGGTAGTTCGCCATACACTTCCGTTTGCTGTCCCTACATAGCCGATGTTCAATCTGCCGACCGAACTAAGAAAATGTGTACTGAATATCTGCGAATTGAACGAGAACAGCTTTGACCATTGTGCCGATCCTGACGATGCCGTCAGGAGCAACGCCAGCGATAGTATGTTCAATAGCCATTTCAATATGTTCTGGTTTTGACCCAAAGATGTAAGCGAAAGTAAGCTGTAATACTGCTTGTACGGGAGCAAGCCCATAGTTACAACGCTTCAAAACTAAATTAGTTACTCTTTTGGATAAACTTACTTTTGTACCGGCTTTGTTTCGTAATCCTTATTTTTGCATCTCAAAATTCTTACCACCATATATATGAAAAAGCTATTTATCTTGCTTCTGGTAGCAGCCTTTACCGGATGTGCATCATTTAAGGGTGAACCAGCCGCAGAACTTGACCCTATCCCACCACTTGGTTATGCTCCGGTCTATGTCAGGAATGTTGCCTCGATGCCCGCTTCACTTGATAAAAAACCCGCATTTTATATGAGCCGTATTGAGTCGGAAGCCAACCGTGCGAAGCTTTTTGTCCATATTGTAGATTCCAATGGGAATTTCTTATCAGGTGCATCGAAGAACCGCCCCCTGTGGTGCAATCTGCTTGATTACGTCAATGGTAGACCCACGCAAATAAAAGATTTTAAGCTAAAAGAAATGACAGAAGCTGATAGAACCCCAACAGCTATCGCTCTTGTCATGGACCATTCAGGTTCTATGGGGGAAGAACGTGCGCGTATCGTCCAGGATGCCGCAGAGTATTTCATCAACATGAAAAAACCCGAAGATGCAGTGGCGATCATTAAGTATGACAACCGCACTGTGGTTGAAGCACCACTTTTACAAGATGGCTTTATTGTAAAGAATAAGCTTCAGAAGAATGGCTTGACGGGTTTTGGTGGGTTGACAGCCATTGGTGACGGTATAGCAGCAGGTATTGAGGAAGTTGCAAATGCGCGTGGATATGATCGCCGCGCTGTGCTTGTCTTTACTGATGGTCAGGACAACAGTTCACTGATTTTCCGTGACTCGATCATCCGACTTGCCAAACGAACTAATACCATTGTTTGCTGTGTGGACTTTGGTGTGAATACTGATAAGGCATACCTTCAGGACGTTTCCGATAATTGTGGCGGTACCTATCATAATATATACAGCTCAAAGGAGTTTGAGCTTGTATTTGGTGACATCTATAGAAAGCTCAAGAACTACTATCTGCTTGAATATTCACCGCGTGAGTATGGGCAGCATACCGTATCTCTCAAGCTCTGTTTACCGAAGGATACTCTTTTTGCAGAACGGTCGTTCGATAACACACCGATAATCGGAAGTTATTCTCTTGTCGATGTGTACTTCGATATTAATAAAGCGGATATAACATCGGCATCGGAGCCGGCAATTGAGAATATTGCAACGCTAATGAAAGCATACCCAAATATGACCATAGAGCTTCGCGGACATACTGACAATACCAATACTACAAAGGACCCCGACTACAACAAGAAACTTTCACAACGACGTGCAGATGCAGTCAAAGACGCAATAGCGAAGTTGGGCATTTCTACCTCACGCATCAAAGCAACCGGATATGGTGAGTCTATCCCGATTGCTGAAAATAATAGTGATGAAGGCAGAGCAAAAAACAGGCGAACGGAGATAGCTATTATTTCCAGATAATGCGAATTGTTTTGATTTCGGCTGTGTCATTAGCTTGTACGGTATGATTTTTGCTGGTCAGAATGAAATTCTGAATGAACGAAGTGTCGTTAGTTCAGTAGGTGCCACTTTACCCTCAAATGATGATAAGCGAACGGCTTTTGCCTATTGGGGGTTTAAATAATGCTTAACCGGCGTTGATTCTGGTTTTCTTTGTAACTTTGAATTGTTGGCAAGCATTATCCTGTTGTATTGTGTATAGATACGGCGAAAGTCTTTCATGTTGAGAAATTTGTTCACTCGTCCCGTAATGAAAATTCGATACCAGTTATTTTCACTCGCAGCTCTTTTGTTTCTATGTGTTTCCCCTTCATTTTCACAAGATGATGCTGGCAAACGTGCAATAGACCGAGGATTGACCGACACCCACGTGGATAACCTAACGAACCTGAACTCACAGGCGGATGAGGCAACCCCTCATGTCAGTCCGGACGAAGGAACACTCTACTTTACAAGCTATCGCACCGGTAAAGCTGCTATCTATAAGGCAACGCGTAAGTCCTTAACTGAATGGAATATCCCCGAGCTTTCCATTGAATTACCATCAAAAGAAACAATCAGCTCACTTTCTCTTTCTAAAAATGGTAAGACCGCTGTCTTGACGGCGAGCAATCGTAAAGATGGTTTTGACCGAACAAGCGATATATATGAATGTGATATAGTAAATGACAAAATTCAGAATATCCGTTCACTTGGTTCGACAGTAAATTCTCCCTGGTGGGATAGCCAACCATGTGTTTCTGATGATGGCCAACTCTTGTTCTTCACAAGTGATCGCAAAAAAGGTGCGGGTGGTGCTGACCTCTATATGTCTGCAAAAAATAGTGGTGGTGGATGGGGTGCTCCGACATTATTGAGTTTCTGTACCAACGGTGATGAGCTTTCGCCATTTATCTCAAGTGACAATCAAACCCTCTATTTTGCATCTGATGATATCGATGGTGGTCAAGGCGGGTATGATATTTACGTAACTTTCCGTACTGGAGATAATACTTGGTCTGCCCCTAAGAATCTCGGGCCTGCGGTTAATTCAAAGTCGAATGAGTTGTTCTTTTCGATTCCTCCGATTGAAGATGCACTATATGTCGCAAGTGATAGGAGCGGCGGACAAGGCAACTTTGATCTCTATCGCATTTCTCCTAATCCGATAAAACCCAAACCGAAATCTATTGCTTTCCGTGGTCAAGTACTTGATGCCGAAACCGGATTGCCCGTACGTACAGAACCGACAACAACCCTTGGTGTCCCTGCTGGTGAATCATTAGCGAATACAGGTACTGCCCGTCAATATAGTACGATGGCTCCAATAGGAAAGCTGGTAAATGTAAAAGCAGGAGCAGATTATTATCAGAACGGTTCTATCGAAGTTCAGGCACCCTCAACTTTTAGCGAAGAAGGATTTTCTGAAGACATTAAACTCATCCCATCGAAGGTACGCATCGTTGGTCACGTGACCAATGTCTTTACAGGCAAAGCAGTCGCAGCGAATGTTATCTTAGAAGAAACTGATAAAGACGGAAAGACAAGCACAAGGAATGTGAATGCAGACCCTTCAAGAGGCGGGTCGCTTTTTGAGTTCGATGCAAAGCCTTTTGCTTCGTACAAAGTATCAACGACTGTTGCAGACTACGAACCATATAGTTCGCCAGTGCCGATACCACCAAAGCGTGAGGCGATGATAACTGTTGAGAAAGAGATACGACTTCAACCATCTACTATTGATGCTGTGATGGTATTTTTCGAGCTTGATAAGTTTGATCTCAAAGATGAACAAATGAGCAAACTCACTCGATTTATAGAACAAGTCAAGGAGAATCCGTATGTGAAGCTCGAAGCACTCGGGCACACAGATGACCAAGGTACCGAAGAGTATAATGATGTGCTTTCGCAGCGCCGTGCAGTTGCAGTTACTGAGTATCTGACATCAAAAGGTGTTCCGAAAGATCAGGTTGCTATTGTAAAGGGATTTGGTAAATCCGCACCGCTCGTCTTTGGTACATCAGATGAAGCGCGTGCAAAGAATCGCCGTGTGGAAGTCCGTATCGTTGGAAAACAGTAATCGCAAAGCATGAATAGAATAATGACAAAACGACATACATACATTACGCTTGCGATTCTGACTCTTACCTTATTCACATCGGCTCTGCAAGCTCAAATATTATCACGAGGTGATCTTTTCGGTCCCGGTGCGCCACCCGCAAGAGCTGGCGTAGAGCTTGGTGTGGGGCTTAATAGACAGGAAGGGACATTCCTTGCTGCATGTAATTGCGAGTTTGCAGATGGTAAGGGCACAGGGTTAATCGCTAATTTGGTTTTTGAGCTTCCGCTTAGTTACGATTGGGCTATTAGCTTTAAGGCGGGGATTAATGCAATGTCAACTGCAAGTGATGTGGTTATTGTTGACAATGCAACGATACGTTACGAACCGGGTGATTCGATCGCCAGCGTAAAGATCAAATTCAATCGTCACGGAGAAGTAAGTGCGACGTATTTAACATTTATTCCTGGAGTGAAATACCAGTTCTTCAGAGGTGGACCGTTCATTCAACTTGGTGCAGGCATTGGCATACTTATGTCAAGCAAATTTACTCATACTCGTCAACTTTCTTCTTCAACCGCGATATTGGAAGATGGCTCGACAATTGAAGGTGTTACATTCGAGACAGGAACACTTGAAGAAACCCTTGAAGAGGGTGAGATCAAAGATGTTGAGAAACTGCGTCTTTCCGCTATCATTGCTGGTGGCTACGATATACCCCTTAGCGATAAAGCACTCATTTCGCCGATGATTGGGTACGATTTTCCATTTAATACCATTCGCAGCGATGCGACTGCAACTGACTGGAAAATATCGTCATTACAGTTAATGGTCGGGTTAAAGTATATCTTAGAGTAACCCGTTATAGAGTTTGTGTTGTAACTGTAGCCGTTCTCGAGCGTTTTACTTTTATATGGCTACCATACTATAGTATTAAGGATACGATCATGAGAATGAACTTCACGGCGATACCCCCTCGTCTTACCGGCGTTGTTTCGGCTTTTTTTGCTATGTGCCTTTCTGTTGCAGCGTTTGGGCAGGGCGGAATAGCTTTGAAAACAGGACAGAAATATGTAACTGCTATTGTCGATCACGGTTCGGGTTGGGTGCAAGTGAAACAGTTTCCCGGCAACCCTATAAGTGGATCGTACAGCTATCCGCAGAAGTCATTCGTTTCTTTTAGTGTGAATGGAAAGGTCTATACGAATAATGATGTAGGGCTTGGTGTATTGCCCGCGAATACTTTTATTTTAACCAATGGAGTTTTATCGAAGAAAAAAGGTATAAATCCTAATACAGATACTATCGTATGTATATGGCGTGACAAAGACGGCGTTGATCTTATCCAAGAAGTCTATCCGGTCCTCTTTGAACGCAGTGAGCAGATCGTATTCCGTTGGAAAGCGTTGAATAAAACACAAAATCCCGCCAGTATTGCTGTTCAATATCTCTTAGATGTTCAGGTAGGAGTCGATAATGTGGTCAATGATGGTGCTCCAATACTAACACGATATGGTTATCGCCCCAACTGGGATGTATTTACCTCCTCTACAGGGACAGGTGTCCCATGGTTCTATGTTGCATTCCAAAATAGACTTCCAAATAGCCCCACTTTCGATCCCGGACTAACCGGTCAGGGCTATACTGATAACACATTTGCAAATCTCGGGCTTACCAAGCCCTACCGCCAGACGATCGGAGATTGGAATACACTTATCACAGTCCGATGGGGACCACCGGCACCACTTCCGGGTGGAGAATATAGGGATTGTGCAACATTGCTTGAATTTAGTGGTGGTACAGGTGTACCAAATAAGGAATCGTTTCTTGCTGCGACTTCATACGGAACAGGTGAGTTCGCAACATGCAAAGGGCAGATATTTGGTATTGTATTCTATCCCCTTCGTATTAAATGGCAAGCACCTAATTTAGTACCTGATCCTTTTAATGTAGAGTTCTATGCATTTAATCCTCAAACAGTAACTGGTGCGCCAAATACGAATATTTCCCTGACAGTTGGTCCACATCTAACGATTACCGGTCCGACTCCTGTAACTAATGGCGGAAAGAGTCAAACGCAAGTTGTAGTAGGATCGGGAGGACCTGGCTTTATTCCTCCTCTTGGGGTAGGGTATGCAAGTTGGACTATCAAACCCGAAAAAGTCACACAGTGCAGCACGGATCTTTTAAGCACTCTGAAGTTTACCGCCATCAGTCCCGGTCTGGGGTACCCCATCTTTGTCAATGAAATTGACGGTTCTGATATATGTGAACACCCTATCATCATTGAATGCGCGAACGAAGATAAACATCCGCCTATCATAGATACATTTATCCGTGTTGATGAGTTTACTCGCAAATTTGACGTGTATGATAATCGCCCTGTCACGGACAAAGGCATTAAGTCTATTACCTGGATTCCGCAGACGGGGACGGATTCTTCAAAGTTCGATGTAAGTTACTTACCCGCGATCACTCCGTGCGACAAAGTAAAACATACTATCACTGTCAATCAAAAGGATTCTACGATCGGCGGTTGTTTTGATTTTACGTTTGAGGATTGCGTTGGTAACAAGAGTGACACAACGATGTGCTTTATCCCAAAGATCATCCCTGCTAATCCGGACACATTACCTCCGATCATTAGTATTGTTGAGCAGATCGGAAAATTTGACAGCACTTCACCAATTTGTAATAGCAGATTGGATTCACTTGTAGCCAGGGAGCCGCGTACAACAGACAGAGGTCTCATTTCCATATTTGTTACGGCTTTCAATAATATGGAATTGCGCTCGCTGCCTGTAACTCCAGGCGCAAAAGAGCATTTCTTCGCTGTTCGAGTAATTGATTCCATGTACGATGGAAATATTACGGTACGAGCGATGGATCTTGATTCTAATTTCAGCGATATAACATTACTCTATTGTACAATAGCTGATACAATAAAGCCAAGAGTGCAGATAGAACCAGATGGAGTCTATAGAGGCAGATGGATGGTGAAAGTTTGGGAAGACCGCCCGTGGGATCGTTTGATAGATGTTATCACTGTCGTCAGCCCGGTCAATGTCCGATTCCCCAACGGGGCACCACCGACCCTAGCCCAGACGAGTGGAAGAGATTACTACGAATTCCCGATCGTTGCACTCGATACGACGAAGCCGTCTTCATTTTGTATCGATGCTATCGATCTTGCAAAGAATATCAGTTCAAGGATATGTGTGACACAAGGTATTGATTCGGATAAATATGCGCCGGTCATTACTTATGTGCCACCGGCAAATACGAACCCGATTATCATTACCGTTACTGTTGATGACCGTCATAAAGATGCAAACGGTGACTCTATTGTATGGGATAAAGGCGTAGAGTCAGTCTGGTTTACCAATGTCATTGGTGTTAAAACACCGGGACCACTTTCATTCGCAAACTGCCCGATGATCGCACCGACATTTGACCTCTCTGTTATTGATACTCTTGCGGTAACACCAACTGCATGTGTGACAATATGGGCACGCGATTGTGCAGGGAATGTCGCTGTACCCGTGACATGGTGCTATCCGTATAAACAGGATACGATGCCGCCGGTCATAGTCGGGACGCATATCGGACGCGGACAAATTGACTTCATCGTTACAGATTCTGCTCTCTATGATAGAGGCAATGATCTTATCGAGCTGGTCAACGAAGTGAACTTCACACCTCCGATCAATATAAATGCCGGTCGTGCGCCTGTTGTACCGAATCTCTTGGTTACTCGTAATCTTTCAACCTCATCAAAGGGTACGCTTCAGACAACCGATTACTGGGGGACACAGACGAATACGAACTTGAGCCAACATCAAGCATCGATTGATTTTGGCATCTACGTTCAGAACCTTGCGATGACCAAGGGTATCTTGTTGCAGAAGTCAGGCGATTTTGTTGTGCCTGTATTCGTAATCCAAACAGATACGTTTGCGCTTAACTCAAAAGGTATTCGTGAGTTCGAGTTCACGTTCACGATCAATGGTGATGCACAGTCTATTGCATACAAAGATGCAAGTTCGGCTGGTACGCTTTCTACGAATTGGGTGTTGAATTCTACACGCAATGGTAATCAGATCACAGTTCATGGCACTGCTCCGACGGGTGCTGTTCTGGCTGATCCGCTTAATGATTACAGGACGCCGCTTGTCTTGCTTGAATTCTCAGCGACAAAGGATGAGGTCATTCGTGACATCACGCTTGATATTGAGCCGGTAAACGGTGATTACGTTATCTATAACAACAACCTCCCTCATGAACTTTTCGGCAAGAATGCACGGGTTACGCTTCCTGCTCCGTATGGTTCATTATCGGGTTCGCACATCGTTATCATTGGTACATGTACTCCGTCTCTTGCGGCTGATAACCCGAATCCGTCGATTGTATCATTGCAGCAGAACAGACCGAATCCGTTCACTGCGAATACAATGCTGCGTTACACAGTAAAAGAAGAGGGGCCTGTACGCTTGGTCGTTTATGATATGCTTGGTAATGAGATGCAGACGCTTTACGAAGGTGTGCAGAAGCAGGGCACGTATGACATAACCTTTGACGGTACGCCGTTCCCGGGTGGTTCATACCTTGTCCGCTTACAAGCAGGAAATGTTGTCAAACAGAAGAGCATTATGCTTCAAAAGTAGTACGTAGAGCATTATTGAAGAAAGCCGGTAGAGAATTTCTATCGGCTTTTTTCTTGGTCATAATCTTCTGCCTGTAACAAGCGGGTATATCTGCGTAGCCAATAATGCAATTTTGCCGAGCGATCGGCTGTTTACAACCCTTTCCCAATCATTTTCATGGCAGAGAACGAACGTAAGTCGCTTGATGAGATCCGTGCCGGAGCAAAGCCCTCGGCACCAACAAAGAAGCTAAAGAAGAAAGAGGCATGGTGGCGATCCCTCCTTTGGGCGCTTGTCGTTGCATTCATTATCCGCTCATTTTTGGTCGAGGCATTCCGCATCCCGACCGGCTCGATGAAGAACTCGCTCCTTGTCGGCGATTATCTTTTTGTCAGCAAGCTAAGCTACTACTTCCAGACCCCGAAGTATATCCCTTTTACCTCCGTAGAGCTTCCTCATATCGGTTTTAAGACATTTGGTGTTGACAGGGGCGATGTCGTTGTCTTTGAATTCCCCGGTATGCGCGACGAAGTGATCCCGAAAGATAAGAATGTAAACTACATTAAACGTTGCATCGGTCTTCCCGGTGATACGGTAGAGGTACGTGATAAGCAAGTGTATGTGAATGGGAAGCCGATGGAGAACCCTGCCGAGATGCGCTATGATATGCGCTCAATGCCGCAGGGGCACCCCGAACCCGGTCAAGAGCTTTTCCCGAAAGGGAATACGTCGTGGAATCGTGATTGGTATGGTCCGATTCGTATTCCAAAACGAGGGGATACGATCCAGCTTACAGCAGAGAATGTTGATGGGTGGGCTGTCTTTATTCAACGTGAAGGACATACGATCCGTGTAGGTGATAACCAAACCATCATTCTTGACGGAATGCCCGTGCATCAGTACGTTGTCGAGCGTGATTATCTTTGGATGATGGGCGATAATCGCGACAACTCTCTTGATTCTCGCTTCTGGGGCTTTGCTCCGTATGAGAATGTCGTCGGCAGTGCGCTCTTTATTTACTGGTCATGGTACAATCCACCGGGAGATATGGGTGACGGCTTTGACGCCGAAGAGCCGCAGAACCTGCACGTTCGTTGGAATCGACTTCTCAATGGCATCCACTGATGCACCGCTTTCGTTATATCTGCATATTCCGTTCTGTGAGCGGAAATGTATCTATTGTGATTTCTATTCGATAGAAGATCTTACTCCGCAGCGCGAGTTCGTCGCGCTGCTTGTAAAAGAGATTGACTTAAAGCTCCAAGCATTTCCCGAACACAAAGGCAGAAGCATCTCGACGCTTTTCTTTGGCGGCGGCACGCCGTCGCTCCTTTCTCCAGAAGAACTTGCGTCAATTGTTACGAAGCTCAAAGAGTACTTTGTGTTCTCTCCGGATATTGAATTCACTCTCGAATGCAACCCGGGCACAATCACGCTCGAAAAACTGCAAGGGTACCGCTCACTTGGTGCGAATCGTTTAAGTTTTGGTGTGCAGTCATTCAATGAAGATGAGTTGAAGTTCTTGAGCCGCATCCATGATGCGAACCAGGCGCGCGAAGCTATCGCCCTTGCTCGACAAGCAGGATTTGAGAGCGTAAACCTCGATCTTATCTTCGCACTCCCAAAGCAAACCAAAGAAAAGCTCGCGTATTCAATTGATGAAGCATTAAAGCTCGGTACAGACCATATAAGCGCATATAATCTCATTGTTGAAGAGGGGACACCCCTGAACCGCATGGTCAAGCTTGGTCAAGTTGGCGAGCTTGGTGTTGATGATGCGGCAGAACTGATGAGCTTTGTCCAAGAACGCTTATCTGATGCGGGTTACGAGCAGTATGAAATCTCGAATTACGCTCGTTCGCCAAAACATAGATGCAAACATAATCTTGTCTATTGGGATGGTTTTGCAGATTATATGTCATTTGGTCCGTCAGCGCATGAGTTCTTAGGCGGGATGCGCTCATGGAATATCTCTTCGCTTGATAAGTACGGCGAAATGATAAAGAGCGGCAACATACCACGCAATAATTCAGAGACTGTTTCAACCGACCAGCACCGGACAGAAGTGCTCTATTGTCAGCTTCGTTCGACAGGGATTGTGATAAGTCAGTTTAATTTTGCTTTCGATGAGGACATCCTGCTTCATCCTGATATGAAACATCTCATATCCGATGGTATGATTATCGAGAAAGACGGACGACTGTGCCTTACGCAAAAAGGGTACCGCTACTGCGACGCGGTCGTAGTGAAGTTGATGAATCTCGCTTAAAAATATTTTCAAAAAAAGCAAAATTTAATTTGGAAATCAGGTAAAAGGGTTGTATATTCGTATACTAGCCATTGCGAATATCTTTTATTACTACCCGTAGATAGTCACTTTGGTTCGTTAAAGTAAACAACTTTTTCACGTGCGTCGTGTTCTACATCAAAGGGCATAGCGCACACATTGACTAACATCATATGCAAAACACAAGAAACAACCCGAAACACGGCGTTTTTCGCCTCTTTATTGCCCTCGCACTCTTTGGCGCGATTTTTGCGGG
>JBKJTT010000042.1:0-2731 GCA_046590205.1 Kapaibacterium sp. (SeqCode)
AATTGGTAGACGCAGCAGATTCAAAATCTGCCGCCAGCAATGGTGTATCGGTTCGAGTCCGATCTTGGGCACAAAAGAGGACTACTTAGTCCTCTTTTTCTTTTATGATTGTCCAAAGTTTACTTACAAGCTCCGGGATATTTTTTCCTGCAACCGCACTCACTATCATTGGCTTTTTCCGGTCGATTTTCAGCTTGGATAATTCTTTCATCTGATCATCACTCATCGCATCAGATTTAGTAATGATAACTAGAGCCGGTTTCTTTAGAAGAGATGGCTCAAATGCTTTCAATTCTGCTTTCAAAGTTTTATACGCTACCTCTGGTGGGTTGACAGTATCCGTCCCATCAAGCATAAATAACAGTACTGCACTTCGTTCTATATGCCGAAGGAACTGTAGTCCAAGCCCTCGTCCTACGCTTGCTCCCTCGATAAGTCCCGGTATATCAGCAACAACAAATGAACGGTGTTCTTCAGGCGCGGCAACAATGCCGAGATTAGGTACGAGTGTCGTAAATGGGTAATCCGCTATCTTCGGCTTCGCAGCAGATATGCGACTAATAAGTGTTGACTTACCAGCATTCGGGAAACCGACTAATGCTACATCAGCAAGGAGTTTCAACTCAAGCTCAAGCTGAAAGGATTCTCCTTCTTTACCGACAGTTCGGTAGCGAGGTGTTTGGTTGGTAGATGTTTTAAATTCTGCATTGCCAAGTCCTCCACGTCCGCCCTTTGCTATAACTACCTTTTCATACGGGATAGTGAGATCGGCTAAGACATTTTCGGTGTTTTTCTCTTTAATCAGTGTTCCGACAGGAATTTTAATGATAAGGTCTTCGCCATTACGACCTGTCATATTGTTCATTCCGCCGGGTATGCCGTCTTCTGCCGAATAGCTTTTTTGATAACGGAAATCAAGAAGGGTAGAAAGCTGTGGGTCGGCAATGAAATAGACGTTACCACCTCTACCGCCGTTACCACCGGCGGGACCACCCTTGGGGATATACTTCTCACGGCGAAAAGCAATTTTTCCGTCACCACCTTTTCCGGCGGCTATACTTATTTCTGACTGGTCAACAAATTTCATTCGCTATATCGTTGTTCGAGCGCTTCGTATAATTTCCGCGCCGGTTTTAATGCTTTGTTTGCACGTTGCAATTCAAGCGTTGTATCGAGGTTAATCAGAGCAACATCTTTATCGTTCGAAGCATTTATCGTCTCAATAAATGACTGATACTTCTTTCGATGTCCATAGAATATTTCATCAATGATGCGATCTTGAGTCTTCTTAGAGAGGAATAGTTCAAGAGGGAGTAATTTCTTTTCCTCGAAGGAAAGATGAAATGGGACTACTTGTACACCCGCTTCTTTCAACTCCTCAACAAATTCAATGTATTCCGGGACGCTAACATTAGTATATTCAGAATCTACCGTTGTCTCTAAAAAGGAAGTAACTTCCAGTGGCTCTTTCTTAACAAGCAAAGTAGATAATACGTCAACTGATTCTTTTAAGGTCAGCACTCGCTTATCAGATGTTAAGAATGTTTCTGCAACCGTTGTTAGATGTTTGTCTGCAAAATATTCAGCGAGTAGCTCAACTTCTAAAGCAGGGTCTGCCCCACGATAGCGTATTGCATCGTAAATTTCATCAAGTAACTCAATGATAGTAGATAAGGTAGCATGACTTATCAAGAGATTGTCAATGTCTTGAATAACACTAACGATATCAGTAAGATGTGCTTCGTTGTTTAGACACTCTGATAAAATTATTGGATAATACTCGTATGTACTTAGCCCGGAAAGTTTACTTTGTATATCTGAAGTATTTGTACCTGATAAATACAATGTGAGGAATGATTGTGGCTTTATAAGATACTCAAATTCTTTCTGGTAAGTATCCCGAACAAGAAGACGTGCGGTGGGGAGGTCAATACTATCGACCGAACTGAATCTTGTATCAATCGATAGAAATCGCTTTGATTGTTCCGAAAGTACACCGTCCGAAAGTAGGAGCAATGGAGATATATGTTTTGTATCGCCGTCGATAATATTCGCCAACCACGAAGTGATTCGGTGGAGTTTTTCGTCGACTATTTTCTCTCTGATCTCGTTGAAAGCACTCATCTTCGATAGCATTTATAGTATTGCGAGAAGAAAAGTACCAATGAAGTTAAAAGGTTGCACGAATTTCGGCTCGTCCTGAATGAATGGTATTGGCTGATATGGTCATAGGGGCAATATGCCTCCCCGAGTAGGTTGCTGATGCCGTCAAGCCACTGCCTATATTGTAGTCAAAAGTCAACTCCCATCGTGTTGTAAGTCCATCATCTCTACCCTCTGTTAGTGAATAAGGTACTTCAAAATAGGAGACACCCAGAGGTAGATCTAATTTATCAAGCCCCAATAATATGCCTATTCTTATATCAGATGTAAGCGAATAGAGAATTCGTTCTGAAATGCTATACATTGATACCGTTGTTGTCGACTCAGAATTATCTTTTCCTGTACTATATTGTATATTAGTAACGCTACTTAGTGGACTGAAAAATGGGGTATAGGTTAACTCAATAATTGTCTTGAATTTATCCGTATTTAAACTCTTAGCAAGAGATAAAGAACTTGAGTTAACAATGTCAGTAGATATGTCAAAGGTAGTTTCGGTCTTTAGCTCTCTTGTAATCGCATATAGTCCTCGTAATGCAAGTGTTCGATGATAGTTGTTTTCGGTCCC
>JBKJTT010000033.1:0-33883 GCA_046590205.1 Kapaibacterium sp. (SeqCode)
TGACGTATATTTGTACGTACAACAAACTCTCCAACCGAATATGAAGCATCTCGTCATTATCGCAATACTGCTTTTGGCTGCCCCGCTTTTGGCGCAGACCGATTCGCTTATGAAGCCGGATACTCTTTCACGCAACCCGGATTCGTTGCTTGTTGCAGAGGCGCCTCCCGTCGTTGGTGATAATATATACCCTGAGACATTCTCGATGACTCCGCAGATCGGTATCACCTATTCGACCACTGACGATGCGCCCGGCGATGAGACCACAAACCTACAATGGCTTGGAAAACTCAATGCACGTTATAGTTATGAGGGCGAACCGACACAGTTCCTCGCGACGCTTTTTGCGCAGTTTGGGCAGTTCGTTGCTGAAAATAGTTTTCCCGAGAAGACGGCAGATAATTTGATGCTTACTGTTGTACCGTCACTTACGCTATCCCATCAACTTGGCTTGCGGCTTTTCCTTGAGGTAACCGGTGAGACACAGTTCGCAAAAGGTATCGTAGATGATACGGTTGAATCCAAATTTCTTGATCCGCTTTTTCTCTATGAAACAGTATTCGTCGGGCATAAAACCAGTACTCAAAGTGATGACGGTACTAAGGAATTCCAGTTCACTCTTGGCGCAGGGTATGCCTTCCAGCAGACCGTCACCCAAGATTTCGTCTTGCAAAGTAACCGCCAAGTTGTCTTAGGAGGAGAAAATCCTTTGCAAAGCGTTCAAGATGAATTTACCCTTGAGAATGGCTACTCCGGCATCCTCGATCTTTTCTATAAAGATAATATCACCGAAGACTTGGTCTTCAAAACAAGCTGGAAAACGGTCGTCTTGACCAAGGAGGGGTTTTTCGATGATTACGCAAAGTGCCGCGTCAGCAGCTTATTACAAGCAGGTTTAGCGTACAGCGTTTTCAGCTTTGACTATACGAATCGTGTCGCTTACGACAACGAAATATCCAATCGCCGCCAAATGAGCCAAACGCTCGTCTTTGGACTTCGGATAGAAATTTAAGGTCCTATTTTCCCTGAATTAAATCCTGCACAAAAACCGTTATTACCAGAGCATTACACATTTCTTACTATAGGATACATGGCAGGACGCGGATTAAATAAAGCTACTTTGATAGGACATGCCGGCAAAGATGCCGAGCTAAGTTATACAGCTAACGGCAAAGCCGTAGCAAAATTTTCACTCGCTACAAGCGATTCCTATAAAGCTCAAGATGGAAACATCGTAGAAAAGACAACATGGCATAACATTGTTGCATGGGAACGCCTTGCTGAAATATGTGGCAACTATGTCAAGAAAGGCAAACAAGTTTACATTGAAGGAAAAATCGAAAACCGTTCTTACGACGATAAAGACGGTGTTAAGAAGTATATTTCCGAGATTGTCGCGAACCAACTTATCCTCCTCGGCGGCGGCGAACGTGGCGGAGCCGGAGAGAATGGCAGCGGCGGAAGTTATCAGCAGTCCTCCGGTGGTACGGGGCCATCATCACAAGGGCATCCGGTTGAGTCGTTCGATCAGAACGTACCCGATTCAGACCTCCCATTTTAAAAACATATTTTGAACGAAAGCGTAAGAACCAATATCAAAGTAGGAATTACAGTGCTCTTAGGCATTGTGATTCTTGTATTTGGCGTCATGTGGGCAAAGGGAGTTTACTTCGGCGCAAAGCCTGAAACCCTTACGATCCGCTTCCCGAATGCTGGAGGCGCCGAGCGCGGCGACCCAGTCTATATTCGTGGTATCAAACGCGGACTTATCAGCGAAGTTGATGTCAATGAGCGGGGTGAGGTCATCATGGAATTGCAGCTTGATGTGAAGATACCTCTTCGCCGTGATGCAAGTGCCTCGATCATGATGCTCGAACTCATGGGCGGAAAAAAGGTAGAGATACTTCCGGGAGTTTCGCAAACTGCATTTAATAGTTCAACAGATACGATAGAAGGCACATCCGCCGGTGATCTTTCCACGCTTGTTGCACTTGTGAATTCTATGTCGGAGAGTCTTCGCTCCATCGTTGGTAAAGCTGATACTCTCTTCACTTCGATCAATGATGTGATCGGTGACCCGAAGGTTCGTGCTGATATCAAAGGTGCGATCGCCGAGGCACGGATTGCGCTCAAAGATGTGAGTATCACCCTTCATGATGTCCGCACACTTATTGCCGAGAACCGTACGTCACTCAAGAATACGATCGCAGAGTTGGAAAAGCTTTCGACGAACATGAATGCTGCGGTCAATGATCTTGCACCAGCAGCAAAAGGAGCAATTACCGATACAAGGGCTTTCATTGCTCAAGCATCAGCTACATTAGAAAAAGCGGATAGAGCATTAAGCGAGATCGATAAGATGCTTGTTGATTCTCGTACGAATAAATCTCTTCTCTACCGGATCACAAGTGATAAAGAATTTGGCGAGCGTATTGATTCAACACTTATCAATGCGCAAAAGCTTATTAAAGAAATACGAATGCAGGGGTTGAACGCCAACATTCGTTTCTTCCAAGGCGCTGACCCGCTCCCATAACCGTTTCTATGAATATACTCATCACCGGAGCAACAGGTTTTGTCGGTTCACATGTAGCAGAGCGGCTCGTTGCCGATGGACACAAGGTCAGAGCATTAGTACGAGGCACCTCCGACCTCAAATGGCTTCGCGGACTTGAGATCGAAACGGTCAAAGGCAATATGCTCGATACTGCCTCGCTCAAAGATGCAATGGAAGGGATCGAAGCCATTGTTCATATTGCGGGGGTAACGGCATCAAATACCAAGCAAGGTTTTATTGATGGAAACATCAACGCAACGAAAGGACTTCTTGAAGCAGCGAAACTCTATGCTCCGAACTTACTAAGATTCGTCCACATCTCTAGCCAGACAGCCGGTGGACCTTCACCTGAAGGTTTTATCCGCACTGAAGATACTCCGTCAACACCGTTTACAACCTACGGTAAAACGAAGTTAGCTTCTGAAGAAGCTGTTATGGAATACTTTGATGTATTTCCGGGTGTGATACTTCGACTGCCTGTTATCTATGGTCCTCGTGATAGCGCAGTCCATACGTTCTTTCAAACGGTCGCGAAAGGTATTAAACCGCTTATTGGCTTTACAGATAAGTATGTAAATCTTTTGCACGTAAAAGATATTACGGAGTCCATCTCGCTTGCGCTAACAAAAGATGCCGCGAAGAACCGACTCTATCATATCGGCAGCGTTGAGCACAAGAACTGGCGCGAGCTATCGGATATAGCAGCCCGTATCATGGGCAAGCGTGGTTTGTTCGTGAAAATACCTCACTCTGTAGTAATGGTTATCGCGGGGCTTGCAGAGATCGCCTCCAAGTTTAAGAAAAAACCAAGCGTACTCAACTGGGAAAAACGCAACGACATCACCGAGTCCCGATGGATGATGGATACAAGCCGCGCGACAAACGAGTTAGGATTTATCCCAAAAGTATCGGTCGAGGATGGCTTCCGCGATACAATAGAGTGGTATAAAAAAGAAGGTTGGCTCTAAATTACAATAGTTGGTAGCTTATCCCTATCGCAAGTCCTTCGCGAATTTGAGTACGTGAGACAACAAACTCCTCATATTTGATCGTTACATTCAAGAGAACACTGATAAGCTTCGTTATCTTTGCCGAAAGAATATTATCATTATAGACAACCCATTTATCAAAAGCATCGAATGGCGCGAACGTCTCAAGTTTTGAAGTAAAGAGCAGATCATCATCGAGCTTGACACTCGCTTCTGTTACCCACTCCATTCCCCCTTGTATCCTCGTTGTTTCGATCTCTTCTGTTGCAGGGTCATCTGCCCATCGTGAATACTTGCTTGTAAATGTCTCACGCAAAGCAAGACCGATGCGCGTCTTAATTTCAGGGATTGGTATGAACCCAACCCCTATTGCTTGACGAGCATACAACGGATCAATAAAGGATGAAATAGCAGTCTTAGTACTATCAGTATATTCAAAACCATCAGCGAATTGTGTTTTGAATGTAGCTCCGGCATAGGGATTTACGTAGGTGTTCAGCTTGTAATAGATGATAGATTCAAGATCAATGACATCATCGGTCTTGCGAAGTCCTTTACCGGCAAGACTTGCCTGACCAAATGCGAACTTGTAGTTATTCGTCCAGCTGGTCATTTCTTGTTCATTGACGGACTTCCCGATGATAGAGGCATTGTATGCAATAGCATCATCACCGCCTGTTGCCCAATCGGAATAAGCAACTTGCGTAAAGGTTAATGAACCAACAAGACCCGTATTCCAGCCGATGACAAGTTTGGATGTATCAACTTGTGCAAACGAAGCGGAAACGAGCATGAGAAGAAGACAGAAAGTAAGTGCTTTTTTCATATGAGTAAAAAAAGTGAAAACTATTGTTTTTCTTTAAGTATATCACGTATCTCAGCAAGCAGAATTTCCTGCGGTGACGCATCCGGCGTAAGATCTTTCTTCATGTGAATAGATTTCAAAAGTTTGATGACCATGAAGATGCAGAACGCAACGATAATGAATGCAATTATAGCATTTAGAAACTCACCGTATTGCATCACTACAGCAGGTCTATCACCAACTGCATCTTTGAGCGTAATCGATAGCTTTGAAAAATCAACTCCTCCGATCATAAGTCCGATAGGAGGCATTAATACTTTCTCGACGAGTGTAGTAATGATCTTGCCGAATGCAGCTCCGATGATAACACCGACAGCGAGGTCGATTACCGGACCACGCATCGCAAACTCTTTGAATTCTTTTAAGATAGCCATACCTGTTTTATATAATTTTGCTCAAAAATACGAAAATTTATCCCCACGACTTGACAAAACAATCGGAACGAGCTATTCAAATCATTTCGTTTGAGGTCTCGTGAATGAACGACTTCCCATATCCGAGCCCCTTCTTTTCGCCATTGGCGCAATTGCTGACGATGCAGGCGTATCTGCCTACGTCGTAGGTGGTTATGTCCGGGATGAACTTCTTGGTCGTACCCATAAAAAGGATATTGATATTACCGTAGTTGGTGATGGTGTCATTTTTGCAAAACGGGTTGCAAAAGAACTAGACGGAGCTCACCTAAACGTCTATGAGAAGTTCCGGACTGCTGCGCTCAAGATCGGTGATGTGAAGATAGAGATCGTCGGTGCTCGCAAAGAAAGCTATCGTTCTGATTCCCGCAAACCAATTACCGAAGAAGGCACTCTCGAAGAAGACTTGGCACGCCGTGATTTTACTGTCAATGCGTTGGCTGTATCACTTAATAAAGATTCTTTCGGCGAGATAATTGATAAATATAACGGACTACTTGATCTTCGCTCTCGCGTCCTTCGTACTCCGCTTGACCCGATTATTACTTTCGGAGATGATCCGCTTCGTATGATGCGTGCTGCTCGCTTTGCATCGCAGCTTGAATTCATGGTAGTGCCTGAAGCGCTCGAAGCAATGAGGACAATGAATCACCGCATCAATGAACAGGTTGTCAGCCAAGAGCGTATCTCTGATGAGTTCGTCAAAATAATGGCATCACGCCGACCGAGTCTCGGCATTAATATACTTTTTGAGACGGGCATTTTAGAGTTTGTATTTCCTGAAGTTGCAAATCTCTCCGGTGTAGACCTTGTTACCGAAGGAGTTCAGGAATACGCCCATAAAGATGTCTTCAAACATACGATGCGTGTTGTTGACAACATGGCGGAGATGACAGATGATGTGTGGATGCGGTTCTCGGCACTTCTCCATGATGTTGCGAAACCTCGAACAAAAGCTTTCCGTGAAGGATACGGCTGGACGTTCTACGGACATGACATTGTCGGTGCACGATGGGTCGAGAAGATATTTCGTCGTATGAAATTGCCGCTCGATGCGGCGAAGTATGTTCAGAAACTTGTTCGGCTTCACATGAGACCAATGGCTCTCGTTGATGAAGGCGTTACCGATTCTGCAGTTCGCCGAGTGCTCTTTGAGGCAGGGGAAGATATTGATGATCTCTTGACACTCTGCCGTGCCGACATCACATCAAAGAATCCTCGCATGATGCAAAAGTATCAAGCGAACTATGATCTTGTCGAGGAGAAGATGAAGGAGGTCGAAGAAAAGGACCAGATGCGTGCCTTCCAATCACCAGTTCGTGGTGAAGAGATAATGCAGATAACGGGATTGCCGCCATCGAAGACAATTGGTCGCTTGAAAGATGCAATTGAGGACGCAATCATTGAGGGCATCATACCAAATGATTATGAAGCCGCAAAAAAATATCTATTAGATATAAAAGATACTGTTATTAATGAGAACCCACCAACCGAACGGGAGAAAGCAAGAGTGTAAGCCTTAGGGCACATGGATTGTGCCCCTACCAAATCAAAATTAATATTTCACAGAACAGCCGTATGGCTTCGTGGTTGATGTTGCGACTGACTTACTTGTCAACAGCTCATCAAGAGCCACAGACACATAGTTGATCTTTGCATTCTCACCACCATTAACAGAGCGGTCATCATCGATCGCCCCGTTGTAGGCAAGTGTACCATCAGCAGCTATAATATAGATGTGAGGTGTTGTCTTCGCTGCGTAGGTTTGCCCTACGCTTCCATCGGTATCAAGAAGGTTTGCTGATGCAGATGACTTCCACTGGGCAAACGTCTTTTGAAATTCTTCTGCCGACCGTGCATCTTTATGCTCTGCATTAGTCGAGTTGATCGTTAGCCATACAACTCCCTTTGCTGTATATTTTGCTTGAACTGCAGGCATGTTACCATTGGCATAGTGCCCGACAACAAATGGGCAGCCGGGATTCGTCCATTCGAGAACAACTGTCTTGCCCTTGAGATCGGAAAGCTTTACAGTTTTGCCGGTAATGTTCTTCAACGAGAAGTCAGGCGCGGCATCGCCGACACTGACGGGGTTTGCAGAAACTGTCATAAAGGGTAATAGAAGTAAAAATGCAATAAAGAGGTTTTTCATACGTTTCGACCGTTTAAAATTGGATAACACAGAATGAGAATAACGATGTCAAGTGCTTATTGTTTCACAGGTATTGTTATTGCGTATCCTTGAGTCTCGATCTTCGCAACGCCGCGAATAGCTGTAAATGCAGCATCCTTTTCACTTTTGTCAAGTGAAAGCTCAAAACCTGTATCAGTGAGTTTTAATCCGGTAAGGTTCAAGACAAATCCGGGCACATCTTCGGGATAGAACTCCGTAACAGTACCGGGTGCTACGCCAATAAACTCAACTTTTACGTTGTAACCGTTCTTTGTAGGGGTTGCGACAGCGTTAGTATTTTCAAGATTAAAACCAGCTCCCGGCTGTGGCATACGAGCCGTCCAGCGGTCAATGAGTTTTTTTCCTTCGGCAGCTTGGTCGCCGGATATTTGGCCTCCGTCAAAGTCAAGTGTAGCAGAACCGGGTAAACAAATATGTTTACAGACAAGCCATGAAGTTTTCAGCTTGAACTTGGGCATCATTCCGATAGCATTTTCCGGAGACTTTACTCGCAGTAGAAGCACAACAGAATCATCATATCCATAACTGACTGACCCATCACCAACAAATCGTTTCGGTGTCGGGAATTGAACCTCCTTGACAACATACCCCGAGCTATCATCTATCTCTGCCTCGAAGGGCAGACCGGAATCACCAGGGTTCTTCCAGTAAGTATGCCATCCATCAGCGACACGAAGTTTTACCGCTATGATGAAGGTCTTCGCAAAGGAACGTGTACCGCATACGATAGAGGCATTCACAAGCTGCTTGTCTTCGTGCATCTGTGCTGCCGATGTCCCTGCCATAAGTATCAGAAGTAATGTAAGTATCTTTTTCACGAATAAGCTAACAGAAGATATTTCGGAAAGAATCTTTGCGAACTTTGCGTTCTTTCTTTGCACGAAATTCTTATTTCTTAATGTGGCAGGAAGCAGCAACGACAGAAGAACTCCTACAACAGCCAATTCTTTGTAAAAAGATAGGGGAGAAACAGATCCTTATCACACGTTCAGGGGGTACTCTCTATAGCTGCGGTGCGATCTGTCCGCATCAGGGGGTGAATATGAAGGACGGATTGGTCTATGACGACGAGATAACCTGCACAGAGCATTCATGGGTGTTCTCGCTCAAAACGGGAGAGCTTACTTGGCCAGGAAGCGGACCTCGAATTCCCATCTACCCCGTTCGGGTGAACGGGGATATTATTGAAGTAGAGATAGCCGAGAACACGGACTAAAAGTCCGTGCTACTGTAATTACATCTTGTCTTTGATAGACGACACCTCTATTGTGCTGCCTTTCATCTTGCCACCAACAACAACTAAGAAATCCTTACTCTTTTTTGATGCTTTGATGTAGTTGCCTGCCATATCGCTTCCTTTTTTATCGAATGCGATCCATTTACCATCGGCGGTTGCGAGTCCAAAACCAGTCGAGATGCAATCCTCGGCGAGAAGACATTCTTTCGTATGCCCCTTGCCTTTGGTGTAAGGGATGTCGGACTTGCACATCTTATCAACGACATAGCCCGTCCAGCTTGTAGTTGATGCCGCTTTTTTTGACTTTGTTTTTTTTGTCTGGCTAAAGGAAACCCCTGAAACCATGACGAGTGCGAGTAGAACAAGAAGAAGCTTTTTCATAAAATAGAGATATTAGTAAAATTCAGTATATACATACAAAATCTACCTCAAAAGGGATTCGTTTTTAGGAAAGTAGTTTTTTTCAAGGAATAGGTACCCTTGTACGAAGCAATATCCAAGCCCAATCCCAAGCAGCATTCCTCCGAGAGTGTCGGACGGGTAATGGAGCCCGAGATAGAGCCGTGTAATGCCGACGATAAGGGCAGCACTGAACAACGACCAGATGATCAATTTTCGTTTTGGGAAGATGAGCACGAAGAACATCGCAGTTGCAAAGTTATTGACAGCATGGGAGGAAGGCATACTAAAGCCATGCCGCATCCCGTCAGGCAATCGTATCCAAGGTATGATCTGCCCGCCGAGGGCATCGGTCGCACATGGGCGAGGGCGAGCAATAAGCTCTTTTATAATTGAGTTAGTAATAAGATTTGCAGCACCGACCATAACCGCAACACCAACAACGACTCTTACACCTCGCCACTTATACTTCCAAACTAAAAATATCGCAGCAAGCGCATAGACAGGTATCCAGTTTCGGGAGTTGGTCAGGAACGGCATCACTACATCAAGCAAACTCGATGAGAGCGTTACATTGAAAAAGTATAATACATCAAGATCAAGTTGCTCGATCATCGTTCTTTTTTCTTCGCAAGCTGGTTATGATAAAGAACGACGCAACCGCAAGAGTTACCCAATAAAATGGTATGGCAATAAAGTCACCAGCTTTTGTATAGAATGTTTTCTCACTCTTAAGCGGAATTTGCTTCGTTATTGATGAACTTGTAAATAGCTCTGTTTCGGCAACGATATTTCCTCTGTCATCTATTACCGATGAGATGCCCGTATTCGCCGAACGCGCAACCCACCTACGGTTCTCAATGGCACGAAGAATGGCATATCTATTATGCTGGTACGGACCGGAGCTTTTGCCATACCATCCGTCATTTGTGATGATAGTGATAAGCTCTGCGCCGCGATCAACAAATTCTCTGACATAATCAGGATAGACGGATTCATAACAGATCATCGCGCAGATGAACGCTGTGTCGGGCTGCGTAACTCTCTTACCTTGAATCGGGAGTGCAAACACGTCATACGAATCACCAGTATTCCAACTGCCAAGCCCTACGCCCCACTTGAATATCTCACCAAGAAAAGGGATCGCATCAACGAACGGCACCTTCTCGCCAAAGGGGACGAGTTTTTGTTTGTGATAGCGTTGATAGTTATGGTTGCCGTTTGGTTCTTTGTAGAAGAGAAATGCAGAATTCCAGTCGCGGTATTTTAACTTCTCATTTTTTGATGTTTTCGCATCTTCGGGGATAGAATCTCTTCCAACTACATACTCTTCCCTATCAGGTATCCCGGTGAGTATCGGCACACCGAACGTATCAATGAAGGAGTAGAGGTCTTGGAGGTCATACATTGTCCGCTCAAGGGTCAGCGGATAGGTTACCGCCGTTTCGGGCCATAGGAGCAGATCAACGTTTACTCCGATTTTTGGGATTGCTCTTTTGGAAGAGTTATACATTGAGTCAGTAACAGACCGAGAACTTCGGCTCCATTTATCCCATGGGTTGAAGTTCGGTTGAATGACAGAAACTGTTAGCTGCTTTTCATCTTTTTCTGAATCCAGATCTGCCACTCTGATCGAACCATATATGTATGGGAGAATCAGAAGAAGGGCGACAGCTCCCATTCCATACATCCGAATCTTTTTCTTTAGCCCAATAGCATTTGTCACTTTGGCAAGTGTATCACCAAAAACAACTTTATATCGAAGCACTATATATAGTAAGATATTGATAAATACGATCACAAGTGACAAGCCATAACTGCCTGTGAACTCTATGAATTGTATATAGTAAAAATTATAGGTTTGTGTGTTGAATAGATTGAGCCACGGGAATGAGAGATCACCAAGTGAATGTCCGTACTCGAAGCCAATCCAAAATACAGGGAGTGCAATCAGAGATGCAATTCGTCCGAAGCGGCGACGCATTGCATCATAGATAAGAATAGGGACAAAAAGAAAGAACGGATGCACCAATGCAAGCGCAATACCCGAAAACATGAGAAACGGGTCAACAGAGCCTTCGCCTTTCCAACCGCCTACCCAATAGGTTGCAATGATAGACCAGAAGAACATAGCGACATATCCTCGCTTTGCTGCATCCCAAAGCTTTTCAGTATTTTCAAGAGCGACAAGAAGCGGGATAAGCCCAATAAAGGCAGCAAACCCGCCAATGATACCAAACGGCGGAAATGACAGAGCGAGCAGTACTCCCGAGAGAATGCAGAGAAGATAGGATGAGCGATTTGCCATTTTCATATATGCAAATCTACGGGAAGAATTGTATCCTTATTCAAATCTTAATGCATCTATCGGGTCCATCCGTGCAGCTTTAATGGCGGGATAGAGCCCGAAAACGACGCCGACAAGCGTACAGACGACAAGACCGATGCCAACCCAGAGATACGGGATATAGAGCGGGACGCTCATAAAGATAGCGACGATATTGCCGAATGCAATACCAAGAATGATGCCGATAATACCGCCAAGCAAACAGAGCACAACAGCTTCTGTCAGGAACTGTCCAACAATACTGCTTCTCCTCGCGCCGAGTGCTTTGCGGATACCTATCTCTTTGGTACGTTCGGTAACAGAGACCAGCATGATGTTCATAATGCCGATCGATGCTGCAAGTAGTGCAATAGCACTGATGCCGACACCCGCATAGACAATATAATCCGAGAAACTCTCGAACTGCAGGTTCAAACTTGTGTTCGATTCAACTTCAAAGTCATTTTCAGCACCGGGCTTTACACCACGAGCAGTGCGTAGTGCACCGATGACTTCATCTTGCGTTGCTTCAAGTACTTCTTGCGAACGTGCCTTTACAGTTACGTTGAGCGAGATGAGGTCACGATCAACAAAGTTCTTTTGTTCATTCGTGATAGGGATGAGTGCGAAGTTATCTTGTGAAGCCCCGCCTCCGCCGCCCTTTGGCTCGAAGATTCCGATAACCTCGTATGGATAGTCGTTGAGCTTCACCGTTTTCCCGAGCGGAGATGAACCGTCCTTAAAAACTCGTTTGATAACATCTTTGGTCAGTATGGCAACATTGCGGGCATACTCAATATCATCGGTCGTGAGCATTCTGCCTTCTTGAACGACGGTGTTATGATTGGTCGCAAAGTTTTCATCACTCCCGATAAGCTCGAACTGTGGGTCGCTCTTCTCGTTGCCATAGGAGACAGTAAGCGGCGCAATCTGATGTTCTGCACTCACAGCAACGGGAAGCGTCGTGAACTCGCGAACGAACTTCACCTGGTCATAGGTGATAGACTTACGGTTCATGTACTTCATCCAGTCCGCTCCGCCCATTTGGATGGAGGGGAACTTCTGGATGGTGAACGTTTCATTACCAAGCTGTGAGAGCGATGCACTTACAGAGTTCGTCAGGATGCCGATAGCAGTCATAGCACCGATGATCGAGAACACACCAACGACAACAGAAAGCATCGTCAGCCCGGCACGAAGTTTATTCATGCGAAGTGATGAGAATGCCATCCGTATGTTCTCTTTTACATGCATTGGTTATTCATATCGAAGTGCTTCTACCGGGTCCATCTTGCTTGCTTTGAGTGCAGGGGCTATCCCCGAAAGGATACCGGTTACAAGTGAAAGCACAATACCGATAACAGCAAATTTAATCGGGAATGCGATCTGTAGGTCAGACCCTTCAAGCAAAACATTGTTCGCAATAACAGTAACAGGATATGCAAGCATAAGAGCTATGATACCTGCTATCAGCGATAAGATAGACGCTTCATATAAGAACTGACGCATGATCGAGCGACGATTTGCGCCAATGGCTTTGCGTATACCGATCTCACGAGTACGTTCTTTGACGCTCACGAACATGATGTTCATAATACCAATACCGCCGACAAGAAGCGACAGTCCTGTAATGAGATACCCGACAATACTTAACGTACCCGATATTGCATCGATTTGGTCGTTGAACTGGTCTTGATTGTTGATCCCAAAGTTGAGCGGCGCGCCGGGCTTGAGTTTACGAAGCGAGCGCATGGTAAACTCAAGTTCATCGCGGGTATCAAGCCGTCGTTCGATAGATGCAGACTTCACTGCTATTGTAACATCTTCGATCTGACTCCCTGATACTGCCTCAAGAGTGCGAAGCGGCATAACAACGGAATTATCAACAGTGAATACTGCGAAGAGTCCACCCACTCGTTTTGCTATACCGATAACTTCAAGCGGATAGCCGGAAACACGGATGATCTCCCCTATCGGCGACTGATTAGGAAAAAGTTTTTGCTGGACTTCATAGCCGATCATACAGACAGGTCGCGCAGCATTCAGTTCGGTCGCCGTAAAGAACCGACCGCTTTCCATATCAATGCTTTCGATCTTTGTGTAGTCTGCCTCTGCACCGATTGCACTGATAAAATTTATACTTCTTGCTTTGTACTTTGCGTCTTGCCCCCAAAGATTCGCTGATATACTAATAGCTTCTGCCGTTGACATTCTCTGACGAAGTATATCGGCATACTCTCTTCTGATCGGCGGACGGTTACGCATCAACCGCCAATCACCACCACCCCAATCCCATTTATCAACATAATAAACTTCCGTCTTCATGCTGCTTGCCGTCATACGGAAGAGACCATCCATTCCGTCGAGGAACGCACCCATGATGGTCACGGTAAAGATACCAATAATAATACCGAGCATCGTCAAGCCGGCGCGCAAAGGGTTTCCCTTTATCGCGCGAGTTGCAATTGATAATGTCTCGGAGATATTATGGAGCACACGTGCCATTATCTGACCTGTTCGTCCTTTTCTACTTTACCGTCACGTACTCTGATGATTCGATGCGCATGTCGAGCAATTTCTTCTTCGTGAGTGACAACGATGATCGTGTTCCCTTTATCGTGAAGTTCTTGGAAAAGATGCATGATCTCATCGCCGGTCTTGGAATCAAGGTTACCCGTCGGTTCATCAGCAAGAATGATGGACGGGTTCGTAACCAGAGCGCGGGCAATAGCTACACGCTGACGCTGTCCACCCGATAACTCATTCGGCTTATGTGTTGCGCGTGAATCAAGGCCAACGTTGACAAGTGCTTGGAATGCTCGTTCTAAACGCTCTTCTTTTTTAACACCTGAATAGACAAGCGGAAGTTCGACATTATGAAGTGCATCGCTGCGGGGGAGAAGGTTAAATGTCTGGAATACGAAGCCGATCTCGCGATTACGAATTTCTGCAAGTTCATCATCATCAAGCCCTGCAACATTTGCGCCGTTGAAGAAATAATTGCCCGAACTTGGCGTATCAAGACAGCCGATGAGATTCATCAGCGTTGACTTGCCTGAACCTGAAGGGCCCATGATAGCAACATATTCATTGCGCTTTATACCAACGGTTACGCCGCGAAGAGCATAGACCTTCTCCTCGCCCATTTCATAGACGCGAAAAATATCTTCAAGATAGATGACCGAGGAATCCGGAGTATGCATAATTATTTTTTCTCCTGGGCTTTTGCTTTTGTTGCGCCTTCAACTCGAACGAGCGACTTATCCTTAAGTTCTTTCGAGACTGCCGCATAATTTCCTTTGACTATCTCTTCCCCGCCTTTGATACCTTCGGTTATCTCGACATACGCATTATCAGAGATGCCTGTCTTTACGGGTACTGCCTTTGCTCTGCCGTTCTCAACAACAAACACAATAAGCGGCGAGCTGTCTTCTTTCTTCTTTTCTTCTTTTTTGGCTACTTCTGATATTTCAGGTGCTTCGTCGTCTTTCTTCTCCTCTACTTTCGCTGCGCCCATCGTTGTGCGGCGAGTTACTGCCATGATCGGGACGGTCATAATATCAAATTTTGTCTCCGTCTCGATCTTTGCTGTGCAGCTCATGCCCGGGCGAAGTTCACCTTCGGTAAAATCTGTAAGACGGATCTTTACAGCAAAATTTGTTGACTGATCTTGCGAACCGACACCTTTGAGCTTTGCGCTGTTAGCGATCTCGACGACAACTCCTTTAAAGACTCTGTTCGGGAATGCGTCAATTGTAACACGCGCTGTATCACCAAGTGATATGTTCACGACATCGTTCTCGTCAACTTCTACTTCGGCGTTCATCACAGATAGGTCAGAGACTGTCATCATCTCCGTACCAGAGAACTGACTTGTCCCGACCACCTTTTCACCAAGCTGACTGATAAGTTGGGTAATAACGCCGTTCATTGGGGCTTCAACGGTCGTCTTACGAAGTGACTCCGCAATCTGCTTCAACTGACTCTGAGAAGCAGATACATCAAACTGCCCTGCCTTGAAGTTTGCGTCTGCTACGTCGAATGTTGCCTGTAACTGTTCAAGTTCTGATGCCGAGACGATCCCTTTAGTATTAAGTTCTTTCCCGCGCTTTAAGGCGAGCTCAGCCTGAATGCGTTGTGCACGTATCTGTTCAACCCGCGCCTGCGAACTTGAGACCGATGCTCGTGCGGCATCATACTGCGCTGCGATACTTGTCGGCTGTATTTTCGCAAGAAGCTGCCCTTTTTTAACCCGCGACCCTTCTTTTAGCGGAAGCTGCGTTATCTCACCTGATACTTCAGGCGCAACCTTTACTTTGTATTCCGGCTGTACCTTGCCTGTCGCTTGTACAACTTCTGTAATTGTACGCTTCGATGCTTTCTCAACCTGAACTGTGATAGATTTTTCTTTGCCGCTATTAAGTGCGATAAGCACACCGACAACTACAACCATCGCAATAAGGGATATCCATATCCACCGATTGCGCTTCTTCTTTTTCTTTATTTTATCAACGACGGTCTTTGTCGTTGTATTTACTGGTACGTTAGTTTGTGACGAGTCCATATACTATACTAAGATAAAGGTGATGATTTCAAAAACTTAATAATTCCATCTGCCAAGCTGATACTCAAGCACTTTCTGCGCAAGGAGCAAAGTATAAACAGCATTAACGTTGCTTGTACGGGCTTGTTGTATCGTTGCCTGTGCAATAATAACATCCGTCTGAATTCCCGCACCGACCCGGTAGCGTTCTTCTGCAGAGCGTAAACTCTCCTCTGCAGAACGCAATAAACGTTGCGCAGCATCGATAGCCAATTCAGCATTTTTGACGGTGTTCATTGCCTTTGCTACATCTGCACGGTACTGTTGCTCCTGCTGCTCAAGACGAATGCGAGAAGTTTCAACGTCAATTTCCTGTTGTTCAATTTGAATCCGGTTCTGCATTCTATCAAAAATAGGAACAGATAAATTCACGCCCCCGTAATACGAATTAAAAAATCTCATACGTTCAAGATCAGCGCGAACACCACTTCCACCGATCCCGAAACTTGCGTCAAGTCGAGGTAAAAGTGATGAACGTGTTATGCCGATAAATGCTTCATTTGCAAGGATAGTCGAGCGTGTAGCGGAAAAGTCTTCTCTTGAATTAATCACGGTCTCTAACTCCTCTTCACGTGGTGTGATGGAGCGTGCTTTTGCTTTGAGTGAACTAACTGAAGTATCAATTCCAGATGAAGTTATATCATAACGATTATATCCATTTGCGGGGACGTTCAGTATATACAAAAGATCGGCTTTTGCATTATCAAAATCATTGCGTGAAGTGATAAGATCAAGTTCCTGCTGACCAAGCTGCGCTTCTTGTTGATAGACTTGCCCGATAGCCACTGATCCTGCTTGATAAAGTCCACGAATGCGGTCAAGCTGTGCAGTAGTTTGCTCAAGCGTCTTTTCAGAAGTTATAACTAGCTCGCGAGTACGTAGTGCATTGATGTATGCACGTGTCACATCAAGGGCAACTGATTGTCTTGTCCACTTCAATGTATATTTAGAGGCATCAAGGGCTTTGCTACTAGCTTCTATTCTTGCAGCATCTCCGCCGCCTGCGAATATATTAATATCACCCCCGACGCCGTAACTTACCGATTGAGACTGATCGGGTGTTACAGTACCAATAACCGTGAAATTTGAATCGGCATCAAGCCCCAGCACATTTGATTTCGTTATTTGTTGATTGTACCGATAGGAAGCATCACCCGAAAAACTCGGCAAGAGTGCATCCTTCGATTTCGTCCGCTCAAGTTCGGAGCGTTGAAGCTCGAGCGATGCAGAACGGGTAGAGTAGTTCTTCTCGAGCGCAATACGAATTGCATCATCAAGACTAACAATGCTTTTTTTATCGCTTCCGGTCTGCGCCATAGCAGCAGCCGATAAGCCAAGGATGATGAGTAGAATAAGGTGCTTTTTCACGGGTAATTAGACTCTGATTTCCTACATTTGTTTCAGCCACGTACAAACGTAAAAATAAGAAGAAATCTCTTCAAATAATTGTTCCATTTTATCATGGATATAACCCTCACGCCCATCGGCATCATACGAACTCCCTACCAAGACCGCTATGCCGCCCCGCGGCAGCCGCGTGCAGATGACCGTTCGGCTGAAGGGACGATCATCCTCGAAAAAGGGATGAACTACGAACAGGCACTTGATGACCTTGCTGGGTTCGATAAGATATGGGTAATTTACCTGTTCCACCGCAATCCGAATTGGAATCCGAAAGTACAAACCCCTCGCGGAAAGGGGAAGCGCGGCGTGTTTGCGACTCGTTCCCCGCACAGACCAAATCCGATCGGTCTTTCACTCGTTGACCTACTCGAGGTAAAAGGATTAGAACTACGCGTTGGGAATGTTGATCTACTTGACGGTACACCAATACTCGATATTAAACCCTATCTTCCCTACGCCGAATCATTTCCGAATGCAAAGGCAGGATGGATCGATGAGATTCCAAAGATGGAATATGAAGTATCTTGGACACCAAAAGAGAAAAAGAAAGCGAAGCTCATTGAAACAGAAACAGGACTTGACCTTATTGCACATACCGAACGCGTCCTTACCCTCGACCCTGAACCACATGCATACCGACGAATTAAAAAAGCAAAAGACGGCAGTTTGGTTTTTTCATATAAGTACTGGCGTTTCTACTTTACGCTTGAAGGGAACAAAGTACATATCAATAACGTATCTGACGCAAGAAACGAATAAATACAATGGAAAAAGCTACGTTTGCAGCAGGATGTTTTTGGGGAGTTGAACAGACGTTCCGTGAGATTCCCGGCGTGATCGATGCCGTCTCAGGTTACACAGGCGGAGAGAAAGATAACCCAACATATCAAGAGGTTTGCACCGACGAGACTGGTCATGCCGAAGCAGTTGAAGTCATATATGACCCAGAAAAGGTCAGTTATGACGCTCTCCTAAAGGTATTTTGGGAAAATCATAACCCGACCCAGCTAAATCGTCAGGGACCCGACTTCGGCTCACAGTACCGAAGCGCTATTTTCTATAATTCTGATTCACAGAAGTCACAAGCAGAAATATCAAAGAAAGAACTTGGTGAAAGCGGAAAATTTCGCAACCCGATAGTCACCTTAATTGAACCGGCGGTAACATTTTACAAGGCTGAAGAATATCACCAGCGATACCTCGAGAAACGCGGGCTTGCCAATTGCCATATCTGAAATTAATCGGGAAATAATAGAATAATTTCGCGCAAATATCCGTATATTTGCAAGCTTGAGGTCATTGAAGTGCCGCTCTTGAATCCCCACATATATCGGAGCTTCAATATTGTAGATTATTACTCTTATCGTATATTACGATAGGTATTTGTATTAGTATATCACTCTCATAAAAATATAGAATAGCTATGTCAAAATTCATTCGAGGGTTAGCCCTCATTACCATAGTGATGGTTTCATCACTTGGTATTGCGCAAAATAAGAAAGCATTCAGCGTCGGTATTGGCGGCGGCGGTGCTTTCGGAATCAACGAATCACTTGATCGCCCCATATCCTACGCACTCCGTGCTGATCTACTATGGATCAAAGGATTCGGTGATTGGATAAGCCCCGAGATCGGAATCACCTATTTCAATAATAAAAGCGTTGACACCGGCGGTTTTAGTGATTACGATGTTACCGTACTCTCGCCAGATCTTCATATTCGCATTACACCATTTGGCTTGAACAAATGGTCGCCATACGCATATGGTGCATTCGGAATGGCAATGCGTTCAGTTGATGTCCGTCCATATAACGCTGACCCGGAATCCAAAGACAGCGAAACAGACATCGCATATGGCGGCGGTCTTGGTCTTTATCATAAGCTTTCCAAGAACTGGGCTATTGATCTGAATCTCGGCGGCATGACAACGAATGCCGACAACATCAACCCTGCAAAGGATATTGAGAATGATGGGTGGTGGCAGGGATTGCTTCAGGTTCGTTACGTCTTTGATGACGGTGGCGACCTTGATGATGACGGCGACGGCTTAACAAATGATCAAGAAAAACTTCTCGGCACAGACCCGCTCAACCCGGATACAGATGGCGACGGACTCAATGACGGCGAAGAGGTCAATGAGTACAAGACCAATCCGCTCAATAGTGATACCGATGGTGACGGATTAAAGGACGGTGCTGAGGTAAAAGACCATAAGACCGATCCGCTTAATAAAGATACTGACGGTGACGGATTGACAGACGGCGACGAAGTTAACCGTTACAAGACCAACCCGACAAATCCTGACACCGATGGTGACGGATTGAAAGACGGTGCTGAAGTCAATACACATGGTACTGATCCGCTCAAGGCAGACACCGATGGTGACAGCTTGAATGACGGTTCGGAAGTCAATACTCATAAGACAAACCCTCTCGCGAAAGATACCGATGGCGATCAGCTTGAAGACGGTGATGAAGTCAATAAACATCGCACCAACCCACTTGATACCGATACCGATAAGGGTTCAGTATTTGACGGTGTTGAAGTTCGCCGCGGCACGAACCCTCTCGACGCAGCAGATGATATCGAGAAGAAGAAAGATTCGTTCGACGTTCAGAAAATTGGCGCAGCTATCGTTCTTGAAGGCGTAGTCTTCGATGTGAACAAAGCAACGATTAAACCGGAATCAGAATCTATCTTGACAAAAGCGCTCAAGACATTCTCTGATAATCCTGACATCGCTGTCGAGATTCGCGGACATACCGATAATTCGGGTAATGCGAAAAAGAACCAGAAGCTTTCGGCTGACCGCGCTGAGTCAGTCAGGCAGTGGATGATCGCTCGCGGTGTTGATGGAAACCGCATCACAACAAAGGGCTTCGGATCTGATAGCCCACTCGCTCCGAACGACACACCGGAGAACAAGCAGAAGAATCGCCGTATCGAATTCGTTCGTACTCGTTAATCTTCTCTAAGAAAGTAATTTCTCAAACGCCCCGCAGATTTTGCGGGGCGTTTGTATTTTTGTCAAGTAACAATCCCAACAAAACACATGAAAGAATTTCTTGGGCTACGAACACTCATTTATAAAGTGGAAGACCTCGACGCAGCGAAGAAATGGTACACTGAAGTACTTGGCTTCCCGCCCTACTTTGACCAACCGTTCTATGTCGGTTTCAACGTCGGCGGTTTTGAGCTTGGACTTCATCCGGGCATGGAAAACATTACCAAAGGCACGAATATAGAATGTTATCTTGGAGTCTTAGATGTAAAGGCAACATTCACACGGCTTCTCTCATTCGGAGCAACCGAGCATGCTCAATTGCAAGATGTCGGAGAAGGTATCATCGTTGCCTCAGTCTTTGACCCATTCGGGAATGTGTTCGGAATCATAGAGAACCCACATTTTACGATTCAAGAAAATATAGTATAAATAGCACAATGACGAAGAAACCTCTTACTTCGTCATTGTGCTGTCATGTTTAGGGATATGGGTTTATCACCTCCACTTTTTATTGTTTATTAGCTTTTATGGCTAGCTTGATCTGTTTTTCGATGTCGCTTTGATTATCAACATCGCGCGGATCAAGTGGTCTTCCGGCAACTTGTGCAAAGACTGCCGACGGATCAAAGGTAAGGATCAAGTCATATACCTTATCACCTTCAAAAGTAACAGATGGATCAAGATGTACCTTCACGTTCTCTGTTTGTGATGAACGGAAGACGAACGGATACGATGTTCCTGCTACAAATACCTCGCCTTTGATGATCACTGTATAACGACCACCGCTGACGAACTCACCAAAGACAGGATCATTGATGAGAATGTCCTCAAGTCCGTCTTTGAGCTTGTGGAATTCAAACTTGATCCGATCGTATGTACCGGAAGGTACACTTACGGTAGATATAAGACGTGCACCGAGTGCAGCATTGAATTCTGCAATGAACGGCCCAGTCTTGATAGTACCTTTGCCCGATGAATCACCGCTATCATGATGTAGCTTGAGATTACTGATAAGCAGTCTCGCGCTTGATATATGAAGCGAGTCGCAAGTCAACCCCTTTGCCAGTATTGTTTGGCTGCCCTTTGGGGAGGTCGAACTTACTGTAGATGAGCTCATTTGAGAACGAGCATTGATGGTAGCATCTCCTGATGGCGATGAAGTGTCATCTGCACAGCCGCTTACAAACGACATAAAGATGATACCGGCAATAATCGCCAAAAATGCTCTGCCTTTAGCTATTTTTTCTGATAATGAATGCTTATTCATATGAGTGTCCTTTCAATAGTTTATTTATGATAACGTTATAGCAACATAATGCAAATACCGTGCCGACACTGTAACCCCATAATACGATTTATTTACATACTCATCAGAAAATAAATACTCATTAATGCTTTTTTATGATATTTTAAGCACATTTGTGTTAAACCCTTTGAAATAAATCGTATCTAATTGAGTATGCGTCAATCACTTATTTACATACTGTTTATCTTGGCAGTCACGGCGAATGCCCAATCTGCAAAGACATACATATCAATGGCTATACCAGTCCGTGACGGCGCAACACTTGCGGCTGATCTATATACGATGGATTCGACTGTCGCAAAACCCGTCATCCTGATTCAAACACCTTACAACAAAGCATTATACCGAGTCGCTGTGTACTTGCCGCAGGCAGGGGGACAGCTTCCGTTTGATACAGTTAATTACAATTATGTCATTCTTGACTGGCGCGGGTTTTATGCTTCAACCCCGGCAGCAAAAACCGGATATGACTTAGGGCTTGACGGATACGACGTCATAGAGTGGATTGCAAAGCAGAAGTGGTCTAATGGCAAGGTAGGCACATGGGGCGGCTCTGCACTTGGTATGATACAATTCCAAACAGCAAAGCATCGCCCGCCACATCATGTATGTGCAGTGCCGTTCATCATTGATTATAAAGCAACCTACGATAAGTATTTTCCGGGCGGATGTTTCCTCCAAGAGCATTACAATACAACTGACTCGCTCGGATTCGGTGGTACTGCCCTTGCGCTTGCTCACCCTACATACGATGCCGCTTGGAAATATACTGAAGCCATCACTGATTATCCTGATTCAATCGCTATCCCGCTCCTGATGATAACAGGTTGGTATGATCATTTTCCAGATGGTATCATTCGTGCCTTCAAAGACCTTCGAGAGAGAAGCTTCCCAAGCGTTCGCGACAAACACAAGTTCATTATTGGTCCGTGGTTGCATACGGAAATTGGAAAATCCCAGCAAGGAATTCTTGAGTATCCCGAATCAGTCGGTGAGCCAATCTATGCGGCGCTGAAGTTCTTTGACCATTATTTACGTGATATTAATAATGGCTATCCGAATGAACCCGTGACGAAGTACTTTGACCTCGGCACACATCAATGGACAAATCAAAACTCTTCGTGGCAGGAAGCAACAGCAAACGGCGATATATTAAGTCTTTATCTCGCTCATCCGAATATGCTTGGGCAAGGGAGACCTGACTCTCGTACTTGGCTGGACTACACATGTAACCCACGAGATTTTTCTCCTTCAATAGGCAGCTCGACATTCAGCTCATACCTTTTGCATGGACCGCAAGACATCAGCCAAACAATAGAAAAACGAAATGACATATTGACATTTTCTACTGATGTGCTTACTGAGCCAATAACGATTCGCGGTAAGATACAAGTACTCCTTTTTGTACAGACTGATCGTACGGATACTGATTTCGGAGTGCGGCTTACCGACGTATATCCTGATGGACGTTCTATTATTATTACTGATGCTATGAAGCGGTTACGATTCCGTGAGGGATTCGAAACTCAAGAACTCGCAACGCCCGGCACTACATACCCTATCACGATAGAATTGCGAAATCTAGCGATGACCTTTCCCGAAGGACATCGTCTGCGCATTGATATTACATCGTCGAACCACACACGCTTCAATCTCAACCCGAACTCCGGCTCCGAGCTTTATATTGCAAGCGATACACTTATCGCTAAGAATACCGTTAACTTTGGAGGAGGGACATCTTCGGTCGTAAAGATACCTATTCCAAAAAAGCTCTCGGTTTCCGCAACTGAACAAGTAAGCGACATTTCCTGCTACCCAAATCCGGCGAAACAAACGCTCATTGTTCGTGTTAATAATCGGGCGGATGATGCATCGCTTATTGACGCGCTCGGACGAGTTGTAAATACCAAAAAGCTTTCTGGAGGCGAGACGGCATTTGATGTTTCGGGCTTGCCCGATGGCATTTACTTTGTGCGGATAGGTGCATCGGCAAATAAAATAATCGTTACGAAGTAACATTTCATATATCCGGCGTGTCTATGCTCTTGGATAGATATACCAAAAACAGATTTTTAACTTAACCTTTACGACCTACATTTTATGGCAAATGATACAATGAATAGAAGAAATTTCCTTGAGAAAGCGCTCGGGGTAACATTGGCAGCCGCGATTGCTCCTTCGCTCTTGAAAGCGACCGATGCATTTGCCGGCGGTGGCGCGGAACCGATGGGTTCGGTAGTGCTAGACCTCGCAGAAACAAAGTATGCAAAGCTCAAGAACGTAAACGGCTCTCTGATCTATACTCCTGCAGCACCGAATGCTTCAAGAAAGATGGTTATTACCCGCGTTGATGCTTCTACATTTTCCGTAGTTTCTTCTGTTTGTACACACCAAGGATGTCAAGTTGATCCGTATGATGCCAATACACAACGTATTGTTTGTGGTTGTCATGGTTCGAGATTTGATGTGAATGGTGCAGTCATACAAGGACCTGCAGGTTCACCGTTGAAAAAATATACAAATTCGTACGATTCAGGTGCAAATACACTGACGATCACAGATGCTGTACTGGATGTAACACAATCAAATGGCATACCGCTTGCTCTAAACCAGAACTACCCCAACCCGTTCTCTGGTAAGACTACGATCTCTTTCGAGATTCCATCTTCGGCGAACATTTCGCTTGTCATTAGCGATATTAACGGCAATGAAGTAGCAACTCTTCATAACGGTGTTCTCGGTGCAGGCAAACATGAGTTACAATTCAACGGCTCTGCCTTGCCGATAGGTACATATTTCTATAAGCTTGCGACACCAAATGGTACTCTCGTTAAACAGATGGAAATAGTCCGATAAGTTATGTATTATTTCGTAAAGCAGACTTCCTGATGGGAGGTCTGCTTTTTTCTTTGTAAACCTTCGTGTATCCTTCGTGCCTTTGTGTTTAAGTCCTCAAACCCGAAAACAAATCACTCCATTTGGTGTTACTATAGCATGATGAAATTCCTATTTTTGGTACTTACCACACTGGCCGCAACCTCCCCTTTTGCACAGCAGTATTGCTCGAAAGCCGAGGCGCATAAGCATTCATTGCAAAGCCCGCAAGCATTCCCTGACTTGCCGTACCGCCCATACGATGTAATATCCTATGATATTCAAGTTGATCTCCGCGATGCCTTTGCCAAAAAGCTCCCGGAAGTTAACGGGCTTGTTACAATCACGCTTGACCTGCTTGAGACATCCAACTACATTGACTTTGACGCATGGGGTATGCTGATAACCGGACTTACGATAGAGGGTGAATCCCAAGACCCTAAACCGCAGCCAAAAGGCGACGAGACTATCAGAGTACAGCTTCCCGCGAAGTTCAGAGCTAAGGGATCACGATTACATATTGGCATAAGCTTTCTTCGCACGAGCGAAGAAAATCGCGGAGCGCATTTTTATTCGAAAGGCGAATTCGTCGGACTCGGACCAAAACCTGCCGAGGATTCGATCTTTGTTGAAGAAGATGTCTTCTATACAATGTGCGAGCCGCGCCACGCTCATGCATGGTTTCCCTGTAACGATCAACCTGATGATAAGGCCGAGATGACAGTTCGTGTAACTGTACCGAACAACGGCATATTTGTTACCTCGAACGGGTTGCTTTCTGATTCAACTTCTTTCGGCTCTTACAAACGATTTAGCTACTACAGTGACAAACCCATCTCCACGTATCTCATCGTTATCAACGCCAGCAAGTTTGCCACATGGGATGAGATGACTCCGCGTTATACAAATCCCTTTGATAGTATTCGTCTGCATTATTATGCTTGGCAAGTTGACTACGATGAACAGACCATAACCGACGGCAGCAAGTACAATGCAACAAATGCCTTTAGAAATACCAAACATATGATGAGGGCATTCGAGAAAGCATTTGGGACGTATCCATTCTTCCAATACGGTCAAGTCCCGGTACAACCCTTCTATTTTGGCGGTATGGAACATCAGTCCATCTCAACAGTCAATCGCTCATGGCTTCGCGGTTGGAGTGAGAACGGGATAGCACATGAACTCGGACATCAGTGGTTCGGTGATAAAGTTACCTGTGAGACGTTCAAAGACCTATGGCTCAACGAAGGATTTGCTACCTACACCGAAGCTATCTATAATGAATCATGGGGTGGGGATCAGTGGTACCGCAATACGATCGAAGGAAAAGCAGAGGACTACTTCACGGGTGATAATAATGACATCCCTATCTATGACCCACCTGAACACTTGCTCTTCAACGGAGCGACTACATACGCAAAAGGTGCATGTGTCATTCATATGCTACGGAGAATTGTAAAGAACGACCCACTTTTCTTTGCAGCTCTAACGGATTACACAGATAACTTTGCTTATGACAACTGCAATACACTCGAGTTTGCAAACTACATGAGCACACGACTTTGGATGGATCTTACCGAATACTTTGATCAGTGGGTATATGGTTCGCTGCATCCTGTTTATGATATCAAATGGGCACAGGATAAGAATAATCAGATATTTATCCGAGTTAATCAGATTCAAGATGTTCGCGACCACTTCACGATGCCTATCCGCTTCTTTGCCTACCGCAAAGACGGTGGCATTGATACGCTCAACTATACGAACGAGTACCGCTCGCAGAACTACCGTACGATGCTCTCAGGTGAAATAGACTCCATCGGTTTCGATAACGACCTTGTCATCCTCTCGGAAGTGACTATCGGTTATGATGCCGCAGTATCGGTTGGTTCGAACGTTGCAGACGTTACTAAATTCAGTACTTCTCTTGATGGGGTAACGAATGAACTCGTTTGTAGGAATATGAACGGAGCATCGCTTGAGCTATATGATATGCTCGGCAAGAAGGTTAAGCAAGTATTGCTTAACTTTGGTGAGAAATTTGTTCGATTGCCTTTATCGGGGCTTGCTAACGGAGCGTATTTTGTGAGGTGTGGTAATGAGTCAGCGAAGGTGGCTATCGTACGATAATGGGCGGGGCCCTTATCTCTTGATAGATATTAATCGCGTGGAGAAGACATATAGCCCATTTCGTAGCTGTAGAACATGGCTTCCTGAACTAAGCCCTGAGATATCTAAGGTAAGTTCGTGGCTTCCTGATTGCAACTCATAAGTAGGGCTTGTCATTTGCACAATGCCTTGCATATTCATTACTTCAAGAAGTACTGACATCGGAGCAGGTAGCAAAACACCTACTAATATTGGATTCTTTCCATCCGATGGATTAGGTTGGACATAGTTAATTTGTACTGTCCCCGCATCCCTCATAAGCTGAACAAGTATCGAATCGCCGCATTCATATTTTGCCTGATATTGCCGCAGTGGCACAAAGCACAATGGCAGTGGTGTCTGTGTCGCAACACTCAACGTATCAAGACGAATTGAGGACTCCAGAGTATTTGTGACATACGTTTGCATCACGAGCTTCACCAGCGGCTGCGAGAGGTCACTTTTTTCAGTGATAGGGTTTCTTAGTTCACAGATTAGCTCCACACCGTTTGCATCATTGATAATTTGATGCGATATGATTGGGTTTGAAAGCGTACCAATAATATCAAAATCTTCACACGAAAGAAGGTCCGTATTATAACTTAGATGTAATCTGTACCGTTTGATAGTAAATGTATCAACCGTTGGTGTAAGATGGATAGGGATATGTGTTGTATCTCCGGCAAAAACACTTGTTATTAATCCGATGAATGGCTCCGGAGCTGTTGCATTTTTGCCGATAAGGATGATAGTAGTATCGATCTGTCTTCCGCCTATTGTGCCTTTGAAGTGTAATACTCCTGTACGTGTTGCCGAAGAACCGTACTGAAAACGAACGGGGACAGTAACCGATGAACCATCCACAACCGAAAATCGCTTTGTTGAATCGGTCGTAAATTCATTCTGCTGTGAAACAATATAAATGCTATCTACCGAGAACAATGCACAAGGCGGAACAGAAAGCGTTACGAATCCAAGTTCAGGTTGACAGTACAACGTACTAATAAGTATTGAATCAACACTTAGTGAAAGCGGGCCAGCCCCGGAGCCACCACCTGAAAGTGTACCGTCACCACCATCTGTCGTCCGCCAGATACCGCCGAAATTATCAAACGCAAAGACTACTTCGCCTTGACAGCCGGTTACGAAGAAGCGGGTGTCACGAGAGTGATTTGGACCTCCAACATTCTTCCACGTTGTGCCTAAGTTATCAGATCGAAAAAGACCTTGGTTCGTTGATTGAACATACACAGATGTTCCTTTTCCATGGATATGTCCTGTAAACTCTCGTATGACGCTATTGTCCGGAAAAACATGGCGAGTTGACCAACTTATACCTCCGTTAGTACTAATCTTTACAGACGTTTGGTCAAAATCATAATTCCCTTCAGCAAGAGTAATATACATACCGTGACCTTTTGCAGCATATATCCCCCATGATTCATCAAGTTGTCCACCTCGACTCCATGTTTGACCACCATCATTGGTTAGTAAACAATCCGGATTATTTTGTCCGGGACCCGGAGTAACGATACCGTTACGATCGTCGATAAAATCAATTCCGTTATAGCTTTCTTCACTAAACTGACTTTCAAAGATATTGTTAAATGTCGCACCATCGTTTGAGGAAGTGCCCCCTGCGCTACCACCATTACGAGCCCACATTGTTTTTACAAGGTGTGAAGAAGTCACATGTATGCAGGTACTTGCACCATTCTCACCTTGTGAATGATCACGCCATGTGGTACCGCCATCAGTCGTCTTCCAAAGAGAATAGGTTGAAGAATATATTGATGCATAACCAACATTAGCATCTTTCATAAAAATAGAAGTTACTCTGCCTATACCATTGGGGGTTGAAGATTGTGTCCAGTTATTTCCTCCGTTTGTAGTACGCCAGATTCTTAACTGATAGGGAGGGATAGTACTGGTACTACTGAAATTCCCGCTCCCAATCAGACCATTCTGACCATCAAAAAAAAAGCCGCAACCAATGGGCATATTATTCATAAACCCAACCCTATCCCACCGACTAATAGCGGATTGACAAAACAGAAGAAGAACTATAATAAGAAGTTTGTTCAATTGAAGAGAAAATGCTCAAGAGTAAAACACTTGAGCCAGCCCAAGGTTACGAAAATACATGATTTTTCTATCAATAAATAATTATTCATAAACACGGCACACGTTTTGTCCGTAACTTCGTAGTAAGGAATTGCATTCTACTATTAATGATTCATTTTCGCCTATTTTGTTTCACCTACGCCCTCATTGCCATTTTTTCGGTGCCTGTATCCGCACAGCTGAAGGGAAATAAGGCACTCGAAAAGAAACGTGAGGTTTCGTCTCGTAGGACGGGTTCGGGGTTGGTTTCGGTCAAGGGAGATGTCATTTTTGACATCAAAAACGTGGATATTACCCACTTCCCGGAAATGAGCGTCATTTTCAGCGCTGTAAATAACCGCAATGTCTTCGTCAGAACACTTAAAAAAGAGGATATTCTGGTACTTGAGAACGGTATTCAGCGTCCTATTCTCGCATTAGACCTCATTAGCGCCTCGAACCGTGTCCCCATCGACATTGTATTTGTCATAGACGAAACAGGCTCCATGCAGCCCTTTATTGACGCTGTAAAGGACAATATCAAGCGGTTTTCCGGTCGACTTCGCAGTCAAGGCTTTGACTACCAGCTTGGTCTTGTGCGGTTCACTGATGTCGTCACATGGTCAAGTCCTGAACTGACCGATGATGTTGCTACCTTCGAGCGATGGGTAGGGGAAATACAGGCAGCCGGCGGTGGAGACATTCCTGAAAATTCTCTCGAAGCTTTGAAAGCAGCAACAAATATCAAGTACAGACCGATCGCTCTCAAACTGGCTATTCTTGTAACAGATGCACCTTGCTTCGAACGTGATAAACCCGGTGACGGTACAACAGACTTTACAATGCGAGAGATGGGTGACTATCTCTTTGAGCGGGAGCTACGTCTATATGGCATCACCCCGAAAGAGATGACACAATATCAGGATATGGCTGTCCTTACCGAAGGTGCAAGTTTTGATATTGCAGCTCCGTTCGATTCAGTCCTTACACAAGTTGCAGGTGACATTACGAGCTTGTATGCACTTCGCTATCTTTCACAATCAACACTTGCTCCGGACTCTGTGCGAATTGATATTCTTCGCAGCGAAGACCGCTCTCCGCTAACAAGCAGAAAAATGATCGCTCTCGACGAGGGTAAACGATTTGTTTTTGAAGACCTTCTCTTCGGACCAAATCAAGCAGCACTTGCAACTGAGTTCGTGCCTGAACTTGAACGAGTCGTACGGCTGATGCACGTCAGACCAAAGATGCGCATCAGAGTTGAAGGTCATGCCGATGCAAGCGGCCCGCATGATAAAAATGTGATCCTCGCAGCAGAACGAGCCGTAGCTGTGAGAAAGTATCTCATGCAATCAGGGATCTCAGGTGATCGCCTTGAATCGATCGGTTACGGGGATTCACGACCTATCGCAGATAATGCTACAGAAGAAGGCAGACGCCTTAACAGACGCACAGAATTCGTTATTTTACAGAAGTAATGTACGCTCCGCCATTTCGCAAACAGTATCTCAATACCCAGATGATACTCGCCGCCTATAAAAGCGGACTCTTCCCGATGGCTGAAGGCAAAGTCGGTGCTATCGGGTTCTTTCACTACGAACCACGAGGCATTATCCCGCTTGATGAACATTTTACTATCCGCCGTTCACTCTCGCAAGCACTCAAGAAAGAACCTTTTGAAATCCGTATTGATACTGCATTCACAGAAGTAATTCGCGCCTGTGCCAGGCATAATGAACTCCCTGACGATGATATTTGGATCTCCGAGGAAATGATGGAGCTATATACTGAACTCCATCATGATGGTATTGCTCATTCGGTTGAGTCATGGCGCGATTGTGAATTAGTGGGTGGATTGTATGGGCTTTCACTTGGATCGGCATTTTGTGGTGAGTCTATGTTCAGCCGAGCGCCAAATGCTTCGCAGGCAGCGTTGATCGCATTAGTGGGTTATCTTCGTAAGCAAGGGTTTACATTGCTTGATGCACAAATGCCGACAGAACATCTTGAGCAGTTTGGGTTATACACTGTAAGTCAAGGACAATACCTCGGGATGTTGGCAGATGCATTAGACCACGAAGTTTCCTGGAAATAAAAAGGACGGGTTAAAACCCGTCCCATTATCAAAATAATAATTTCGTTGCGTTACTTCCCTACCACTAACTTCTTCACCTGCGGTTTGCTTGAGCCCGCACGGTACTCATACATATATGTACCGCTCGGGAGCTGCGACGCATCAAGCTTCGCAGTGTAGCGTCCTCGTGCATACGTCCCGCGTACAAGGGATAATACTTCGTTACCTGTCATATCGAGTATGCGCAATGATACAGGTGTATCATCACTTCCGACAGTGAACGGAATATCTGTTGTCGGTGAGAGCGAGACGCCGAATGGATTCGGACGGTTTTGCTCAATGAATGATGCTTTGGGTGAAGTAGCGCTTAAATGTGTATCACCGCATGTCGAGTCAATAATGATCACACCACTCGTAAGCACTGCCTGTACTTCTTTTCTGCCCGGGTAATCAAAACTTTGATGAGCAAGTATCGTTTGTGCTCCGGGTGCGACTCCTTCATGCGCTTTAAAAGTCAATCGAAGTATTGGTGTTGGTTGTACTAAAAACTTTGTCTGATGATCCAGATCATAGGTTACCGTACCAATAACCTTATTAGTAATAATTGCCGAGCTCCATCCATCTGACTTGAGATAACCTTCTGCTAAGGTCGCATCAAGAAGGTCAGCAACTAATGGGTCATAGGTGATGACACCCACTAAACGATTAATTTTCAGCGTATCAGGTATCGGCGTTACAAGTCGAAGATTGGGATAAACCTTATCGCCGATACGAATAGCTACATTATCAAAACGAAGGTCGGTCTCATACGGACCGCGATCAAGGGCAAGAAGATCGTAGCTAACCTTTACGTTGTTATCAAGTGTAAACTCTATTGTTGCAGTTCTATCGCCTGTCTGTATTGGTGTCGTTGCTAAGAACGTAACGCTAAATGTGCGAACACTGTCTTCTTCGATGTTAATGATATTGGCAATGCTTGCAGTGAAGTCAGCAGCATTCGTGCCGACAACTTTTACATCAATCGTCGAGAAGAGCCAGTTACCAACATTCTTCAACTCAAATGTACGAGTAAGCGGTGTACTATAGAGTACTTCACCAAAATCAAGAACCGCATCAGGTGTGAACTTCGCTTTCGGTGCTGCGCCTTCGCCGATGAGGAATGTTGTATCGGTGATCGCATCTTTGCCTGAGGAGATAAGTCGTGCAGAGAACATACCAGCTGCATTTGGCGCAAAGGTAAGCTCTATTGGCATTTCATTGTCTTGCAAATTCGCCAGAACCGAAATGTCATTGCCTATCGGTGTAATACTAGCGAACACACCTACAGGCGGCTCAAGTGTAACCGTGCCCGCAATAAGAGTATTACTCCATGTATTAATAAGATTTGCATCCTTACGTGAAGCAGGCGTACCGACACGAACCTTGCCGAAATCAAGTGTGTCTTCGCCAAGAACGAGGTTGGGAGATTCATCTAGTCCGATAAGACGAACGATGACCTCTGACTTATCATCAAGCAAGAAGACAAGTTCTGCATCATGGTAGATCGTAACTGAGCTTGGTTCAAAATAGACTGTATAGTCCGAGAGTCCACCAATCGCTATAGTATCGGTGATGTTACTATCGCCATGTACTGCACTTCTCCAGCTAAACTCATTATACTCATCGCCGCGCAAGAAAACAGAATCTGCTCTAAAGAGCCAATCGGTTTTAAGTGAATCGTCACTCTTATTGACAATAAAGAATGAATCTTGCGCAATTGTACCCGCTGCTACTTTTCTAAAGTTGATTACAGTATCACTCACGACAGGTATTGGTGCTGCGCCAATGCCTCGAAGCTGGATCGAATCAGTACGTATATCACCGCCTTGTGCTTTTAAGAATCCGCTATAGACGCCGCGTACCGTTGGGTAGAAATCTATCGGGACATTAAATGTAGTGCTCGGTGCAATAGGTGTCAGCGAACCCACAACAGAAAATACATCAGTTTGCGAGATGATACTTGTACTACCGACAGAAAGCGTTATGTTCGATCCGTTTCGGAAGGATGCGTTCTTTTGAGCATGTGTCTTAACTCTCACCTTCTCGAAATCAACTGCAGATGTAGCAAACTGTACCATCTGTGCTTCTTCGATGCCTTGAAGCGGAATGCAGTCGCTGGTACTATCGTCGTAGTACAGACAAAGCGTTGCAATATGTGCCGCGCCTGTCTTTGCATTGGTCATAAATTCAATGTCGAACGAGATGGTTGCGCCTTCAATGATCGTAAATGGAGTGTCAATTACAGTACCAAGTGACGTACGTATAGCCGCTACTCTAAAGTCTGCTTTATCAGGTCCGGTAATTTCATAGCGAACGACATTCAGTGCAAGTGTACCGGAATCTGTAACGGTTACCGTCTTCGTATTTACAACATTCGATTTGACAATGCCAAAGTCAAGAATCTTGGGTACAAAAATACCTTTTGCAACAGCACCTACACCAAGGAGTAGAACAGAATCTTTATAACCACCTGAAGTAATAAATATCCATGCCGAAGCTGGACCTACTGCAATTGGCTCGAAGGTGCCATATAGAGGTACGGTCTCACTAATGTTAACAACCGGGACATTCTTGATAGAGAATGGTATATCAGAGCTTACCTCTTGACGTTCAAAGGTAAGTGGGATAAGCCCAGTATTACCCATGTTCGTAACAACTGCTGTAGTTTTTGAACCAATTTTCTTTTTACCGAAGTCATAGACCTTCGGCGTTATAGACATTTTGGGCGTTATCTCATCGCCATTCAAGACAACTGTGTCTCGAGTAAAATCATCATAATAAAAGATGAGGTAACCGCGTATTGATAATGCTGTCCGCGATCCGGGATTAAATGTGACAGTAAAATTACGGATCGAATCCGACTCGACGATGAACGATGTTTCCGACGGTGTGAAGCTAAATACAGAACTTGCTGCACTTCGTATCTCTGCAAGCACTACTGAAATCGGCCAATTCCCTCGGTTGCGAAGACTGACCGTTCGACTCACTTTATCGCCACTATAAACCTGTCCAAAATTAATAGTCTTTTGAGAGAACTCCGGTATCGGTTTCGCTCCTCGACACTTACACGCTATAGTATCTTTGAGATTATTATTACCAACTATATAAACAAATCCGTTATAACTTATCGTATCAAGCGGGCTACAGACGGTATAAAGAAGCCCTGTACTGCCGGGTGTTGTTATCATTGGCAGACCAGATAACGAGCTTTTTCCGAATACAGAATCAGGCGGAGGTAATGTCTTATAATTAAGTTGGTTGATGATAAGATTGGCATTGCCTGAATTATAGATACTCGTCGGCAATGTTTTTGGGTACCCGACTCGTACAAATCCGAAATCAAGT
>JBKJTT010000083.1:0-3749 GCA_046590205.1 Kapaibacterium sp. (SeqCode)
TTGGCGCTGCCCAGCTTGAAGGCTGTACCTTACTCAAAGGTAAGAGACAAGGTAATCTCTATGTTCACGACATGGGATTAGGTTCAGATCCCGACGATACCAAGGGAGATTTTGTTCGTACACCCTATAAAGGTACTATACCAAAAAATGGGACGGACAAACCCGTCACTTCACAGACTGCCAGGGACTCCCTAACAGCAGCACGTAAAGTACGGTTCCAGAACTCATCAGCCAAAGCAGCTACGCCTGCTTCGAAGGCATCCGCCTCTCAATCATCCAACGCTAAACCTGTCTCTCAGACTGCAGCTGCAGCAATAGAGGTCTATGAGTCCGATACTGAGTCCGACGATTATACCGATCAGGACGACTATCCAGACTTAGAAGCCACAGAGTTTATAGGCATGGCCGACACCAGCCCTTTGGATGCAGCTGGAGCTCAACCATCGGTTAACAATACCGACACTCGATTAGCCCTTTGGCATAATCGCCTAGCTCACCTAGGACAAAAGCAGCTGGGACTAACCAATACTCAATATGGTTTAGGTCTGACCAAGGAAAACTTGGAAAGTTTGTCCACCTGTCATTGTGCCGTGTGCACAACCTGTAAGGCCACTCATGCGCCGATAGGGTCAAAGGCTGTCTCTCATTCGAACACCGCTAATGGTATCATGGATGTATGGCATGTCGATTTAATAGGACCCTTCTCCCAAATGGATGGAAATGATCGTCTCCGTTTACCAAGTTTCGATGGTTACACCTATGGATTGGTAATGGTTGACGAATACTCTAGGTATGTCATGTTCTATCCTTTGAAGAAAAAGTCAGATGCGCCTACCCGCTTGATTGAAATGATTAAGCTTAGGCAAAATTCAACACGTCGAACCCTAGGTCGACTACGCTGTGATGGTGGAGGTGAATTTCTTAACACAGCGCTGAAAGCATTTCTGGCTAATCAAGGGACTGTACTATCTGTTACAGTACCCGACACTCCACAACTTAATGGACTGGTTGAACGCAAGAATCGAACATTGGGGACAATGGTTCGATGCATGCTAGCGCAATCCAATGCACCACCGGAACTTTGGACTCAGGCGTATTTATACGCGGCGCATTTACATAACCTAGTCTGCCAACCCTCGACCGCTGGTCGTGTGCCCGCATCACTTATGTCACCAACTCAGGTATTCACCTTGGATAAAATCCATGTATTTGGCTGTGATGTACAGGTACTCATTGAGGAGGGTAAACGGGGCAAACTCGCACCTCGTACTAAGCCAGGAATTTTTCTAGGTTATAGTGAACAGTACAATGCCTACAAGGTGTTAATGCTGCATGACTTAAAGGTCATCAAAGTAAGCAGGGACGTTATCTTCAACGAATCCAGCTTCAGCCATATGGCTAAATCCCTCCCTGATATAGAGCGACTCGCTCCCGTATCGAGCACCGATCCTGATAAGGAATATGTAGTTGATCGTATTGATGGCGATGAACTGCGAAATGGTGTACCCCATTACAGGGTGTACTGGAAGGGATATAGGGACCCTACATGGGAGCCCATACGCAATCTGACCCATTGCAAATCGATTCTACTCGATTATCTGCGATCCAAAACGCCAGCCCCCATCCAGGTTGAGCATGCGTTCGCAACATTCACAGCCGAGAATGCCATCAATTATGCTGAACCACAAACCTACAAGCAAGCTATGAGCCTGCCGGACAGAGAGAAGTGGAAAATAGCTGTTGATTCGGAAGTTGCATCATTGAAGAAACTCAAAGTATTCATTCCCGCAAAACTCCCACCAGGCAAAAAGGCAATCCCATGTCGTTGGGTATTCAAGGTCAAACATGATGATCAAAATAGAATCATCAAACATAAGGCCCGACTAGTAGTCAAGGGCTTCCATCAACGTGCAGGTGTAGACTATGATCTCACCTTCAGTCCTACAGTTGCCCACAAATCAATCAAGCTTATGCTAGGTATAGCTGCTATGAAGGATTTGGAAATTGATCAATTAGATTTCATCACCGCTTTCCTCAACGCCGATATGGATGAGGATATTTATGTTACTGTCCCTGATGGCTTCGGGGGCATGGACGGTTTTACCGTACTCAAACTAAATAAAGCTCTATATGGGCTCAAACAGGCACCTCGCCGATGGTGGTTGAATATCGATCAATTCTTAGCAACTTTGGGGTACCATGCCTCCCCACTGGACGAATGCCTATATATGAAGGTAGTTGGAGATGAACGTATTTACCTTACTCTGTATGTGGACGATACACTATCCTTCTATCCTAAATCCATTGCCCATATCTGGCAGGCTGATAAAGCCAAAATCGCAGCTAAGTATTCTATCACGGATCTTGGCGAGTGCAAATGGATACTTAATATGGTTGTAGAACGTGATCGGATCAATCGAACCATCACTCTATCCCAGCGTACATATGTCGAAGGTATACTCCTGAAGCATCAATGGAATCAATGTAAACCCGCCAAATCGCCCCATTGGGTCAAAGATTTGAGTGTTCCGCCTGATAAGCCAGAACCACGGGAATTGAACGCTGAGGAACATGAGGAGTATAGGTCAATAGTTGGTTCACTACTCTATGCAGCCATTATCACCCGTGTCGATATAGCTTATATTACCGGGATCCTGGGACGTTATCTGGCTAAGCCCTATAACTACCATTTGACCGCAGCATACCATGTCCTCCGTTACCTGCGAGGCTGCTCGGACAAAAAGCTCACATTTGGTTCTACCACTGGTACTGAACCTACCTACGATGTTACTATCTATACTGATTCTGATTGGGCTCAGGAGCGCGATAACCGCAAAAGTGTAGGTGGTTGGATACTGTTACTGAACGGTCGACCCATCGTATGGCAATCGAAGAAACAACGCACTATAGCACTCTCATCTACTGAGGCTGAGTACTATGCATTAGGTGAAGCTGTTCGCGAAGCAATCTATATTCGTCAATGGTTCAAACACTATGTTGGCGAAAATTTTCCCGTCAAAATCCTATGTGATAATCAAGGAACTTTGCATATTGCGGATCATTCCACTAATCATAATCGTACTAAACACATAGATATACAGCATTTCTTCGTACGTGAATATGTTAGAAACAAATCTGTTTTCGTCTCTTATATTAATACCGCTGATAATTTGGCCGATATCCTAACCAAGGCTACCGCTATTCCAATATTCACTGGTCTAAGGGATCGATTACTAACTTAACTAACTATTCTCCATTATAGGAGGGTGTTGAGATATTTCATATACTCTATAGTAATAATGTATACATAGTTATATTAGTCTATCTATATGCTTACAATCTGTTTACAATGTGTTTACTATTGCTTACTATATGTTTACTATTGTTTACTATGTTTACTATTCGTTTACTGAACATTTGCTAGCTTTTCTATTTAGATGTATATGTTATATATAATATATGTATTTTGGATAGTTTATTATATTATACTTTTCTTATACTTTATTTTATCTGATCTCATTCTCTTTGTCGTTTCTTTTCCGTTTCTTCTCTAGTTATTTGAGTTGACTCTTATCTGAGTTTACCCAAAACTACTAACATTGCTGATGTTAACTAGCTATTGTAATAGTGTTCATAACTTTGCGATATATTGAATAAACACTATCTACGATAATACTCTATTCCCTACGCTACCCCGAGTTGTTATTTCTCAACAGGTTATGAGCCTAAGTTAGTGTCTAACTTAGAGT
>JBKJTT010000105.1:0-53157 GCA_046590205.1 Kapaibacterium sp. (SeqCode)
AGAGCATTCTTCGTACGACAAAAGCAAGATCGTTATCGTCTCTGCGCCGTATGAGAAGACCGTCAGCTATGGCGGCGGGACAGGGAAGGCACCGAATGCTATTATCAAAGCATCGCAGTACGTCGAGTTCTTCGATGATGAGTTCTTTAGCGAACTTTGTTTTAAGAAAGGTATCGCTACACTGCCTCCGCTTGATTTCTCGAAAGTATCGGGCAAACGCGCGCTTGATAAGATAGATAAAGCCGTCACCGAAGAGATCGCGGCAGGGAAGTTCGTCGTTACACTTGGCGGTGAGCATACCATCTCGTCAGTAACCATCGGCGCGCACTACAAAGCATATCCGAAGATGTCAGTCCTGCATTTCGATGCACACTCTGACTTACGCAATGAATACTCCGGTACACCGTATAGCCATGCCTGTTTTATGGCAAGAGTTGATGATGATTATCATTTCCCGATGGAGCGCGTTGTGCAGGTCGGTATCCGCGCACAGTGCAAAGAGGAGTATGAGTTTATAAGAAAGCATAAGGTCAAGACCTTTTATGCAACGCAGATTCGTCGCGGCAAACATGGTAAGAATTGGCAGAAGTCAGTTGTGAATGCCTTGCCATCGGATGAAGTCTACATCACCTTCGATATAGATTACTTCGACCCATCCATCATGCCATCAACAGGCACACCGGAGCCCGATGGTTTCCTCTGGAATGAGACAATGGAGATATTCCGCAAACTACGCAAGGCAGGAAAGAAGATAGTCGGGTTCGATGTCGTAGAAGTAGTCCCAGATAAGAATCACCCACATGCCACTTATTTGGCAGCGAAGTTGGTGTATCGAATGTTGAATTATACATTTTTGTAAGGTAAAAAAAAAACCCGTCGAACGACGGGTTTTGTGTTTTACGATTTTGATATTGTTATGCTTCCACCAGATTCGCCGGCCTCTTTGCCTTGACCTCATCCCAATGGTGACATGCGACCATGTGACCTGGCTCAACCTCGACAAGCTGTGGCTCATCTGATAAGCACTTCGGTGTAGCGAATGAGCAGCGCGCTGCGTAGTTGCAACCCTGCGGGTAGTTGGTCGGGACGGGCACTGTGCCATCAATGGTCATCAAACGGTCTGACTCAATGTTCAGCTTCGGAATAGAACCAAGCAATCCGACAGTATATGGGTGCATCGGATTAAAATAAATTTCATCGACCACACTGTACTCAACGATGTGCGATGCGTACATAACAGCGACCTTATCTGCTGTCTCTGCAATAACACCGAGATCATGCGTGATAAGGATAACGCCCATGCCGAGCGATTCTTGAAGTCCGTTAATAAGCTCAAGTATCTGTGCTTGAACAGTTACGTCAAGTGCAGTTGTCGGTTCATCTGCAATGAGGATGGCAGGGTTGCATGAAAGCGCAATAGCAATCATCACGCGTTGACGCATACCGCCTGATAACTGATGCGGATACTCTTTGTAACGTTGCTCGGGGGCGGGGATACCGACCTTCTTGAGCATTTCGATAGCTCTGTTCTTCGCTTCTTCTTTCGAGACGTTCTGGTGAAGCAGGATAGATTCTTCTATCTGATTACCTACAGTAAAGACAGGATTGAGCGAGGTCATCGGCTCCTGGAAGATCATGCCAATCTTATTACCACGAATCTTGCGCATCTCTTCTTCTTGAAGCGTCAAGAGGTTGCGCCCCTCGAAGAGTATCTCACCACCGACGATACGTCCCGGTGGGGTTGGTATAAGACGCATAATCGAGAGTGCAGTCACCGACTTACCGCAGCCGGACTCACCCACGACGCCAAGCGTTTCTTTTTGGTCAACAGTATAGCTGACGTTGTCAACGGACTTCGCAACGCCGTCATCGGTGAAGAAGTAGGTCTGTAAATTCTTAACTTCTAATAATGCCATATCTAAGTATTATCGTTTGAGTTTGGGATCGAAGGCGTCACGCAATCCGTCGCCGAAGAAATTGAACGCAAAAACTGCTAAGATTATTGCTAACGCGGGATAAATTGTGAGTCCCCAATTGGACCCCGCCGCGATGAAGCCGTAGCCATCGTAAATCATCTGTCCCCATGTAGAGGTCGGCGGTTGTACACCAAGACCTAAGAATGAAAGCGATGCTTCATAAATGATCGCGCTTGCAAAGCCTGCGGTTGCTATTACAATAATCGGTCCGATAGCATTCGGCAATATGTGCCGGAAGATTGTTCGTAGATTTCCTAAGCCGAGCGCGCGAGTTGCTTCTATATATTCTGTCTCGCGCAGAGAGAAGAACTGTCCGCGCACGATACGAGTCATATCAACCCACCCCGTAATTCCGATAGCAATAACTGTTTGAATAAAACCTAATCCAAGCGCGATCGAGAGCGCAATAACAAGTAAGAGGGAAGGGATTGACCAGACGACATTCGTGAACCACATAATAACATCATCAACCCATCCGCGATAATAGCCCGCAAGTGCACCAAGCAAAATGCCGATGAAGATTGCGATGAGTTCGGCAAAGAAGGCGACCGTTAGTGATACTCTTGCTCCGTACATGATTCGTGAGAGCACGTCACGTCCGTATCTATCGGTACCGAGGTAGTACGTCGGAGTTTTATGCCAGTCTTCTTCTGATTCACCTGCAAGTTTCGAGAGCGGCAGCTTTAGCGTATTCCCCTCATCTGTTAGCATCTCTATCTCATTACCAGAGATAGTAAAGCTCTGTATAGGTTTGGGAATGGGATCTTTGCCGGGCAAATCATTGAGCACAAGAATAACATTTCCTTTGAAGCCGCTCTGCTTCGTTGAGTATTCAAGTACTTGAAGGTTCGGGTCGAAGGGTGCTATCCAATGTGCCGTGAGCGCAATAATGGCAAGCAGTATTGTAACCCACATGCCGACCATTGCAAGTTTGTTACGCTTGAGACGTTTCCATGAATAGTACCATGGCGAACGCGATTCGGCTTGCTCGGTATAGGGTATGGTAGTAGTCGTTTCTGCCATTATCCTAATTTCACCTTTGGATCGAGTTTCGCATAGATAAGATCAACGACGAAATTCACTACGACAAATATAACCGCTGAGAGAAGCACCGTACCTTGTATCGTCGGGAAATCCGAGCGGGGGATGGCTTCGATGGTCATTGAGCCGATACCGGGCCAGTTAAAGATATACTCAATAAAGAACGCACCTACAAGCAGTGCGGCAAGCCATGCGCTGACGGTCGTAACGACAGGGTTTAACGCATTACGAAGACCATGACGCATGATGACAACTTTCTGTGTTTGTCCCTTCGCTTTGGCTGTGCGGATATAATCGCTTGAGAGTACATCAAGCATCGAAGAGCGGGTTACGCGAGCGATGATAGAGATAGGGCGAAGCGCAAGAGTAATCATCGGAAGTAGTAGATGGTCCCACCCCTGATCAATATATCCCGATATTGGAAGTATCTGAAGCCATGATCCGAAGATGATCATTAATAGCAAGCCAAGCACGAATGACGGTACCGATATCCCCATCATTGCAAAGAACATAGAGAGATTGTCTATCAAAGTGTATGAACGGACTGCAGAGATGATTCCGATACCGATTCCGACGAGTGTAGCAACGATCATCGAGCTAAAAGCAAGCAGAGCTGTTGCCGGCAGGCGCTCCATGATGCTTTCCATTACGAGGCGGTTTGAGGTGTACGAACGCCCGAGGTCGCCCGTAAATATATTCGCCATGAACTTGATATAGCGTTCATAGACAGGCAGGTCAAGCCCGAGTTCGTGGCGGATAGCTGCCTGCGTCGAGAGATCGGCGCGCTGTCCTTGCATCATTCGGGCAGGGTCGGGCAACAGATTCATGACGAAGAAGATGATCGTCATGACGCCGAGAATGATAAGAATCGAATATAAAAATTTCCGAACCGAAAAAGCGAGCATTTCGTGGTCGTTGGTAGCAAAGTAAGTTACACAAAGATAACACTTCAAAGAGCAGTTCGGCTCTATTTTGCTGTTGTTTTATTTGATTTTGGTGTCATTGCGAGGAGCGGCTTTAGCCCGACGAAGCAATCTGCACTTTCATACTACAGACTATAGATTGACATTTTAGATTGCTTCGCTCCCTTCGGTCGCTCGCAATGACATATTCGGACATTCATTCATAAAAAATCCCAATAATCTCATCGGTCCCATTAATCCCAGTGTATATTTGCATTCAATAGTTCATTCTAATCACGGCTGTGGTGTCCGCTATAGATGTAGCGGATGAAAAGGGAATCCCGTTAAAATCGGGAGCTGACCCGCAACTGTAACTCCGTATCAAGTCCACTGGGCGTAAGCTTGGGAAGGCATTAAAATCAATTGAACCGGAGAAGCCAGGAGACCTGCCACCAACCGATTTTTCCATCGCCTTCGAGGTAACGAGGCAGGGGAGACAAGTCAAAAGTAAAAAGTTAAAAGTCAAAATATGATTTTTAACTTTTGAATTTTTACTTTTGACTTTAAAACTCTGCTGTCTTGTATTAAGACTGTGGAGTTTTTTTGTTTTTACGAGCAACATATTGTGTCGTTCTTTTTGCTATTTCGCTTAGTGCGTTCGGTCAGACCGATACGCTGAAGCGCGTTGTGGCAAAAGATGTTGTCATTGAGTCCACCCGACTCACCGAAGAACTATACCCGTCCCCATCTACCGTAACCTACCGTGATGCAAGTGAACTGATAAAGCTATCGGGTTCATCGCTTGCGCCCTCTGCTCTTTCGCTTGCTCATCCCGCTCTTGATATTCGCAGTTACGGCACACAGAGCGGTATTGCACTTGCTTCGTTCAGGGGGTTGCCACCGGAGTTCACGGCTGTCTATCGCAACGGCATTAGAGTAACCAACGAACAGCACGGACTTACAGACCTCTCAAAGCTCGGACTTCGCTCGGCGGATAAGGTGGAAGTACTCACAGGTACGAATGCGCAAGTGCTTGCAGGTGATGTAGGAGGCGCGGCGATTGGAGTTATCTCGGAGCCGTTCTTGCGAGGCGAGAGAGTGCGAATTGGTACCGATATCATCACCTACGATGATGCCAAAAGCTTTGCAGAAAAAGAGTACTACGGCAGTGCGAACTACATGCTCTCCGATAAATTCGGCATTGCATTTGATGGAAGCTACCGCACCTCACTCGGTGATTATCCATTTGAGCAGACAGTTACCCAGAGTAACGGCATGCCGACAGAGGTAGAAGTCCGTCGCTCGAACAACGACTCGTACCTCACACTTCTGCAAGCTGAACCGTATTACATCTTGAGTGAGTCATCGCGCATTCAAGGTTTTCTTCTTTTTGATGAGACAGAGCGTGGTGTGCCCGGGGCTGTAAGCGTTGATTATTCCGGCGCAAGCTCGCCATACGCACGGCAATTCGATAGAGATTGGTTGGTGGGCTTGATCCTAAAAGAGAGTGTCAGTCCGTTGCTTGATTATTCGGTATCTGCATCGTATCAGAACCAGTACCAAACATACATTGACCCGAACATTGATGTAAGCGATGAATATCGAAACATCATCTATGATCTTACGCTCCGGTCATACTATAGAACAAGTGAGCAGTTGCGTTTTGGTGTTGTGCTCGAAGCGAATAAGAACGACTTGGAGAGTAATCAGAATGCAGATTCAGGGAGTGCAGATATAACCCGTGAGAAATATACGGGATTGCTTTCTGCAACATACATCCCCTTAGAAGAACTTCAGCTAACAGGTTCGCTTCGAGTGGATAACATCTCCGATCAAGAAAATACCCAGTTCTTACCGGCTATTACGACAGAGTATGATTTTGGTGATGTAATGATCGGCGCATCGTACGGTAGGTTCTATCATGCACCCACGTTCAATCAGTTGTATTGGAAGGTCGGCGGCAATCAAGACCTCGAAGCCGCGCACGGCTCAAACCTCAATGGATGGATAGAATACGGCGCTGCAATAGAGAAAATATCATTTCACATGCTTGCAACGGCGAGCTATAACGCCATCAACAATCAAATCCAATGGCTGCCGGGGCAGTCGGGGATATGGAGTCCGTCAAATATTTTGAATGTAGTGACAAGCGGAGTGGAGTTCGGTGGGGAACTTCGTTATGAAGTATCGTCTCCACTTGCTGTCACTCTTCGTGAGCAATTCCAATATCTTGAATCACTCAATAAAACAAGCGGAAGTTTGAACGAGGGAAAATCACTTCCGTATGCGCCGAAGTTACGTTCTCTGACGCAGTTGACATGTACTCATCTTGCGGTCGGCAGTTTTTCTGCAATAGTTAGATTCCGAAGCGAGCGATATACTGACCTTGCAAATAACCCAACGACGACTCTTCCAGCTGTGAGCACACTTGACCTTACGTGGTCAAGCAGCAAGATAGATATTATAAAATTGCTTCCGCTTGAATTGCGGCTTGCGGTAAATAATATAACGAACGTGCAGTACGAGGAGATACCAAGTTTTCCGTTGCCGGGCAGGACGTTCACGCTTGGCATACAACTTACCTTTAGTAATTTTTACAACAATCAATAAAACCACAATGAAAAAACTACACATACTACTTATGCTCGCATCATTAGCGACGCTTGCATCTTGTGAATCGAATACAGAGCCAATTGATAATCCGACACCCACATTCGGCAAACGTTTGCTCATCTTGAACGAAGGCGGTTTCGGTAAGGGCAATAGCTCGCTTGATGCTTGGAGCTATAAAGACTCGACAAAAGCAGAGGATGTTGTTCCGGGACTTGGTGATACAGGCAACGACATCAAGCTCATTGACGATGAAGTATATATTGTTATGAATGAGTCGAATAAGATATGGGTGCTGACCTCTGATTCGCTGAAAGTCGTGAATACGATCGCTTTTGAGTCTGACTTTGACCCGACGCAGATCGCGAAGACCGCTGATGGTGAAGCAATGGTGCCGCTCTTGCACCGTGATAGCATTGCAGTTATTGATACAAAAACAAATACGATAAAACAGTATATTCCGACACAAGCATCAGGTCGCGGCATCGGAGTCTATGGCGGTAATGCATATATCGCAAATGATTCAGGGGGAGTAACGATCATTAACACATCAACCAAAGCAGTCTCATACGTCAATAATATCATGGTCAATCCGTTTGATGTTGAGATTGATAGCGTAAATGGAAAAGTTATTCTTATCGGTATTGGTGATTATGTGACGTTCGCACCGCCGGAGATGATATGGTTCGACCCTGCTACAAAGACATCACTCAAGAAAATCACCTTTACCGGAGCAGATTATTTCCTATCAAACTATGGAAGTTTTATCGGAGCTGATAAACTCTACCTTACCTTCGGTGACCGCGTAGCGATAGCAGACCTATCAAGCCGTTCGGTATCGAATAATTCATTTATTGCCAAGGGGTATTATAGTGGAGGGTATGATAGCCAGACAGGAGGGCTTATCTTCGGTGATGCCAAGGACTTCACGAATAACGGCTCTGTTGATTTCTATAATAGTACAACTGCTGCTATTACTCGGACAATAACAGCCGGTGTTATTCCTGCCCGTTTTTTGATATATACGAAATAATGGGGAGTTCTCGTTGTATTTTTGTGTTAAGAATAACCGTATGAATAATAACCAACCCAAAACAGAGTTTTTTTATGCAGCAGCCCTTGTCATTATTGGCATCGGTTCGCGGCTTGCCTTTAACGCGCTTGAGGTCTATAACTTCAACGCCGTTACCGCAGCATCGGTATTTGCCGGAGCGTATTTGCTCCGCTCACGATGGAGCTATATTATCCCGATAGTAACAATGCTCGTTACCGACGCAGTGCTCGGCTTTTACTACCTGCCTTCAATGATGATTACCTACGGAGCGTTGCTCTTGTGTGCCTTCATCGGAAGTAATTATGCGAAGAAGCCATCGCTTGGTAAATGGATTGGTGTTACGCTCGGCTCATCGCTTGCGTTCTACATCATCACGAACTTTGGCGCATGGGCATTCCAGACCGTCCAGCCGCAGCTCTACCCGATGACGTTTGACGGACTGATGATGTCGTATGTCAATGCGATACCATTCTACCGTAACTCACTCGTGAGCGACGTAGCGTTCAGCGCGATATTCTTCGCTGGGTTTGAGATGGCAAAGGTGTTTATACCATTGAAGAAGGCAGCTGTTGCGGTATGAAAGAGAACCTCAACAACATAACAATTGTATTGTGACGAAAAGGGCTTCTATAGGAAGCCCTTTTTTTCGGATAAAAAAGTATGCAGGCACGATTAGCATTAGAGAATGGCGAGATACTTCGCGGTAAGGGATTTGGCGCACTTGATAAAGGTCGCGGCGAAGGTGAAGTCGTCTTTACAACGGCGCTCACAGGGTATCAGGAAATACTCACCGACCCATCGTATGCGTATCAGATTGTTACGATGACAAACCCGCTTCAAGGTAACTACGGCGTGAACGACGAAGACCTTGAGAGCAGTAAACCGTATGTGGGTGGCTTTGTCGTTCGCGAGCTATCGGAAATATATTCAAACTGGCGCGCCGAGACAAGTTTAGATACATTCCTCAAGAAGCACGGTGTGGTGGGCATTGAGGGCGTTGATACTCGTATGCTCGTCCGTATTCTCCGCACACAAGGTGCGCTTCGCGGAGTAATATCAGTTGAGAATAAATCCGATGAAGAACTCGTCGAGTCTGCACGTCAGATACCCGTGATGAGCGGTCTTGACCTTACCAAAGGCGTTACAACAAAAGCAAGTTATCAGATCAATAAGAACGGCAAAACGGCTCCGCATGTCGTCGTGATGGATTTTGGTATTAAGGAGAACATCCTTCATAAGCTACGCGATCATGGCGCTAATCTTACCGTCGTGCCTTCGACAACTTCATTTGACCAGATTAAAGAGTTGAAGCCAGACGGAGTATTCCTCTCGAACGGTCCGGGTGACCCAGAGGCAGTAACAGATGGTATCGAAACCGTGAAGTCGCTTATTGCATCCGAGAGCTATCCTATATTTGGAATATGTCTCGGTCATCAGCTTCTCTCGCTTGCGCTTGGTGGTGAAACGTATAAGCTGAAATATGGTCATCGCGGCGCGAATCATCCGGTGAAGAATCTCAAGACGAACACTATTGAGATAACATCGCAAAATCATGGCTTTGCAGTGAACCCGGATACGATGCCTGACTCATGCGAACTCACGCATATCAATCTTAACGATCATACGCTCGAAGGTTTCCGTCATAAGAGATTGCCGATATTCGCAGTGCAGTATCACCCTGAAGCATCACCGGGTCCACATGAAAGCGATTATCTCTTTGATGAATTTTTAGATAGCTTACGCGGATAACCCCTCAAGGAGTTTGCGCGCACATATTTGTCCGTTGCGGACTGCGCCTTCGATGGTCATGGGTAGCGAGTTCTGCGCTAAGTCCCCTGCGAAGTAGATATTTTTCTCATCAGAGATTCTGTTCGGTCTTAGCTTCTGATTCTCCGGAGTCAATAAAACTGTTGCTCGTTTCTCTTTAATGATCTTTGAGTGAACAAGCGTTGCATACTTCGCGCTTGGAATTGCCTGCTGGATATCCTTCCACAAAATATCCGTTATCTCTTCACTGGTTTTATGCACAAGCCCATCACCTGCGCTTACTGTGCAAGCAATCAACTGTTTTGCAAATGTTGATGGTTTCGGGAAACACCATTGAAGTGATGTACCGATGAAGCCGTTGATTGGTGCGTCAAGTATTTTTCTATCCACCCAAAAGTATGCGTTGACGATAGGGGAGTAGATGAAGCCGTCCGAGCGTGTGAAGTTCGTTGCGGCATCTATTGCCGCGTCATATACTTCAAGCGTCTTGCCGTCTTCTCCGAGTATGTGTGCAAGTCCATTGACTCGTGTTAATCCCCCAATGACTGCACCGTACTTAATCTCGCACTTCTTTTTTGAAAGATAGGCAAGAGCTGGTTCAATGAGTAATTCTGATAATCCAACTTTCGGAAAAAGTATCTGGCTATATCTTCTATCATGAAAGAAAATAACTCGCAGGATATTGATGAATACTTGCGCGCTTGCTTTACTTGTGGGTGCATTCATCGTTGCAAGGATTATCGGCTCCCACAGCTTTTTGACGAGTGTCTCGGGTTGCTTTGTTTTTGCAAAGAGCGCGTCGCATGTCATGTCGTGCGAATGCTTATCGTGTGTAAGGAAGAGGATATTCAATCCGAAGCGAATAGCTGATGATTTCTCAAACCCTGCAAGCAGCGAGGAGCGGAAGATACCAAGAAGAAGATTAACAGGTGTAGGAATATATTTTGGAAGCGATAATGAAAGCGACGCACCTCCAGCAAAATGAAACGGTATTTCAAGCGATGAACTTCGCTCAATTTTATTGTATGAACCGATAGCTTTGAGGAAAGCAATAGTAGATGTATAGCATCCCATCAGTAGATGCTGACCATTATCGAGTGTGTCGCCCGTTTCGCTATCAACGAATGACCGTGTCCTGCCGCCTGCTTCGCGGCGAGCTTCATAGATTGTAACCTCTATATCGGTATCGTGCTCGCCCGCAAGCTCGAATAGCTCGACAGCCGCCGCTAAGCCGCTTACACCTGCACCTATAATGGCTACTCTTCGTTTCAAATGGTTGTTAATTCTTTCGGTATGCAACAACGAAAAAAAGCAGCAAGGAAATTCACAGAACCTCAAGAACTCCCGAAGAAAACGGAGTTGTCGTTCTATGACAAAGTGTATATTGTTGCCTCGCAAATCCCAAAAGGGATGGTAACAAGCTACGGTGCAATCGCGAAGAAGCTTGGAATGCGAAGCTCTGCGCGGCTTGTAGGTCATGCAATGGCGGCAGTGCCGGATGAATTAGAGATACCAGCTCACCGCGTCATTAATAGTGCGGGTGCATTATCAGGGGCGCATAAATTTGGCGGATACGAAAGAATGCGCTGGCTTCTTGAAAGGGAAGGTGTAACTTTCAAAGGAGAGAGGGTTGATATGAAGAAGCATTTGTGGGAGCCGCAATGACAATCATTTACCCATGCATCATAGCGGAAGTCACCAACCTACCAACTAGCTCCGCTTCAAAGTTCTCCATCTCTTCAAGCCGTTTTTGAACTACATCCTCTTTGAAGTATAGCTTTGCTATACGGATGAACTCATTACGGTGACGCGCTTCGGATGCAAGAAGCGAGCGGTAAAACTCTGCAAGCTCTGCGTCTTCAATGCTTTCGGATAGAAGTTTGAAGCGTTCGCATGAACGTGCTTCTATCAACGACGATATGATGAGTGTATCGAGGAATTTTTGGGGCTCAGTCTTGCGTATTTGGTTATGGAGTGCTTGGGCGTAACCATCGCCGAAATCATGTGCGAAGGGGATACCGCGCTCCTCCATCTTTCGGAGCACCATCCGGAAATGGGACATTTCCTCTATTGCAAGCTCCGTCATTTCATGGACAAGTTCGGCGCGTTTGGGGTAGCGGTTCAAAAGCATGATCGCCATAAGTGCGGCTTTCTTTTCGCAGTGTGCATGGTCAACCAATATGGCGGGGATATCGCCTTTTACCTTTTCGAGCCACTGTGGGTTTGTATCGCATTTGAGTCCAAGCATACCCAAAAAACAGATTTTTTTCGCCTAAACTCCCGACTGACCTTAAAAAATGACAATTTGTGGACTAAAAAGGTGTAAAACATGCAAAAACGTCAAAACCAGTCGTTTTTCGTGAACTTTGTGAAAAATAATAGCATTATAATAGACAGTTGATGTCGCGAAAATCCATGTAATTCACGAGCTGTGTCTATAAAATCGAACATTTTTCATTTTATTTCACTTTTTTTGACTATTTTTTGTAACTTTGAGGGTGCTCGATAGTTTTAACTAAGAAGGGTTCTAACACATCCTTCCATTTTTCAGGTTACGAACATACTTTCTTCCAATCACTCTACATACAAAATCGTATGAAAAGATCATTATCATTTCTGTTGCTTCTTATGACGCTGGCTTTTTCGGCGCCGCAATTTGCAAGTGCTCAAGGTACTCCGTCAGAGGGAAAAGATTACTATCTTGGCTTTGTTAATCCGAGCTTTAACCGTGTAGTCCCTGCGTTCTCTGCTGGGTTCTTCCGTATCTATGCTCTTATTAGCTCATTCCAAGATAATACGGCATACGTATCATACTTCAATGAAGATGGCACAGAGACTGCCGGTACGCCTATCAAGCTTCAAAAAAGAAAATCAGTATCAGTTCCGTTGCAGTCGGCAAGTATGCGAATGGAAGACCCTGGTGATCTCAAGAAAGAGTACAAGGCAGCGCATATTACGGCAAAGAAGCCGATCAACGTCCAGTTCTTTAGTTCGGGCGGCTCTGCTTGCGGTATGTACTTGTGTTTACCCACCAATGGACTCGGTACAAAGTATGTTATCGCAAGTTATTATGATAACCCTGATGGTATAAATGCTATCCTCGGTGGACGTGGTCCATCAGAGATTGATCAGGCATGCGGTTTTTTTATGGTCATTGGCGCATACAATGGAACATCCATACAGATCACTCCTACATCTACAACCCAAGGCGGAAAGCATACAGGTACTACTAATGGTCCCGGTGCAACCGGTGCTCCGACACCCTACAATATTTCGCTCAATAGAGGCCAATGTTACCTTGTAAAGTCACATTGCGGCGATCAAGAAAATGATATTTCCGGTAGTGTTGTCGAATCTGATAAGCCGGTGGCTGTTATCGCAGGACATGAAAACGCAGGTTTAGGATCAGTAGGCAACCGTCCGCTCGAAGGACGCGACTATATGGTAGAGCAAATGATACCTACTGACTACTGGGATAATACAGGGTATATATCCGTCCCTCTTGTTGATTCAGAGCCATACAACGGTGATGGTAACGGTGAAAACTATAGAACCTATGCGTATGATAATAATGGTGCAGTCATAGACATGCTCATTGGAAATGTTGCAGGTGTTGTTTCAATGAATGCAGGTAAATACTATCCTGCTGAGCGTCAAGAGGTTGAGTATCCTGTGAGTTTCTCGTCAAATAATGGTGCCGGCGGACTTGGTAATAAGTTTTCTGTGTTCCAGATCGATCTTGCAAATCATAGTCAGAAACAGCCATACCCACGCCCGAGTATGATGACTATTATCCCAAAATCTCGTTGGCGTAATGCATATCTTTGGTATGTCCCTTCAAACGTTGACGAACGTTTACAAGCATACTTTATTAATGTGATAGGACCGAAAAATAAGTTTGATTCTATCTATATATCCAAAAATGGACAGACTGAAGCTTTCATAAGTAAAGCCGGGCTTTCACCTGCCGGAGTGTACCAAGTAATTCCAGGGCATCCGGATCTTATGGCGAGGCGTTATAAGGTGGTTCCCGGAAGTTACTACGCCCGTGCTAACTTCCCGTTCATGATCTATCATTATGGTAATCGCGCGATCGATGCGGATGGTGATCTTGGCGACTTTGATAATGATGATAACTTCTTTGCGTATGCTCTGCCTCTGGGGACTCTTCTGGGAACAGGCGACTCTGCAGATATGACCATAAAGGTTGATACGCTTTGTACCGGTTGGCGTATCTGTGCAACTGACCACCACGTAAATGGCGGTATCAAGAGTGCATTCCTCATGGATGATCAATTCGGTGATATTTATCCGTATGATTCAAAAGTCCGAGGACCATATCAATACTACAATACTTCGTTCACCCCTGATCTTGATCCGAACGCTACGCGTGAGATTATTTTCGAAGGTTTGGATACGACAGAATGTTTTAATATAACGATCGATAATATCGGTAAAGACGGCTATGCTCCCGTTATGATCACCGATAATAATGGTAACGGAAAAATGGTAGAGCTTTACTATAAAAAAGCCGCTGTTACCTACATTCCGTCACCAGATACAATGACGAATTTCGGAATCCAGTATATATTTGATACGACGGATCTTACATTCAAGTTCATTAACAATAAGGCATCACAAAAGCCATATATTATTGAAGAAATAGACCTTATTAAGAACAATCCTGCATTCCAGGTGCTTTCATATTCTCCGGCGAAACCATTCCCATTCTCACTTACGCCGGGTGATACATTATCGATAAAGGTACGATTTACCTATAGCGATACGGGATACTTCTTTGATAGTCTCAAGATGAAGACCGACTGTTTCACGACCTATTGGCCTATCGAGGGTACTATTGGAACAGGTATTATCGTTGCTAATGACCATAATTTTGGTAACGTTATCGTCGGTGATACAAGATGTATAGATAGTCTTACAGTCAGGAACATTGGCAACATGCCGTTTATATTGACTGAAGCGTGGTTATTGACAAATAGTACAACCTTCTCCTTCGATCCGAAGAGGATTCGTGTTGGAAGCAGAGACTATGCCCTACCATACACTATCCCTCCGGGGGGTTCTGTAAAGGTCTATGTCTGCTTTACTCCTAACCGTGAAGGTGCGGATTCCTCAGATCTAAATCATGATGCTGATATCCGTGGACCGTATAAACACAGCATTAAGGATGTATCACACCTTAAGGGTAATGGTATTAAGCCTGGTGTGAACTGGGATAAGAACGAGGATTCACTCGTGGTCATTTGTGAAGAGGAAGTGATTCATCGTCGCTATTTACTTAACACAAGTACTGCACCTATTACTGTCGATAAACTCTTTATTGACGGACCGGATGCTGCTGAGTTCAGGATCGTTGCAACGCAAAATCCACTTGAGATCGCTATTGATACAGGTGCTTCAGTATGGGTTGACTTTGCTTTCAAGGCAGATCTTAGCAAGCCATATACGTTGTTACGTACTGCATTCTTACGCGCAACGAATACATTCGATTCTACAGATATAGATGTTGTCAGTCTCTATGGTACTGTTCGTCATGCAGTGATCACGCTGAATCCGACGACAATTATCAATATGGGTATCATACCGTTCGGCGTACCTTCACCGGCTGGTTTTACATTGACGAATACAGGTGATTCACCGCTTACGATCACTTCTGCAATATTCCCATTTGAGATGACGATCACATCACCTTCTCCGTTGACGTTCCCGTTCACGTTGCAGCCGGGTGAAGTACTGCCGTTCTCATTTGAAATAACGTCAAATGTCTATACTGATACGACCTTGTCGGTTTCGTTCGCTACAACGTTTGATACAGTGTGTACAACGCCTGATGAGGTTCTCATACAATATATTGTATCGAATAGGAAGGTCGCTACGACCGGCTTCCAGTCAACACCAACGTATGTTGATTGCCGCGAGTCGCTCTATGATGTGAGCATCACAAATGAAGGCACTGTACCTCTGAACTTGTTATCGGTCGAGATCATCAATGAAGCTCCGACCTATAACGATGCAGATCAGTTCGTCTTCCAGTCAAATCTATCAACGAAGATCACGTATCAGCCAGCAGTCGTCCTTGCACCGATAAACGGAATACAGAGGATCCCGACACTCTTCAAGCCAACCCGCGAAGGTCCGCTTAGCGCACGTGTACGCTTCGTCTATGACAGCGCTGGTGTGATTAAAGATTCTGTTATGGATATCATAACCGGACCCGGTGTAAAGTTGGATAACATCTTCTCTGCACAGAACCCCGCAGGTGTCGGTGTGAACTATGTAGCAAAGACGGGTGAAATATTCACTCTCCCGCTTCGTTATACAGACCCGATCGAAGTACCGGCAGGAGCATACGGCGTGAAGGTTAATGTAACCTACAAGCGCGATGTATTGCACTATGAGGATGGAAATGTTGATCCTGTAGGTTCATTCAACAGCCCCTCAGATGACCCAGCTGTTTACAATAACGACGGTACAGAAACTGTTACAATAACCTCGCGCAGTGGTCAGCAGATCATCAATGGTGAGACATTCGCTAACATGAAGTTTACCGTTATGGTAGCGAAGGATTCAACAACGGATATAGTATTATCGAACGGCGAATTCCTTGACCAAAACGGCGCAACGCTCTGCTACTTTGATAATCTGTACATACCTGGTCAGTTTGCTGCAGAATATCTCTGCGGTGATGAGTCTGTCTCTGAGTACATGAAGGGTAACAACCCAACACGTATCGTTCAGGTATCACCGAACCCATCGACACCCGCTGGCAACATCAAGGTTCTCTATGATGTGAACATTGATGAGCTTCCTGTAACGATAGAGCTATTTAACGTACTCGGCGCGAAGGTTCGCACGATACAGACGAACTCTGTACTTCGCAAGGGCGCACATAAGGCAAGCTTTGATACAAAGGGCATTCCGGCTGGTACGTACACACTACGTGTCACATCACCGGAGTCTTCACAGACAGAGACCTTCGTTATCAATAAGTAAGAAAGTCGTATGTCAGCAATCAGCTGACTGATGATGGAAAAGGTATTCATGTGAGACATCTCATGAATACCTTTTCTTGTTTTTGGTGTTGGTATAGATGATAGTTAATCGTTGTAAAGGAAAATTATGAAACAGATCGTAACCTCCGCATTCCTTCTAATGATGTTCGTCGGCTTGTCGTATGCACAAGGAGACCCTATCCTTTGGCATCAGACGAAAGGACCCACCGGCGGCAACGTCACATCTGTCTGCGTTGACTCGAATAATACGATATTCGTCAGTACACAGGTAGCGGGCATGTTTCGCTCAACAAATAAGGGCGACACATGGAATAATCTCAATAGAGGTTTAAAACGCTTACAAGGAAAGCAGATCCTTAGTGATGGCGGGGAGTACATCTTTGTGATGAATTACTATAGCGAACTGCTTCGCTTGAAAGATTTCGAGATCGGGTGGGAAGATGTACCCGTGATGATCGGAGATTCGATAACAGTTTCTTTTTCACAGATGGCTGCCGGCAGGAATGGATATATTTTTATATCTACATCAGGGCATGGTATCATGCGCTCAACTGACCATGGCGATTCCTGGGATAAATTAGGCGACTCAAGTTTCCGCGAGCAGCAATTCCTGTATGTGACAGTTGCCCGTAATGGTGATGTCTATGGCGTACAATTCAAGAATGGTACCCCAAAAAACTATGTGTACCGCTCACAAGATAACGGCGAGACCTGGCAAAAACTTCAGCCGGAAATTCCGAATATAGAAGATCCTTTATCAATAGCAATTGCACCTGATAATAGCATTATCTTAGGCACGTATTGGGGTCGAGTCTTTCGTATGACAAGCGGCGGTAACTCTTGGGCAGAAGTATTTAATCACCCGAGTGACCATGATATTCAGTTTATCCTTCGGACAGATCATAGCGCGAACAACGCTATGTATATGACGACTCATAGCAATATCAACGGCACTCTGCAAACACGGACGGGCGGATTCTATCGTTCGATCGATAACGGTGCAACATGGACACTCCGTGACGGTACCCAGCACGGTGAAAGCAAGTTCTGGATAGCTGAATCAAAGGACGGAGATGTATTTCATTCGAGTGTCCCTCTTGGAGTTATCAAAAGCAATAGCTCTGACCAGGGAGCACTGTGGTTTGATAAGAACAATGGCATACTATCGCAGTTCATTGATGGTGTGGCTGTGAACTCGAAAGGTGATGTGTTTTCCGTTACGCAGTTTTCGATGGATCGCTCTGCATATCCAAGTCAAGGTGACCTATGGGTACCGCTGAACTTCATCTCGCGTGAAGCGTTCAGACCTCCATTCCTCTATGTTGCAAAGAACGATCTCCTGCTTCATGGTTCCTATTATGGCTTGTTCCGCTCGGTCAACCACGGAAACTCATGGGAGCAAGTCCTCTTTGAAGATACGGCAGTTAAAAGCAACCTTATTTATGACGTTGAACAGTTAGCGGGCGGGGATATTTTTGCTTTAAGTTTTAATACAGGCTTAATGGTCTCAAAAGATCAAGGGCTTACTTGGAAGAAAGCACCGAACCTCGACCCGATACTACGTATGACAGCGATCGCTTGTAAGGACGATGGTACAGTTCTTTGTTCTGATGAAGGAACAAATTTTTGGCTTTCCAAAAACGGTGGTATCAACTGGGTAGATATTTCACCTGATAATAATGGATGCTCTCAGCTTGATGCGCACCCAAGTGGCGCGTTTGTCGCCAGGTTCGGATCTCATGTTGATATCTCTCACGATAATGGAAAAACATGGGAATGGATATTCCCCGACTCTGCGCGCATGTTAGAGCGTCCGGACTGGTCAACGTACTCAACGTTTATTGATAGAAACGGAGCTGTTCTTGTCACGACCGATAGCGGCATATACCGCTCAAAAGTAGAACCATATAATCAGTGGGAATTTGTTGCACGCGGCTTGACAGCCCCTGATTATCAGTTGACACATTTTACGAACGTCAGCCAACTTGCACAAGATAAGAACACCGGAAAGTTCTATGCAGCATCTCGCGGGCAAAGTATCTACCAATCTACTGTTGATCTTGACGTCCGCTCACCGATCTCGGTATCAGTTTCTGTTGCTCGGCAGAACTATCCGAACCCATTTTCGTCAAAGACGTTAATACCATTACGCCTTAGCGAGCGCGGAAAAGTAATAGTGACTCTTTCCGATATGCTCGGTTCGTTTGAGCGTGTTATTGTTGATGATTACTTTGTTGAAGGTGACCATGATATTGTCGTTGATGCTCGTATGCTTCCTGCCGGGACGTACATCTATCAGATAGAGTATCCTGATGGGAAACGCGAAGCGAACAAAATGATAGTGACCAAGTAACATTCCATCAAGTAGAACACATTAAAAAGGCGCGGGCATTGTTATCCCCGCGCCTTTTTTCTTTGTATGGTGAGAGTATGTTGCTAACGAATTATTGCCATATTTTCTTCTTCAAGAAGGTTGCCATTCTCATAAATGCGCACAAGGTACATACCTTGTGCAAGCCCGTTGGTCATAACATGTAATGCGTTCTGACCTTCTGAAATTCTCTCGTTGAGCTTCAATGCTAACTTCCCGTTCATATCCACAATGATGATCGTCAGTGCTGCCGCACGCTCGCTTGTGAATGCAAGCGTGACATTCTCACGCGCAGGATTTGGCGAGATGCTCATTGCAAAGCGGAAGCTGGGCTTTTCTGATACACTAATGATCGTTACTTCTTTACCCGTTCCGGTAAGTGCTACTTCGATAGGCGAGCCCTCACTTGCGGTTACGGTTATGGTACCGCTCTCGGATTGAACAAGTGTCGGTGCGAACGTTACGCTCACCGTAGCCAAGCTATCGGGCGCAAGTGTGAACGGTGTGGTCTTATCAACGTTCATAGTAAAGGTTGTGCTGCCGGTCTTTACTATCGAGTTGATCGTAGCTGTTGCTGTCCCACCGTTCTTGATCGTGAAGCTTTGAGTTGCAGAAGTTTTCATTGTATCGATCTCACCGAAACTCAAAGTATTCGGCTCGACAATGAGCTTCGAGTCAATACCTTTGCCGCTTAGGTTGATCGTAAGAGTATTGCTTGATGCCTCATCGGTCGTAATAGTGATAGTCCCTGCATAGTTTTTCTCCTGTGTAGGACGGAAACGTACCTTGAATGTAATGCTGCTATTTGCATTGATAGTGTGTGGGACGGTATCCATGAACTGATACCCATTATCAACGCCTGTAATACTATACTTACGTATTGTTACCGGAGCAGAACCTTGATTTTCGATAGTAATCGTAGAATCTTCCAGTTGATTGACACGGATATTACCGAAGTTGATCTCGTTCGGGTATATGATCTTGCTCTTGGTGCCCTTACCTTTGAGGTACACGGTGTCTGAAGGGGTAGCAGGGGCATCTCCGGTAATAATGACCATTCCTGTGACCGCACCTTCTACGGTTGGGGTAAACTTGATCGTTACCTGACCAGATGAGGCAGGTTGTATCTGGTTTGGTTGACTTACGATCGTATAGACAGAAGGGGAGACCGTTACGCCAGCAATTGCTAAATTGACCTCACCTGAATTTGTGATAGTAATGTTCTTATTTAACGATGTCCCAATTCGTATATCACCGAAGTCAATAGTATCCGGGCTGACAGCCATTTTCGGGCGGACACCACGTCCATAAAGCGGGATGATCTTTGTAGGGTTTAACTCGTCATTTGAGGTCACGGTCAGTTGTGCTGTATCACGCTGCTCTGCATTGGGAGTGTAAGATACACTTACTGTCTGGGTCTGTGCAGGTTGAATGGTCAAACTTGTTGACCCGCTGATACCAAACTTTGCTGCATGAGTGCCGCTAATAGTCACAGAAGTCACTTGAAGCGGTGAATTCCCGCTGTTGGTTATATTTAAGGTGCCAAACGTTTGTACACCTACTTTTGAACTGCCGACATCAAGAAGTGGCGGGACAGATATCTGAGGTGCTGCGCCTGTTCCGGTCAGATTCACTGACGGCGACGCAATATTATTGAGCGTCAAGAAGGTCAGTGTTCCTGTATATACTTGCTTTGCTATCGGCATGAACCTAACCGTTAGGTTGGTTGAGCCACCCGGTAAGATGGTAGTTAGAGCAGGAGGGGTGAGCATAGTGAACCCTGCACCCGTGACTGTGGCAGGTGTAGTCGAGTTGAGGAAAAGAGTATCATCACCTGTGTTTTGTATCGTATAGGTAAGGTCCTTGGACGTATTCAGATCAACATTTCCGAATGCTAATGATGTCGCTCCGCCAAAGACCGCTTGAATAGCTGTTCCGGTAACGACGACCGTTTTTCGCTGGTCGGCAGATACCGAAGAATTATTGTTAACGACAAATGTATCAACGAACGTACCGCGAGTAGCAGGGTTGAATGTGATTGTATTTATTTCTTGTTGCCCGGCAGAGATCGAGCGATTCGCCCCTGTGGGTGTTGCAGAGAAGGGTGTCGAGTTTTTCATTGCAGATGACGAAACTGTCAATGCCAGATCACCGGTAGAGACGATTCGAAGTGTATCGCTGACCGTTGACGATCCTACTCGTTTGGTCCCAAAACCGATGGAACTGCGAGTGATCGCTACGCCTCGCTGAGCAATGGTGAGGGTATATGTTGTCGTATTCCAGTTGTCGGTGCAATTTCCGCCACCGCTTTGACTATTACCATTGACTGCATTTCCTGCGGCATTAATAGTAGCGCTGGTACCGCTTGAGGGCACTGCATAGGTAAAATCCCATGAAGCAGTGAGGTTCTTTGGTGTTGAATGAGTAAGCTCTGCTCCTACTTTTGTTAACCCATCAGAGCCTGCCGTAAGGGTTCCGGTTGCGGAAGCAACATTCACTCCTGCCTGTGAGGCATTTCCATTGGTTGACGATACTGTTACGGTAAAGTTGTAGGTTTGTCCGGGTTCAAATATTGTTGCACTTGTTGTGATCGAGACGGTTGTCGAATTATTTGAGGAAGTGCAATGGCAACTACACCCTGAAGTTGAACCGCCGGTTCTGCCTCCTGAATTAGAAACTGCATAGTTCGATAATCCTATAAGGGTTATAGCGAACAGTGTGAGCACTATGATTCGAAGACTATGTGCCTTCAATTTAGTAACAAAAGTTGTCATAGGTCTTAGATAGTGTAAGAAAATTGAGTTAATTAACTAATTCTATGACACCGCAAAAGGGCTAAATATAACAGGTCTGGTTAAAGAAATACAAGTGAGCGGATTAGAGGAAAGAACGTGGCAGGAATGCTAATCATCCTTTATCTTAGACAATATCTATAACTGCTTCATATTCTTGAGTTTATACTCACCGCGACCGGTATCGTCGGTAAAGGTAAAGACCTTTTTTACTTTGTTGGTATATGTCCAAGTTTCTGTGGCGTCTTCGCCGATGAGGAAGCTGCGCTCTATATTGGTCGGCGGACCGTAGAGGATATATATCTTGCCCCTATCAGTCATGGCACCATCATAGAGCCGTGCACTTTTGGCAAAATTAAAGTAGGCATAATCTGCACGTTTGAAGAACTCCGACATTCGCTCGTTATAGGCAGTTTCAGGTGTCGGGTCTTGTTTAGACCAATAGGCAAAGAGCTTTCGCATTTGTTCAACGCGTGAGCCGTCTTCGAGTGAATCAAAGGCATCCTCGTTTACAATATAGGACATAGGCGGAAGAGCATCCTTTGGGTCCATGAGTGAAAGAGGCATATCGAACCACTCAAGCTCAAACTCTGAACTCTGACGACGCTCCAGACCTTCGGCAGTGACCTTTACTTCTACTCTATATTTTCCCTGATCGAACCTTGAACCTGCAAGACGGAAAAACACTACACCGCGATTAATTGCTGTATCAGGATCAGGGGTAGCAGACCAGTATAAGAGGGTATCGGAGTTGTTCGTAGCATCGAGTTTGGTATTCCAGCGTATGTCTTGCAGAGAAACCTTCTGCTTGACTATCTCTTTGGGAGTTTCAAACTTATCTTCAAAGAAATCACCTAATTGATATAATGTCAGTTCAAGACCTGTTACTTCCGGAGATGTTCTTCCTACAGCCAGAGGTATCATGCCGGTGATGTCCTTGCTGAACCCAAACTTTTTTCCGAAGTTTTTCGAGGCATACAGATCAGGATTAATTTCACTGTCATAGAGCACAACATCCCCAATGCCGACAAAGCTTGTATCTTTTTGCGTGAGTGATTTGGTAACATGAAATTCATTTCTGTTTATATCGGCAACAATAGGTCTGAATGCCAAGCGTGCAAGGAAACCATCACGCACCTCAAGTTTACCCTCGAGTTTTGCAAATGTCTGTGATGAACCGAGTGAAAGCTTTATCACATACGGATACCAGCGCTCTTTATCTGTTGTCTCTTCAAATGTGTTGGCATATATGGTGTCGCGTATTTCCTTTGATGTAATGATGCTCCCGGCAGGGCGTTCACGTATTTCAATGCCTAACTCACGAATTGCATAGTACTTGCCTTTTGGTAGATTCTTCTTATCAGTTTTAATGAAAGAAAAGAGCGTACTTGCAGTATTGAACGTTACTATGACACTATCACCTGTGGGGGTTTGATAGATAGCTCCACGGAGCGGCTCGCCGTAATCAACATACATGCGGCTATCGCGCGAAAATCGTTGTGCTAATGAAGCCGACGAGATGAACAGTAGTATAAAAAGATATTTCTTCACTTAGTTATATAACACTCCTTCGAGTACCCAAGTTTTTAGACCCTCTCTCTGGTTCGCGTTAATTGTCAATGCCCCTGACCAGTGTGGCTGTCTGCCATAGACAACCCTGATAAGCGAACAGGAGGTATCAAATGGCTCTGCAACACCTCGAACCCCAACCCATGAAGTAAAATACTTATTGTTGTTAGTGGTACGCGGTGCATCATGACAACCGGAAAACGCACATGACAATGACATTAACGGAGCCACGTGCTGTCTGTAGCTTACGTCCTTATCCGGAAAAACGATCTGGCTCGGGTCAGAGATCGCATTATCCGAACACGAGCAAAGTGCAAGAAGACCTATAATTACAATGTATTTCACAATAGATATAACTATCAATACGGAATATCATTCCATAGGTTGCGGGGTAAAAATGAGGAAAGAGGGCACACTTCTGTGTGCCCCTACGGTATTAACGCAAATACTTCTTACTCCGCGAACCAGCAATGCTTCATTGGGTTGTTATCCTGCGCGTTGATGGGGTAGTCGCGTACCCAGGGTTGGAGCATGTGATAGTCTTCATCGTAATAGATGATGATCTGTGCCGCGTCCCGTATTGACAGCTGATCTGCCTGCGCCCAAAGCTCGTTGGCTTTGGTACGGTCGGTTTCTTTTATCGCCGCTTCATAGAGTTTATCGAACTCCGGATTGCGATAGCGAGTCTGGTTGATCGAGCTTGGTCCTGATGATGGGATGTTCTTCGAGTAAAGCAGATTCAGGAAGTTCTGCGGATCGGGGTAATCAGCGATCCAGCCTAAACGGAAGAATATCGCTTTCCCGTCGTCAATATTTGCTGTGTGCTGTGCCCATTCTGTGAGTTGAAGCTTGATATCAAGCCCAAGTATTTCTTTTAACTGCGATTGTATCGCCTGTGCGACGTCTTCGTTTCTTCCGCCGCCTTTATTAAGTTGCAAGGTAAGCTCCGGAAGAGTGCCAAGTTCTTTTTTAGCGATGTCGAGTTCTGCTCGGGCACTATCTGCATTGAAAGAGTATCCCTTTACTTTCTCGAACGGATAGCCCGACATTGGCGGAGGGACAAGACCATGTTCGCCTGGAAGATATGCCTGATTTTTCAAGACATACTTGATGATCTTTTTTCTATCAATAGCAAAAGCGATCGCGCGGCGAAGATGGATATTGCTAACACCGGGCTTCGTACAGTTAAAACCATAGAACTGTGTGCCGAGAGCGGCAACCTTATGCAGTTGGAATTTTTTGTATTCACCTTGCACATTCTTATTCTCATCGCATACTTGCGGGAAGAACTCGTTGGGGATGCGGTACTGTCGGTCAAGTTCGCCTATCTTGAATGCTAAGAATGCAGCTTTGTTATCCTGCATGAAAGAGAACTTCAACGTATCAAGAAGCGGAAGCTGGTTGCCGGCTTCATCCTTACCCCAATACTTTGGATTGCGGACAAGGATACAGTGTCTTCCTTCTTTATACTCGACAAAACGGAATGGACCTGTGCCGACACCATGATGGGTGAAGTCCTTGCCATATTTTTCAACTGCCTCTCGAGCATAGATGAATGCATTACTGACAGCAACATATTGAATGAACGGCGAGAACGGCTCCTTCAGCATAACGACGAATGTTGTATCATCCGGCGCTTGCAGACCTGCTACGCCACCGGATAATGATGCTTTACTATCAAAGTATTCTTTTGCGCCTTTGATAACCTGAAAGTAGGGAAGGGCAAGCGTGTTTGTGCGTGGGTCAAGGGCGCGGCTCCATGAATAGACTACATCCTTCGCAGTGAACTTGCGACCTTTGCCATCGGGAAAGCAGGGGTCATCATTGAAATACACATCATCGCGAAGATGGAATGTGTAGGTGATACCATCGGGTGAAATTTCGTAGCTCTTTGCAAGCGAGGGTTTGAGTTCGAGCTTGTCATTGAACTCAAGAAGCTGGTCATAGACATTCTCTCCGACGTGACGGCTTGTTGCGTCGTTTATCTGGACAGGGTCCATTGATCGGAGGTCGCCGGTTTCGTTGAGACGGAACGTACCGCCGTACTTCTTACCACCCTTTGCTTCGCGGAGCGAATGTACGCCTTCTTCTTTCTTTGAGCAGGAAGAAATAACGAACATACCTGCCAAAAGAAGAACTAATAATTTCTTCATATATAGATTGATCTTTAGAGTGAATTTGAGAGATATACAATGCGATTACGGGCGGAAAAGTTGAAGGAGAATGGCGGATGGAACAGCTTCCGCCCCACACTGGTTAAACTCCGCATGAATGCAACACCTATCCTATCTAACGGACGGCTTGAGTGTGATGGCGACTCGTGGCTTGTTCGGCTTGATTCGTTGTCTCCTATCTTTGCCGAGAATCTCAATGTGAAGCTCGTCTTGTGGTCGGATGATAGCGACGGCAACGAAGGTGATGTCGAGCGTATTTCTCGTATCCAACAATTACCGGTTGAAGTTGTAGCTATTGGTTTATCAAGTGAAGGAGCACTACTGGTACCATGAAGCAATTTCTTATAGAGACCGATGTGCTTCGTGAGTATCTTGTTACGAAAAACTCTCTTCTCCGCACGGCACTTTCGGAAGGAGTATGTTATACAACAATGTATAATGCTCTTGAGATATTTCGACTTGCAAGGAATGAGGGTGAGAAAGAAGTCGTTAAAAATATGCTTTCTGTTGTTCGGGTTCTGGGGTTTAACTATCGGTATGCAGAGCAGTTCGCTCAAATCATTAGAGAGATAGAAGAGGAGAGTAAAACAGACATCACTGAACGCGAAGCACTCATAATAGGGATGGCAAAAACATCCAAACTTACGATACTTACTCGCGAGTATTTTGATAGGTACTCTTCGCTACAGGGCGTGGATGTAGCCTGTGAAGCGGCGACGGTTCCCTCCTAATAATAATATAATAGGAACAAAATCATCTAAAAAACAGTAATTAAACACGTATATCTTAATCAGCTGCCTTAAGACGACTTTATGCGTATCTCAAAACAATACACGAACCGAGAAAGCCAATCACTTGACATGTACTTGCAAGAGATAGGCAGAATGGATCTCTTGAACTCTGAACAGGAGATAGACCTTGCAAAAAAGATAAAGTCAACTTCGCCCGATAGCCAACGTGCGTTGGAAATTCTTGTGAAGGCGAACCTTCGTTTCGTAGTATCGGTAGCAAAACAATACCAGAACCAAGGACTTTCGCTAGGCGATCTTATCAACGAGGGTAACCTTGGACTAATCAAAGCAGCGCGACGCTTCGATGAGACTCGCGGCTTCAAGTTTATCTCCTACGCTGTATGGTGGATCCGTCAGTCAATCCTCCAGGCACTTGCCGAACAATCACGTATTGTTCGCTTGCCTTTGAACCGCGTCGGTGCTCTTAATAAAATAGGTAAAAAGTTTTCACAGCTTGAACAGGAGTTCGAGCGTGAGCCGACTGCATCCGAACTCGCCGATAAACTCGATATGAGTACGGCGGAAGTATCTGAGACGCTTAAAATTTCCGGCCGCCATCTTTCAGTTGATGCGCCGTTCGCACAGGGCGAGGATAGCCGTTTGCTTGACGTTCTTGCTGATCCAGGGCAGCTCCAGCCGGATATGGTGCTTGTCAATGATTCTCTCCGCTTAGAGGTCAAACGTGCCCTTTCGGCACTCTCAACTCGAGAGCGCGAAGTCCTTGAGCTTTTCTATGGGCTTGATGAGGTATCCCCGATGGCTCTCGAAGAAATTGCTGACCGTTTCAAGTTGACTCGTGAAAGAGTTCGACAGATAAAAGAGAAGGCGATTCGCCGCCTGCGTCATGCGCATAAATCAAAGCCGCTGCGTAATTACCTCGGATAAGTTTTTTTTCAAAAGGCGGATACATTATCCGCCTTTTCTTTTCTGCCTATGAATTGGATACTTCTTATCATTGCCGGACTTTTTGAAGTTGGTTTTGCGACATGTCTTGGCAAAGCAAAGGAATCAAGTGGTTCGGAATCTGCGATGTGGATTGCCGGATTTTTCGTCTGCCTCTCGATAAGTATGTATCTGCTTTACCGTGCAACACTCGTTCTCCCGATGGGTACATCGTATGCCGTTTGGACTGGTATCGGTGCAGTCGGGACAGTCCTCGTAGGTATCTACTTCTTCAAAGAACCTGTTGATTTTTGGCGGATATTTTTTATCTCGACGCTCATTGGTTCTATTGTTGGGTTGAAAGTGGTGTCAGATTAACTGTCGGAATGACATTCCACCCTCTACTGTTTACCACGCCGATTAAAAGCTATACCAAATGGGACTCTTTAGTAAAAGTACAAATATCTCCGAAGCGGCTATTCTTGATGCGCTTCGTAATGTCATTGATCCGGATCTCCATAAAGATGTGGTGACGCTTGGGATGATTAAGGATGTAAAGATTGACGGCGCAAAAGTGTCGTTCACTTTCGAGCTGACTACTCCGTCATGTCCGCTCAAAGACCAACTTGAAGCGGAAGCCAGAAGTGCAGCCGAGAAGGTTGCCGGAGAAGGCAACGTCAAGGTCAATATGACGGCGAATGTCTCGATGATAAATCAGGGTAATAGACCACCATCTCTTGCAGGTGTTCGTAATACTATCGCTGTTGCTTCAGGCAAAGGCGGCGTAGGGAAGTCAACCGTTGCTGCGAACCTCGCTGTTGCTTTGGCTCGTGACGGCGCGAAGGTCGGTCTGCTTGATGCAGATATTTACGGACCAAGCCAGCCGCTAATGTTCGGCTTGCAGAACGAGAAGCCCGAAGCGTATCAGCAGGACGGCAAAGCATTGATGCTGCCACTTGAAGCGCATGGCGTGAAGGTTATGTCTATCGGATTTTTGGTTGACCCGAATACTGCAGTCGTTTGGCGCGGACCAATGGCAGCCGGTGCATTGAAACAGTTCATGACCGACTGCATGTGGGGCGAACTTGATTATCTTATTTTCGATCTTCCCCCCGGTACTGGCGATATTCAGTTGACACTCGTTCAGTCTATCCCGCTAACAGGTGCTGTCATCGTCTCGACGCCGCAGGATGTTGCCCTTGCTGATGCTCGGAAATCGGTTCGTATGTTCGAGAAGGTTCATGTTCCTGTTCTTGGTGTTGTAGAGAATATGAGTTTCTTCCTGTGTTCGGCTTGCGGACATCGCGAAGAGATATTTTCGCATGGCGGTGCAAAGATTGCCGCCGCAGATTACGGCGTTCCGTTCTTAGGTGAGTTGCCGATACAAACATCTGTTCGCGAAGCAGGTGATGCAGGTACGCCAGTCGTTGCATCTGACCCGCATTCTGCCGCCAGTGCTGCATTCCGCGACGTAGCCGCTGCAGTTGCACAGCAGGTAAGTATCCGAAACCTTGCGCCGAACCAAAAGCCGATAGAGATACTTTTAGGTACGGAGGATTAATTTCGATGTGTCATTGCGAGGAGTGGCTTTAGCCCGACGAAGCAATCTAAAATTTTTGGATTTTCACTGACTTCGAGACTTTAGATTGCTTCGTCACTCCCTTCGGTCGTTCCTCGCAATGACACTTTGAAAAATGTATAAAGTAAGATGTCAACAATACCCATCAACGATAGAATAGAAAAAGCTCTGGTGCATTGCCGCGAGTTTTTGGCTATTGATGGCGGTGACATTGAGTTGGCATCTATTGACCAGACCAACGGCATCGTCGAAGTCCGCTTCCTTGGGGCTTGCAAGACATGTCCGCTGAAGATGATGACGCTTCGTGCAGGTATTGAGAGGCATATCATGTTCGCAGCGCCGGAAATAAAACGTATTGAAGAGGTGGCGTGATGCGTTCGCTTTTCATATTCGGGTTTCTTTTGGTATCATCCCTCTCATTTGGTCAGGATGTATCTCTTCAGGGCGAGACATCGGGAAGGGAAAATATCCCGTACTTTATCCTTCTCGGCGATCCGCAAATTGATAACCCACCACGACAAGATGTAGAGGATAACTTCAATGCTGTCCGTACTATCTTCCGTCAGATAGCCAAAGAGAACCCTTCGTTTCTGTTCTTGCTTGGCGATCTTGTCTTTGCAGGTGACCAAGAAAATTACTGGAAGAAGTTCGATCATCTCATTTCTCCCGTCAGGCAGAAACAGATACCGACATATTCGATATTTGGCAACCATGAATATTTCGGTATTCCCGGAAATCTCTTCGAGTACTTCTTCTCACGCTTTCCGCATCTTGAAGGGAATACATTCTTTGAACTTGGGTTTGGTAATGTTCGTATTCTCGCCTTAAACTCCAACTATAACGGATTAACTACTGCCGAAGAACAAGAGCAGATACTTTGGTATCGCGATAGGTTAGATGCGCTTGAAAAAGATTCATCGGTTGCAAGTGTTATTGTTGCTGTCCATCACCCTCCGTACTCCAATAGCAACGTTGCAGGAGATGATGCTGATGTCCAGCTCGATTTTGTCAATCCCTTCGTACTTGCAAAGAAAACGAAGCTCTTTGTTTGCGGACATTCCCATTCCTACGAGCATTTTAAGATAGATGGGAAAGATTTTATCAATTCCGGCGGAGCAGGACCACGCCATACACTGAAACCATCCATACCGACCAAACAAGACCTCTACCAATCCAAAGACGGCGAGGCACGCCCTCACCACTACCTGAAAGTTTATCCGTTACCCGATGGCATCCGTCTAGAGATGGTGAAACTCGGGGATATTGGTTTGTTTACAATTGGGGATACAGTAACCATCAATTAACACCTCCCTTTGCGGTTAGTCTCAGGAGTCTTAAGCCCGAGTGGTGTAAAGGAAGCGGCGAGAAAAGAGAACTCCGACCCCCACTCCCGTTGTTACATACTAACTAACGAAAGAACTGATTTTACACATGTTCGATTTGGGGAATATACTTTGGGGCAATGCGCCGGTAGCTTCGAGCTACGACACCGATAGCGATGTCCTGCTTCTTGATGATACCGAAACTCTGATAGCGACGCCGTACAAGGTGCTGCTCTTTAATGATAATATACATACGTTTGATGAGGTCATTAATCAAGTCTGCAAAGCGACCGATTGTGCCACTGAACACGCCGAGGCGATAGCCGAAGAGGTACATACGCGCGGCAAAAGCTTCGTCTTTAACGGCGATATGTCCGAGTGCCTTCGCGTCAGCTCCATTTTAGAGGAGATAGCGCTCCATACGCAAGTGGTAGCGTAACTAATACCGCAGGATTTTACGGAAATGCGCTGAAAGTATTTTCGGCGCATTTTTGTTTTATGGCGTTCAGTAAATAGAGCCGTTTTCATGTGTCATTGCGAGCGACCGAAGGGAGCGAAGCAATCTAAACTTTCGACATTAGTACAACATTCGAGATTTTAGATTGCTTCGTCGTCCCTACGGGACTTCCTCGCAATTACACTGCATAATAGATTTGAATGAATTGATAGATATGACTTCTTCAGAAATACGACAAAGCTTTTTAGATTTTTTCAAGAGCAAGGGACATACTATCGTCCCGAGCGCGCCGGTCATTCCGCATGGTGATAAGACGCTTCTTTTCACCAATGCAGGTATGAACCAGTTCAAGGATGTATTCCTTGGCGAAGGCACGCGCCCATATACGCGCGCGGTGGATACGCAAAAGTGTCTGCGCGTATCGGGCAAGCATAACGACCTCGAAGAGGTCGGGCATGATACCTATCACCATACGCTCTTCGAGATGCTCGGTAACTGGAGCTTTGGTGATTACTATAAAAAAGAAGCGATCGGTTGGGCATGGGAATTGCTCACGAAGGTATGGGGGCTTGATAAGTCACGTATCTATGCAACCGTCTATGAAAATGACGATGAAGCGTTCGAAGTTTGGACGACCGTAACGGATATTGACCCGACGCATATCCAGCGTCATGGCGCGAAAGATAACTTTTGGGAAATGGGCGAAACGGGTCCGTGCGGTCCTTGCTCGGAAATACATTTTGATAGAACGCCTGATAAATCCGGTGGTCCGCTCGTGAATGTCGGTGTGCCTGAAGTCATCGAAGTATGGAACAACGTTTTTATTCAGCATAACCGCCGCGCTGACGGCACACTTGAAGACCTTCCAAATAAGCACGTTGATACGGGCATGGGCTTCGAGCGCATTTGCGCTGTCATGCAAGGCAAAGATTCGAACTACGACACCGATGTCTTTATGCCATACATCAAGTGGCAATCGGAAAAAAGCGGAATTGCTTACGGCACAAAAGAAGAAGCAGACATCGCAATGCGTGTCATCTCCGATCACGTCCGCGCACTGACCTGTGCAATAGCAGACGGCGCACTCCCTGGTAACGAGGGCAGAGGGTATGTCCTTCGCCGCATCTTGCGCCGCGCTGCACGCTATGGTAGAAAGCTCGGCTTCACCGAGCCGTTCTTATGCGAACTATCAGCTATCGTTGTCGCAACGATGGGTGTAGCATTCCCAGAACTGCGCGAACGCAAAGACCTCGTCTATAAAGTTCTGAAGGCAGAAGAAGAAAGCTTCAACGCTACGCTTGATAGAGGACTGACACTCTTTGAAGAAATATCTTCGCGTGAATCAGAATCCGAGTCACCATACATTTCCGGTGAAGAGGCATTCAAGCTTTTTGATACGTTCGGTTTCCCGATAGATCTTACACAAGTTCTCGCACATGAGCGCGGACTAACTGTGAACATGGAGCGCTTCGAAGAACTCCTTGCCGAGCAGAAACAGCGAAGCAAGAGCGTACATCAATCGAAGAAACACAAAGAGATCGCTTCGACAGAGATTGTCGGCGTTGAGTCCGAGTTTCTCGGCTACGAAAAAGTTGAAGCTGACGGAAAGGTCTTGCTTGTCTCCGAAGATATGATCGTGCTTGATAAGACTCCGTTCTATGCAGAGTCGGGCGGACAGGTGTCTGATACAGGTATGCTTCTTATTGGCGGTAATCCGTATCGCGTAACTGATGTCCGCAAACTTGCAGGAGGGACGGCAATCGCACACGTTATCGAAGCTGATGAACTTGATATTGCCGACGGCACGTCGGCGCATGGCAGCGTTGATAAAATTCGCCGACTCGACATCGAACGTAATCACAGCGCAACACATCTCATGCACTCTGCGCTTCGTCAGATTCTCGGCGAGCATGTGCATCAGGCAGGTTCGCTTGTGAATGAGAAGCAGTTGCGTTTCGATTTTTCGCATTATCAGAAAGTAAGCGACGAAGAGGTTCGCGCTATCGAAGAACTCGTCAACGAGAAACTTCGCGAGGCAATACAGCTTGTTCATCATCGGAACATTCCGTTCGATGAAGCAAAGAAGATGGGCGCGCTCATGTTCTTCGGTGATAAGTACGGTGCGAAAGTGAATGTCGTTGATTTTGGTCCATTTTCACGCGAGTTCTGCGGTGGTACGCACGTAAAGAACTCAAGCGAAATCGGTCTCTTTAAGCTCGTGAGTGAATCAAGCATTGCATCTGGCACACGCCGCATCGAGGCAGTGACGGGGCGTGGTATCGAGCAGTGGCTTTATAGCGAACTCGCAAAGTCGGACGAACTCTCCCGCGAACGCGAAAAGCTCGAAGACGAAAAGCGCAAACTCGAAAAAGAAATTGCAAAGTTAAAACTTGGTCAGCGACTTGATGAAGCAAAGCAGATTGTTAGCTCTGCGAAGCAACTGGACGCCACGAGTATCAAAGTGATTGCTAAAGAAGTCGCAGCATCCAGCGGCGATGAGTTCAAAGCATTCGCCGAGATGGTGCAGCAGAATATCGGCAACGGCACGGTCATCGTCCTCGGCGGAAAACCCGATGATAAGGTATCGCTTATCGCGATAGTCTCTGATGATGTAGCCAAAGAGAAGAAAGTGCAGGCCGGCAAACTCGTCGGTGCAGTTGCAGAGATAGTAGGTGGTAAAGGCGGCGGCAAACCGACACTTGCACAAGCAGGCGGCAAGTATCCAGAGAAGTTGGCGTTGGCGTTGGCTTCGGTTGAAACAATCGTCAAGGGAATGCTGTAGGAACAATGTCTTTGTAAAAAGACTTGTTAGTATAGTATAGAAGTTGTGTGTCTCCTCGCGAGTAGTGTTTTAACACTTCTGGCGAGGGAACACTGAAAACTGTAAGCAAAGCGAGAATGAATATATCAAGAATAATACGTTATCCGTTTTCCAGATCCGTGCTCCTATTCTCCCTCTTTCTGCTAAGCGGAAACCTCCAGGCACAACTCCTCCCCGATTCCAACAAGACGCCACTGAACATCACGTTCTCAGAATATAAGGGTGATACCAGTGCTGCGTTGGGTGGGCTTCGTAAGGAGATCGCTGACCTGCTTCCGCCGACGAAGTATAAGAAGATGTTTCCTTCGGCTAAGATTGTGCTGATTAATCCTGATGGCAGCGCTTCACACATCCATGAAGTCAATGCTTCGGCACGTGTGCTTCCTGCATCGGTTGAAAAACTCTTTACTACTTCTACTATTCTCTGGGCACTTGGTGCGGATTACCAGTTCAAGACTCGCGTTGATATGCTCCCGACTTCACGGATTGAAGGGACATCCGTCATTGGCAATGTCTATCTACGTCCATCCGGTGACCCGACGCTGAAGATGAGCGACTTTGATAATCTTGCACGATTCTTAAAGATTCAAGGCATCTCACAGATCGAAGGCGACATCATCTCTGATCTCTCAGCCGATGATATCCTAACCTCCGATGCAAAAAAATATTTTGCTGAGACAAGTCCCGACTACAGTTCGACAAGTATTGATGATAGCTCGCAGCTAACGGACCTGATGAATGAGGTTGGCGGTGGGCTGCAAGACTCGACAGATGAAGAGTTGGCAGAAGCTGAAACCGACGAAGAAGTTCTGCCGGGGTTCTTCTCCGAGTATCCCAATTTTTTTATTGATAGAAACGTCGTAACCGTCCGCGTTACTGCCGGTGCGAAGAAGGGGGCACCTGCAAGCGTCAGCGTGTATCCGCCGATACCGGGAGTTAGAATTATTAACCGTGCAGGGACAAGTTCACCAGTTGTCGTTACAAAAAAACGCGTACGTGTCGGCAAAGGAAAAAAGAAACGCTGGAAAACTGTTACACGCAGAACGCGCGGTACATATACATTGCGTATCTCGACAGTCGGCAGCAAGAACGAGAACGAACAAGTTGTAACGCTCACGGGGCTTATCCCCGCGCGTAATTGCCGCAACTATAACATCCCGATCAAGAACGTACCGCTTGCGATGGCGGGACTGCTTAAATGGAGATTTGAACAAGTTGGTATCCGCGTAACCGGTTCAGCGCGAACAGGGAAGATGAAAAATCCGAATGAAAAATTCAAGACACTCGTCGAGAAGAACACGCCGCTTCTTGAACTGCTGAAGGAAACCAATAAGCGCAGCGATAATTACTTGGCGGAATCCATGTTCAGAAAACTTTCTGCGATCAGTGATGACCCAACGTCAGTCGGGAAAGAGCGTTCGATACAGATGATGAACTCGTGGATGAATGTCTTAAATATCTCCGATCCTGTAATGCAGTTTGATGATGGTTCAGGTCTCTCGCGGCAGAATTTCCAATCTGCCAATAGCGTCATCGCACTGCTTCATGCAATCTCAAATCGGAACATGTATAAAGATTTTACTTCGACGATGTCAGTTGCAGGTATTGACGGCACAACGCGCGGACGTATGATTAATACGTTTGCATGGAATAATGCACACTCGAAGACAGGCACGCTCAACGGCGTCACGGCTTTAGGCGGATACGTCGCGACAAAGGACGGACAACTTGCCGCATTCTTTATCACGATGCAAAATTTTGGCGGCGGCGCATCGGGATATAAACGTATTCAAGATGCCATCGTCCAAAGACTGGCTGCATTTAGCTACTCGGAATACGAAGCGAAGTATAACCCTACACCAATTGTACCGGTAACAGCACCTCCACAATCAGAGTGAAAAAAAACTACATCATCATTGCATTGCTCCTTGTCCTTACGGCAACGGTTGTCTATGCACATATTAAAGGTCAGCCGGGATATACGAAGAAGAATGGCTCACAGGGATGCTCATGCCATAATACGGTGAAGTCTGATAGTGTACAGGTAACTATCGGAGGACCGAGCAAGGTGATCGCAGGGGAGAAAGCGCAGTACGAAATCCTCGTTTATAAAAAGAAGAGTGAAAATGCAGGGTTTAATGCTTCGACAAAGAGTGGTACACTACAACCGACCAAAGACGGCTCGACGACGACAAAAGCTGGTGAGCTGATGCACTCGAAACCGAACAATGCAGACCTTTATGACATATCACGCTGGAAAGTTATCTATGTTGCACCGCAAAGAGGCGGTGTAATCGATACGCTCTTTACCGCAGGGCTTGCCAGTAATGGCGACGGCAAAGAGGGCGGCGACCAGTGGAATTTCGGTGCGGCATTCCCGATAACGATAATCTCTCGCGGTATTCCTGCGACTGTCTATAATCCCGATGAGATATTTCAGGCATCTTTATTCCAGAGAGAACTTGAGGCATCACCAATTCTTGATATTGAGATGCTAGTTGACGATACGCTCAAAGTGGAGATATTCACTTCCGAGGGAAAAAGTGTAACTATGATAAAAAATGAGCGTTTATCTAAGGGACAGCACATGGTGCCGATCCCTTCCGGTCCGCTCGATGGTGGCGAGTATTTTGCTCGCATCACCGTTCGCGATATGATCGATAAACTGCGATTCACAATAAAAAAATAGAGCTATGAAATACGTTGTTACCTTCTTACTTGCTGTGATTGCTTGGTCAGCAAATGCACAGTACATTGCAAAGCAGGCATTTCCGAACTTACCAAATTTCGCGCTTCCGCTTGGCATCGAGAACGCAAAGGACGGCACGAACCGTCTCTTTGTCGTTGAGCAAAAAGGGAAGATATATGTCTTCCAAAATTCACCGACCGTTTCGACGCGCAAACTTTTTATTGATCTTGCGGATAAAGTCTCGCAAGGTGGAGGCGAGATGGGACTCCTCGGGCTTGCTTTCCATCCGAACTACAAGAACAACGGATACTTCTATGTCAACTACACGACAACGAAGGGCTATCCGCGACTGACAAGTGTAACCTCGCGTTTTTCGGTGAGCGCATCGAACAAGGATAGCGCAGTGCGTTCGAGCGAATTAGTTATCCATACCGTGCAGCAGCCATACGACAATCATAATGGAGGTTGCATTAAGTTTGGACCTGATGGGTATCTCTATATATCATACGGCGACGGCGGCTCCGGTGGTGACCCACAGAACAGAGCGCAGAACCTCGATAGTTTGCTCGGCAAAATTCTTCGACTTGACGTTGATAATACTTCCGGCGGAAATAATTATGCAATACCTGCATCGAATCCGTTCGCATCATCTCCCAACAACAATCGCAAGCAAGTCTTTGCATACGGACTTCGCAATGTGTGGCGCATGAGCTTTGATGCTGTTACGGGTAAACTCTGGGGTGGCGATGTCGGGCAAGGAAAATGGGAAGAGATAGACATTATTGAAAGCGGGAAACACTACGGCTGGAAAACTCTCGAGGGCAAGCATTGCTACAGCCCATCGTCAGGGTGTGATTCATCGGGCAAAGTCATGCCTGTCATAGAGTATGAGCATTTGAACGGTGATCTCTCTGTAACAGGTGGGTATGTCTATCGCGGCTCACTAAACCCCGGACTTTACGGTAAATATCTCTATGGTGATTACGGTACAGGCAGAATATGGATGGCTGACGAAGCAAACCCGACACCTACAAATCAGCTTCTGATAGAAACGGTAAATCCGAAACGTCTGCTCTCGACATTTGGTGTTGATGAGAATGATGAGATATATTTCACAGCATTCTATCCCGGACGACTTTGGACGATTGAGTCAACTAATCCCACGCTCGCCGCACCGACGCTCATCGCACCAAAGAATGACAGTCTCAATACTCCGACAACTCTCACATTCAGCTGGAATAGTGTAGCGACAGCAACTTCGTATGATATACAAGTATCAACAAGTTCGGCATTTACCTCGACAGTCAAAGATAGCACAGTAACTGGCACATCTGCAACGTTCATCCTATCAAACAGCACACAATACTACTGGCGAGTAAGAGCTAAGAACAGCACTCTGACAAGTTCATGGACTTCATCGAGAAGATTTACGACATTCACTCCGCTCACTACACCGATACTTATTGCGCCGAAGAATGATAGTATTGATGTACCAACAACACTAACGTTCTCATGGAACAGCGTAGTAACAGCAACTACTTATGATATACAGGTATCGACAAACGGATCTTTTACACCTATATTCAAGGATAGTTCAGTTGCAACTACGTCTGCAACGTTCACCCTTGATGAAGGCACTAGTTACTTCTGGCGAGTGAGAGCTAAGAATGGCACGCTTACAAGCTCGTGGTCTAGCTTGAGGACGTTCACAACATTTGCTTCGCTGACATCGCCAGTAGTTGTTTCACCATTACATAATGAGGCAATAACTGACAGTCTCGTTCATTTTGTATGGACTTCGAGTAAGTGGGCTGAATTCTACTTAGTGAAGTATCATACGGATTCATTGTTTGGATTTGGTCATACAACACTTGAAGTTTCTGATACTTCCTTTGATATGGAGATACTTCAATTTGATGATACTACATGGTGGAAAGTTCAAGCGCGACAAGGAAGTCAAAATAGCAGCGAGTGGAGTTCACCTCGGAGGTTCTTCAGAGCAATGTTGTCAATCCCTTCTATTGAAATTGAAAAGCAACAATCCATCTCCATCTACCCTAACCCCACAACAGGCAGCTTCACGATTTCATCCGAATCAGAGCATATCAAAGATATTCGTGTATATGATGTGAAGGGTGCGACTGTTGCCTTTGAGCGGAGTGGGGAGGAATGCACAATTGCCAAACCTGTTTCGGGGACGTATTTTGTGGAGGTCGTGCTCTCGGGTGGTGAGAAGGTTGTCAAGAAGATAGTGGTGGAGTAATCCGAAAGTCCGCCCATGAATGAATTCATGGGCTACGTCTGTTACCGTCCTAAAGGACTAATTCTTAAGTCCTTTAGGACGACAACAAATTAGCCCACGATTTCAACCGTGGGTGCTCTTAAAGTACGCAAAACTCCCCATTTTCCCCAAAACGAAACGTTCTGCCTTGCTCTCACGTTAGGACGGCGGACTTATAAAAAGAACGATGGCAGAGAGAATTCCTGAAAATTTACGACACGATATACGCAATGTAGCGATTATCGCCCACGTTGATCATGGTAAAACGACCTTGGTTGACCAAATGCTGCGTCAAAGCGGCACATTTAGGGCAAATGAGGCACTTACCGAGCGCGTTATGGACTCCAACGACCTCGAGCGCGAGAAAGGTATTACTATCCTTGCGAAGAACACATCTATCCACTGGGGAAAGAAGAAGATCAACATTGTTGATACTCCTGGTCACGCCGATTTCGGCGGCGAGGTAGAACGTATCTTGAAGATGGTTGACGGCGTTGTGCTCCTTGTTGACGCTGCCGAGGGTTGCCTTCCGCAGACAAAATTCGTACTCCGCAAGAGCTTACAGCTTCATTTACAGCCGATTGTTGTCATCAATAAGATCGACCGCAAAGATGCCCGCGCACCGGAAGTGCTTGATGAGGTCTATGAGCTTTTCATGTCGCTTGGTGCAACATACGAACAGCTTGAATTCCCGATAATCTATGCAGTCGGCAAGCAAGGTCTTGCAGGGTATAAGCTCGAAGATGAGATGACAGATTTGTCACCTCTTTTCCAGACAATCATTGATAAAGTACCGCCACCGCCGGGAGATGTTGATAAACATTTTCAGATGCTCATCGCCAATGTAGATTGGTCTGATTATCTCGGACGTTTGGCAGTAGGACGTATCTTCCGAGGTACAATCAAGCCAAAAGATTGGATAGCGCGCATCAAGCATGATGGCTCTATCGAAAAAGTACAAATTCAGAAGGTCTATACCTTTGAAGGTTTGAAAAAAGTTGAGACCGAAGAAGCAGGTGCGGGCGAGATCGTCCAGCTTGCGGGTTTTGACGATGTACATATCGGCGAGACGTGCGCTCACCCTGACAAACCAGAACCGCTCCCGATCATCAACGTTGACGAGCCGACTATCTCGATGAACTTCATGGTCAATGATGGACCATTCGCGGGTACAGAAGGGAAGTTTGTTACATCGCGTAATCTTCGTGACCGCTTGGAGCGCGAAATGCGCCGCAACATTGCGCTTCGCTTTGATGAAATAGGTCCGGATACATTTAAGATTTCTGCACGTGGCGAGCTTCAGCTTGCAATCCTTATCGAGACGATGCGACGCGAAGGATATGAGTTTGCCGTAAGCAAGCCGGAAGTTATCATGCAGGTTGTTGACGGCGACACAATGGAGCCAATCGAGCAGGTTGTTATTGACGTACCTGAAGAGTATGTCGGTGCTGTCATCGAGACACTCGGTATGCGCCGAGGTCAGATGGTAAACATGGCAACACTCAACGGACAGTCGCATATTGAGTACCATGTACCTTCACGCGGTATGATTGGTTTGCGTGGCGAGTTCATGACAATGACACGCGGCACAGGTATTCTTAATCAGATATTCTACGATTACGAATCATATAAAGGTTCTATCCCCGGACGTACACGCGGTTCGCTTATCTCACTTGAGCAAGGCGAAACGACAGGGTACTCGATGGAAAACCTTGCAGAGCGTTCGACATTCTTTATCCCGCCGGGCACGAAGGTTTATACCGGAATGATCGTCGGTGAGAATAGCCGCGAAGGTGATATGGTCGTCAATGTTACAAAGAAGAAGCATTTGACGAACATGCGCGCATCGGGCTCCGAAGGTGCATTGCAGCTCGGCGCACCGAAGAACATGTCGCTTGAGCAGCAGATAGAGTGGTTAGGTGATGACGAGCTTTTGGAAGTCACCCCGGAGAACACTCGCTTCCGCAAACGCATCCTTGATGCCAACGATCGCAACCGCGACCGCAAACGCAAAGAGACCTTAGACGCGGCGTAAAGTCATATGATATTTAGTGATAGAGGGCATACGAGAGTGTGCCCTTTTTTATGGTACTCATCAAAGGTCATATTCACGGAAGTATTTTGTAAATAAATTGTTACCATTACTGCTAGTCTTACTGGGGCTTCATGAGAAGCCCCGTTTTTATACATAATTTTCTCTTGTTATGGCGACCCCAAAAGTTACGAAGAATAAGAAAAAAGACGTTTATAAACCTGATAACTACCGCGAGGCGGCTCCGCTCTCGGCAAGCATCTTCCACGACGAGAAAGGTGATAACCCGCTGGAATCCATGATGCACCGTTTCAATAAGGCGGCTGAAATCCTTGATCTCGAACCCGGCATCTATAAGTACCTAAAGACCCCCACTAAGTGTGTAATCGTTTCTATCCCCATCGTCAATGCTGACGGTTCGGTTGATATTTTTGAGGGCTATCGTGTAATCCATAATGATATTCTTGGTCCTTCAAAAGGCGGTATCCGCTATGCACCCGATGTTGATCTTGATGAAGTAAAAGCGCTTGCAGCATGGATGACATGGAAGTGCGCTGTTATTGATATTCCTTTCGGCGGCGCTAAAGGCGGCGTACGCTGCGATCCGCGCAAGCTCACACAGCAGCAGCTTGAAGATATTACCCGCCGATACACAGCGAACATGCTAGATGTCTTCGGTCCTGATAAAGATATTCCTGCGCCGGACGTGAACACGAACGAGCAGACGATGGCGTGGATACTCGATACATATTCAATGCATAACCGCAAGACCGAGCCGGGTGTTGTAACAGGTAAGCCGCTTGTCCTTGGCGGAAGCCAGGGTCGCCGCGAGGCAACAGGACGCGGAGTCATGCATGCTGCGATGTGTGGCATGGATAAGCTCGGTATCAATGTAAAAGGTGCGACAATCGCAGTCGAAGGTTTTGGAAATGTTGGTTCTATCACTGCCAAGTCAATGTATGACCAAGGCAGTAAGATCATTGCTATCAGCGATATCTCCGGTGGATACTACAATGCAAAAGGCATTGACATTGAAGCGGCAATAAAGTACACCGAAAGCCACCACAACTCGCTTGAAGGTTTCAAAGGAGCAGAGATTATCACTAACGACGAACTTCTCATGCTTGAGTGCGATGTGCTTGCGCCATGTGCTCGTGAAGATAGAATTACCGAGGAAGTTGCCAAGAAGCTCAAGACAAAGCTTATCGTCGAAGGTGCGAATGGACCTACGACAGCAGCAGCTGACCCTATCCTTGAATCTGCAGGCATCATGGTTATCCCTGATATTCTTGCCAATGCAGGTGGTGTGAAGGTAAGTTACTTTGAGTGGGTTCAGAACCGTATGGGATATTATTGGACACTTCAGACGGTCAATGACCGCCTCGAAGAAGCAATGAAGGGGGCATACAGCCGCGTGTATGATAATGCGAAGAAGCATAAAGTATCATTGCGCTTAAGTTCGTATGTGCTCGCTATCGATAAGGTAGCCCGCACACTGCGTCTGCGCGGTATATATAGCTAACTAATCGCTACACGATCATGAAGGCAGAGACACTTCTTAGGTTACTGAAGAAATGTGTTCTCTGCCTTTTTTTATTAATTGATGTTTCCATTGGGTTTACTCAAGAGAGAGATACTACAGAGTTGTCCCATAAGACGTATAGGTCTTATGAGTCTTATACGCCCTATAAGACTTTTACAGAAAACGACACTCCTTCAACCATGAAAGACACCACGAACACGTCAATTCCGGAAGAGGGCACTTCTTTTTGGGATGATACACTCCAGCCGATTCTCGTAACAGCGGGAGCGGCAGCGGTGATTGCTTTGTTCTTCTTTGTCAAGTTTTAATATACTACGTGAAAAAACAACTTTTCTATATTGCATTTCTCTTCGCGCTTGCTTCCTGCGGCAGCAGTGAAAGCACGACCAAGACAGAAACCATTGAACAACGTTTCGAGCAGGCAAAAAAAGCATTCGAGAACGAGGACTACATGGATGCGATACGTCTCTTCGAGGAGATACGCATTCAGGCACCGACATCTCCGTATGCTATCGAATCAATGTATCTTGGCGCGATGAGCCGTTACCATAATGAGAACTACCTGACAGCTGCTGTTGATTTTCGTAATTTCCGCCGTAACTACCCCTCAAGCGGACTTGCAACGCGTTCGCAGTTCATGGTAGCTGAAAGTTACTACCAACTCTCTCCGAAAGCACCGCTCGACCAGACCTATACCGGCTACGCAATTACGGAGTATCAGTACTTTTTGCGCTTATACGGTAATGGTGAAGCCGGGTTATCCGATAGCTCGGAGATGCGTATTTTAGAACTTCGTACAAAGCTTGCACAAAAGTATCTTTCGGCAGGTGAGCTGTATTTGAAGCTTGAGTCACGCAAATCTGCTCTTGCATTTTTTGAACGTGTTCTTGCTGATTACTATGACACAACACCTGCGGTTGAAGCACAATTACGTATAGCAGAAGTGCAGCTTGATAGAGGGAAACTTCCTGAATCAGAAAAAGCAATACTCAAGTTCGATGAAAAATATCTTGAGAGATCAACGCAGCAGCAGCGCGAACGCGCAAGAAAGATAAAGCAATATCTTGCATTAAAGTAACATGACTACAGGAAAGAAAACAGTAAAACGTTCACAGGTGCAGATGACAGAACTTGTCCTGCCCAACGATACGAACCAACTCGGCAACTTGCTCGGTGGTACGCTCATGCACTGGGTTGATATTGCTGCGGCAATGTCTGCCTCACGCCACTCGAATCGTATCTGCGTTACTGCATCTGTTGATGAGATGAATTTCCTGATGCCCGTCAAGCTCGGGCAGGTCGTGCATATTTATGCAAGTGTCAATCGCGCATTTAATACTTCCATGGAAGTTGGTGTACATGTTGAAGTAGAAGATTTTCGCACAGGCGATTCGCGTCATGTAAATACCGCATACCTTACGTTTGTTGCGCTTGATGATTTTGGTCAGACAAGCGCAGTGCCGCCTGTCATACCGGAAACGGCAGACGAGAAAGCGCGCTACGAAGCAGCGCAATCACGTCGCAACGCACGACTCAAACGCCGCAAAGAAATTGCGAAGATTGAAGCGCGGCATACTTCTGATAAAAAGGCAAAGAAGTGAGCGGCATTTGCCTCACCGTTACTGATCTTACCAAACGGTTCGGACGCAACCCCGTCTTTGAACCAGTCTCATTCTCTGCTTCACGCGGTGAAGTTATAATCCTCGCCGGTGCGAACGGCTCCGGAAAATCCACTCTCATCAAAATGCTTGCAGGCGTTCTATCTCCTTCAACAGGGAAGTGCGAGTGGACTGAAGATGGGAAAGTGATCGAGTACGAGTCATTGCAACGACGTATCGGTTTCGTTGCTCCGTATCTTGAACTCTATAACGAACTCACTGCCGCTGAACATGTTGAGTTCGTTGCCCAGTTGAAGAGCAAAGTTATCACTCGTGAAGAATCGGTTGCATTGCTTTCGTCCTTCGGACTTGATGATGCGGTTGCTACTTCAGCGCGGTATGTCGGCAAGTATAGCTCAGGTATGCAGCAGCGTGTCCGCTTCGCGATGGCATTCGCTTGTTCTCCTGATGTGCTCTTCCTAGATGAACCCTCAAGCAATCTCGATGATGCAGGTGCGGAGATACTTTTTGAGAAGATACGTAAGTTCAACGGAATAGTCTTCATCGCAACCAACGATGAAAAAGAAAAACAACTTGGTACGAAAGTAATCTCCTTATGAACTTCTCTGCGCTCTCTGCGTCTCTGCGGTTAAGATTCTTTGAACCGCATAGGTGCAAAGGAAGCGGAGTAAGATAAAAGTAATTTGAAATTTACACTCACTCATACAGATTCATCTACCAAAGCAAGAGTTGGAGTTCTCGAAACGGCGCATAGCACAATCGAGACACCGTGCTTCATGCCTGTTGGTACGCTCGGCGATGTGAAGGGGCTTACCTCGCGTGACCTATGGGAGACAGGCACACGACTTCACCTTGCAAATGCGTATCATCTCTATCTCCGTCCGGGTACAGAGATAGTCCGCGAAGCGGGCGGCTTGCACAAGTTTGCGAATTGGCAGGGAAGTATTCTCACTGATTCCGGTGGCTATCAGATATTTTCTCTTGCCGAACTTCGTAAGATGAACGATGACGGCGTTACGTTCAAGTCGCACATTGACGGCTCGCTGCATACATTTACACCGGAGAAAGTTGTTGAGATCGAGCGCGATCTTGGTCCCGATATGTATATGCCGCTCGATGAATGCCCGCCCTCGAACGCGGAGCGTCACGTTGTTGAGCAGGCAGTCGAGCGTACAATACGATGGGCTGGTCGTGCGATGGAGCATAACGAAAAGACGAAGCCGCTCCATGGATATGACCAGGCGCAGTTCTTGATTGTCCAAGGTGGTGTGCATCGTGACTTGCGCGAGTCATGCGCCGAGAAACTTGTAGCGATGAACGCACCCGGCTACGCCATTGGCGGACTTGCAGTCGGCGAGCCGAACGAAGTGATGTACGAAGTCACTGATTGGACGACGGATGTTCTTCCGAAAGAAAAACCGCGCTACCTGATGGGCGTTGGCACACCGGTTGATCTTGTAGAGTGCATCGCAAAAGGGATTGATATGTTCGATTGTGTATTGCCTTCGCGCAATGCGCGCAACGGTCAACTCTTTACACGCAGTGGTAAAGTGAACATCAAGAACGCAAAACACAAACACGACCACAGCCCCATCGACCCCGAAACTAACAGCTACGCATCACAGAACTTCACCAAGAGCTACCTCCATCATCTCTACAACAGCGCCGAGATAACAGGTCTCATCTTAGCCACCATGCACAACGTAACCTTCTACGAAGAACTCGTCAAAGAAGCAAGAGCAAAGATATTAAGTGGTGATTTTGCAGAGTGGAAGAGGGGAGTAGTGCGGAGGTATATTTAGAATTATAAATACTCAGCATAGTTATATCGAATCAATGAGAAAAGCAAGTTGTAACTCGTTAACCAGTTTTCCATATTCTTGATATTTTTCGGTACTTTTTTCGTAGACACGTAGATCATTCCTATACTCAGAATATTTGTAAATTATATCACCATTTGATTTTTGCTTTAGCTTGTCTATCAGTTTGGACAGTAACTGTATCGTATTATCCAACAGTAACACGTATTCCATTAAGCAAATGATATATTCGTGCTCTAAAAGTGAATCACTTGGGAGGAAGCCATACAACTCGTCCTTATATTCTAATATAGCTATATCTGCATCCCTAAGCAACATAGAGTAGTTTGTAAAATTAAACTTCTTACGCAGAAAAGGTAAAGGGATTATACGTAGTATACTTGAGTCGAGTAATTCATTGTGTACAGAAACATAGATTTCAAGGTTTTGTATGATACCTCTATCAATAGAATTTATTAACTGATAGTTATTCATTACGTAGTAGAAAATTATTTGGTTGTTGAGTTAATCTATTAACGGTTTTGCATCATTGAGTAATTGGTCACGAATGAGGCAGTGAAGAGCATTCTCTGTTACAATGTCAACTTCACACGACAGAAGATCTTCGAGATCAGCTTTGAGTCCACCGGGGAAGAAGGGAGTTCGCTTTTCACCAAGTGTGACCAAGAGATCAAGGTCGCTTGAACTGTTCGCCTTCCCATTCGCGACAGAGCCAAACACACGCACATTCACCGCCCCATGCTTATCAGCAAGGGCAAGGATAGCGTGTCTATGAAGTTGTATTTTCTCTTGTAAGTGCATTATACATAAAAAACGGAGTAGCATCTAAGTCGGTTTCCTATAACTGTAGCTTCAAGAGATAGTAATAGAAGAGAGAGGAAAAATCTTGAGCAGTGAGTTTACAGAGAGAAGTGACTGATAAGTATAGTAAAATATTAATCTTACACAATATTTCAGCCGTCAAATTGGGCACTTAATTTACATATGAGTGTGTTGAATTTTAACCGTGTAAATATGAGATGATTTTTTTTGTAATATTTTTTTTCATAATCAATTATAAGTTATGGATTATATATACTATCCAAATATACTTTACTCATGTTTGTTTATGACGTTTGTCAATTTCATGTATGATTTTACAAGGAGTAATAGAAAGGGCTCGAGTCAAAACACTCGTCTGATAATTTCAATACATGGTAACATAGGGAGGTATGTAGAGTTGGCGTATCTGATTGTTTATGGTATACACACTGTATGGTGGGCACCTCTACTTCTTTTTGGACTCTCACTAATTTCAGTATTCCTAGTGAGAAAGATTATACTCTTTATTGGGTGGGACGTTGTTTCTTCAACATCTTTAGCGCTCATTGTTTCATTTATTGGTTCACCTCTGTTTGGAATATTAAGCTTTTTAACCATTCCATAATTTTTTAACTCGAATACTGTTGAGTTGATTGAATCTACACATTACATCTAAAGCAATCACACATACCACCTCAAAAAATCAGGGCAGGCATCGTAGCCGTTGGGCCAATACATACCGCGACCGTGATCGTAGAATTTCACTTGCTTGAACATCTCCGGGTTACGTAACTCGTCAGTCATCGGAGACGAAGGGAAGAGCAAAGCAAAGTCAATCACCTTTTCAGTTTGGTCATTGAAAACAACTCGAAGTTTATTTGCTCCGAGATACTCCATTTGCGATATTTTAACAAGCTCATTAATCACGTATACGCCGCGATCCCTGTTATCTCCTGACCTAAGATGAGGGTGTGGATGTCGTGGGTGCCTTCGTAGGTTTTTACGGATTCTAAGTTCGCCATGTGGCGCATGATGGGGTACTCGCCTAAGATGCCGTTCGCGCCGTGGATGTCACGCGCTACGCGAGCTATATCGAGCGCCATCGCTACGTTGTTGCGCTTCGCCATTGATACATGCTGTGGTCGCATCTTGCCTTCGTTCTTGAGCTGACCCAGCCGGAAAGAAAGCAACTGCGCTTTCGTTATCTCCGTCCACATCTCCGCAAGTTTCTGCTGAACAAGTTGGAAGCTTGCGATTGGTTTATCAAACTGTATGCGGCTTTTTGCATAGTTCACTGACGATTCAAAACATGCCATTGCCGCACCGATAGCTCCCCAAGAAATTCCATAACGTGCTTGCGTAAGGCATGAAAGTGGACCGCGAAGTCCTTGTACTTCCGGAAGAACATTTGCATCGGGAATAAACACATCAGCAAAGACAAGCTCGCTCGTGATGCTTGCGCGGAGCGAATATTTACCTTTCATCTCCGGCGCAGTAAAACCCTTCATACCTTTCTCGACGATGTATCCGCGTATCGAAGACGGATCGTCGGAATCGGTCTTTGCCCATACAACAGCAAGGTCGCTGATGGTGCCGTTGGTGATCCACATCTTCGCACCGTTCAAAACATATCCGCCGTCAACTTTATTTGCACGTGTAATCATCCCGCTTGGGTTCGAGCCGTAGTCAGGTTCGGTAAGTCCGAAGCATCCGATGTACTCCGCCTTCGCCATCTTCGGCAGCCACTTCATCTTTTGCTCTTCGGTGCCGTACATGTAGATAGGGTACATAGCAAGCGAGCTTTGCACCGATGCGAACGAGCGGATGGATGAATCGCCGCGCTCCATCTCCTGCATGATAAGTCCGTAGCTGATATTATCAAGCCCTGCACAGCCGTACTTCTCGGGTATCGTCGCACCGAGGATCCCGAGCGCGCCAATCTTCGGCGCAAGTTCCATCGGGAAAGTCATTGCCTGATTATGCTCTTCGATAATAGGCAGCACCTCCGCCTCAACGAATGAGCGGACGGTATTTTGTATCATGCGCTGCTCATCAGAGAGCAGGTCGGTTATCTGAAAAAAATCGGTATTTACCATGTAAATTGTGCGAGAATATTTGAGCGAGAGATAACAGAAACGGGTGGGGTAGGGTTGCGGTGGGTAGCACAAGGTCTCACCGTGTGCTACGAAAAAACTACCAACTAACTTGTAACTTTGCGCTTCTTAATCGTTTCTATTATAGTATTTCGGTCACGGTGTAACAAACATGTAACAAAGAGGTTATTTCAGGTGTCATTATTGGGTATAGCATATAGTCCTATGAAAAAGATTTTCCTCGTTTTTCTGCTTCATTCGGCGTTTTCATCGCAGGTGAGCGCGCAAGGGATTTCCACCGATGGTAAAGATTTCTATCTCGGGTTTATGTATCCGAGCTTTAACCGTGTGATTCCGGCATTTTCTGCCGGGTTCTTCCGTGTGTATGCGATTATCTCATCCTATCAGGATAACACTGCATACGTCTCCTATTTTAATAATGATGGCACCGAGACTGCTGCGCAGCCTTACAAGATACAAGCCCGCAAAGCAATCCAAATCCCATTGAGTGTTCCAAATATGAGGATGACTGATCCAGGTGATCTAATAAAAGAGTACAAAGCTCTTCACATCACTTCCAAAAAACCGGTTACAGTTCAGTTCTTCTCGACGGGTGGTTCTTCATGCGGGATGTACACAGCAATCCCAACGACATTGCTCGGGAAAAAGCATGTCATCGCATCGTATAATGATAATCCTGATGGAACTGGTGGAATTATTGGCGGCAGAGGTCCTGCAGAGTTAGATGTGGCTTGTGGTTACTTTCAGGTTATCGGGACGCAGAACGGCACGATGGTAACGATCACACCGACATCAACAACACAAGGCGGAAAACATATAGGAGTAACCAATGGACCCGGCTCTGACGGTTCATCGCATCCATACACCATATCACTTAATCGTGGCCAATGTTATATGGTGAAGTCGCATTGTGCAACAAACCAGAATGACATCACTGGCTCTATCGTAGAATCCGATAAACCTGTTGCTGTTATTTCCGGGCATGAAGACGCGGGAATTGGTACAGTCGGCAACCGCCCGCTTGAAGCACGCGACTTTATGGTTGAGCAGATGATACCCGTAGAGCATTGGGATAATACGGGCTATGTGTCAATTCCGTTTGTTGACTCCGACCCACATAATGGTCAAGGGACAGGTGAGCATTACCGAGTTATCGTTTACGATTCTACCGGAACAACTATCACAAAAACAGTTGGTAACGTAGCAGGATCTGTAAATTATCCTATCGGACGTTATCAGACTAAAGAGATATCCAATGTAGAGTACCCAATTGATTTTAGTAATGGCACACAACCGTTTATGGTCTATCAAATAGATCAGGCAAATCATAGTAGTAAGCAACCATACCCACGCCCATCAATGTCGCAGATCATCCCAATCTCACGTTGGAAGAATGCATATCTCTGGTTCGTACCATCAAATGTAGATGAACGCTTGCAGGCATATTACATTAATATCATTGCACCAAAAGCAAAATTTGACTCAATTTATGTTTCAAAGAATGGGCAAAAAGATGTGCTGATTGCGTCGGCGGGACTCGCACCGGCCGGTGCGTATCAAACCATTCCGAACCACCCAGAACTTATAGGTAAGCGGTATAAGGTTGTGCCCGGCTCGTACTACGCTCGTGCTAACTTTCGGTTTATGATCAGTACTTACGGTAATCGTGCAATAGATGCCGATGGCGACCTTGGTGATTTTGATAACGACGATAATTTCTTTTCGTATGCATTGCCACTTGGGTATCAATATATCTCTCCAGATAGCGGAAATATCTCGATAACCATAGATACACTCTGCAACTCATGGCGGGTATGCGTAACCGATATGACGTTAGGTGGTGATATTAGCAGCGCAACATTGCTTGACGATCCATATGCTGACATTATTATTCCGCCATCTGGCCATGCGCCGTATCAGTATATGAATGCGATCTTTGATTCTAAAGATGACCCGAATAACACGCGAGATATTATCTTTGGCGGCAATGATTCTTCTGTCTGTTTTAATGTGAAAGTTGAAAACATAGGCAAAGATGCCTATGCGCCTATCATGATCGCTAATGCCCACGGACATACGCGCATCATCGAACTCTCATTCAAGAAGTCAGCGGTAGAGATAACCCCTGACCCGCTCACAGGCGGCAGCTTTGGGGTGAATATGGTCGGGACTAACACTGATTCAACGTTTATGTTCGTGAACCTGTCGACATCATCGGGTAACTATCTTGTTTCAGAAGCATCGCTCATCGGGACAGATACTTCGATGAAGATCATCTCTGTTATACCTCCTCTGCCTGCGCTTATCAAGCCAGGCGATACACTCAAGTACAAAGTTCGTTTCTCTGCCAGAGATACTAACGTACATCTTGATACGATTCGACTCGTCACAGATTGTTCGACAACGCTCTTACCTATTGCAGGTGAAGGCGGAAGTGGCATCATCGTTGCATCAGACCATGACTTCGGGCATACTATCGTTAGTGATACGCGATGTACTGATACGTTGCAAATAAAGAACATAGGTAAACTACCATTCACGTTAACCCGTGATTTTCTATTGCAGGATGCAGTCAACTTCTCATTCGATCCTGATAAGGTACGCGTCGGCAATAGGGATGAGGTACTTCCGCTTGTTCTTCAACCAGGTCAATTTGTACGAGCACGCGTCTGCTACGCTCCGAAAAATGAGGGCGCTGATTCGACTGCGCTTATTTGGAAAACTGATATCCCAAGCCCATACACACTTTCGCTAAAGACATTCAGTGTTTTGCGTGGAAGAGGTATCAAGCCAGGTGTTCAGTGGGATGTTCCAAGCGCTTATATGCAGATGGATTCAACAAGTATACGCGTCATGCGGAGGTACTTAGTTAATCCATCAACTGCAGTTATTACAGTTGATAATATCTTTATTCAAGGCATTGATGCCGCAGAGTTTAAGATTGCAGCAATGCAGAATCCATTAGAGATTGCCATTGATACAGGTAGCAGGGTATGGATAGACATTAGCATTACTCCTGATCTGACAAAGCCGGCTAACTACTTAAGAAGAGCGCAGGTGATTGCGACAAATACATTTGATATATCAGAAGCTGATACTCTGCATCTCGTCGCTGGGTATGATATTCTGAAAGTTGGGCATGAACTCCCACTCGAAGAGCTACGCATTCATCCGAATCCAACTCTCGGTGAGGACATCACAGCGAGCTTCGGACTCACAGAACCGAAGGAGCTTCGCTTTGTGGTGTTTGATATGCTCGGACGGGAAGTGCTATCAATGCCTTCATCACACTTCGGCAAAGGCAAGCAGAGTATTATGTTGCCAGTCTCGAAACTTAGCGAAGGCGGATATATCTTGCGAGTATCGGATGGTGCGCTTACCAAGAGCATTAGTTTTAGGGTGCAGTAGGGCAGACTTTCAGTCTGCCCTGACGGACTGAAAGTCCGTCCCACTGTCCGTCACACTAATCTTATGGATACAAACTGATTTTATTTGTAACCTTTGGGCATCTTGCGGTACCTATTAACATGCGATATTATCTAATTGTAGCAGTACTTGTTTTCGGGGCGTTCTCGCTCACACATGCACAGAGTGCATCTGATGGGAATGACTTCTATCTTGGATTGCTCTATCCAAGCTATAACTTCGTCTCCTCGCAAGCAAGTAACTACAGCGTTGTTGCACTTGTCAGTTCGCTTGAGGATAACACGATTTCTGTCTCCTACTTCGACCCCATTTCCGGTATAGAAGAAGCACCGATGACATATAAAGTCACGGCACTGAACTCGGTAACGATACCACTCAACATCCAAAAGATGAGGATAACCCAGAGCGAAGTAAGTGAGTATCGCTCGGTACATATCAGAGGAAAGAAAAAAATATCGGTGCAGTATTTTTCATCGGGTGCATCTTCGGGAGGCTCGTATCTTGGATTGCCGTCTAATGTACTCGGAAGAAAATACGTGGTAGCATCATATAATGATAATCCCGATGGATTAGGCGCACTCGTGGGTGGTGAAGCACCATCATCGTATGATATTGGATGTGGTGAGTTTGTTGTGATTGGCACAGAAAACGGTACGAACGTTACGATCATGATGCGAAGCGAATCTGCAGGCGGAATAAAAGCAGGTGAGTCACGCACTGTATCACTTAATCGCGGTCAGTGTTACCTTGTTCGTTCAAAGTGCAGCTCGAATGATGCAGATATATCCGGCTCGATAGTCGAGTCGAATCACCCCGTCGCAGTAATAAGCGGACACAGCAACGCCGCACTCGGCAGCGTAGGCGACCACGCCTTAGAGTCGCGTGACTTCATGATCGAGCAGATGATACCGGTTGAGTATTGGGATACAGGGGGATACGTAGGTGCTCCGTTTGTTAACGCATCACCCTACACAGCTGACGGAGCAGGCGATAGTTACAGAGTGTATTCATACGATACATCATCGAACCTTGTGAAGATGAATGGGAATATCGACATGACCTCATCACGATTAAATCCAAAAGAGAAGTTCGATGTCGAAGGGGCGGCATCATTTTCGAGTACCACTGGAAAACCGTTTATGGTCGTGCAGTATGATCAAGCAAGTCATAGTACAACTCCTCCCGCTCCTCGTCCAAGCATGATGCAATTGATTCCGAAGTCACGGTATCGGACTGATTATCATTTTACAGTTCCACAGAAAATATTTGAGCAGACACAAAGTGATTATATATGTTTTGTGCCATCGCCTTCGGAAGATTATGTGTGGGTATCCAAGAACGGAGGCACATCCGTGCCGCTTACTCAAGCAGGATTCACAAGTATAAATACATCAATTTTCAATGGTAAAACATATAAGGTGACACCCGGCAGTTACCGGATTTATAATTCGAGCACATACTCTAATTATATGATCTACCAGTTCGGATTCCGTACCATGAGTGCTGACGGATCAGTTGGTGATGAAGATGGAGATGATAGTTATTCGTCCTATGCAATGCCTACAGGGATATTACTGCCTTATGCTGATACAGCAAACATATCAATTCAGGTTGAAGAAATCTGTAATGGCTGGAATGTCTGCGTTACTGATAATCGTATTGAAGGTGCGATATCTGCTGTGGCGATGGC
>JBKJTT010000062.1:0-18731 GCA_046590205.1 Kapaibacterium sp. (SeqCode)
CGCTGAATCTCGTTGCCGATATTTTTTACGCTAAGCGGTAGCGTGTATTGTTGGAAGAACGCCCAGAGGATGTTAGGTGCAGAGATGGGGTAGTTATCGCCGTTCGGATATTGATGAGCAAGACCTTTGAAGAGTACATAATTGTATTCCCATGATGCAGTGACGGCAAGTGTAGTGAATCGGTATCGAAGTGAAAGCGCTGTGGAATCCTTGGTAAACTCTTGTGATAAACCAAATACGTTTAAGTATCTATTGACGATACTTCCGAAGAAATAAAGTCCCGAATCATTAAAAGGAATCTCCGTTCTGCCGATAGCAGTATAGAATCGGTCATCCATTGTACCAACGCTAAAGACTATAGGTATCATACGTTTTGCAATGCCCGAATCAAGTTGGTGTAATGGACCCGCCGCTGCCGCGATTGCAGCAAAAATGTCGCTTGCTTCAACAGCAAGTTTTGAGGTCATCCCTCCGCCGTTCGAGAAGCCCGAAGCATAAATGCGGGTGGGGTCAATAGGAAGTGTTTTGGTGATGGTATCAACCATCATCCGGACAAACTTGACATCATCCTTGAGTGTCTGCCCCGGACATGCAACATTCTGCAAGTCGCCGTTATTCCACTTTGTTGTCATGTGTGGTGCTGCGCTGTCCTCGGTGACGCAATAACGAAGCGATGACGGGAAAACGGTGATGATCTTTTCTTCTTCGCCTTTTTCTTTCCAGCTGGAGATGTTATAGAATTTTTCGCCGTCGCCGGATGTGCCGTGGAACATGAAGACAACAGGGTAGCCGCCTGCAGGAGTTGCGCCGGTGGGCTTGGAGACAATGAATTCACGTTCGACGGAATCAACTTCCATCTTGACATTGATACGAGTCTGGGAATACGAAAACGATGCGAAGCAAAGCAGTAAAAGCACGAATACATTCTTCATAGAGTGTAATCAAAGGTGAAGATACAAATATACAACAAAAAAGGTCATAGCTTGTGGCTATGACCTTTTAGGAACAAGATGCGAATTGCTTACTTGTTCAAAACAATCTTTCTCGTGGCTGCGAACGGTGTACCGTCAGCGCTTGTGCCGCTGACACTTACAAAGTATGTGCCCGAACGCATAGATGTGCCGTCGGTTGCGGTGCCGTCCCATGTCCAGCTTGACGCGGTTACGTCTGCAGTGCGAATGGTTTTGCCGTTGATGTCAAATACAGTTACAGTACTCTTGGCTATACCTGCGAGTGAAACGGTGAGGTTCGCTGACATCGGGTTTGGAGCCATCGCGAGCGATACTCCCTCCGGAAGTGCGTTCTTCACCGATGATGTCTGGCTCTGAATACCCTTGAACGTGATCGGGTTTACCGGTGCTGTACTATTAGAGGTAATAAGCAGTTGGTCGGTTTGACCGGATGCTCCATTTGGCGTATAGCGAACAAGAAGAGTTATACGCTGACCCGGTACAAGTGTTGATGCATGATTTGGTGCACCGCTAACAATAGTAAAGTTTGTGCCTGAGGCAAATCCTATCTTCGAGACGATGACATTCACTGCCTGATTATTTACAAACTCTAAACCAACGAGTGCATTCTTACCGCTTGTTTTAATAACGATAGACTGGCTGCCGCTGCCGAACATCGCGCGGTCGGTCGTATCATGTGTTGCTGTTGTATCATTATCATGGTCTCCATGATGGTCATCGTCGCGGTCGTCACAATCAATGGTGTCATTTTCATCGTGATTGCCGTCATGATGGTCGTCGTCGCCGTGATCGTCGCCTACGTCAGTTGTGTCACCGTCATGGTCTCCGTCGCCGTGGTCACCACCTGTGGTGTCATCACCGACATCAGTTGTGTCATCATCATGGTCGCCATCGTGATCATCGTCACCGTGATCAGTTGTGTCGTCACCGTCATGATCGCCATCATGGTCATCGTCACCGGTAGTATCATCACCATCTGTTGTATCGTGATGATCATGTCCGTCAAAGAACTTCCCAAGGTATGATTGATACACCGGGGCATAGATGATGCCGCTTGCGGGAATGATAGGTGTGAATACACCGAAGAACGTACCTTCAGCCGAAGGTGTGAATGTCACCGCAATGCTGCGATACTCTTTGGTTGAGAAACGCGAACGGGCAGATGCATTCGAGGCAAACGAGATAACTACTGCCGCTACAAGCGCGACGAGCATAAATTTCACGATGTTTTTCATAAATCAATCTTACATTAATAGCATTACGCCGAATCGGGACTTTCGACGCTATTATAATGACACAAATACATTGACTTTGATTCAGCAATCCAAATCAAATTTTAAGAGCCGGGTAACTGTATATATTTAAGTAAGTTGGAGACCCGTTATTTCATGATAACCAGAGGCACACCGGCTCCGTGACCTTTTACGAGCAGGATGTATGCGCCGCTTGGAAGAGAAGAAACATCGAGAGAGAGACCATTGGCTTTGTTGATGTCTGAATGAGTTGAGTAAGTGATAGCACCGACCTCATTACGTATATCGATACTCGCTCCTTCAATATCTATATTCGATTGCAGTGTTATCGTCCCGCGTGACGGGTTCGGAGTGATAGTGAATTCAGGAGTAGTACCGTAACGAATGAAGCGGGATAGTGTATTGATGCCACAGCCCTCGGGTCCGCAAATGGTGGCGGTGAATACTGTATCTTCGATCACAACACACGCCAAAGCGTCTAACGATGAAAGCGAATCAATTCTAACAGATGTACAATTTGAATCAATAGGGAAGAAGGTGAACGAGGCATATAATGATGTATTTATGTTTGGATTACATCCTATACGAACCCTACCATTTTTGTTTTCGGTTGTATGGTCAACACCAAGATCATCGAATGTGCCCTTATACTCTAAATATGTTGTATCATAATGTATCAAGAACTCACAATTTGCATCAATCGACTTTTTGAGTTGAATTGGTATTGTTACATCATCACCCAATATGCCAGTATAGAGATCAATGTTTGATGCATTTGTAAATGACAGAACTGCAGGCGGCGTTACGGTTGTGCTAAGATCAACATATCGCACGACTCCGTTCGAGTATGTTACTTTTAGTTTTGCATCAGTAGCGCCAACTATACTTGGCGTGAATCGTATTCTTACTGTATCGCTGATAGCGGCAGGTGAAGAAAGAGCTCGCTCGAAAGAATAATCTAATGAGTCTGCACCGATAATCACGGCTGAATCAATTGTAGCAGAAGCCGAACAACTCTTGCTCGAATGAAATACTATCTCACACTTAAGCGATGAGTCACAAAGTTGTAGAGATAGTTTTTGGAACGTGCTATCGGTTGAGAGTGTCCCTGCTACTGTTGCTCTTAAAGCATCAGTAACCCAAATAGAACCGAACGTGTCAATTGCAAAAATGATACTATCATCTAAAGCGCATATCGTTCTCGAATCAATAGGAGTAGGCGGTCCGCCGATCGAAGACCATGAGACTCCTTTGTCATTTGAACGTAAGATGCCGTCAGGATTTGAGCCGACAAAGTAATCGTTACATCCTTGGGTTGAATTACCTGTCAGATACGACAGACTTCCTAATAAAGTTTGAAGAGAAGTATTCCATGTCTTTGCGCCATCGGTAGATGTAAATATTTCGCTAAACTCATCGTATCGTATTGCCCAGTCCTCGTTAACTATAACGAAGCGATTGGCATCATCTCTGTCACAAATGAATGAATAACAATCATAATCACCGGGAATAAATTGTGAAATAAGAGTCCACGTAAATCGATCGATACTTCTATAAATATACTTTGTGTAGTTGTTGTGGTCACTGCTTAGAAGATAGAGTGCATTATCTGCTCCTATTTGTAAATCACTTAGATTTTCAGGAAATGAAGTTATGACCCGACTCCCTCCAACCCCGAGCAAAGCTACTCCACTATAACCAATGCTGATTATTTTATCGGGAGATCCGTCGAACATGACTGCCTTAGCGTTACCGGTTAATAGGTTTTCCCACGATTGTCCTTGGTCGGATGTGATAAGAACTCCAGCTTCGGCACCAATAACAAATGTGTTGTTATCATAGATAGCTATGTCATAGATAAAACTTCCCATTCCGGGAATAGATAACCTCGTCCAACTCTTTCCTCCATCGGTCGAAAGTGATACACTTCCCCAGCCGGCAAGTACTATGCTATCTTTTGTCTCTATTGCGCCAAATTCACGTACGTCAGGGTTAGGTGATGTATTTATATAGCTCGCCAATATCCTATCCGCCAACTTCTTCCACTTCATTGGCTGTGCAAATGAAGTCGAGAATACGAGAACCACGAGGGCAGCTATGGTGATAATGCGTTTCACTATAATAAAATACCCTGAAACCCCGAAACGTTGCAAGAGTTTTTTATACCTCAAAGACGGTCATGCCAGCGGCATGCCCCTACGAAACCCATTACTAACCCAACCCCAAATGAAATCACAATACTTTGCAGAACATATTTTGAAGCTTACTATGTGGCATAAGATGTCGGAGATCTTCCGAGCTATTGATAGCGGGAAGAAAAGGATACTTATCCGCTCGGCGAACGGAGTCGGGAAGACGACTGCGCTCGCTGCCTTGTGCAACTGGAAACTCGCTACGCATAAAGATTCTATCGTGCTCACCACTTCTTCAAGCTGGCGGCAGGTGCGGCATAATCTTTGGGGCGAGATACGCTCGCAAGCGACGCGCACCGGAATTTACGGCAAAGGAAAAATATATCAGGAAGAGATAAAGCTCGATGAGAAACATTATGCTATCGCCATCTCGCCGCGCGAGCCGGAGAATGCGCAGGGCTTCCACTCGCGCTCGATGCTTATCGCCGTTGATGAAGCAACCGGCGCAAGCCGCGACATCATCAATGCACTGCTCGGCACTGCGACGGGCGATAATGTGCAGATCGTGATGATCTATAATCCGATGTCAACCGATTCGTTCGTCTATGAAGCGGAGCGTTCGGGCGATTGGCATCTTATCACCATCGGCGCATTCGAGCATCCGAATATCCTGACAGGCAATAACGTCATCCCCGGCGCAGTGACGCGCGGTTCACTGCTCTCGAATATCAAGAACTGGTCGTATGAAGTTTCGCCTGACGATGCGAAGTCGCTTCGCATTATGAAAACATACTACCGCAGGACAGCAGAGATAACAAAACGTATCTTAGGCGAGTGGGCAGAGGATAGCGGCGAAGGATTTATCCCGATGCACTTGGTACGTCGCTCGCTTACTACACTTGTAGAGCGCGGAATAAAATCACTCGGCGTTGACGTAGCTCGCGGCGGTGATGACGAAACGTGTTTTGCATTCTTCGATGGCGGTGTGCAAGAGAAATTCGTGACGATGCGAACACGCGATACGCTTTCTGTTGCAGAGAAGGTTCGTCAGTTCTACGACGAGGGATGGAAGGTCATCACGATAGATGATACAGGCATCGGCGGCGGCGTGACGGATATACTGCGAAGCTACGGCATCGAACCGAATGCCATCCACTTTGCGCAAGCAGCGAAAGGATATTTCAAAAAACAAAAGAAGCAGCTTGCAAATGCGCGAGCCGAAATGTATTTTGTGCTCGATGATGAACTCAAGAAGGGAAGTATCCAACTCAGCGACGATCACCTTCTGCATCAAGAACTCACGAGCATCGGCTTACGCCAGAACGCCACGAGCGAAGCATACCTGCTCGAAAGCAAAGACGACATCAAACAACGCTTAGGCAGAAGCCCCGACCGCGCCGACGCCACCGCGCTTGCGAGATACGGTCTGCGCCTGGAAGGGGAGAAGGAGAAGGTGAAGTTTATGTAGCGCAGGTTTCCAACCTGCTCCCCGCTCTTCAGTTTGCGAGAAGACCCCCAAGAATTTCACGCAAAGGCGCAAAAGGGAAGAAACGCAAAGCTCGCAAAGGGAGTACATTGGTCTTTGGCGGCGTTGAATAAATATGCCAGTAAAGAAAACAACAACGAAGCCAAAACCACCCAGCCGCGACTTCATCCGCGTGGGTCGCTCGCGTATTGCGGGGACGGGGGTGTTTGCCAAGCGGAAGATACCGAAGGGGACGCGCATCATCGAGTATCTTGGCAAGCGCGTGCCTGTCTCGAAGTACCTTGTCGAACTTAAGGATGGTAAGCCCGTCAGCATGTACGCATTCCGCGTTACCGAAGGCACGGTCATTGACGGCGGACGCGGCGGCAACGACGCCCGCTTCTTTAACCATAGCTGCGAACCGAACTGTGAATCCTATGTGTTCGATGATAGGGCATATCTCTATGCCGAGCGCGATATTGTTCGCGGCGAGGAGCTTACCTTCGATTACAAATTGCAATCTGCAGTTGAAAGGAAAGTAACGAAGCAAGATAAAGAGATGTACACATGCCTATGCGGTTCGCCGAAGTGCCGCGGCACGATGGTAGCATTACCACCGAAACGCAAACGAAAGAAGTAACGATTGTTTTACTAAGAATATATAGGGAGAAACACATGAAAAAGAAAACAATACAACGCCGCGCGAAGGCAGCAGTAGCAGCAACGCTTATGGCGATGCCGATGCTTTCATCGCCAGGCGTTACCTACGGACAGAAGGGCGCACCGCCGCCTTCGACGACAGAGATGAAGAGCACCGACATGCATATGAAGATGCCGACTCACTATCTCAAGTACTCCGATTCATTCGAAAAGCACAAGGGCAATCTCTATCTTGCCGGTGTCGGTGATGGACATACCATTTACCAAAAAGAAAATGGAGACATGTTCTACATTGATACGAAGACTGGTGATATGAAGGAAGTATCATCGAAGGTGTTCCATAAAGAAAGTCCTATTTTGCTCAAAAATGTTGATGGTGGTAACATCAAAGGCGAGTACCACAAGTTTGATGGTGTCAAAGGCGAGAGCAAAGTGAAGCTCTTGGGCGTTGATGCGAAGGGCAATGTCGTCCATCAAAAACCCAACGGCGAGAAGTTCATCGTCGATGAAAGTACAGGGCACATCACGGTACTAAAGTAACGCAGGTTTCCAACCTGCTCCCAACTCCACATTCTTTGCGTGAAACTACCAAAGGTTTCACGCAAAGAGCGTAGAGTATTTATACATTCATTCACTACCCCAATGAAACGCATTACAGCAATACTTATCGCCCTTCTCTTTACCTCCCAACTCGCTCATTCACAGGCAGGGTATCTTGATAAGTCATTTGGAAGTGGTGGAATCGTGAAAAGTAAAGTGAGCACAGGTGAGGGCGAAACTAGTGATATCAAGATATTACCTGACGGCAAAATACTTAGAGTTGGCAATCTGAATAGTGATGAGAAATCAGGACTTTATCTTTCGAGACATAATTATGATGGAAGTCTTGACACGACATTTCATAATGTGAAACCATTAGTGCTCTATACTAATCCTCGTATACTTCAATGCAATATTACGTTATACCAAGACGGTAGGATCCTCGTGTTTGGCTCGGCATTTTATTCTGATTGGACTTATAGTACTCCTTTTATTGCAAGATTTGACAAAGATGGTAATCTCGATCCCACATTCGGTGTAAATGGTGTATATTTCCACCCTTATCAAGATATCCCTAAAGTTTTTATTGCATTAAAAGTTTTAGGGGATAGTTCGTTGCTTGTGGCTGGTTATGATGAAGAATTAGATAAAACAGGTTATTGGCACGATAATCCATCATTATTTTATATTACAAAAGATGGTATGCTAGACCCGAGAAAAGGTATCAATGGAGTGATGAAACTGCCAATACTTGAGGATAGCTGTCAGGTAATTTGTGCATTTATTGATGATAATGATAATTGCTTGTTTAGTTCGTTTAATGGTAATAGTTATACATTAGCTAAGGTTCACATTGTTAGGTACCATCCTAACGGTAAATATGACAATAGTTTTGGTGATAGCGGCACTGTGGTATATGACCTGTCAGATCTTGGTGAATCAGTTATACAAATACAGCAAATCAGTGAGGGGAAGCTGCTCTGTTTAGTAGAGATGACAAGTGCTCCTTTTTATAAACATGCAGTAATGCGTCTATTGAATGACGGAAATCTTGATAATACATTCGCTCATTGGGGCACCACAGATGTATTCAGTATTGCAGATACTATATTTTTCAGGAAGTTTACTGTTGATTCAAGTAATAACTTTATTTTGTCAGGTACGACTTATGATAAACAAACAAAATCATTGTTCTCGCGAGTAGTTCGGTTTCATAGCGATGGTACACTTGATTCAAGTTTTGGTATTATGGGCGTAGCAGTAAAACTTTTTTTTCAAATGTATGGTATTCATTCTATTTCAGTGCAAAGAGATGGAAAGTATGTGATCGGTGGGTATTCGTCGAGTAGATCAGGGGAATATTGCATGATGTACCGCCTTAATAATGAGAATACTTCAATAGTGCAAAATAAGATAGTTTCGCTTCCGCACCTCTCCCTCCACCCCACCCCCTCCACTGACAACTGCACCGTCACATACACACTCCCATCAAGCGGAGTATGCACAATGACTCTCCGTGATGAGAGCGGGAGGGAAGTGCGGACATTTATGACGGGTCAGTACAAAGCGGCGGGGAAGCATGAAGATGAACTTGACCTTCGCGGTCTTGCGGCAGGAGTGTACTTCCTCTGGATAGAACATGACGGAAAAATCGAGACGGCGAAAGTAGTTGTTAGTCACTAACTGCCAATTTCCGCTATTTTTTGGCATAATATTTGCTCGTTTTTATTAATAGTCTCTTACACCACACAGATGTAAGAGTATTCTGTATATGTCTCTCCCCGGCATAACTTTTAATCATTATTACACAGTTCTATGAAAAATCTCATTAAACTCACACTCTATTGCAGTCTCGGTATTTTGTTTATGGTCGGGTGCAGTAAAAAGGAATCACCTGAAACAGCATTCGATTCGTTAGCGCAGGCAAACAGAACTGCTGACGGATCGGCACAAAACTCAACATCAAATGAAGGTGGTACTGATTCGCGCACATCGGTTACGAAGGATAAGCGCTCTCAAGTCATGTCCGTTATAGGACCGAAAACCCATAAAGACCCGGTGAAGGTGCATGTCACTAAGAACGATGCTGTCACGATCGGTATCTTCAGCTATGGTGATAATCGCGAGCGTAAAGTAAGGGTTCTTCTTAATGGTAAACCATGGAGTGATCCGTTAACGCAGCGTAATAGAACCGTGAAGTTCAAGCTTTACGAGCCGGGTGATTACGAACTCTATCCCGAAGAGCTGACCTACGATAAGGCGAAAACGATACCGATGGATTCAGTTGGACGTCATGGAGTCACCAATTCATACTCCGACGGAGGTTCGGAAATGTCATTCTTAGGATACACCGATTACCACTATCATGATTCCGGTCCGAACCGCGGACTGATCATCGTGATCATGGATTCGGATTTCGATAGGATGCTTCCGGGCACAATGGAAAATATTGCTATCAAGCGCGGAGCGAAATAACTGTTCGTTTGACATCTTGCGTTACACGGATGGGCAATAGTCCGTCCGTGTGCTAATCAAACCGATACCGCACACCTGCTGATACGATGCCCGTCGAGCCGAAGCCGCCTTCTACGCTGACTGCTATGTTACTGCCGACTCTCATTCCGAGCGGGGAGAGTTGGAAGATAGGTTCTAATCTGCTGGCTTCTGCACCGAAGGTCTCCTTCGACGTAACATTCATAACACCGAGCGATGCTGATGAATAGAACTGCACCATCTCTGTACTAAGCCAAATGAATTCCGTCCGTGCATACCCACCGATGTATGTATTGGTAAAAACAACTTGATTTTTGTTCGCGTAATTATTGGTTTGAACGTACTTGCCGTAGAGTAAATGCAATCCGGCAGTCCATTGTCTTGTCAGGAATCCTTGAAAGCCAAGAAAGAACGTACCTTTGGATGATGTCTCTATTCTCGGTTCGGTGTCGCCGCCGGAGATGCTATCGGCGATAGGCGGTGCAAAGCCGTCACCGAGCGACATGTTCATCTGCTGCCACGAGGCGAATCCGGTACCGGCGATGATCTCGCCGTCGGGGTCGCCGCCATACGACATACGCCGCTGCTGTGCAAAGGCAGTAGTAGATAACAAAAGGAGCACAAAAGCGATACGCTTCATGAAGTGTAATTGATAAGCAACTCTTTTATTAATGGATAAATAGGGAAGAGAGTTCAACTATCTTGTCCCCTTCTCCCTCCGAGGGAGAAGGGTTAGGGATGAGGGTAAACTATTTGTAGTTTACCACACTTTTCAGAAGTAGAGGAAAGTGTAAGATTCTACCCTCACCCCCAGCCCCTCTCCCTGCAAGGGAGAGGGGTGTAAGAATTATTGCACTACAATCTGTCGCGAGATTGTCCCTTCGCTCGTTTCGATGCGGAGGTGATAAATGCCGGCTGCAAGTTTCGAGACATCAGCAGAGAAGTTGTTGGCTCCTTCATGTGCAAAGCCGTTAAAGATTGTCATCACATCTTCGCCAAGTAATGAGTACAGCGATGCTTTTACCATAGATGGTTCGCGTAGTGTAAGCGAGATGTTCGCTGTGTTTGTCGCAGGGTTCGGATAGATAGCGATAGATGATATACTCGCTACATCGTCAACGCCGAGCGAGTTGCGAGTGAAGCTCCAGATTTCAGATGTTGAAGATCCACCTTCACCAGATGCAACTACTCTCCAATAGTATGTTGTATTCGGTTCGAGTGATGCGGTATAGGAGGTATCAGCAAAGTGAAGATTAACGATGGTTGTACCAACCTTGAAAAGATTATCTTTCGATACTTGTACATTGTAGGTACTGGCATTTGCGACACTATGCCAAATGAATGTTTCAGGAGTACCAATATCAGTTGCTTTGTCCGATGGCGAGATGAGCATGACTTGTATCGGGGCAGGAGCCGAAGTCGTGAACGACCATGCAGCACTCCATGCAGATGAATCTTCAGCAGCCATTGCCTGTACTTGCCATGAGTATTGTGTGAGATTCATTAAACCACTAAAGGGCAACGACGTAGAAGCAACTACTGTATCAATGATAATGCTTGATGCAACAGACAGCTGTACGTGATAGCTTGTTGCATTCACGCCCTTCCAACGAAGTATATCGGTTGTGGGTACTTTTGTCGCGTTCATCGCAGGATAGGCAAGTACGACGTTCGGCTTCGTATCAGGTACCAAATGCACAACTTCATTCGACGTTGTATTCACATACCACAATGTGCTATCGGGTGCGATGGTGATACCTGCGATGCCTTTTTTACCTGTCTTTACTCTTCCTATCTCAGCGTTCTTTTTGCCTGTTGTAGTATTATAGAAGACAATATCGCCGTTGTTATCATCTGTTACAACCAAACGGCCATCCATTACGTCAATACCTACGGGCATGACAAGACCTGAATCAATGAATACTTCCCACTTTACTGTCTTCACACGGTAGTATTCTTCAAGCGGTTCGTATGGATTAGAGATATTCGTCGAAGGTACACCGGAGTTAATATCGAGTCGGAGTACACGCTTGTTACCGTTATCAACTATATAGAGCCACCCTGTTTTGTGGTCAATGACCATGTGGGAGGGTTTATTCACGACACGCTTGACCTGCACTTCGGTGTAGCGCTTCAAGATACCATCTGAATGGTCATCGGCGCCTATCTCATGCGGGGTTTGAAAGTTATAGCTTACGATGTTCTTGTTGTATCCGTCAAATACCCAATAGATATTATCCTTCTCCCATGCAACACCCATTGCATACGGAGATTGATGGAGCATATCAATATGCGAGCCAAGCGGGAGATTCGGATCCCAATTCGATTGATGCGTTCTTGCAAAAACTGATGTATCAGAAGACCAGAGAGCAGGACCCATAAATGTTTCGGTTTGGTGACCTGTCGAGTTGAGGACTTCCTGCACCGTGGTGAAGTCGCCTGTATCGCTCATTGCAAATGCAGGGGAGTTGGGCATGAAGTGTCCGCGATGCGAATCTTTGCGCTTCTCGATAACTTGCTCGGGTGTACCGGCATGATAGAAGATAGACATAGAGCTTCCTGCGGCGTCATCGCGATTCAAGACCCATAGCTCATGACGGCGACCGGGTTTGAGGTTAAATTCGAGATCAACGGGTTTAAGTAGTCCGGCATTTGCGGCTGTGCCGATGGTGGTGGGGGTAGGAGTACCTCCGAGGTAGCGGTCGAGAGGGTGTTGTGCAAAAGCAGAAAGCCAACAACAACAACACATCAACGTAAGGAGCGAACATCGTATCATCTTCATAAGCGTCAAAATATAGGTAAATTGAACGAACTTGATATACTAATAACACCGGAACGGAAGGTTCGTTTCAGGGGAAACTATGGGTAGTGCTAAAACAATAGAGTCAAAACTTATAACTCAAGCCACCCCAGACCATGCCGGAGTTGCCAAAGCCGAGCTCTGCAAAGATGCCGATGGTCTCGCCGTAACGAGCACCGATAGGGGAGAGATGGAAGCCGAACTCAACGGCGTTCTCGCGGATGCCGTTGGATGAAAATGATTGCACTGTAGATACGCCGATCGCAGCTGAAGAATATATCTCAAACTCTCTATTTTCAAACCATCTGTAATCTGCTCTTACTAATCCGCCGATGTAGCGGTTTGAGTAGATGAATGTATTGCCGTTGGAATAGGTATTGACAATATCGAATTCACCGTAAAAGCCGTGAAGTCCGACCCGCCACAGCGAAGAGAGATACGCTTTTATTCCGCCGGAATAATTTCCTTTTGAACGAACATGAATGTCATAGTCGCTCGTGCTGCCATCGGTAATACTTTCGGGAGCATTGATATGAAAGCCATGACCTCTGGCAAGTATAATTTCATGGAACGGCAAAAATCCTACACCGAAAACTGCTTCGATGATCGGATTAGCAATACCTGGCATTTGCTTTTGCGCAAAGCCATCATAAGCCAAAGATAGAATGATCAGTAACGAAAATACATACTTCATCTACACTCAAACACAGAGCGAAGTGACGTAATTTCATATTTCACGACTAACTATCTCTCGCCTGTGACCACCTTCCGTGTATAAGACATTTTCTGCCGATTTCCAAATACAAAATATCCTTACCCCATTTTACCCCACCCTCTATATTACTTTATCGTCTATTTGCCAATTTTTGCTGTATATTTGTGATACTCATAATCTACTCTACACATGAAAACTATGCGTATAAAATTATTATCGGCTTTTATTGTACTATATATATGCGTCTTCTCTGCTGCTGGATCGATAGCGCAATCCACTGAAGGACGCGTTGCATTCGGATTCAACTTCGGTCTGAATAAGCTCTATGGCGATTTCCGCGATAACCAATTCTGGCTCCAAGGCGATCTTTTCGCGAGGTGGAATATCATTGATTATCTTTATTTGCACGTCGGCTATAATGGTGGTCAGATGCGAATGAAGCTTAATAATGATAATGTCAACGGTTATCCGTTGTATTTCGGCGCGCTAACTGATAAGTACTACCCAACTCCGGGTAACCCAACCGTGCCGACAAATATTGAGCGCGAAGAAAAGAATAAGGTGCGGCATGGTGGATTCCAGGCAATGCTTGGCTTCAATGTATTTCCGCATCAAGAATTTGTTCCGTGGATAGGTGCCGGCATAGAGTTATTGAACTTCGAGCCGCGCAACCTTAACCAAGATAAAGCATTGCCGTATCTCTCCCCAGTTGGGTATGAACGGAATGTGCTCGGCTATATACTTGGTCTTGGCTTCGAGCTATATATATCTGATAACGTTGTCTTCAACGGTAAGGGTGTTTTCCACATGGCAAACACTCCGTGGCTTGATGACTTCACCGAAGAAGCATATCAGGCATATAAAACCAATGGCACGAATGCTGTCATTGATAAAGATGCAGGTACTGCCGATGCATTCCTTACATTTGGTATTGGTTTCTCATACTACATCTTTGGAGATCAAGATGCTGATAAGGACGGCCTTCGCGACGGTGCAGAGCGTGATATCTATAAAACAGACCCCACAAACCCTGATACTGATGGCGACAGCTTGAAGGACGGCGAAGAAGTTAATACCTATAAGACCGACCCGCTTAAATCTGATTCGGACGGCGACGGATTAACTGACCCCGAAGAAATCACGACCTACAAGACGAATCCTATCATGGCTGATGCCGATGGTGACGGGCTCAATGATGGCGAAGAAGTGAAAGCTCATAAGACAAGCCCGTCTAACCCCGATAGCGATGGCGACGGACTCTCTGACGGACAGGAAGTAAAAGACTACAAGACAGCACCGCTTAAAGCAGACACCGATGGCGATAGCTTAAATGACGGTGATGAACTTCGTAAGCTCGGTACCGATCCGCTTAAACTTGATTCTGATAATGACGGACTCAACGACGGCGATGAGATTAACATGCACAAGACCGATGCCGCCAAAGCTGATACCGATGGCGATGGGCTCAACGACGGACAGGAGATAAATACGTATAAAACAAATGCAATGAATCCTGATACCGATGGTGACAAGCTTAATGATGGCGATGAGATTAAAGCCGGCTCAAATCCGCTTAAAGCAGATTCTGATGATGACGGTTTGGGTGATAACGATGAAATAAAGATATATAAGACAAGCCCATCAAAAGCTGATACGGATATGGACGGTTGGAATGATAAGTATGAAGTAACTACTTCACTAACAAGTCCAGTCATGGCTGACACCGATAGTGACGGCGTTGCTGATCCGAAGGATGCTTGTCCTCTCACAAAGGGAACAGGTCCTGACGGCTGTCCGCCAAAGCCGAAGGTCTCGACGGTGACGAACTTCCCAGGTATCATCTTTATCGTCAATACTGATAACTTCGATATGGGAGAGTCAACGACGATGGAGAACTTGCAGAAGATACGCGGTCTCGTTGAGCAGTGCGCTGATATCAAAGTTGAGATCGAAGGTCATGCTTCGAGTGAAGGCGATGCGAAACGCAATCAGGAATTATCCGAGATGCGCGCAGCGCGAGTCAAGTCATGGCTTATCGAACAAGGCGTAAAAGCGGAGAAGATATCCAACACCATGGGCTTTGGTTCATCAAAGCCCTATATCCCAGAGCCGAAAGCCGGCAAAGGCGTAAAGAAAGAACAAGTCGAGGCAGCGCGTAAGCAGAATAGACGCATCGCTGTGAGAGTAGTCGAAACGTGTAAGTAACAAGCTCAAAGCTTAAACTTAAAGGCTTAAAACGAATTGCAGAGGTAGTTTACGACTACCTCTGCCTTCTCTTTCCCTCAAGGGCGAACCTCCTCGTCTGCTTTTCCTCTGTAACTCGGATAGATTTTCGGTGTTTTATGGTTAAGTAGTAGTTATATGTGTCGTGTTCAAACCATAAATATCCCCAAATGAAGATTATTCGCTTATTCGCGGTATTCGCTATCCTTGCCATGTCTGCATCTGTGTATGCAACGGGTATTCGCCTATTTACCACGGTTTCAAAAGGTAAAACCCCTACGCTTGTAATTCCAAGCACACTTCCGCTTAAGATAGATGCCGAAGCGCTTGCCCAAGCACGCTCAATGAAGTCTATATACTTAGATGACATTCAACTTCCGGCAGTTTCTGGTTTACCTGTATCTGTTGACCTCGAACTCACAGAGTTCTCTGTCATCGGACCAAATACTCGCATCGTTATCCAAAACGGTAATAAAGAAACAGAAGGCACAATGCCTACGGTGAAGACCTATCGCGGAAAAGTTGTAGGTGATCCGAACACACATGTAGTGCTCTGCTTAACAAATGATAAAGTATCAGGAATGATACGTTTCAACGGCAGAGAGCAGTTCACGATCGGATATGATAATACGCCTTCACTTGCATACGTCACACTAACGAGCGCGTTAACAGGTGTTGTTGGTGGCGGCGAATGCGCGATGGATAATGAAAAACTTTATGACCCTACGAACTCACTTGAGAGATTTGCAAAAGTGAAGACATCGGGGAAGACCCCATCGCAGAAGCCGCAGGTAGCGACAAAGTCAGCGACGATAGCATTCGATGCTGATAAGCAGTGTTATGATTTCTTCGGTGACCAAACAGAGCTCACTGATTACCTCGTTGCGCGTCTTGCCGTTATCTCAAGCGTATATGAATCAGATCTCGACGTTGCTTTACAACTTGGTCGTTTGAAGATATACACAACGGCTGACCCATTTACAGGGACCAGTTTGCAGCCACTGCTTCAATCATTTACAAATTATTGGTCGGCAAATAATAACGCGGTTGATCGTACACTTGCTCATCTAATCTCAAAGAAGATACCTGGCGGCGGTGCTGCTGGGCTTGCATGGTTATCAGGTCTGTGCAAAAAGAATATAGGATATGCAGTAACGAGTATCATGGGCAGCACATCATTCCCTTCTGTCGATGAAAGCGTTATTGCACATGAAATAGGTCACAATTTTGGTTCAGCACATACGCATAACTGTGCTGCCTATCCACCAGGTGGTATTGATTCTTGCGTTGCAGCAGAAGGCGGATGTTCATGGACTCCTAAACCAGCAACGAAGGGTTCCATCATGAGCTACTGTAACTCTAAGGACTTCACTTTCGATACACCTAACGATCATCGAGTTATCGAGACAATCCAATCGAACATAAACGAAGCAGTTTGCCTCGGCTCTGTTGCCGGTATTGAGACAATTCCTGATGCCGTAGGATTCACTGGCAAGACAGCAATCCACAACAAGAAGGATTCTACATTTACCAATCTTATTCGAAGTGTCGGGACAGTACCGCTTGTTATCAGCAACTTGATCATTGATCCGGGTACTGACACCGAGTTCGTCTTGAAATCACCGAAGACATTCCCGATAACACTACAGCCAAATCAGTCAGCGAATGTCACGATCACATTCCAGCCGAAGTTTGGAGCAGAGCGCACTGCCCAGCTTACGATCTATCATAACGGAGCCGGCTCACCTTCGATCGTTGATATTAGCGGCATTGGCGCTGCGCCCGATGCTCAAGAACTGTTCTCTGGTATTGATTATGGTCAAATAACATTTAAAAAACCGATTGACTCGCAATTCGTCTATATTAGAAACATTGGCGATGCACCACTGACGATCTCCAAAAAATTTATTGACGGTTCTGATTCTGCAGATTGGACAATAGTAACGAATACCAATGAAGAGATCGTCGGTATTAATAAATCAACATTTGTAAAGATCCGATTTAAGCCCTCAAAGCTTGGACCAAGTGCTGCATTCTTCAATGCTTTTCACGATGCAGGAACCGGGCAGACGTTCGTATCCCTTGATGCAGATGTTATTGCCTTTGATACAGCGCAAATATCTGTCGGTAATAACGCGGCAGCAGCAGGCATCAGGATAAATATATCGCCGAATCCATCCAACTCAAAAGTAACGGTTGATATATCAACACCCGAATCGCTTGTCGGCAAAGAAGTAATTCTCACGGTCGTTGATATGCTCGGCAAGAATGTCACGACACTCTATGATGGTAAGCTTGCTGCTTCATCATCTCATTATTCATGGCAGCCGGAAGCAACAGTTGCTGACGGAGTTTATACGCTCATCACTACGATTAATGGCAAGAGCTATACACAGCAAATAGTGCGTGTGAAATAACGGTTTCATTATCCGCACCCGAGGCATCGGGTGCGGATATGATTTTCTTTCTCACCTTATATCCACTTCTTCTATGAAATACTTATTTCTCGTATTTGTATTGCTTCCATGCTTTGCAGTTGCGCAAACACACCGTGCCACTGATGGCGGTGGTGGATACAGACCTACTAACTCACAATGTATGTCGCCCGAGCAACGGAAGATGCTTATCGAACGGAGTCAACGAGCACTCAAAGAGATGCCGGAGGATCAAATGCTCTCATCACAAAAACCGGCTGCACCAGTCTCGCTCATCTGGCCAGTAGTAACAGATCCGAGCTCTCCGTTCTTCAATGTTGATGCTATCTCGAATTATGTAGATGAGGATAAACGCTTCCCGAACGAAGTGCTTGATTATAATTGCGGAAATAGAACATACGATCTTGAGAGCGGCTATAATCACGGCGGAACAGATATTTATCTTTGGCCACATTGGTGGTATGTGATGGATCAGAACTTTGCAACGGTTGTTGCTGCTGATGGCGGAAGAATATATGCTAAAGACGATGGTGGAAATGACCGCACCTGTGGATGGGACCCGAATCGTAAGGTCGGTAACTGGAATGCTGTCTATCTCCAGCATGATGACGGCACCCTCACATGGTACGGTCATCTCAAAGAGGGGAGTCTTACGACGAAGACAGTAAATAGTCGAGTTCAAAGAGGAGAGTATCTTGGCCTTGTTGGGAGTTCTGGTTTTTCAAGTGCACCGCATCTTCATTTTGAAGTGCATACTTCAAAAGACTCCGTGCTTGATCCGTGGTCAGGAAATTGTAACACTCGCGGCAACCCATCACTTTGGGCAGACCAGAGAGCGTATGTTTTTCCAAAGGTCAATGGACTTGGAGTACATAACGATGAACCGACCTTGGATGATTGTGCTACTACAATAGATGATTTCTTTTTGCTCGATACTCTTAATGCAGGTGGTACCTATTACTTCACGCTTTTTATGTCTGATGAGCCATATAATGAAGATACTTATTTATCACTGACTGATCCGAAGGGTGATATCTATAGCAA
>JBKJTT010000050.1:0-49748 GCA_046590205.1 Kapaibacterium sp. (SeqCode)
GGCTTCATAAGCGAATCGGTCTGCGCCAAAAGCGGGGCAGCCAAAAGCAGTATTGCGATAATGACGAGATGCTTCATATTCGGTTGGAGAGTTTGTTGTACGTACAAATATACGTCATTTACAAACGCTGTAGCTCCAAGAATATGTCCATTAAATCTCGTTCATATTGATTTCGGTTTGCTTTATTTTGGTCTGTAAGTCATTTATATTCATCACTCTAATTGTGCACCACACTCAAGCTCAAATCTTAAACTTCAAAGCGTAAAGGGTAGGGGATGGTTGGTGCTAAGAATTTACACATTTGAATTGGTCAAGTAACGAGGGGTTATGGTAATGGGGAAATGAGGGGATAGGACTCTCATTTAAGCTTTAAAGTTTAAGCTTCAAGCTTGATAAGTGCTCATAAAAACACCTACAAAAATACGAAATAAAAAGCTCCGAAACAAGTGCCCACGCGAATAAAATTACTATACGACATCTTACCCATTGGCTCTCAACTAAATACACTATTCACATTTTATCCACATTGCGATTCCACTCCGTTTTCGCAGAAAATCGTGGGCACCTATTCAAAGTCAGAAAGTGCATGAATAAATCGGCTGCAATTAAGGTTATTATAGAATATGTAATTTCGTCAGATACAATGATCAAGAGACTATCTTCTGTCGTATTTATTCTGTTTTACTTATGTACCGCGTCATTGAGCGAAGCACAAATATTATCAAGGAAGATACTATTCTCCGATGTAAAAAAGTCGTTAGTTGATATTGATGTTGACACCACAAAGAGCAAACATTGGAACGCGAGTTATTATTCAGAATCTTCTTGTTTGTCTTCTCCAATCTACAAGGATGTCACTCAGGCTGGAATTAGTGGCGACGTTAGCTTTGATGTATATAAAGACACGGTGTTAAGATTTCTTTGGGAAAAGCCGCGTCATTGGGGGATGAATGATTATGATACGATAAGTTCTATGCTTAAGCACATCAGCGAGTTTACGAACAAGAAATTTGTAGAGACCGAGTCCGTCGACTACGAAACGACAGAGTACATTTGGCAGTACAAGGTCGATAACTATTACTATCTAATAGTTAATAGGTTTTACATCAGGTTCATGTCTGACCATCCCACTTTCCATAAGATGGGGATGAAGTAAGAATATTTCCTAATCTCCCCCCACAACCCTCGCCAGATACACAACCCCACCACTAACAACTCTTACAAGATACTGACCTTGCGGAAGTGGGAGACCTGTCAGCGTAACATCATTTCCTGTTACTTCTTTGCGGAGGAGTTCTCTGCCTAAGACATCTATGATTGATATGATGCTCTTCGCGTTTGCTTCGCCGTTCCACTTTAGGTGTAAGCGTGAGGAGAATGGGTTTGGCGTTACGCGTAAGCTTTCTGCTTGCGGTTTTTCCGGTGTGACAGATACCGTGCCATAGAATTCATCTCGCGCTTTATCTACTGATGCAAGCGCATCTGCTTCGGTTTCGCCGAGTGCGATGACGTATGTCATGCGAAGCGAATCAAGCGTCTTCATCGGTACGTTTTTGAGTCCGATAACCGTCGAGACATCACCCGGACCAGCCGAGAGGCGCGGGATGATCATCGAGTACCATTTCTCCGCACGGTCGAATCCGCTGTATGTAGAGACGCTTCCGTTCGAGCCGTCATTGTCAAGCCCATAGTAATGCCGCACTGCGCCAGAAGGTAACGCACTGATAAGCCGTACCGCAACGACGGGGTAATTATCTTCAAGACGTCTTGTGATTGCAGTGATGCCGTCATCGGCAAGACGTGTAGTGTTTAACGCACCCGAGAGCCCAATATCCCAATCCATAAAGAGTGCGATGGACGTAGTATCGTTTAGCTCTGCGCCGCTCGCCGTTTCGCGTTTGCGAAGAAGATAATCAACGACGACTGCGCGAGACGATGCGCCTTCGGTAAATGCATACGAGCGCTGTGTTACGATTACGCCGACTTCGGTCTCGAACGATGCGTTGGAATCTGCATACTCTGTGATAAGCTCTTGCGCTGCTTTGGGTTTATCTGGTAAGGTGTTCTTTATCGGGGATACGATCTTATAATCCTGATCGCTTGAATATCCATTAGCCGACGGTGCGCCGCTTACGAGCCGCTCGGTCGAAGTCCCGACCATCAGCCCTGCCTGCCATAAAAGACTTCTGCCGGATGGAGAAATATATTCGGGTGCTTCGCGCCAAAGAAATCCGTTGCCCTGATTATTCATCGGCGGATCGTTATATCCAATGTTCGCCTTGCTATCGAAGGTAACGGTGAGTTCGTTCTTGTTCAAATCCAGATATGCAGGATTGACGATGAAGGAGAAATGATCGTAATCCGGTCCGTATCCTGTCGGGTTGTCATAGAACGTAACGCGGACGAGCGCCTTGGTATTCGGTGCTGCATTATCAGTTGCTGTTACCTTCAACGATCCCTGTAAGTTTTGGATAAGGTCAAGTGTGTTGCCACTTCCGAAGTACACGATACTTGTCGAGAGAGCAACCGCTTCATTGCCCATGAAGAGTTCGACCTTGCCCGTTAGGTTCTCGACGCGAGTAAGATAATTACGAACATGAATAACGACGTCGGCTTTTTCTCCCGGCTCAAGGATGCCGTTCGCATTTGCATCGAGTATCTCGAAGCGGTCAATTCGCGCAGAGAAAAGCGTTGTGTCTTTTACGGCGCGATAGATATTCACACTCCCTCTGCCGGCATAACCCTTTTTGTATTCTTCAACAGTAAATGTATCCGTTGCGGCGCGTAGCTGCTCCATTGCCTGCTCGGGTGGCATGTATGGATACTTCTGGCGCACAAGCGCAAGCGCAGCGGCTGCGTTAGGTGCTGCCATTGACGTACCTGTGTTAGCGCGATAGGTATTGCCGGGGACGGTCGAGAGTACGACAGTGCCGGGAGCGGAGAGATCAAGATACGGACCAAAGTTCGAGTAACTTGCGAGGTTACCGCCCTGGTCGTTCGCGCCGACAGAGAGCGCACCTTTATACGATGCAGGAAAGAAATCCTGAAACGCTCCGTTGTTGCCGCTTGCTCCGACTACAGCACAGTTCTTTGATGTAGAATACTCTACTAAGTCCTGCTCGGCTGACGAGCGCGTCGTGCCGCCCCATGAATTATTCGAGACGACTGCGCCCATATCGGCAGCATAGACGATCGCCTCATAGCCGTGATCGATTGTTCCGCCGCCGTCATCACCTGCTTTGAGCGGTAAAAGTCGTGTGCCGAATGCTATGCCTGTTACACCGGTTTTATTATTTCCCGTCGCACACATGATGCCGCCTGTATGCGTACCGTGATCTGCGCCGCCTGATACAGGGTTGTTATCAGGTGCAAGTCCGTTATACCCCGCGAAGTCCCAGCCATGCCAATCATCGACGAAGCCATTCGTATCATCGTCAATTCCGTTTGCGCGTTTATCATAGCCGTCGGCATCAGTCCCCGTCTCGCTGTAATTTGTATAGATAGCGTCGCGAAGGTCTTTATGTGTCCAGTCAGTGCCGACATCAATGACAGCGATGAGCGTATTGGTATCACCGCGAACAATATCCCATGCAAGCCCAGCGCTCATTTGTGGCGGCGCATACTGCTGCGAGTAAAGCGAATCGTTCGGCGTGTAGATAAGCGGATAACTTCTGTAACGCGGCGTTACCTCTTCGACCGACGCGGATTTTGCTATCGTAGCCGCTAATGCTTCGGGGGTAACGTTGCCTGTATAAACTATCTCAAACCAGCGTGAGACTCTGTCCTCAACTTTGCGAAGACGTGCCATCTCCGGTGTCTCCCAGATTTTTACACCCTGATTTCTCGTCTTATAGAAGAGAAAGGGATTCATCGAGCGGCGAAGTTCGGGGTTCGCGACCGAGTGCTGCGGAATAAGCGGACGGAATTTCTCGACCTGAATATCTTTCGGAAGCACGAAGAACGACGAGGGGATTTCGCTCGCTGAGATAGCAAGCGATTGTGGATCTTTGAGCGACGGAATCTTCGAGGCGAACATCTCTTGGGCGCGCCCTGCGTCATCATGCGAAATAAGCACAAGTAACCGCCCCGGTATAGCATCAGGGTTCTGCGCAAAGCCCGAACCAGCCGCGCAAAGAAGGAGGAATGCAAAAAGTTGTTTCATACTAATATATTCAACACGATTCAGGCGAAAAAGTATCACCGAACCACGCTGATACGCGAGGTAAAAACTTCTTGATTAGTGCTTATCTTTCCGGACTATACTTCGTTTGCCAGCCGCAGTGCTTCTGCTCGAAGTTCTTCACTCACGTAGAATCCATTCAGTTCTAATTCTGAAAGCGCAATAGCGAGAGATGGTATCAACTCTTTTTGTTTTGCCTTGACCAAGATACCTACCGTACCTATTTGCGAAAGCCCCATACCTGTGGCTATTTGCCTTGCGCGCTTATCATCAAGTATAATAGGACAGTTTTGCTCAAGCGCAAGAGAGATAGCTTCTGATTCACCTGCACCGAGAATAAGCCGCAACGAACGGGTGAGGTTTACATCGCTTGGCATCATTACTTTAGCAAATGGTATCGCGTTTGCAAATTCATCGAGTACCGCAGGTGGAATGAGTATGTCGGTGTAGAGTGCAGGGGTGGAGTTCAAGTCTGTCCATCCTATGGAGTCCGATAAGACAGGATGTATCAGCAACAACGACCGACATTATGATGCGACTTCAGCTCGGAGTTCTTCGGCAGTGTAATTAGCAACCGGTATCTTTGCATGATGCAATACTTCAAGGAAAGCCGGGTACGTATAGCCCGAGAGTTCTGCTGCCTGACCAAGCGATATCCTGCCTGTTTCAAACAGTTTCATCGCAAGCAGTAACTCTGCATCTTCTTCAGATATCCCCATTGGGAGCCGTATGGTAGCTTGTGCTGTCTGCATACAATACTAACATCACCCTTGAACGATATAATTCTCCGAAATCATAACTCACCGAACCACGCTGATACGTGAGGTAAAAACTTCTTGATTAGTGCTTATCTTTACTATATAGGAGCCAATAGGCAGCTCGCTCACATCAAGTGACTCCTCATGCTCACCCTCTGACTGCACACCCATCTCCCGACGAAGAACCTCACGACCGAGTATGTCGTGGAGGGTGATTGTGACTGATGATGAGGTCGGGAGCGTATAATTGATCGTAGTATATCCGGACGAAGGGTTTGGGTATGGACTTAGCTTGCCGGGTATAAATTTATTTGATACCGAAGTGGTAGCTTCACTTAATTTTGCAACAAATATACCTCGCTTATCAAGCATGCCAGGCACGTTCAGATACGGGAAGCGATATTCGAAATACCCCATAGTATAGACGGACCGGTTTAATAATATAATTGACTCATTCCCATAGTATTTATCATAAAGCTTGTTCGAAGCGGCTAACCATTTCAGATCTCCTGCCGAATCTAGCTTTGCTATATAATTATGTATAGTATTGCTTTCAAAAGCTATCGTTGAATCCACAAATATACTCGTATCAGATAGTTGACCGGATATATAGATATCACCGGAAGGATCTAACGCTAACCCTTTTGCGGTGTTATAATGACCGAATATAGATTTTGCCCATTGAAGCTCACCTGCGCTATTGTATTTAATAATGTATGAGTTTTCATCACCTTCATTAGGGAACGAACCCCCTGGCGTATACCTACGTCTTGCTAATAGTGATACTCCGTCAACACCAACAGAATCAAAGAAAATACCAACAGCAATAATATTACCGTGTTTATCTATTGCAATGTTCTCGCCTTCATCTTCGGCACCCAAACTGCCAATGTATTTGCCCCAAGTCGGCGTACCATTCGAGTCAAAACAAACGATAAAAGCATCATCCCTATATATGCTTGCAAGCGAGATGTTCCCAAAGCGTAATGTATCGTAAAAAATACCTGTTATAGCAATTGACTTATTTGCACCTATTGCTATATTTAATACAGGACCAAGTTCTCTGTTAGTTGATATAGTCCCTATTGGTGATATCCAGATAAGATTTGCTTCATTGTCGAGTTTTGCTACGAACGTATATTTTTTCCTAAAATCAACATCGTATTCAGGAGGTGATACTATGGTATCTCCAAAAATGGTCGGATACCATAAATATCCGCAAGTGTACATCTCTCCGTTCGGACCTAATTTTGTTGATCGTAATTTTGGTACCGGATAACCATGAGTTAACGTGTCTACATGGTAGACATCCTTCACCCAGATCGGCTCACAGTCATTCGTAAACTTTGCATAGAAGGCAGATGATTTTGATCTTGCTTTCAGCCCTAATCCGTTGAAGTTAATGGTATCAGTGAAGAAGCCTGTCGCTATAATATTATTGTCTTTGTCTATTAAAATATCATAGATCGCATTATACTCTGTTATCCCAAAGGCCTTGACCCATAAGAAAGAACCTTTACTATCAAATTTTGTAATAAAAAAGTCTCCTTGGCCAACACGAAGAATGGTGTCGTTGTTTGATATGATGAGATTGCCGCCACATATGCCTCCGATAAAGGTGTTCCCATTTGAATCAATTGCAAATGGGTTTGAGTCGTAGTGCCCTCCGTTAATAATACCTTCCGCCCACTCCCAAGACATATTTTGTGCACGAGAGGAGTTGAAGACCAGCAGAAGCAATAAAAAGACAGATATTTTCATATGTGTAATAACCTCAAGATACTTGATTTGTTACCTTTGATATTTTACTTCCCATTCCCCTCCAACACCAGTACACACTCTCCTTTTACATCTTCGGGGAATTTCTTTTCTATGGCTTCTAATACTTCTGTGAGTGTGCCGCGGTAGAATGTCTCGTGGAGTTTGGTTATCTCGCGGGCGAGGGCACAGCCGCGCTCCGTGCCGCAGACCTCGATGAGTTCTTTCAGCAGTTTTTTTATGCGGTATGGTGATTCATAGATGACCGATGTTCGCGCTTCTGCGCTGACCTCCCGAAGCCGCGTTTGGCGACCTTTCTTTTGTGGGAGAAATCCTTCAAAGACAAAACCGTTCGTATCAAGCCCAGATGCCGAGAGCGCTGCTATTGCGGCACATGCACCGGGAATAGGCACGACCTCAACACCAAGCGCAATCGCTTCTTTTACAATAGCCCATGCCGGATCAGATATACCCGGTGTACCTGCATCAGTGATAAGCGCGACCGTCGCCCCTGTCCGAAGATCCTCCGATAGCTCCGAGGCGCGGCGTTTCTCGTTCTGCGAGTGATAGCTTACGAGTCGGCGCGGCGAAATGCCATGTCGCTCGAAGAGTATCCGCGCATGGCGCGTATCCTCGCAGGCGATGATATCCGCTTCCTGCATAAGCCGAATCGCGCGGAGCGTGATGTCCTCGAGGTTGCCTATCGGGGTTGAGATCAAATAAAGCATGTGGGTAGTCGTTAGTTTTTAGCCGTTAGCCGTTAGCTAAACATGTCTGTCGGGTGTCATTGCGAGGAGTGGCTTTAGCCCAACGAAGCAATCTAAGATCTCTGAAGTTATGTTAGCATCGGTATTTTAGATTGCTTCGTCGCTCGAAGACTCGCTCCTCGCAATGACACGTTATTACGTTGTCCCAATAAAGACAACCGAATCGGATGGAAGTATGTTCTTAAAACAATGGTTAGACTATATATAGTATTACTTCTCGCACTTTTTGTTAGCTCCTGCTCGACTCATCGCACGGCGACGATGGGGTGGGAGGGGGACAAGGTTCGGTTACGTGTTGCACCACCGGGTGGTGGGACGCTCTTCTCGTCACCTTCGCTTACGTGCTTGACGTGCAACGAAGTAGTCCCGACGTTTGCAGTTGATCTTGACGATAACGGCAGTTCGCTTTTTTATCTCGGCGAAGCCGATGAGCGCATCACTCACCGATTTAATTTCTCTGCAGCGGGTATTGACACTGCGTTGCTCTTGCAGCAACCTTCGCCGAAAGAAGCATCTGCAAGATACACACTTGAGCAACCTTTAACAGGACGCATCGTTATTTTAGATTATTCACCCATGTATTCAAACCCTGATATGAAGCAGTCGGTCGGCGCACTTGAGCGCCGCGACGAAGCAAATATCTTTGGCGAAGACGCTATATTCTTCCATGTACATCACCCGAAGTATAAACAGCCGGTGTATGTCTTGCGGAGCAACGGGATGCGGGTTGGGGAGTAAGGAGTGTGCTGGGCTCTGTGTGTTATGTGCTGTGTATTTTTGACGAACGACGATTCACGAAACACGATTGCCGACCATGAACAGACGTGACTTTATCAAACTATCAGCGACTGCCCCGATAATCGGTGCAACTTCTGGAAGCATTCTTGCTGCTGATACGAAACAGCCGATAATAAAACTCCCAAAGTTCGAGAACACGGAAGCGTATTGGGAGAAAGTCCGCACGCAATTTCCTATAACCAAGGAAATGCTCTACTTCAATAACGGCACCATGGGTCCGTCGCCGAAGTATGTTACCGATATTCTCACCAAGCAGATACAGCACGTTGATGCCACTGCTGATTATGGATACGACGTGGAAGGTCTTCGTGCATCGATCGGAAGATTTATCAATGCGGACAAAGATGATATTGCGCTTACACATAATGTAAGTGAAGGAGTTTCTATCATTGCCGGCGGACTTGAGATGATGCCCGGCGATGAAGTCTTGCTTACCAATCAAGAGCATGGCGGCGGAGCAGTGCCTTGGCTTGCTAGGGCAAAGCGCCACGGCATCGTCGTGAAGTTCTTTGATGTGGGGACTACTCTTGTAGAGACTATTAATAATCTCCAGAAGGCTCGTACAAAACGTACTCGCATAATTGCGGTACCGCATATCACCTGCACGACAGGGCATGTACTTCCCATCAAGCGCATTGCGGATATCGCACATTCAGCGAACATTTTGCTTTTTGTTGATGGAGCCCATGCTCCGGGGATGCTTCGCACCGATATACGAAACTATGGTTGTGATGCCTATGCAAGCTGCGGACATAAGTGGATGCTTGGTCCCAAAGGCACGGGCTTCCTTTATATCTCGAAGAAGATGCGTGAGCTTGTCGCTCCGAGTTGGTCCGGTGCAGAAGCAGATAAACATTGGGATTACAAAGGCAATCTTGAGTGGATAGATACTGCGTCGAAGTATGACTTTGGCACGCAAAGCTCATCACTTTTTACGGGACTACGCGCCGCGATCGAGTGGCAGGAGCTTATCGGTATTGCAAACATCGAGACTCGGGTGAATGAGTTATCTACTTATATGCGAGAGGGGCTTAGTAAATTGATGTCTGGTAAGTTCGATTTCTTAACACCAGCAACATCATTATCAGGTATCACAACGATACGACTCAAAAACTCCGATAGATATAAAGACTTTGCTTCTGTTTTGCAAACCAAGTACAAGATCCGCACACGTATCGTCCCCGAAGGCGACCTGCAAGCCAACCGCTTCAGTGTTCACATTTATACATCAAAAAAAGACATAGACATCTTCTTAAAAGCAACCGAAGATGTGTTGAAGAGTGTCTAAGAAATGAATAATATGAAACAGATATTCAGATATTTACCTATTGTGCTTTTGTTGTTTGTTATTTCCTGCGGCTCGCCGGTGAAGATCGTAAAGTTCGATACGAAGCCGGAGGCACCGTTCAAGGGGGACAGCGTGTATCTTTATTGGCAGGTCGAGAATGCTGTTGATGTGACGCTTGATGGGAAATCCGTTGCGAAAGATACTGGCAGAGTGCGAGTGTTGCTTGACCAGTCCAAGACATTCATCCTTCGTGCGCTTGGCACCAATAGCGAAGCGACAAATAAGCTCAATATCGTAGCACAGCCGAAGTAATGCAATACAGATTACCCGATCCAACTAAGTACCACGACCCAATTCGCTACTTTCGCGATAGCCACGGTGTTGTAGCGAGCGCACTTGATGCACTGGATAAGGTTATCACTGATTCCGAACGTGAAGGCGTGAACACATATTTCCCTTCACATCCTGAAGTTCGTGAACTTCTCTATTTCTTTACAAACATCGCTAAAATTCATGAACGTGATGAAGAGAAGACACTCTTTCCGATTCTTCGCCCAAAGATAAAAACGCTTGGTTTTCATTTGCCTGATACGACTCCCGCATTTCTTGTCAAAGAGCATGAAGAGCTTAATCATAAAGCACGCATTATTGCGCGAGCATGGGAAGGGTTCGTAAGTTCGGGAAAGACAGATGTTGAGAATGAATTACTTGCATTGCAAAGCGCGAAAGAGCTTGTTGCATCCTACCGCGAACACCTCGCCGATGAGAACAACCTAATATATAAAGTTGCCAACGACGATCTCCTGACACCAGGTGAACGAAGTGCGATCATGGTTGCAATCCAAGAGCTGCACGATGAGAAGATCATTACTCCGCTATTTGATTTTGATAGCCCCGATTATACGTCCAATCAGCGATAATACACTCTTTCTCCTACTCCTGAATATCCATTCATCGTTTGACCTAAAATCGCACCACATGTTATCGTTTTTGAGTGGTGCTTAGAATTTACACCTATCTTACATTTGTCAATACCCCGTTTTTAGCTCATTTTAAGCCATCAACATTATTCTGCAATTATTTTTTCTAATTTGGAGAAACTTGGCACGGTATTTCTACGATAGTATATCATAGACGATAAAGTGGACAGAAAAAAAGACAATGAGAATAGCAAAAAATACCAAAATGTTGAAAAATATCGTTAAATATAGCTTTTTGATAGTTTTAGGATTAGTAGCGTTTGTTGGCAATGCCGAGGCGCAGTTTTCCAAAGCGGTAGTCGTTCTCAAGGGTACGGTCATTAACAAAGAGACGAACGCTCCGCATTCAGTGAATGTAAGTGTACGCGAAGTCGGCAACAAGGCGCTTGAGATAACAGCAAGCCGCTCGAATGCAGAAAGCGGAAAGTATCTCGTGGTCTTAAAGCCGCAGACAAAATACTGGATTCATGTTGAGGGTGAAGGCGTAACAACATACGACGAACTCATCGAGACTCCGGCAGCGACCAAGACCCAGAACCTTTCAAAAGATTTGTTCCTCCAGGTCCTCACGAAAAACACAGCAAAGAAGTAATACGAAAGAAGGGTTAAGTGAATGAAAGACCCCCGCCGGAGCAATCCGGCGGGGTATTTTTTTCCATAAGTTACTCCAAATACCGGTCAAAAGATTCTTATCGAACTCAAATCACCAAAGATGAATTTACAATAGCGTTAACTACGAACTCTATGAAAAATTTTGCTTTACTGGTACTGCTGATATTTGCAAGTGTTGGATACAGCCAACCATCGTTTCCAGGCGCGGAAGGTTTTGGTGCTAGCGCATCAGGCGGGCGCGGTGGACAAGTGATCTATGTTACGAATCTGAATCCGTCTGGTCCCGGTTCACTTATAGAAGCACTTACAGCTCCGGGTAAACGCTACATACTTTTTAAAGTATCAGGTATTATTGATGCTGTGGCTGATATTGTCTATGGTGATGTTACTGTCGCCGGGCAGACATCCCCGCATGGTATAGTTGTTCGCGGTATTCTTGCCGATGAGATATACGATACTCTCGGGACAGCAGATAATATTATCATCCGCCATCTCCGTTCACGTCCTCATACAACAGCATTTCGCTCAGCGGGATATATACTCGATGATGCACTTCGTCTTGACGGTGCATCGAACGTGATGATAGACCATTGCTCGTTCGCAAATGCAGTTGACGAAGCAGTACAAATCTCGAACTCGATGAATGTTACGTTTCAGAATTCTATTCTGGCAGAGACGGTAGGTGAACATTATGCTCTCGGTGGAATGCTGCTGAACTACTCAACTCCTGAACATCCGCAGGATAGTATTACTATTCAGCGAAATGCGTGGTTGCGAATTGGCGGGAGGTTTCCGGAAATATCGTGTGAGTCGCCTTATGCTTCATCACGTCCGTTGCACATAGAGTTTTCACATAATATATTATGGGATCAGCAGGTACCGATGCTTTACAACTCGAACATAGATCCATCTGCTCCGTTGCCCAAAGATTCCTTTTTCCTGCGCATGAACATGGAGGGCAACCGTTCAATAACTAGAAAAACATATTCCTATGGTATGTTCACTCATAGTTTTCTTGAGCCAAGTGCAAATTCATTTTTTTTGACAAACAACAAAATGCAGCAATGGAACGGGGTAAAGTATAGTGATGTAGACCTTTTTTACTGCTGTAATGATTTTATCGATTCGGTTAATCGCCCGAATCGCGATTCGGGTCTTGCACAGCTTTTTTCTCTACGCCACCCGTTCCCAACGCTCACTCCACTTACTTTTGGAATACGATTATATGTTGCGATTAATGGGGGCGCATTCCCTCGCGATTCGATGGATAGACGTATCTTAGCTCCATTGATTAGAGAAGTTATGGATCTCACGCCAGTAGATAGCGTTGATCATTATAAAGATGCATTCATTGTCGATTATGATACAGCAGCAGCATCATATCCCAGTGATCTTGATGGAGATGGTATGCCTGATTGGTGGGAGTTGCATCATGGTTCAGACCCGAACGTGCCCAATCATAATGATCTTGATCTTGCAGGGAAATATACAATTGTACCAGTCTACCCTAATATAGAACTCTATTTAAATAGGCTCTCTGATTCGCTCGTTACAAGGAAGAGTACATTGCTTGATACGGCTTCAAAGAGTGTATCGAAGACTAGGTCAAAAACGATTAGAGTCGTTGCAAATGGACGCCAACTTACAGCTGTCTCTGATGATATGAAAGCATGTGAAATGAAGATTGTTGATATAACAGGAAGAACGATCTACACTACATATTTCGTAGGGCAGCATTCGTATATGTTAAGCGGGCAGGTTGCCTCAGGCATATATTTGGTTACTCTTCGCCTTGGGGATACGATTCATACAGAGAAGATACGAATAGAGTAGTACATGACAAAAAATCGACTCGAAGCATTTAGTGATGGTGTTATTGCCATCATCATCACGATCATGGTGCTTGAACTCAAGGTTCCGCATGGGTCTGGATTTGATGCGCTTGAGCCGCTTGTCCCTGTTTTCGGAAGTTACTTGATGAGCTTTATCTACCTTGGTATCTATTGGAATAATCATCATCATTTGCTTCATGCAGTGAAGTATGTTAACGGGGGAGTGCTTTGGGCAAATCTTCACTTACTGTTTTGGTTATCACTTATTCCGTTCGTAACTGCATGGATGGGGGAGAATCACTTTGCTACGATCCCCGTCGCATTTTATGGGGTTGCGCTTTTGATGCCCGGGGTTGCATATTATATTCTTACAAGAGTGCTCATCAAGTCGCATCCGGAAAATCATTCGCTTGCAGAAGCAGTAGGGAAGGATACAAAAGGGATATTATCAGTTGTACTTTATGCAGCCGCAATCCCGCTTACATTTGTTCATCAGCTTATCTCAATTGTCATATTTATCATCGTCGCTCTGATGTGGCTTGTGCCAGACAAACGCATCGAGCGGCTTGAAGCAAAGAAGTAGTTTGTTCTCGTTTCTTTCTGATCTGGAAAAGAAATAAGTGTGCCACATTAAGGTATCAAAAAGAGCCGCTCATTCGAGCGGCTTTTTTATTCTGTATTCATAAGTATATTTTTTAATAATGCTATTGCTTGGGATGCTCTTTAGCACTTAACAATTCCCGAGCATGTACTGAACGTAACTCGGTTTCAATGGGGGTTAGATTTGGTAGAGCTTTATCTCCTGTGTTTACACCAAGCTCTTTTATTTTTCTTGCACTTGGTAGTACTGTATGTTCAAGAGATCCAATAGCATCGTTATATTTACCAACACTTTTTTCAAGGTTTGATCCTAATGAGACTAAGTGGGATCCAAAAATCGAGAGCTTTTCATAAATATTTTCGCCAGCTTTCCTGATTTGTTCTGCATTTTTTTCAAAACTCTCTTGGCGCCATCCAAAATGTATACTATATAGTATGGCTATTAAAGTTGTTGGACTTGCAAGCAGTACTCTTCTCTTGACACATTCATCCCAAAGTGTAGCGTCGAATTGCATGGCTGCATTTAGCATTGATTCTCCAGGTATAAACATGACGACTACCCCCGGTGAATCGCCATAGTACCTCCAGTATTCCTTTGACTGCAGATCTTTTGCATAAGATTTAATATTGGCAGTGAGTGATTTCATACGGTCTTGCTGTTCTTCTTGGCTTGAGGCATTGACAACACTTAGGTATATTTCTATAGGTGCCTTTGAATCGACTACAATATGTTTTCCATCTGCCATGTGAAGAACAAGATCCGCTCGCAAGTTTTTCCCTCCTATTGACATTGGCACCTGTTCGTTAAAATGAACATGCTCTTCCATACCTGCAATTTCGAGTACTCGTCTTAGCTGCTGTTCACCCCAAGTGCCACGTGTGGTTGGCTGTCTAAGTGCTTTTACAAGTTGTGCAGTTTCAGTTCTAAGGAAGTTTTCTGATTCAACAAGACTTTTAATGTGAGCTTCCAAGGATGAATACGCCCCTATTCGTTTCTGTTCAAGTTCTCGATTGAACTGATCAAGCTTAAGAAGATTATCTTTCACAGGTTTTAACAATGAATCTATACTCGTTTCATTTAGAGTAGTTAGTTTTTTCGTTTTGTCTTCAAAAATAGAATTTGATAGGTTCTGGAATTCAATTTTGAGTTGCGACTTAACCTCTTCGGTACTTTTTTCTAGCTTTGAGTATTTCTCTTGTTCAGCTTTTAGTGTTGCTTCAGCTTGGACAGACCTGCTCGTTAAGGTTGAAACCAGCTTCTTCTCACTTTCGAGCAGTTTCTCATACTCCTCATTTTTACTCTTAAGTGTTGCTATTTGTTCTGAGTAGCTTGTACGAAGTGTCTTTAAGGTTGCTTGCTCACCCGAAAGATCACGCTCAAGGGTAGTATTCCGAGAACGAACACTATCTCGTTCAGACCGTAATTCATTTTTCTCCTTTTCAAGGGTCAGAATGCTTTGGGCTTGTAGAGCATTTTGCTGATTGAGGGACTGTATTTCTGGCGCATTGGGGTCTTCTTTGGATTTCTTTAGAATAAATCCCAGTGTGAAGCCAATAGCTGCTGACAATACTATGTAGAATATTTCCATCGTAGGTGCCTATCAGTTAATTCTATAATATACGAATAACACAGAACGTCAAAGAAGAATCAAATTTTAGGGCATCATCTTTTGACCGCTACCTTTTGGCATGTTGGTTGTCTTCTTAGTATGTAAGGAGCACAAGCTATGAGACCAAGTATTGAAGCATCACTTTACCCAAATCCGGCAATCAATGAAACGGTACTGACCATCCGACCAGAAAAAGAAGCGGAAACACTTGTTGATATATTTGATAATTCAGGTAAGCACTATGGCTCTGTCGCTAAGAAGAGATTTTCTCTTGAGGCACATCAAGTTCATATTGATACGAAGTCGCTACCCACGGGTAGTTACTATTTACGTATCATCTGCGGAGGTGCAGCACAGACATTGAAGCTTGCGGTGGTAAGATAAACCCTAAAGCGCGCCTTCTAGGCGTACCGCCGTGCCGCTTGCCGAGACCATGAGCATTCCGTTGTTTGCGCCAAGCACTTCGTAGTCAAGGTCAACGCCAATGACTGCATTTGCTCCGCGCTCGTTGGCACGCTGCTCAAGTTCTTCAAGTGCAGTTTGTCGTGCGGTCGAGAGTTCGCGTTCGTATGTTGCAGATCGTCCGCCGACGATGTCTCGAATCCCTGCGAACATATCTTTGAAGATATTTGCACCCAAAATTGCTTCCCCAGTTACGATACCGAGATACTCGACGACTTTGCGTCCTTCGATGTTGTTGGTTGTTGAGATTATCATTTGCTGTTTCTATTGGTAAAGTAAAATCTACGGTGAATGTATTCTTGAGTTACAAAGAAGGATCGAAGAATTAAACACAAAGACACAATGGGAACACGAAGGTTCACAACGAGAGTGCAATAGCTTTTGCATTTGCAATGCAATCCGGCAATGATATTCCGTCACGGAAATTTCCTGCAAGATAGATACCCTGATATTCATTCTCGAAGTTCGTCATCATTTCTTTGAACTCACCGTACCCGACTTCATATTGCGGTATTGCCTTCTGCCATGTGGTGCGGTGGATGAAGGACGGCTTTGCCGTAACTCCGAGCAGGACGCGCAAGTCACCGAGCACAAGTTTTAGGAGTTCATCATCACCCAGTAGTGCAAGATTGGGGTATCTCACGCCGCCGGTATATGTTGTAAGCAGGACGTGATCTTCCGGGGCACGATTTGGGAATAGCGTTGAAGAAAAAAGTGTACCGAGAATACGAAAACCTTCGACCTTCGGAACAAGCATCCCAAACCCGTCAAGCGGATGTTTTACATCACGTCTATCAAAACCAAGCGCGAATGATGTTACGGGCGGATAGTATATATCATGCAAGCCGTATAGGGGAAGCGGATTCGTTGATGGTGTGGAAGGATAGGAAATGAATTCTATATCGGCTATCTTATGTGCGGGTGCAGTGAGTACTATTGAATCGAATCCATCTATCCTCTCTCCCGATGCAAAAGTAATATCAATATTGTTCACTGCTTCAACTCTGCACTCTATCTTTGTGACTGCAGAGTTATATTGAATTCGACCATCAAGTTTTGAAGCAAGTGTATCTATAAGAACCTGCAATCCTTCATCGAAGCTGAACATTTTTGTGTGCGATCTTGGAGTTGCTCCGGTTCGCTTGCGTTCTTTTGCGATGCTAAGCTGACCTCTGATGAGCGAACCGTATTGTTCTTCGAGAGCTACTATCTTCGGGAAGGCATGTTTGGCGGAGAGTTTTTCGGGGTCACCTGCATAGACACCTGCTACAAACGGATTGATGGCATAATCCAAAAACTCACGTCCCAAACGCCGACGTGTAAAATCAGCAAGTGATTCATCTTCAGTAATAACTCTCGGCTTGAACGGCTCGCCAAGCAACTTCATCTTTGCACCAAACGAGAAGAGTGGTGATGAAAGAAATGCTTGAGGTGATGATGGTACTTCAACGGGTTTTGAATCCCGAACAATGAAGCGTTTGTTTGCCATGGTGTTCGCATAGATCCTACGCGAAGTAAGACCAAGTTCTTCGACTAGCTCCGAAACATCCGGCGATGACTCGACAATGGTATTCGGTCCCGCTTCGGCGAGGTAACCATCTCTGCGGTATGTCCGTATCGCTCCGCCGAGCATTTCGTTTGCTTCAAAGATTGTAATGTCCACACCCTTCTTCTGCAAATAGAATGCAGCCACTAACCCCGTTATCCCTCCGCCTATAATGGCGATCTTTTTCATGAATAATACAACAAAAAAGTCTCTCTATCCGCTTCATGTTCGTAATTTTGCAATATGGCTTTAGTTGATTCATTGCAGCGAGAAGGAAATTGGTTGTTTCGGTGGCGTGGGCAGTTGCCTATTGTGCTGTTTGTGCTTGCTATTCCGGCTATTTATCTGACCGATACGTACTTCTTCGCGCCGCGTATCCGGACGGTGCTGCTTGTGGCGTCAGTTGCTATGTGCATCTTCGGCCAGCTAATTCGAGCTATCGCTGTCGGGACGACGCCCCGCGGCACATCAGGAAGAAACCGCGAAGCACAGGAAGCTGAGACTCTCAATACAAAAGGGATCTATTCCATCGTCCGTCATCCGCTTTATGTCGGCAACTATCTGATGTGGGCAGGTATTGCTCTTTTCACCTTGAGCATTCCTTATTTTATCATTATGTCGTTGCTGTTTTGGCTTTACTATGAACGAATTATGTTTGCCGAAGAAAGATATTTGGAAGGGAAGTTCGGCGATGAATTCAGAGAGTGGGCAAATAGGGTACCGGCATTTTTACCATCAACAGGCGATCATCGCCCATCAGGGATTCCATTCTCACTCAAGACAGTTTTGCGCCGTGAATATAGCGGCATTCTCGCTGCAGTTATCGGATTTCTTTTTGTATCAATTCTTCGCCGTCATGCAACGATCGGTATATGGCATATATCGAACGGAGAATTTTGGATACTCGGCGCGACGCTTGTCTTTACCGTTAGTTTACGCATCATCAAGAAGACAACTAATTGGCTTGACGCATCTGACCGTTCGTAAGTTGCGATTATTCTTCGGATATTTTTTTTGTTGACATCCAAGCTACGCCATAGAGTGCGGCGAATATCAAGACCACATTAAATATCCATGAGACGAACGTATCGCTCACCGAATGCGAGCGTGAATCTATCTCGATGAATGCATAGACCGAGTAGCCGATAGCTATAACGATAAATGCCCACCCAACTGGAGAGCTTGGCACGAAAAATAGTCCCTTCCGTGTAAACCAATTCATATTATTTCTCATATTTTCTGCTTAAATTCCTCAAAAATCGCCATTTTCTGTCTGTAAAATTACGACTTTATTTTAAAGGTACAATTTTCCAAAATATGTTGTATATTCGTAATGTGTTTTTGATTCTATGATGAACAAATTTAATCACTCTAACAACAAACGAACATGAAAAAGATACTTATTGCCTTATGTTTGGTCATGCTTACGTCAGCTCCATATTCGCAGGTGCCGCGCAAGATCAGTTATCAGGGCGTGCTTGCTGACGGCTCCGGTAACTTCATCCCTGATGGTAATCACAGCTTGACAGTGCGTCTATACGAAACAGCTTCCGGCGGAAGCATTGTCTATGAAGAGTCTCAGTCAACTGCTGTTGTCAAAGGACTATTTAATCTTATTATCGGCAGTGTAACACCAATCCCCAGTTCGCTCGCATTTGATAAAGCATATTATATGGGCGTTTCAGTTGATGGCGGCACAGAGCTTGTGCCTCGCACCGCGATCTCTGCCGCGCCGTATGCAATGTATGCATCCGTTGCAGGTGTAGCGAACTCGCTTGCTCCGGGAGTAACAGGAGTTGTTACTTCGCTCAATGAAAAGTCCGGCGCAGTTACTCTTCAAGGCGGTGGCGGTACGACAATCACAAGCGCAGGTAATGTCATTACTGTCAGCTCAACAGGCGGCGGCGGGGGGACAGGTATCCAAGGCGTACAGAGCGCAGATGGCTCTCTTGGCATTACGAATTCCACAGGACCTATCGCTGATCTATCCGTCCCCAACGGAAGTATCACAACAGCGAAGATACTTGATGGTACAATATCAGCGGGCGATATAGCTGGTGGTGTTATCCCGACTTCTCTTCCACCGAGCGGAGCTGCTGGTGGTGATTTATCAGGTACATATCCAAATCCGACAGTTGCAAACAATGCAATCACAACTGCAAAGATTAATGATGGAGCTGTAACGACAGGAAAGATTGCTGACGGCACAATAGCAACTGCGGATGTAGCCGGTAATGCGATTACAAATGCGAAAGTCGGTTCCGGTGCTGCCACTAACGGACAGGTGCTTACCGCTGACGGAGCAGGTAACTCAAGCTGGACAACGGTTTCAGGCGGCGGATTAACGTTACCTTATTCAAATTCCACGGCAAATGCAAGTACGCTATTTGCACTTACAAATACGGGACTTGGTGAAGTCGGTAAGTTCACAGTCTCAAATGCTGCAAATACTAATCATGCATTATCTGGCATCACAAATGGATCAGGGAATGGATTGTATGCATCGTCATCAGGTAACGGTCAAACAATCGCCGGCTATAATACTGGAACAGGATTTGCAGGCTACTTCAGAGTAAATAATGCTTCCAGTAATGCAGCCGCTGTATACGGGTGGACAAATGGCGTGGGTAGAGCAGGAGAGTTTATAAATACAAACGCATCGAACTCCAGTACCTCGTTTGAAGTATCAACAAACGGTACAGGTAAAGCTGGGTTGTTTACAAACTCCAATGCTGCGGCGAACGGTATCGTTTTGCAAGCAGTCTCTACGGGTACGGGTACATCTGTCAATGCTGTCAATGGTAAGATCGGTACCGGTTCTTCCATCAGTGTGACATCAAATGCCGCCGTACGTGGTGATAACAGTGCAGGTTGGGGTGTCCTTGGTTCAAGTAGTTCAGATTACGGTGTCGTTGGCATGAGTACCGCGGGCAACGGTATTTACGGACTAACAACTGCTAATGGTGGATCATCTATCTTTGCCAGAAATGATCAATCGACCGGCTATGCGTTAGATGGTGTTTCCTATGGCGGAGCTATCAGTGTTCGCGGTACCTCAAGTACAAATAGCACAAATAGTGCAGCAAAGTTTGAGATAATCCCTACCACCAATACTTCAACAGCAATGATTGTTTCCACTAACGGTTCAGGGAAAGCTTCATTGTTCACCATTTCAAATTCCTCATCAGTTGCAAATGTCATTGAAGCAACGACCAATGGTACGGGTTCTACAGTCCGTGGTATTCAAACAGGGACAGCTGGCAATGCTGCATATTTTACCAATACAAATGCATCAAACAATATGGCTGTTATCAACGGTACATCAGTTGGTGATGGGCCTGGTGTATTCGGATATAATACAGGCGGCGGAACAGGCGGCACATTCCGTATAGCCAACGCATCAAGCACCGCAACAGCCCTCTATGCAGAGACTAATGGAACAAGCAGCTCAAGTCATGCTGTACGTGGTGAGCATAGCGCAACATCCGGAACCGGCGCCGGTGTCTATGGCAAGACAGCATCTACAGTATCAAGTGCCAATGGTGTACTTGGGGAAGTAACTTCTACTAGCCCTGGCGGTTTTTCTGCAGGTGTTAAGGGTACAAATGCAGGTACGGGAGGTAGTGGTATCGGTGTTTGGGGATACCAAGCCGGTGATGGTTGGGGTGTCTATGGAGAGGTTGCTGATGACGGTATAGGAGTATATGGTGTTGCAAGTGACGCAGGAACAGGTGGTCAGTTTGAGGCAGCCGATGGAGGCAATGCACTCATTGCTGATCTTGGCGGATCTACTGCATCGACGACTACTACAAACAACATCGCTATCTTCCGTGATGCGGGTACAAGACGTGCTCGTATTGATCGCACAGGCAAGGGCTTCTTCAATGGTGGTACACAGGCATCAGGCGCTGACGTAGCAGAAGCGTTTGCTGTCGTCGGTGATATTGCAAATTATGAACCAGGTGATGTACTTGTTATTGCATCAGGTCATAAACGTACCGTTGAGAAATGCTCGAAAGCGTATGCGACAAGCGTTCTCGGTGTTCATGCAACTAAGCCGGGTATGCTTTTGACAGAGCGCGACATAGATGCAGATATGACCGACCTCGTGCCGATGGGTGTCGTTGGTGTACTTCCGACGAAAGTAACTTCACAAGGCGGTGCTATCAAGGCAGGTGACCTTCTTGTAACATCATCAAAGATGGGTTATGCAATGAAAGGCGACTCACGCAAGATGAAGCTCGGTATGGTCATCGGCAAAGCGCTCGAGGACTTCGACGGCAAAGAAGGCATCATCAATGTCTTCGTCAATGTAAAATAATCTTCTACCGTTAAAGGAGAGTTCAGAGGGCGGATACTATCCGCCCTTTTTTATTGCAAAATATCTTGGATGATGGGCTTGAGTCCGCTGAAGAAGAACTCGACGGCGATGACCATGATGATAAGACCCATTAAGCGCATCATGATTTTTGTGCCCGTATCACCTAAGATATGTATTGCCTTCGATGCGCCTGTGAGCGAGAGCCAAACTATCAAACATACAACAGCGATAGCAGCGATGAGAACAACCTGCATCTGCCACGTTGCAGCATCTTCCATCAAGACGATAGAGTTTGCAATTGCGCCCGGTCCGCAAAGCATCGGGATAGCAAGCGGCGTAATAGAAATATCATTGATGTACTGCTTCTTGAATGACTCGTCAACATTTGTGCGGACAAGTTTTGCTTGGAGCATATCGAAGCCCATCATAAAGAAAATAATGCCGCCGACGATACGCAGTGAGTTGATAGAGATGTTAAAGAACTTAAAAATGAACTGCCCCGTGAATGCAAAGAGCACAATAGCAAAGAATGCAACGATGACTGCTTTGCGCGCTGTCTTGCTTCGCTCGGCGGGGGTGAGCGAAGCGGTCATGGTCAGATACACCGGCATAATGCCGATGGGGTCGATAATAGCGAGAAACGATGTAAAAGCTAATAGCCCGAATGTTGCAACTGCGTCTAACATAGTGCAAAGATACGGATATTAGGGGAGGCATTACTCCACAACCTTATACCTCCCACCCAACTCCTTCTTCCTTACTGCCTCGAAGTGCCACCATTCGTTTTGGATTGGGCGAAGACCTGCTTGACGCATCACTTCGCGCAGGAAGCGACGGTTGAGGTATTGCTCTTGCGTTAGCTTTCCTTCTTTGAGATGTTTCTCCTCGAAGCGCGGCTCGGATAGCAGCGTGAACTCGTCGTACTTCGTGCCCATATCAAGTTCTTTACCTGTCTCATCTATAATGGTGCAATCCACTGCAAGCCCGTAGTTATGGATCGATGTCCCGCCTGAACTCGAGACATACCGTGCAAGCGGCGTGCCGCGAACCTTCTGATAAAGTTTTTTCTGGACTGATACAGGTCGCATAGCGTCAAGCACAACAAGGGTAAGTCGCGGCTCCATTGCTTTCATGACCATCGCTGCCTTCGCAAGCCGCTCGGCAGCAAGCGGATGAAGATATGTTTTCCAATCAGAAGGATACAGTTGCTCGCCTGTAAAGTTATTCGCCGTCTTGTATCGGATGCCCAGTTTTATGAACTTCATCGTATCAAGCAGGACGAAGTTAGTGGGGACTGTCTGCGCAAGGACTGACGAACTTAGAAAGAGTATGCACAGTATAAGATATGTTTTCAATACATTATTCAAAGTCAAGACCGGTTAATGGAGCAAGATATTCTGAACGGTCAACAAATCCGCTATCAACAGGAAGCTTTTTGATTTTCTCGTATGTGACATCGTCTATCCATAGTGTCCCTTTACCTTCGATTGCAAATGCGATACGAACATAGCCTGCTCTTTGGGGAACATCAACTTCAATATGATACTGCTGCCAGTCTGTTGTATTTGTAATCGGGGAAGGGTCGAGATATCCAGAATGATCATAAAAATATTTGCTAAGCTTTTTCCGTTTACTTTCGAGGTCTATGCCGGTATTGTCCTTGATAAAATCTTGTGTTATTTCAATTGGGTTGGTGCTTTCATCAGTCGGTATGTCCTCGTTTGCTTTAAAGACAAACGCTGAAGCACTTGCTACACCTACCAAGTCTTTCACTTTTGCCCAGTATGAGAATCTTACTCTATATCCTGTAAAAAATTCGGATGAATGGAAAGCGCTTCCAAAACCCAGATTGCTATTGGCTGAATCTTCAACGCTTTTGATAACAGCACTATACTTACCAGAATGGATGGTTGTATTATCGCGATAAACTTTTGATTTTGAGTTTTGCGGATACCATGTATTCCATGAATGAGCAGAATCTAACCAAGTAAAAACGTTTTGTTCAGAATTGCTTGGCTCAGTATCTTCAACATTCTTCTTACATCCGAAGAGGAAGAGTAGAACAGCGAGTGTAGGAATCAGTGATTTCTTCATTGATTTAGTATATGTATGCTGTATGCACCTACAAAGATACGCCTATTTCCTTCTTATCCGATATATCTTGTCATCACCTTTGCGGGGTTTGCCTCTGCCATCTTTGTTGGAGGTCGAGAAGTAGATTGCGCCGTCGGGTCCTTCGGCTATCTCGCGGATACGACCAAAGTCTATATCTGCCATCAATTCATGTGAAAGGATCTTCTTTGGATTTGTCGGATCAACTATTACTCGCATCATACCATTGCCGCGCAGACATCCGAAAAAGAAATTATTCTTGAAGAGCGCAATAGAATCAGAATGATAGAACATGCCAGATGCCGGTGCGATAGCGGGAGTGAATTCAAGAACGGGAGATTCCATACCTGCTTGTGACTTGTCATGCGAAACAATAGGCCATCCGTAGTTCTTTCCTTTTTCGATGATATTGACTTCGTCGCCGCCGCCTTTTCCGTCGAAGGTAGAAGGTCCGTGTTCGGTCGAGTAGAGAATGTCTGTTCCCGGGTACCAGTCAATGCCTTGCGGATTGCGATGACCAAAACTCCAGAGCGGATTCCCGGGATACGGGTTATCCGTTGGAACAGAACCGTCAGCGTTGATGCGTAATATCTTTCCGCTTAGATGATTAATATCTTGCGCTAATTTTTCCTCAGTTGCATCGCCTGTGGTTGCATAGAGTTTACCGTCGGGTCCGAAACGCAGACGACAACCTGCATGATTACTTGCTGCGAGAATATTATCGAGTATGATCTTCGGATTGCTAATGCTTGTAGCTTCATCGGTATAGCGCACGATCCGGACAAACATATTATCATCTTTTCGGTAGGCATAACTGATGTAGATGAACTTGTTCGTTTTATATGATGGGTCGAGTGTTAGCCCCATAAGTCCGGCTTCGCCATCTTGTGAAGCATCTGTAAATACATGAAGCGGATTCTGATTGAGTTTGCCTCCAACGATCTCTCGAAGTTTTCCGTTGCGCTCGACAAAGAGCATTCTCTTTGCATCAGTGAAAACGATGCTCCAGGGGATGGTGAGGTTTTCTGCGAATACTTCTATGGTATAGGGTTTTGAAGCGGTTGTATCTTTATCAGATACATAGTGTTCACGTGTTGAACATTGTGAACAGCTCATCAGGAACATGGGGAGGAGAAATGAGAGGTATATTTTCATGTTGTTAACTCCTTGACTCTTATCAACATGATACTCCTCTCTAATGATTTCCTATCCTCTGACCTGACACCTAACCATCCCCCGTAGTGTTTACAGCCCGATTCTAAATATTTTTTCTAACCACCTACTATATATACACTACAATGGTACGTTCAGCAACATCAGTTTGGACAGGACTTGGCAAATCAGGTTCTGGTTCAGTTACAACAGGTTCAGGAGTTATCAGCGGCTTGCCGTATAACTTCACACAGCGTTTTGGTGAAGAAAAGGGTACGAACCCAGAAGAGCTTATCGCCGCTGCACATGCAGGATGCTACGCAATGGCATTCGCAGTTCGCCTTGAGAATAACGGTATTACGCCGGAGCAGATCACTGCAACGGCAAATGTAACGATGGAAAAGACCGATGCAGGTATGACCATCACCAAAAGCCATCTTGTGATGAGTGCGAAGGTGCCGGGCATGGATGATGCAGCATTCCAGGAACATGCGAACGGCGCAAAAGAGGGCTGCCCCATCTCGCGTCTTCTTTCTCCTGCAATTGAGATCACGCTTGAAGCTACATTAGCGTAAGCAGTAGCCAATGGACAGTTGTAAAAGGTCAGAGTGAGAGCTCTGACCTTTTCTTTATAATTGATGCAGCTTCTTCAACTTCTATTTTTCTCCCACATATTTCTGAAAGTGTAGCGGACTCTCTCTCAAGCAAAGATTTCATCTTTGCTTTTTGCTCATCATCTATCTTTAAGAATTCCGGCAGGCGAAGATGTTCTTTGTCTAAAAGGATACTTCCATGTTGTAAGACGGCATTCCCGAATCTCCGCTGCGCCGAGCCGATGACCTTCTTGCCTTCAAACGTCACTTCATGCCGCGAGATGCTTGCAAAACATGCGATGTTCGTTGCAAGACCTTCTTTATATACTTCACGCGTTGTCTTCCCTGCTTCGTTCGATGTGAGTTGAAGTTTCTCGCCTGTCAGAGGACGGAGTGCATCAACGAGCAATTCGATAATTGCATTATGAACTGCATAGACACCTTGCGATGGCTCGAAACGTTGGATAACAGCGTAGGTTAGTTCTTCTGCGTGATAAACGGCGCGACCGCCAGTAGGTCGGCGGACAACATCAATGCCTTCTTTCTTACAAGTATCCATATCTATCTCATCATCTTTTTGCTGATAGCCAAGCGAGATAGCGTACGGCTTCCATGAATAGAGCCGAAGGATGGGGGAGAAGTCCGGATTTTCCCGTGCTTCAAGCACAAGCTCCTCATCGCGGCGCATGTGATATGCCCCGTCACGGAGAAATTCGGTTTGGATGCGGAAAGTTTGTAACAAAGTGTTGGGAGAACGTTAGAGATAATGTGTAAGTTTTGAGTATTGATAAATTAACATAACCTGAAACTCCTCGACCGATATATTATCCGTATGTTCTTGGCGGCGACTCTGGCGTCGCTGGCATCGTTTATCATTATCTTCATCGCGATCGACATGATGGAGAAGCTCGATAAATTCATTGACCGCAAAGTGCCGTGGGCTATTGTTGCCGAATACTACATTAACTTCCTACCGCAGATGATCTCGCTGGTGCTGCCGATAGGTCTGTTGCTTGGGAGTCTTTTCGCAACCGGAAAACTTTCGCAGAACTCGGAGATCATTGCTATGCGCTCGGGCGGCATGTCGCTCTATCGTTTTATGCTTCCGTATGTTATCATCGCAGTTCTTGCAAGCGGCTCGGCGGTATATATGAACGGCTGGCTTGCGCCGAAGGCAAATGCGAGGATGCTTGCAATAAAACGAGAGTACCTTAAAGCAGAAATTCTTCAGAATGTGCAGATGAATATGCACATGCAAAATGCGCCGGGTGAATTCCTTGTCGTTGGTAATTTCAATATATCACAAGGCAAGGCAGAGCGTATCGGGTTGTACCAATTTGATCCTTCAGATAAGACGCGGCTCATACGCAGAGTTGATGCAAAACAAATGTCATGGGATACCGCGAAGAAGATGTGGCGGCTATCGGGTGGTGTCGAACGTATCTTCGGTAAGGATTCTACACAAGAGATATATCATATACTTGACGAAAAGCAGTCGCTGATAAAACTGGCGTTCACACCAAAAGACCTCCGCGACCGGCAACTCTCCACAAATGAGACAAGCGAGATAACCGTCCCCGATCTTGAGCGACGTATTGAGCTTGCTAAATCGGCAGGGAAGGATGTAGCACGCGATGAAGTGGATTACTATGCTAAGTTTTCAATGGCATTCAGCGCGCTTATCGTTGTGCTCTTTGGCGTACCGTTCGCATCGCAGAAAAAGCGTGGTGGGCTTGCCGTGCAGTTCTCTGTTGCGCTTGGGATTGCCTTCATTTATCTTGCATTTACAAAAATATCATTCACGTTTGGTTATTCAGGTGAGATTCCGTCCATCCTAACCGCTTGGCTTGCAAATGGGATTTTTGCTTTGATCGCTATTGTCGTGATGCTTCGGGTCCAGAAGTAGTCAAGACTGTAACTTTCTTCGCCAAAAAGTGTTGTTTTTCTTCTAAGCTATGTCCTTTCACTTAATTTGAGTTAACGTTATGAAATCACGTTTTTTCCTCTTAATGCTCGCTGTAGTTGTCACAGTAAGCGCATCATTTGCACAGGTAAACGAGTCTGATAGTACGATTATAGCATTCACGTTCAGCGATAGAGACTCTATTGTCTCGTATCATCAATTCTCTTCAAGTACTAAGACGATCTTGAAGTCGAATAATGCGATCAAGGTAGATCACTTATCGGTGCTCGCAGCAACCAACGACGGTAAGTCATTACTTATCGGCGGAAAGCTCAACTTCATTGCGCCTGAAGATGGTAAAAAAGATAGTATCTACGGTTTCTTCCGTATTGACCTTCCGTTCACTCTTAGTACGATCGTTTCTCTTGATCGTAAGAATATAGGGAATATCAAAATTCTCCGTCATTGCTTAGTACCAGGTATTAAACCTCTTCCACTTGGGGCATTGAGTAGCAATGGTTCTGATTGGTATGGTATCTTCCATAAAACAGGCGGCTCAAAGTTAGTTTACTATCATGGGAAGTTTGATGGAAGCGGTACTACTGACTCGCTCGCTGTTGAAGGCACCGGACTTCAGTCATATGCACCAGTTGGTGGATATCACATGACGAACTTATCCCTTGCCGCCAACGGTATGCTCATTTGTGGCATCATGGATAAACTAAATACTGGTGATGATCGCCAACAACGTTTACAGATACATCGCTGGAGACCTACAGCGGGAATTGGCGAAACACAATTCCAGTCATCTGAAATTACTTCTTTGAAAGGTCAGATGCCCAATCACAATGTTGATTCAGCATTTGCATGTTTGATACGGGTTATCCCCGGTCTGAACCCGCCAAAGGCAGAGATCGCTCTTTCGATCTCAAAGACTGACCCGGTAAACTATCAAATGTATAATTTTGCATACGAAACAAGTGTATCACTTACCCCGAACGGCAGCCGTTCTATTCCTGCATCTGCGCTACCTGATTCTCTCCACTTCTTCCAAGGATGGTATGGTAATGTACAGAATGAGTTCGATGATAAAGAAACGACAACGGAAATGCAACGCTATAACAATGGCGGTGATATGATGTTTGACCCTTCGGGTGATACAGTTATTTTTGTTGCATCCGATAGCGGACCGGAAGGAACTGTTACAGGAGCAAAAACAGGTATTTGGTTCTTTGACATAGCCAATGGAGGCGCATCCGAGCTTCTCTATAATAACCCAACAAAAAAAGAGCGTTCACCTGTATTTATTAGCAGAGCAAAATATGTAGAGCCACCTCCGCCGCCTCAAGGTACGCTTATCTTTACTCCGGCCGAGTTGAATTTTGATACGACCGAAGTGAACAAAACAAAGGTATTGACTATCACAATGTCAAATCCTACTGACCGCGACGTGAAGGTCAATAGTGTTGAGCCGCTGGGTTCAAATGATTATACCATTGTTGGTTCAAATCCACTTTTTACAATTCCGGGTACACTTGGTCCGAATGCAAGCGTAGTTCTTTCGATCCAATTCGCACCGAAGACCGAAGGACATCTCTCGGCATCTATCAAAGTGCTTTTTGCGAATAGTCCCGATAGTACACGACTTGTGATATTCCATGGTACGGGTTATAAGAAGCCATCAGGTGGTGTAGTAGATAACCCGACGAAGTTCTCGCTCTTGATAAGCCCGAACCCGTTCCGTACCTCTGCGCATGTCTCTATTTCTTCATCTGAAGAGATAAGTTATACTGTGAAACTTACCGATGCTCTCGGCAGAAACATCGCTATTGAACCGCTTCCCTATAACTACTTCCGTGGTGGTGCAGCGGATTATGAGATTAATGCAAATGCCCTCGGACTTTCGCCAGGTTCTTACTACCTGACCATTTCCGGAGGCGGTGAAACCGTTACCCGTCAGTTGATATTGACGAAATAATTTCGATTTCAAAGAGATAAAAGGGGTTGGGCAGTGCCTGACCCTTTTTTTGTCTGTACTGAACCCTCTGTTTCGTATCTTTGTAGTACAATATCCTGTAAAAGCAACCAATATGAATCAAATGACAAGGATCGCCTTCCTTATATATATGTCTATTCTCTCCGTAGCTGCATTTGCACAGATGGAGCCGAATGACATTCTGCCAACAGACCCCGATGTAACCATCGGTACACTTCCCAACGGCTTGAAATACTACATTAAGAAAAATCAAAAGCCGGAGCAGCGTGCCGAGCTTCGCCTTGCAGTAAAGGTTGGGTCTATTATGGAAGACGATAACCAGCAGGGGCTTGCTCACTTTCTGGAGCACATGTGCTTTAACGGGACCAAACGTTTCCCGAAGCAGGACCTTGTAAATTTCTTGGAATCCACTGGTATTCGTTTTGGCGCTCACTTGAATGCCTACACAAGTTTTGATGAGACCGTCTATATGCTGCAAGTCCCGACCGATAAGAAAGATCTGCTCGGCAAAGGACTTGATGTGCTCGAAGATTGGGCTGGGTCAGTTACATTTGATGACACCGAGATAGATAAAGAACGCGGTGTCGTTGTTGAGGAATGGCGTTTAGGACGTGGTGCATTCGAGCGTGTCTCGAATAAATTATTGCCGTCAGTACTCTACAACTCTCGTTATGCAAACCGTCTGCCTATTGGGAAAAAGGAAGTGCTCGACACATTCCATTATGAGACGGTAAAGAAATTCTATAAAGATTGGTACCGCCCTGACCTTATGTCCGTTTCTGCTGTCGGTGATTTCGATGTAAAAGAAGTAGAGGAAATGATTAAAACACGTTTCGGACGTCTTGTTAATCCGACACCTCTTCGTCCTCGTATTGAGTATGAACTGCCCTCACATACTGACGCTATCTTTGCTGTTACAAGCGATAAAGAATTACCGATCTCTAATGTTGATATATATTATAAGTATAATGACGTAGAAGAGCGTTCGGTCGCGAACTATCGTACGCGTTTGCTGGGGAATCTCTACGATGCAATGCTCAACAATCGTTTTCAAGAAGCAACGCTTAAGCCTGATGCCCCATTTGCACAAGCATATTGCTATGATGAAAAATTTATGGGAGGCAAACGAGCATTTACCGTGAGTGTTGCACCAAAGAATGAATCACTTTCAAAAGGATATGAAGCTGCATTACAAGAAGTGCAGCGTGTTCGTCAGAACGGCTTTACTATTACAGAACTTGAGCGAGAAAAAAAGAATATGATGACGTCTATAGAGCGTCTCTATAACGAGCGAACAAAGACGGATTCTCGCGCTATCATTGGTGAGTATGTTCGCCACTTCATCGATAAAGAGCCGATGCCGGGAATTGCTTACGAGTATGAGCTTTATAAAAAGTACCTTCCTCTTATTACGCTTTCAGAGGTCAATGGGTTGACCGATGTTCGTATGGGACAAAAGTCAAGCAGAGTTGTGACGCTTGCAGGACCGGAGAAAGAAGGAATTCGTATCCCGAGCGAACAGGAGCTTCGTAACGTGTTTGCCCGTGTAGAAAATTCTTCGATCACCGCATACGACGATAAAATTTCCGATCTTCCGCTGCTTGCTGCTAAACCAAAGCCGGGGAAAGTACGGGCAACCAAGGTACGCAAGGCGATCGGCGTTACCGAGTGGACACTTTCGAACGGCATCAAGGTTATCTTGAAGCCGACAGATTTTAAGAATGACGAGATCATGTTCTCGGCTTCAAGCCCGGGTGGTTCATCGCTTGCAAGCGACGATAATTACCTCTCGGCGGAAATGTCAACGCAGATAATGCAAATGGGTGGGGTTGCAAACTTCGACATAACAGCATTACAAAAATATCTTGCAGGTAAACGGGTAACTGTTACTCCGACAATCAGCGCATTGCAGGAGGGCTTCACCGGAAATGCTGCGCCGAAGGATATTGAAACAGCTTTACAACTTATCTATGCCTATTCAACGGCGCCGCGCAAAGACAGTTCGGCATTCGTAAGTATGAAGGCACGTTTGAGTACTTTCCTCGATAATAAAAGTTTATCACCTGAATCTGCATTTCAAGATACATTCACTGTGACGATGGCGAACTATCATTACCGTGCTCGGCCGTTCTCTACGGCTACGCTCAAAGAAGTAAACCTTGATAAGGCATACGCATTCTACGTTGATCGTTTTAGCGATATGAATGACTTCACATTCTACTTCGTCGGTAACTTTGACCTCAAGACGATGAAGCCGCTTGTCGAGACATACATCGCATCGCTGCCATCGAAGAAGCGAAAAGAATCATGGAAAGACATCGGCATTACTCCTCCGCAAGGTCTTGTCGAGAAGTCTGTTAAGAAAGGCATTGAGCCGAAGTCAAGTGTTCGTATGGCGCAGACAGGTAATTTCGTCTGGAGCGGTGAAAACCGTTTCTTACTCAACTCAATGGCCGAAGTCCTCTCGATAAAACTTCGTGAAACACTTCGCGAAGAAAAAGGCGGAGTCTATGGCGTCGGTTGTCGCGCAACACCGACACACTACCCAAAACCAATGTACACACTTTCTATCGGCTTCGGCTGTGCACCGGATAGAGTTGATGAACTTGTGCAGGAAGTTTATAAGAAGCTTGACACTATGGTCATCAAACCGCCGGAAGAGACATACGTCAACAAAGTAAAAGAAATGGCAAGACGTGAGAATGAGACGAACCTCAAAGAGAACCGCTATTGGCTCAACTCACTCTCTGCCGCATACGTTAACGGCGAAGACCCCGAAGCGATACTCAAGCGTGATAAACTCATCGAATCCTTGACATCACAAAAAGTTTGGGAAGCCGGAAAGAAATACTGCGCCAAAGGCAACATGGTAAAGGTGGTGCTCTATCCGGAGAAGTAACATTGCATAATGATTTTACACCCTGCCTTCGAGAAGGAGGTGGGGTGTACATTTAAATAAAGGAATACTTTTTGTGGTTCATAGCGTTACTAGTATATGGCACACACATTTTCAGATATTGTTGACGAAGTGTATACTCTCGATCTTGCTCAGCAGCAGGAGCTTCTTGATATTCTTGATTCCATCGTTTCCGAAGCTCGCAAGCAAGAGCTTTTCAATGCTTACATTGTAACAAAAGAAGAGCAAGCGGCAGGGAAGTTATACAAAGCGCCGAATGCTTCCTCCGCTATGAGTTTCCTTCGCAATGACTGATGAACATCCTCATCTCCTCGTCATTCAAACGCTCTTATAAAAAATTACTAAAGGTTTTTCCTGATCTTGAATCCCAGCTTCAAGAAAAACTGGACATTTTCATAGCAGATCCATTTACTCCTTCTTTACGCAATCATAAACTTCATGGTGACCTCAAGGACATGAGAGCATTTAGTGTTGCCTACGATCTCCGTGTTGTTTTCTATTTTGATGTCAATGGCGATGCAGTCCTTGTTGATATCGGAGACCACAAGAGAATATATTAATATCCGACAATTGGTGCTCCAACTCTAAACTCTATCGCGCTCACTCCATCTGTTTCTTTACACACAAGAAGCGATAGTCCGGATTGGCTTCGCGGAATATGGCTGTTTTATAGATAGGGGAAAGAAATACTGCGCCAAAGGAGACGGAGTTGTTCAATAAATAATCAGTTTTTGGACTTTGGTACCTGATGTGCTAATTTCCTTTACAAAGTAACATCCTGTGGGTAGTGAGTTATCTTCTATATAGAAGGACTCAACGATTCCGGGATATTGATTTGTACCAAGAGTTTTAACTAATCGTCCAAGATCGTCGTATATTCCCAGCTGAACAAGACCTGATTCTTTATGAGCGATTATAACTGTTGTTCCAGCTGTAGACGGATTTGGATAAACACTAATACCTTCACTATATTGTTTAGGTGGTATTGTATCCTTAACCTGATATTGCGGTAGAATTACTGTTATTGTATTAATCAGAATCGAATCAACGCTACTGTTTTTTACTGAAGTTGATAATGTACAATGAATGTACTTTTCCTTAGGTGTAGGTCTCAATGTGGTTGATACCCTCAACCTGACATTCATTTTTCTCGTAAAAGGTATTAAGAGAATATTGTTTACTATTGTTGAGTTAGTGTCAGCCGTGACTGTAAACCATAGAGATGAATCAGAATTAATAGACCAACTCCCATAAAGAGTAGAGTCATTTATGTTGTTATAAATAGAGACCATGAACGATGTATCTTTGTACGTCATAGTAGGTGTATCAATCATCAACATTATTGAAGAACCTGTTCTTCCATTAATTCGACTTGTAACTATCGAATCTATCCCGTTAGCAACAATAGTATCAATGAATGTAAAATTCTTGAATTCTCTATTATTATTGACCAACCTGGTGTATATGTACCTGCGCTGATGTACATCAATCTCTTTACCTTGTTTCTGTGGAGCAAAAAAAACAGAATAGTAGTATGAGCCTTCAGTAAAAAACCTTGGGTTTGAGTGCGAGTCACCGTCTGTTCGATAAAAAAAATAATCGCTATTGTTTGTGTGAATTGCACCTCCAAAAACGGCTACAGTGTCACCGACGACAATACTCTCAGTCTGGGCAGTTGTATTGGTCGCAAAAAAGCTTAGTAGCAGTATGAATATATAGAATAGAAATTTCATCCTATAAAGATAACAATAGACTCAATAAAATGGTAGGTCAAAAACCAATGCACTTTATTGCGCTGTTATCATCACCCCAACCCTAAACTCTATCACGCTCATTACACATATGAAGCGATAGGTCTGCTGTAACAATTAATGGGCAAAGGCATGAGTCTACAAACTTTCCTTTACGACTCGCAGTGCTTCTTCTTTGTCTTTCACCTGCCACCTTGTTATCTCCGGATTCTTCGGAGTCTTTATCGCTACGACTACCTGAGCGTCCACATAACCGACTGTTTTCGAGAGCATTGAATCCCAATCAAGTATCACTCCCGTTCGTGCTTCATCTTTGAAACCGTTACGGAATAGAAATTTAAAAATGCCTGGTACATCAGGGAGTGCGGCTACGGGGATTATCTTTACTTTTTCGTTTTCAGGTGAATCGCGAAGATGTTCTTCGGGGGCGGTATAGGTCCCATTGTATGCCTTATGCAATGCGATACCTATCTCTTTTGCATTATCAGAAGCTTCTTTATCTGCAATAACAAGTACGAATGGCTTATGAGAAAATGATGACCATTCGACTTCCTCGCCGAACTGGTCTTCAGCCGGATCCTCTGCGATAGCACCTAATACTGTAGCCCATGAAACAAGTAACATAAGCAGCAAAGACATAGAGTAGTTTTTTGGAATATTTGGATACATAACGAAAAGTTCGACCGGAGGTTTCAGGGTGCTACCAACCCAACCCCAATCCTAAACCCTATCTCCGTCATCCCATCCTTTTCTTTGCACACAAGAAACGTTAGATCTGCTTGGGTAAAGAGTCCGGTTAGGTAACGTGATTGCTTTGCTTCACGGAATGTCGCGGTTTTGTATGCAAGTAAGTAGTTCATAACGGCAACCGACACTGCTTGCGGTATCGGCATTAGTGTTACGTGCATGATGTAATGGTCGTCTGCTGCGCCTGCGGCGGAGCAATTGCATGTTGAGGTCAGCGCAGGTTCTGTTACGAAGGTAAGTCCTTCGAGTGGCAACGCGTCGGATGGAAGTCCGGGGAATGCTGATGATAAATTCGGCGGAGTTGTCCAGGTGTCAAGGGGTGCGTTCTTGTAGCGGAGGTAGATAGTATTCATTGGAGTATGTTGAATGTGTCATTGCGAGGAGGGAGTCTTCAACCGACGAAGCAATCTAAACTATTGATAGCGCAATACTCTCGAAATTTTAGATTGCTTCGCTTCGCTCGCAATGACAATATTAAAAAAGTGTAAAAAAGTATTTTCCTTCGAGCTGCACAGTGAAGCGCGTCTCGTCTTTACTGATGATAGGTGCATCAATCTTCGTGATGATAGCTCGCTCAATACGATAGAGTTCGCCAAGACCAAGTATCGGAGGCATATAAAATACATTAATGTACTGCTCGGCAAGTTCCGACATATCAGAGTGCTTCGTGAATGCTTCGAGGTACTTAAGCTGATGCTCGGTGAAGTTTATCGTTACGATAAATGATTGCTCGCCATAGATCGCTTGTCCGGTAAATCCGTACTTCGTATATTTCACCGCACCGAGCGAAATTGCGAATGATGGAAATGCCGACGGCGCAAGTTTACCGTTGTTTGATTCATCAGTGAACGTCCATCCGCTATAAAGCGAAAGCCCATCGCGAAGTGAAGTAAGGAAGTTTATTTCTCGTGTCATTACATGTACCTCCTATATGGTGCGAGGATGGCGTGATGCCGCTCGTCAAGTTCTTTGTAGCGTTCGCCGCTTGAACCTATTTGCCACTCGCTTTCGATGATGAGTATCCCTCTCCCGCGTTTTGATTCTTCGTATATCGTTGCTGATATTTCGAGTATCACTTGCTTCACAGCATCTGGGCAGAGCACCGGAATTGGAGTATAGGTTATATAATGTTCATAGCCACGCTCGAACGTCACATCATGTGCAATGATAAGTCTTCCGAGTTCAAAGAGGTTGAGCTTTGATGTATCGCCGACCGATAGTGTACCTTCGGTATCTCTATAGGTCCAGGCGTGTATCGTAAGTGCTTCATCTATCAGCGAGTGGCATGTGCCGCCGTCCCCCCAGAAGATAGAGGTTTGCACTCCGATGGGGTAGCTTCGTCCGAGATAGGTATAGACTCTGTCGGTAGCGGCGTTGATGGCCTGCTCGAAGAGATTGATAAGATCCGGATCTGTCGAGCTATCATTAAGATAGTTTTGCAGATCACTTACTGTAATTGGTGGTAGGTAGGGCATAGGAGTGTTTTGAGTTTTATGAGTTTAGTGGGTTTAATGAGTTAGGGTCAGTAGCGCACGGTCTTACCGTGTGAGGAATGTAGCGCAGACAGGACGTCTGCACCGGTTAAAATTTACGCAAAAATGCTCTGTAAGTCGTTAGTTTATTGGGAGATGATTGTGCACCACACGGGATATACGAAGTGGGTGCTAGAACGGTTTTCTACGACCAATCGCTATCCAGCTTGTGCCACTTTTTCTTCCTACCACACATGCTGTATTCCCCTTCACAGAGAACGCTGCTGCCCCATAAGCAGGGTTACTGTAGTCATAGAGTTCGTTATACTTATGCCATGTCTTTCCATTCCAATGGGCTATAAATCCCCAACCTCCGACTACAAACATGTCATTAGGATTATTGCCATATGGTGAAATACCTATTACATCATTACCTCCGAGATAGTTTGGAATCATTCCGCTATCACTTCTCCATATATTGTCAGTCTTACGAATTAGCCATGCTCCGCTTGTTGCTACAAATTTATGTCCATTACTGTCAGATGCCCATACTCCATTAAATCCACCCGTTGCATATATCCCTTTTGTCAAAGAAATTTCATCCTCTTTCCATGAAGTACCATCATAATGGATTAGTACCGTTTCCGCTGTTTCTGAATTAAATCCACAAGCCCACACATCATTATGACTTGTCCCCCAAACAGAGCGGAGATTCTTCGACGTTACACGAGGCATTTGTTTAAATGTAATACCATCGTAGTGCATAACAAGTCCTGTGTCTCCAATGAAGAACATATCATTCTTTGACGTACCCCAACAACCACTTATTCTATAAATCCCGCCTGTAGTAAATCTATATTCTTCTACGAACTTCCCATCCCCATTATAAACAAGATTTCCACCGACAACCCAATAATTAGATTCAGAGAATGCAAATACATAGCTATCAATAAAACTTGCTCTGCGTGTAGAACTTCCAACATATGCAGGTGTTGTTGTCCACTTTGCACCGTCAAAGATGTGCAGATCATTTCCAAAAGCATATATCCGGTTATCACTAAATACAGCAACTCCTGTTAAACTACTAACTCCAGGAAGAGAATACTCTGTCCCATGCTTTTACTTGGAAGAGAATACTCTGTCCAAGTAAAAGCATGGGACAGCGAATCTAAATTTGGTTTCGTCGTATCGCATGTATCACACGGAGTAGTCGTATCACATGTGTCGCATGTATCCTTCCCGTTATTGGTAGGGGTCTCTGAACAGGAGAACAGAGACCCTATTACCAACAAACTTCCTAACAATATGACAAATACTTTTGCTTTCATCTATGATAGAAATAACTTATTTATTATGAGTATAGTTACCCAACTCTGCGGCTCCCGAAGTGGGAGCCGCAGAGACGGAGTTTATTTTTAGCTTGCACTCGTTGATAGCACCGAGAGATAACCGGGCTGCCCGATTCCGAATGCGATGCGTTCTGTCATGCGCATCATCTGGAGGTCGTTGGTGAATGCGTTCACGCCTTCAGCCGTCGCATCGTGTGAGACTCGCACATCCATTCCGCCGTGCCTTCCGAGCCAGCAGCCCGAAGTCTTCAGGTTACCGAAGATAACGAACGGTGTTTCCGGATGCGGATCCGAATCGTATGTCTCGATAAGTATCCCCGATGGCAGCACAACGATAGGGAAGCCGCGGAAAGATAGTCCGCGTGCCGCAAGCCCTTGCGCACCGGCAACATCAGGCAGAATTGCACTCGTAAGATCCCAGAGGTATCGGCTCGATGAGTCCTTACGCTTCAAGAGTTCGGTGAGCGTGTTCTGCTCCATGAAGAGAGCGGCGCCGCGCTGCATCGCCGGTGCTTGTGATTGCACAAGTGCAATAAGGTCATCGAATGTGATGTCAATGAACTTCGTCTTGCCGCTACTCGATGAACCGCCTTGATAGACAGTGTTCACACCTGCCGTACCAAGTATGCCCGTGAACGGTGCGCCGCTTCCGCGGAAGACCTGAACATCTTCCTCTTCTGCAAAGACATTCACGAAGATGCGAAGTATCGTATTATAGATATCAATGTTCGCATCAGCGAGAAGTTCGTTCGAGATCGGGTAGATCGCCGCGAGCTTCTTTGCCGTGAGCGTCAATCTTCCGAACGTCGCCTTCGAGGCAGGGATGGTCGTGTTCTCATCAGTCCATGCGACAGACGGTTTGCCTGTAAGCGTAGAGACGTTGAGTTGATTCGTCCGCATCTCGACTTGTGCGCAGTACTTACGTCCGAAGCCGAACTCGTTGAGCGCGAAGAGCACATCGGCATAGAACTCCGGTGGCACAAGGTATCCGCCCGCCGGGCTTGAGCCCTCTATCTGCGGCGAAAGTACTTTGATATATTCGGGGTCATAGCTTTGATGCAATGCGCGCAATTCGGCAGTGTCGTTATTGGCAAGCGCAGAGAAGAAACGGAATGTCTTCTGTATCTTCTCGCGCTCTTTGCTTCGAGGCGATGAGTTGTTGGATATTATTGATTTTAGAACAGAGCGGTCAGGCATGTCAAGTACTTTCTGCTTGACCGTATTCTCGATAAGTATTTCAAGTTCTGTTCTGGTAGAGGGTAGTGTTTGTTCGTTTAATGGGATCATGGTTTGTTATTTGGTTTGTTTATTGGGTGGTTTGAATTTCTCTGCGACCTCTGCGCCTCTGCGGTTAATCTTAAGAATCCAACCGCAGAGACGCAAAGAACGCAGAGGTATGAGGAAAGGGGTTGTCATTCCGAACGGAGTGAGGAATCTGGAAGTAGCAGACTCTCGATTTACAGACTGTACAATGTAAGTAGGAAGTATCTTTATACCAGATCCCTCACCTTCGTTTCGCTACGGTTCGGGATGACAGAGAATAGAACGCCTATTCATCGACCGCCGCCGCATTCGCCGGCAGTTCTACTTTCGAGATTTCGAGTAGCTCCCACTTGAGGAAAGTTATCCCGCCGTGTTCGTTTGGCTTCCACTGGATCGGATGAAAACCTATTGAGTTCGCGGGCAGAAGTCCTGCCGCATCGAGACTCGCTACTTTATCCGCAAGCGATGAACTGCCTTCGGGTGCATACTCCGCAAGTGCGAAGAGCACGTTCTGTGTGCGGACTATCCGCACGATGCGTCCGATAGTATGCACCGGCTCGATGGTCTTGCCGTGCATCCATAGGTATTGCGGATTGCGTCGGAAGTTCTCAAGCTCGCCGCCACTAATGGTGATGATGTCGCCCGTACGGTCGATGTCACTTGTTGCTGCCTTGAGCCACTTCATGCGCGGCGGGAGGTTCGTCTCTTCGCCGAGCGAGCGGAGCGTGGCAGAGTCGCTTCCGGCAAATGCTTTCTCGAATGTTTGTTCGATGATGAGTTTCTCACCGTGCTTTGTGATGAGCTTCTCGCCGCGAGCGCGGTAATGTTCTATGAGTTCGTGATGTGTCATGTTGGGGAAATGATGAATTATGAATGATGAATGATGAATTTGCGGATGTACCTCTGCGTCTCGGCGGTTCAAATTCTTAACCGCAAAGACGCAAAGGGCGCAGAGAAAGAATAAGGGCAAAAATGTGTGCATTCGTGTTGGATTCATGATATTTGTTGTGTATGTTTGTACTATGCGGTTTAGCTACTTTTTGTTCATCGGTCTTCTCCTCGCGAGTTGCTCCTCCAATCGGGTCACCGTCATGATGCGCGATGGTGCCAAGATTAAGAGCGAGCTGCTCTCTGTCCGTGATTCCTCCATCATCACCCAAGAAAAAGGCGGCGCACCGATAGGGGTACGCAATAGCGAGTTCGATAGTGTGCTCTATAATGCAGGGTCATCTTTGCCCTATACAATAGGTGGAGGACTGGTGGTCGGCGGACTCGGAGTTCTTGTCGCTACAACAAACTTACACGGTGCACCGAATAAAGAACTGCCAGTAATTATCTCCGGAGCACTCGTCGGGTTTGCGCTGGGCTGGGTTTTTGGCGGAATAATATCTCCCGACGATAAAGTATTTCATCTTGACAACCGAAAAGAGAAAGAAGACCTTCGGACATACGGAAAGTATCTTTCACATGAAGAACCCGATGAACTGAAGAAGATCAAATGAAGCGAGTGTCATATTCTATACTTCTGATACTTCTTCTTAGCTGTGCGAGAACTCCTCGTCGCGTCGGGACGGTGTCTGTGTTTTTCAAAGATCAAACGGTAAAAGATTGTTCATTGCTTTTTGTTCGTGATAGCTCTATTGTTGTCCGCGAGTACACATACATATCCGATACCACCTCCGGCAGAGCGAATTATTCTATCCCATTTAGTAAAATTGCATTTGTCGGTGTTGGAATGAATGAAAACATAGCTCCTGCCTTGTTCGGATTTGGGTTCGGCGGATTTGTCGGCTACTGGGTAGCATACGGTATCCATAAAGCCACAGGCGGATATGACGGACCATACAGTGGATTTAGTTATGCGATTCCCGGTTGCTCTGTCGGTGCACCGCTTGGTTCGTTCTTGGCATGTGAATTTCATAAACAAAAATCTTCTTATTATCCTGATGATATAGACGATCTGCAATACTTAAAGAATGTTAGTGTATATCCAACCGAAGAACCCGACGAACTGAAGAAGATAAAATGAAGCACATCGTACTTATACTTTCACTACTTGTTATCAGCTGCTCACCCAAGGGTGGAGCCGAGCAGACCCTTCGTATGAAAGACGGCAGAGAAATAGAATGCCGCCTGCTTTCTGTCCGTCCGAACGGACTGCTCGTCGATACATCGCAGCCGCTTGCACGCCATATCACTAATGTTGAAGCAGGATTGTATCCGTTTGAAAGCATTGACAAGTTTATTTACGATCCGGTAAGTGCGTCGAAGACTGTACTCCTCTCATCGTTTACCGGATTTGCTCTCGGAGCTACCACCGGATATATCATTGGTAAAAATGAAGAGAGCGGCGGCGATGTTGGTGGCTTTGGATTATTGTACGGCTTTGGGTTAGGTATTCTTAGCATCATTCCCGGCGCACTTGTAGGTGCAATAATCAATGATTCAGCATTTGACGAATATACTCCATCTGACCCTAACGACCGGGAGCAAATAGCCAAACTCGCCATCTACAAATCCGAAGAACCCGACGAACTAAAGAAGATAAAGTGAAGATATGACATTTTCGTGACAAATCCCGCCTCTTTAAAAGATATTTTTGTATCCGAAAGGATATAGAAATATGAACTACGTTATTATTTTCCTCGCTGTTTACATTATTTGTGCTCTAATGATCACCTACATAGATGAGATCAAATCCATTTTAAAAAGAATGTTTTACATTCTCGTAATAGCAAGTGCGTGTATCGGATGCAGTTCATCGCTTTCGGAGCGAACATTTACTATCAAGGAGGTTAGCGGCGTAACTCGGACATATGAACTCTTTCATACGACAGATACAGCGCTGTTGATACGTAACGTGGAGTTTGGCGATGTAGCAGAGCGTAAGGATGCTTTTTGGATGCCAATGGGCATGATTGATACTATCTGGTTCGACAATATGCCCAGAGACAAACAAAAACTTATAGGGGCAGCATTAGGAGCTGTTTTAATGATTGGCATTTCAGGTATTAACTCTAATAACTCTGGTGAGACTTTAGGTATTTTTACTGGAGGAGCGCTTTTAGGGGGTATTTTGGGTTCTGCTATTGGCAGTGCAATTCCAAGTCCTACTTTTGTGGTATATCCTCCTATGTACGAGGAAGGGCAGTTCCTTCGTAAAAGAGAATTATACAATCTGTCACAGGATGAGCCAGATGACAATGAAGGGATTGGGATACTTTTAGGATCAGTATTAGAATTGTTAATTAAAGGTTGGATGTGGTAGGAACTCAAATATGACATCAACTCACGATTGAACCAGATTTATTAATGCAATAAAGTAAAGCATATGAAATACTTAATCATTCTCATTATTGCAAGCATGTGTATCGGATGTGCCGGTACCATGTCTTCTTACGAAGGTAAAGGAGGACCATTCTATATTTCACGGAAACAAGATCATTTGGGAATCCAATGCTACATTCTCTCAATTCGCGACTCCGGAGTTGTGCTCTTGCCGAGTTCGAGTAAATCACTATCCGCTTATAGCGAATCCGATATCTTCTTCTATCATCGTGATTCGATTTCTATGATAGTTCATCGCGGTTTGCAAGGCATGAGTGCACCTGGATGCTTAACAGGTGGTTTTCTTGGATTTTTTACAGTTTTTGGTATAAGTGAGGCAACATATATTGAACCACCACATCCAACTGGGTTCCATATTGACTTTGACTTACATACTGCAGAATCCGTTGGGTTAGGATTGATAGGTATGTTTGTAGGTTCACTTATGGGCGGATGGCTTTTCTCTCCGCAAAGCTCTTTCGATCTTTATAGCCCTGACGACAAAGAAAAGCTTGTGTATCTCTGTAAGTACTGCGGACATGAACCGGAATTTATTAACGCTATAAAGTAACAATTGTGACAAAACTGTGACAAATCCCGCCTCTTTAAAAGATATTTTTGTATCCGAAAGGATATAGAAATATGAAATACTTTATTATTTTTCTCGCTGCTTACATCATTTGTGCTCTAATCATCACCTACATAGATGAGATCAAATCCATTTTTAAAAGAATGTTTTGCATTCTTATAATGGCAAGTGCGTGTATCGGATGCAGTTCATCGCTTCCGGAGCGAACATTTATTATCAAGGAGGTTAGCGGCGTAACTCGGACATATGAACTCTATCATACAACAGATACCGCGCTGTTGATACGTAACGTTGAGTTTGGCACTGTAGCAGAGCGTAAGGATGCTTTTTGGATGCCAATGGGCATGATTGATACTATCTGGTTCGACAATATGCCCCGGAGTACACAGCAAGGCTTTGGAGCTATAATAGGAATGTTAATAGTTGGCGGATATGGAATTGCATTAGATAATCAATCCTCATCCCCAATTAAAGCATCTGGTTTATTAGGCGGAATGTTAGGAGGTGCCATAGGCTATGCTATTGGTAGCGCGATCCCCAGCCCCACTGTTCTTGTATACCCACCTATGTATGAAGAAGGGCAGTTTCTTCGTAAACGAGAATTATACAAGGTATCAGATGATGAATCAGATAGTTATACACGGTATTGGATAAGTTTAGGTCTATTACTTATTCGTTTAGTTTTCCGATAAAGTTAAGTGATCAGTTATCGCTTGCTAAACCCCAACAGCTTCCGCTGCTCATCAATCGTCAGCGCATCTTTCAAAAGCTCTAATCTCTTGAGCTGCCGTTCTTCGGATTCAGGGATAACATTCTCATGCTCGATGATGCAGCTTGACGAAAACTCTGCTGCGAGTTGGCGTGTGAGGGCACGCGAGAATTTGCGCAGCGAGTAATCAACGACATCGCGCATAAAGACGGCGTAGCTTGTCTCCGCGTTCGAGAGGTTCACGTCGTCGGTATCACCGAGGACTATCTTCGGCACTCTGAACGCTTCGCGTATCGCTTGCTTCATCGTCTCGCGGCTCTTTGTGAAATCTATCTCACGTACATTCGCCGAGAGCGAGCTGATTTCACCACCATCGGGAAGTATGGCGAGTTTCGATGAGTTCGCAATACCTTTGTACTTCTCATCCCATGCGCGACGTATTTCCTCTATCTGACTTGGTGTCAGCGACGCACCTGGCGGAAAGCGAAGCACAGCGCGGGGGACAGCATCGTTCTCAAAGAATCGCTGCTGGTACATTCGGAGCGCCGAGTCAGTACGTGCCGTATCAATAATATCCGATAGCAGTGCATGACCATAGAACGGGGCAGTGCGAATATCGGAGCGTTTGATATGGATGATGTCGCGTGCAGAAATTCGCACACCTTGCGGTTGAAAGATATATTCTGACGGCAGTTCATCGCTTCCTTTCTCAATCGTAAAGCTCAAAGCAGGAAGCAGCCACAGCTCGCTTGGCTCACCGCGAAGGTTACGGACTTTCAGTAGGAGTGCATTGCCTGTTGCATCGAGCCATTGGCTGACAAGCTCGAGCATATCCGGCAGATCGAAGAGCGGATTCGGCTCGCGTAACAACTTTTGGAGCGGATGCGAGTACGGCAGTAGTATTTTCTCATTCATACTGTCGGTGCGTCGGTTATCATACGCAAGTAGTGTTGCTTTGCCGATTGCTTCGCTTCTCGCATGCATTGCCGCTGAGACTGTCTCGCGGATGAACGTGAGGTTCATCCGCGGGGCATCCCACGAGTTGAAGAGATAGGGAAGTGATGGCGAACCACTGACGACTTCGAGCTTGGAAGTGCGAGAGGGTTCTTTTCGTTTGAAGATGGATGGTAGTCTCATGGGAAATGATGGAGATGAATTATGAATGATTACTTACGGCGTTTACTACTTTCGTCTCGGTTTGCGTCTGTTGCAGCATTACGTCGGTGAGTATCCGTAGCGAATGTTCTCTGGTCTGCCAATAATCAATAAGCTCTTCGCCTATATGGCGCTCGAGTTCTTCGATGTAAAAGGCGGATTCGGAGATGAACTTACTTAAGAAGACTGCATCTTCAAATGATATATTTCCTGTTTTTAGCTCCTGTTTCTTCAAAATTGCTGCATATCTGGTACGTTCTCTGGCGATTCTGCGCAAAATTGCGATGGAGGGCAGGAGTATTGGGTTACGTCTAAGATCAGTTGTTTCCATAAGTTAAAGTTTTTAGCGTTAAAGATGACATTTCTTCAAAATAGCATAAAAAGCATAGAAAATGATGTTTTATGTATTTATTTATGCAAATATACATAAATATTATGCTGTCTGCAAGATGCTCGTCGAAAAATAATGAAAATATTTTAAAAATCTTTGAAAATGCTATGGTTTTCGGCAAAAATAGTTGTATATTTGTGTATTCTCATTCGCCGTCTCCCTTGTCGGCATCCGAATACAACCTGGAGGAGGTTACCCGAAACTACAGTATCACTGGAGAGGTGAAGACGTGTAAGTCTTTGTGGTTGTATATGTTATGCGGATGTTAAATGTGCTAAACGTATACGAAAATGGATACTGTAGATCAAAAAATAAACGAGTCGAGCCGAGAGGCACCTAAGTACTTTCCGTATAATTCCGGGGAGACGCAAGGTCAACGAATGCGCCGACTTAGAGACGAAAAGGGACTCCGCCAAGGTTTTATAGCCGAACGTGCAAATATCACACAGGCTCACCTATCCCGTATCGAGAACGACGAATCCGGCGTAACCCGCAATACACTCCGCAAGATCGCTGATGCTATGGGCGTTCAATTCGAAGAACTCTATGTACCTAAGGATGGAAAAGAGACAAATGCGCCGCAAGTCATTGATATTGATGATGTCCTCGAAAGCGAATCAGCGATGATACGTTTTATGGGCGGTGAGAAAGTTGATCCGCAAACAATGGAATGGGTGCGACGCTCACTTGCAGTTATCCGCAACGAGATAAAACGCAGAAGAGATTACTAATAGAACAACCCCGCACAGACGTTCGCCTATGCGGGGTTATTCCCTCATTGAAACTGACTTCACGTACCGGCAGTATATGTCATTGCTGCCGGAATATCAGCTGTGTTTTCTGATAAGGCAATATGATACACTATATAATTGATAAGGGAACCTAGATACGTTGCTGTTATGAATTTTCAATTTTCTGACAAGTGGAGTGTCAGTGCTGTTGTGGGTGTGTAGAAGTAATACAGAGTAGGTTTTCTTCCGGTTTTAAAGATGACAAAAAAATAACCCCGCATTTTCATACGGGGCTACATCATCACTATGTATTTTCACCTTATGTTTCTCGGACAGCCGCTAGAGGACAAACATCAGCTGCGAGAAAAACTATTCACCTACAAAGTTATACAGCAAACGAATGAGATCGGATTGCATCTCCCGAATTTTTTCTCTGTGCCATTTCTTTTCCTTCATGTGTTTTTAAGACCACATGAAAAAAGTATTTATCTTATTATCAATTCTCTTGCCGATCGGCGTATTCGCACAAGAGAAGACCATCCTCTTTGTTGTAGAGCAGCATATGGATGCTTCCGGCTGGAACATTGAACCCATTGCTGAATACCATTATGGCAGATTCCAGGATGCTGTATCACAACCATCGCAAATGTCAGATGTAAAAGAGACCGGCGGCAACGGGGAGTACCGTGCATTTACGCTTGACTATTTTCCCCCAGGTAAAACCTACCCACTTTTTCACAATAACGAACAGCTTGGGCTTGTCTCTATCAAAGAAGCTGACACGAACTATGCCTGCTTGCAGTTAACGGCAACATGTGAGACTCGCTACGGCGGGATGCGTACAATTGAGCCCGATACACGCGGACTTGCAGTCAGTGACACACTCCGCCGCGAACGCAAACCAAAGATGAGAGCTACCACGTCAGCCGACACATCAGCTGCCCATGCATATGCTAAATTCTTTTATTCATCGCAGCGAGTATCTCCGTCGTTCATCAAAAACATTCAAGTTGCGCGTATCAAAGCAATCGATATTAACGGCGATGGCACGGTAGAACTCATCGCGGATTGCGAAGCAACGCAGATGGTAAAGGAAAAAGGATATAGTTGGGAGAAGATTGCTATCCTCACTATGATGCTCACACAAACTGATGATGGCAAGTGGAAAGAAATATACTCGGCGTTTTACGTATCAAAAGATGAATCCGATGCACGCCGCATAGAAACCTTCGATGTAATAGACATGGATAACGACGGCTCGCTCGAGATAGTAATGAAGAATTACTTCTACGAAGCATGGAATTACACCATCGTCGCCAAGCAAAATGGCAAGTGGAAAGAAGTTTTCAATGGGGCAGGGGGAGGGTGTTAGGGGAGTGTAGTGTAGCTTTATGTAAAGATTATAAAAAAGCCGCTACTTATATTAAGTAGCGGCTTTCTGTATTCTATAATCCTCCGAATTAGCGGATGATTGTTAGTCTTTGTGTCTGCGTACCGGAGTCGGTATGGAGTCGAACGGTATATGATCCAGACGGAAGGTTATCGGTAGCAACGTTGAAGACATGCTCACCACCAGTAATGAATTGGTTACTAATTACATTGAGTACTTCATTTCCGAGAGCATCAAGTACCGACAAAGTTGCGTACTCACCTGCATCAAGTCTGAACTGCAACGTTGTTGAAGATGCAGTAGGGTTCGGATATGGCGGATAGAGATGCCCTGATGATCTTGTGCCTGACGGCGGATCATTCTTCTTCACCGATGAAAGCGGGTCAGAGAGTGTGACAGAGTCTTCGGTAAGAATATTACCAGCATCATCCCTTGTTACGTAGTGAATCACTAACGTCTTTCCAGTACTACCTGCAACAGTCAAATAGATTGGGCGAATAGTAGATCCCTGTGCAGGACGAGACTCCGCAGATGGAGTTGCCCATTGTGACGTTACGGGGAATAGGTATGACGTACCGTCATAGACTCCCTTAACCGCATTGTAAGTTAATGAGTCATTATCTTCATACGGTCCTGTTGCAAGAATCTTTGTATCCTTATCAACAGAGATGTTTACGGTCGCAACCTGGGCATTGGATTTATTCTTCACCGCAAAGTATAACGCATAGGTCCGAACATTTGTAGGTTTTGTCGTTGAATCATCCTTACCCAACACATCGCCACCCGGCAAAGTAGTCCCCGGGACAATTGCGATTATTTCGTCGGTTGTCTCAAGGGTATCTTTCGGGTTACTGACATTGACATATCGATACGTAAGATAATTGATGAACGAACCTTGATCGGCATAATTATCATACCTAATTGGTATGACAGCTTTTTCGCCGTGACCAAGTGACAGTGATTTTGATCCGACAAAGTTTGGTGCCGTAGCTCCGTCAAACTGTGTCACACGAACACCAGCACCTGATTGCAGAGAAACACCCGTCAGACGTATTCCATCTTCTGCAGTGAAATCTACAGGAAGTTTCGGAAGATCTATCGTCAATGTACCTGCCGTCTTGCTTGTCAATTTGATGACTGAGATTTTCGGAAGGTCTACTTGCCAATCGTGAATTATCCACTGACCTGTTCTTCTTACGGCATAGCAAATCATCGTATCACACGTGCGGCAATTGACATCGGTGAAGCTGTAGCGCACACAGAAGCGAAGAGAATCCGAACAGCCAAACCATGGACTGTTAGGCGGGTTCGGGAAACGAATCTGTAACGTAAATGGCGTCGCCGACATCGTTACACCTAAAGGCGACGTTCCCCAGATTGCTTCACGATACGGAGCAGGTGGTGGCGTCGCAAAGGGCTGTGGTGTGTTCGAGAGCGGAAGACCACCGACACTTGCTTGCGGATTAATAATATTGCCGAATACGGGAGCCCAGCCCGAAGTTTGACATAGAAAACCACCTAGTAATCTCCTATCCGCACTGACTACAGTTGCTGTGAATTTCACAATTGCCGAAGGTCCCGCGCTTAATCCCGTTGCAATTTGCGAAACACCCAACATAGGTTGCGTAACTCGCGGCGTTCCGTGCTGAATCGTCTTCTGGAATCCTTCGCAGCAATCTTTGCACTTTGGAAGTGTAAAGCAGAACGTTTGAATACAGCAATTCTTTTCTTGGATATATGGTACACCTGCCGAAATTGCCAAAGCTGTATCTATAATCTTTACATCAAAACAGATTTGCGAATTTTCTAACGCATCAGGTCCGCTGATTGTAAAGGTAAGTGTATTTGTTGTTCCACCAGGTGGGATTGGCGGAACAAGATAGACCGGGTTCGGTGTAATCGTCACCACAGATGGAGAAGTAATCATAATCTTATCCATCGGATAAATTGTTTCATTCTTAATCTTGACCGCCAGTGTAAAGACAGCTCCTGCCGGTGTCTTAGAAATACACTCTACTTTCTGTTCAAGAAGTGTAAAACAATTTGTTTGAATTGGCGGCGCACAATCCACTTGCAATGTTTGTCTGCAAATTTCACCGTTGACCCCTGTCCAAGTGAACTCAATTGCCTGAGGTATGACCGTCCCGGGTAACAGATTCAGACAGAATGTACCCACATCAAGATTGCCGACAGGAAAAAATCCACCACCAATAGGTGTTTGAATAAGTGTTGTTGTAGAGAGCTGGGTAGTATTCCAATTCGCCCCGGTACTAATCGTAGAGAACGTTGCACCCGAGGTGATGATCTGTGCCTGAAGATTTAAGAATGTATTTGCAGAGGCATTGTCAAATTTGATCTGCCAACAACACAACCCCATCGAATCTTTCTTTACCAACGTAATTGATGCCTTACAATTACCTGTATCTTGAACGCTTCCGCAAGAATCACGGAAGACATCAACGTCGCCAATCTGTGTCTTATCTTGAAGCCCTGCAACGCCGTTAAGATCAATAAAATAACCAGTAGATTGAACGGTGGTTAGAGTGTTGCCGGACGCAGGTGTTCGCTGCAATCCATAGATACCGGAAAAACTGGCTGGGAACGCTAGAAAATCGCCAGACAACCACAGAACAGAGTCACAATCAAGATTCGTGCATCTGATTGAATCCATTTTTCCGTATCCGTAATC
>JBKJTT010000063.1:0-7535 GCA_046590205.1 Kapaibacterium sp. (SeqCode)
TCCTGTCCATCATTTTATGGGGTTGTGTATCAACTAAGGTATCGACACTGAAAGACCCAGCTTACTTTGGACACCGCTTTCGTCATGTACTTGTGTTTGCTAACTTTTCTAAGATTCAGTTTCAACAAGAAGCAGAATCGACAATCGTCGATGTTCTAAGAGCATCCGGTGTTTTAGCTGATGCATCACACCTAGTCTTACCTCCACTTCGATCATACTCGGATTCTGAAAAGGCTGCAATTTTTCACAAACATGGATATGATTGCTATGCTGTTATATCTAATAGTGGCGTTGGTATTTCAACAATGCATATTCCTTCATATACATCAGCAAACGCAACAGTGACTGCAAAAGGTAATACTGCTACTGGTTATGGCTCCTCTTCCACTTCAGGTGGTTTTTCAAAGAATGTTCTTAGCTCCGCGGATTTCGAATTAACCCTCTTTGATTTTAACAACGGTCAAAAAGTCTGTTATACTCAGTCAACAAGTTCATCATCAAGCAACGAAAATGCATACGGTATTAAGTGGGTAAGTGAAAGCGGTTTTTTGGAATCTTCCGCCGAGCATTTAGCGAACGAGATGTTACAAAACGACGTCTTTCTAACATCCAAATAATTTTTAAAAGCTATTTAGACAATGTATTTAGCCATTAGTTAGATATTAACGGTCCGATTGCAACTATTTACTAGTAAATCAACTCTTCAACCAATTTGAGTTTAGGGTTTTGGTTCTCATCATAATGGACCTCACATAGTGCCATTTTTTTAACATTTCCGGTCTTTATTGCAATATTCTTTTCCTCTTCAAATGCCATAAAAGCGCTTTGAGAAGCACTGTAATGTGCACTACCGCCGATAGAATAACTCTTAGGAGGATTCAAATTGTCTCTATATACTACTTCTATTGTGTATTCCATGCTTTTCTAAGTTTAACTTAATAAATATTTATTGAAGTAAATCAAGCGGCTCAAGGTATAGCTCTATTGCTTCGCGGATATTAACAAATGCCTCTTCCCTACTATCACCATCGCTGATGCAGCCGGGCAATGCAGGTACAAGAGCGGTGTATCCAACCTCATCACTTGGTTCTAAAATAATCTTGAACTTCATATATAATGAATACTCAAAGGGTGAACATTTGTTCCGCTACAGAACAAAAATCAACCCCCTATTTGGAATCCTCTCTTTTCCTCCTTATCTTTGAACTCATAACTAACAACCAACTCCTATGCCTAACCAGACGCAGAAGAACAAGATACTGCGGGTCGTCAATGTTGTTGACGAGCATCCCTACCACTGTTAATTCTCATTTTAAGAACCAACAGAACCAACTATTTGGTGCCAGTTAAGGTGAGTGGTGACATCGTTGTTGTTGACCCAAAACCACTCGAGCGTGTAAGTGATGAACTTATTCCGTCAGGCGTAAAATGTGTTTCTCGTGAACCTGTGCCGAGCACATTATTATGCATGATAGAATTACCGAGAGTACCGTCTCCATTAAAGTGTGTAGTTCTGTTTGTAAGACCAATAGAACTTGTTCGAGTAATAGAATTGCTTATAGACCCGTCAGTATTAAAGTGCGTTGTTCTCCATCCTGTCTCAAGTAAATTTTTGCGTGATGTTTCTGTGCTTATTTTACCATCAGGGTGAAAATATGTTGTTCGTGCAGTTTTTCCATCCATACTGATACGAGTGATTCCCCTAAGAGTCCCCTTATCATTCCGGAAATCATATGGGTTTATCGTCGTACCAAATCCGTCATTAGGCTTTTTGTCGCTTGAACTACCCCTGCCAAATGAACTTCCTGTTTGTGAACGGTCATTCCCAAAGGACGAACCAAACGTTGTAGTCCGACGCTGGGCATTTGCAATCGAGCTAATTGAGACAAATAAGAATAAAAAGAAAACGATCTTAAACTGGTTCATGATTTTTACCAAATTAGTACATACAAATATACTACTTTTCTATACTCACATTTATAGAATAGGCGGTTATTTTGGCATAATCTTTGTTGGTACCTATGGTAGTATTGGTTCTCCCCACAATACCTTTTAACAACAGAGACAAAACATTATGAGCACAATTAATATCAATAATCCGGAAAGTTTTGCCACCTATCCTAATGGTCGTATGTGTGCAATACTTGATACCGTAGAAACCGCGGGCAATTCATTAGATGCTATGATCGCATCAGGTGTGAATAAAGAAGACATTGAAATCTACTTCGGCAAAAAAGGAGCCGATGTTATTGACTCCGATGCGACAAAGCACGGGGTATTAGCAAGCATCGCCAAAGCATTCCGCGCGTATGGTGATGAAGAAGACAAATCAATGCATATTTACGAAGATGCACTTGAAAAGGGCGAATACGTTATGACTGTGAAGACTGATGACAAGGACGAAGAAAAAGAAAAGGTCAGAAAAATACTCGCTGATCATTCAGCCCACAACATCAACTACTTCGGCTCATGGGTAGTCGAAGGAATGAAGGCAGCGTAGGCTGTCCACAATAAGCTAAAATCAAAAGCCAGCCAATCGGGTTGGCTTTTTAGTATATTTGTAGTATTCACTTACTACCATATACCATGAAACGCTTTGATATACTACGGATTACCACTTTTCTTATTCTTGCCTACGGCATATTTTCAGGAAATTCATGTTTCAAAACAACAAATACTGACGTAGATTCTCCCTGTGGTGAAAAGAAAATATGGGATGCTACTATTTCAGTTGATAAACCATTCTCAAGTGAACTCATAGGTAATCGAAGATACTTAATTTATTATGATCATCGAGGACCGAGTCAACTTTGCGCGTTGGAGCATGTAGATGTTTCCTATACAGTCGAGTTCATTGATCTTGGAGGTCAAAAACCTGACAGCACACTCTCAATAATTGGTGATGCCTTTTGGTCTATATACGGTCAGGAATCTCGTATGAACTGGAACGGCAGCTACTACTACAGTGATGCTAATATCGGATTAAAACAAGCATTCGGTGATAAACCCGGCATTATTGACGCGCAAATAAGTGTAAACTTCCCAACCAGAGGAGACTATTTTGTAGATCTCGCATACTTTGACTCGCTCGTTACAAAGTTGAGTATCAGGTTGAAATACAAAGAGCCGAAGTTTTAAATAGTAAGCCAGCCCTCTCGGGCTGGCTTCTTCGTTTAAGCTTACCCTTAGTACATTCCGTCCATGCCGCCGCCTGGGTGACCTGGCATTGCAGGTGCTGCTTCTTTCTTCTCGACGATCGTTGCTTCGGTCGTGAGTAAAAGTGCTGCAACTGACGCTGCGTTTTGCAACGCGGAACGTGTTACCTTCGTCGGATCGATAACGCCTGACTTGAGCAAGTCTTCATAGACTTCTGTTGCTGCGTTGAAGCCGTAACCGTCTTTACCGTTCTTGACTTCATTGACAACGACAGAACCTTCGAGTCCTGCATTGGCAACAATCTGACGAAGCGGCTCTTCGAGTGCACGACGAACGATCTCGACGCCTGTGCGGACATCATCATTCGTGAGCTTCTTCAAGAACTTATCATCAAGACCGGTGAGTGCGCGGATAAGAGCTACACCGCCGCCGGGGACGATACCCTCTTCGACAGCTGCGCGGGTTGCATGAAGTGCATCCTCAACGCGTGCTTTCTTTTCCTTCATCTCGATTTCTGTTGATGCGCCGATACGGAGAACTGCAACACCGCCGGAGAGCTTTGCAAGACGCTCTTGCAATTTCTCTTTGTCGTAATCAGATGTTGTCTTCTCGATCTGGCTCTTGATTTCGTTGATGCGGCGCTTGATCTCGTCCTTCGTGCCAGCACCTTCGACAAGTGTTGTGTTATCTTTATCAATAACGATTTTCTTCGCTACGCCGAGTGACTCAAGAAGTGTGTTCTCAAGTTTAAAACCCTTCTCTTCGCTGATGACCGTACCACCTGTGATAACTGCGATGTCCTCAAGCATTGCCTTGCGACGATCACCAAAGCCCGGAGCTTTTACAGCTGCGATCTTCAACGTACCACGAAGTTTATTGACAACGAGCGTAGCAAGTGCTTCGCCTTCGAGGTCTTCTGCAATGATAAGGAGTGAGCGTCCTGATTGTGCTGCCTTCTCAAGGATAGGAAGAAGGTCCTTCATTGAAGAGATCTTCTTATCATGGATGAGAATGTATGGATTCTCAAGTACTGCTTCCATTGTATCAGGGTCAGTAACGAAGTACGGCGAAAGGTAACCGCGATCGAACTGCATACCTTCTACTACGTTAAGCTCTGTCTCGATACCCTTTGCTTCTTCAACGGTGAAAACGCCGTCTTTGCCGACCTTCTCCATTGCTTCAGCATTAAGCTCGCCGATGGTGATGTCGTTATTCGCAGAGATAGAACCTACCTGTGCTATCTCTTTTTTACCGGAGATAGGACGAGAGATTTTCTTTAACTCTTCAACGACGCTCGATACTGCAAGGTCAATACCGCGCTTTAAGTCCATTGGGTTTGCGCCTGCTGTTACGTTGCGAAGTCCTTCGCGAACGATAGCTTGTGCAAGAACCGTAGCCGTCGTTGTACCGTCACCGGCAATATCAGAAGTCTTTGATGCTACTTCGCGTACCATCTGTGCTCCCATGTTCTCGATAGGATCCTCGAGTTCGATTTCCTTAGCGACTGTTACGCCGTCCTTAGTGATCGTCGGTGCGCCGAACTTCTTATCGATAACGACATTGCGTCCCTTAGGACCAAGTGTTACCTTCACTGCATCTGCAAGCTGGTCAACGCCGCGCTTTAACTTCGCTCTTGCGTCAACATCGAATGTTATGATCTTTGATGCCATTTTTTTCTGTAGTTTATGTTAAAATTGTGAATGTGTCATTGCGAGCGACCGAAGGGAGCGCGGCAATCAAAAAATCTCAATTGCCTTACTGACCACTAGTCACTAACCACTGACCACTTTTTACTTCTTGCCTTTACCTGAAGAAACGATACCAAACACGTCGCTTTCGCGCATGATGAGTACTTCTTCGCCGTCTATCGCTATCTCGGTGCCGGAATACTTACCGTAGAGTACGGTATCGCCGACCTTTACTGCCATCGGGATGAGCTTCCCTGCGTCGTCATGCTTGCCGGTTCCGACTGCAATGACTTCGCCCTGCTGTGGCTTTTCTTTCGCTGTATCGGGCAAGTAGATACCGCCCTTTGTGACTTCCTCCGCCGCTGCCGGACGGACAACAAGCCGATCATGAAGTGGTGTAATGTTCATATCTTATTGAAATATATAAGGTTAAAAACTCGTTTTTTAGTAAAAACTCTTTACCAATGAGCGTCGTTACGATATTAGCACTCATAGGTTTCGAGTGCTAAACAGGAAGATGAGAGGGGGAGTTTCTACCAAATCTACATTTGAAACTTTCAATTATCATTAGTGTTGTTAGTGTATACAAAGTCACATCTGACTAACGCATTATGCTTATGGGAAATCTCTTTTCATATACAAGATTCCAGCACTCTCTATTCTTGAATCTGTTTTTTACTTCGTTTATTATTTCTATCGCAATATTCATAAATAGTTGCTCTCTTGGACCTGGAGAACCCGAACAAATTAAGGAAAGCCAAATAACTACGATCTATGGCAGAATCATTGATGAAACTGGTTCTGCTATTGCAGGCGTATCAGTTACAATCGGAGCAAATATTACTACTACAGATGCCAACGGTATTTTCGCATTAAAGGATGTAACTGTACCAAAAGGGAGGGCTGTTGTTGTTGCCAGCAAAGTTGGATATTATAATTCTGCAAAAGCCGAAACCCCAAATTCGAATGGTACTACCCGTATAACTTTATCAATGATGAAGAATACATTGACTAAAAGCATCTCGGCTAATGAAGGCGGAACTGTGAGTGCAGCAGATGGTGGCTCTGTAATTTTTCAGCCAGGGTCATTTAAAGATGCATCTGGTAATTCATATTCAGGGATTGTTAATGTCGCCTTACGTTACCTTAATCCAAAAGAGCCCTCATTCTTTGATTATTTTTCAGGTGATAATTTTGGGCGAACCACTGACGGTCAACTCGCCTCTCTAATCTCCTGCGGCGTTCTTCGCGTTGAAATAAGAGAGCCATCAGGGAGTATGTTGTATCTTGATAGTACGAAGCGGGCAATACTTCAATTTCCCAAACCTTTGGATGGACTAGCCCCGTCATCAATGCCTCTGTGGTTCTTTGACGAAAAAAATGGTATTTGGAAAGAAGAAGGTATCGCTTCATTGATCGATGGCTTCTATACAGGCACAGTCACACATTTTACCGATTGGAATTGTGATTATGTAAGCAGATACTCTAACACCTATGTTGATTCCAGCGGCTCACTGAGTCTTCGGGTAGTTTGTGACGGAAAGCCAATTGAAGGAGTTGTCGTGTCATTTACTGAAGATGATGGTCTTGGAAGATACTTTGTATATGGAGATCGCATCACTGATGCGAATGGACAAATTAGATCAGTACGATTGCCACAAAACAGACCCTTCCAAGTTGAGATAAGAAGTGACCGAAATAATTCATTCTACTTCTTGAATACCCCTATACCTATCACTTTATCTGTATTACAATCGTTAGATATTGGTGATGTCACATTGAATTCACCTTGCCCCGGAAAAGTAACGGGCATTCTCGTTTGTAACGGCTCTAAAACTGAAGGACTTGTTTCAGTTACTTCAGGAAAGTATGTCTATTATTCCTATACGAGAACTGGAGATTTTTCATTACAAGCCATCTCCGGAGTCCCATTAGTATTAAATGCGACAGAGCCAAATGGGAACAGTATAACACCTCTAGATTTACCTCCTTTAACCACAAGTCAGGAATTGAGCATTGGGGAGGTATCACTATGCAGTAATGGTAGTTATTACCTTGACATCCCAATGCGTTCAGGGTCAACATTTCGTTTTTCAGATGATGGTACACGGCTTGCTGTAAGTGGAAATTCAGGAGATAAACTACTTACTGTTTACGACACAAAGAACGGTAATATACTCTGTAGTTCCGACGCCATAAATTCGTCCGGTTATGGTTGGGGATATTACTCCTCAATGTATTTTTCTAATGATAACACAAAGATCCTCTGTGGCACACAACTCTATGATATATCGGGTACGACGGCGATCCCAACGGTAAAAGTAAATGACCCAAACGGCAAACCAAAGCTTTCCTTAGATGGTACAAAAATCATAGCAACAGTCGCCAAAGGACAATTTATGATCTATTCTTCAGCAGATGGGTCGTTGATAAAAAAAATGAGTAATCCGGACTACGCAATCTATTACTTTGGTTATATCCGAGATATCCATGCTACCTTTTATGAAGGAGTTGATAATACAATTCATGTCTGGGGACTTGATCAGGATAAAGAAATTTATAGTTTCCCCGTTTCCGGATCTTCTAGTTTTTCACCGGATGCAGCAACAATTGCATCAAAATCTCCCACAGGGACGGATTTTTTTGATACGAGAACCGGGAAAAAGATAGGAAGTAGTGATTCGACATCTA
>JBKJTT010000030.1:0-14858 GCA_046590205.1 Kapaibacterium sp. (SeqCode)
AAGCGAATAAGTATGTCAGAGAATCAGGAATTGGCAACAGTAGAGATACCCGAACGCGGAAAGCGCAAAGAGCGTATCGGCAAAGTGGTAAGCGATAAGATGCAGGAGACGATCGTCGTCGCTAACGAGCGTCGTGTACCGCATCCGCTTTATAAAAAGTATTTTAAGAAGACCTCAAAGTATGTCGCACACAATGCGAACAATGATGCAAAAGCCGGTGATACCGTCCGCATCATGGAGACTCGTCCGCTTTCAAAGACAAAGCGCTGGAGAGTTGTTGAAGTCTTAGAACGTGCAAAGTAATTGTGCTCTACCCCATTAATTAGGGAGCAAAGCAATGATACAAGAAGAAACGAATTTAATAGTAGCAGATAACTCCGGCGCAAAGCGCTGCCGATGTATTCGCATCTTAGGCGGACATGAACGCCGCTATGCAGGTCTTGGTGATGTGATCGTTGTCTCTGTAAAGAGCGCGATACCGAACGGACAGGTAAAGAAGGGCGAAGTTTCAAAGGCAGTTATTGTCCGCACACGAAAAGAGACCGGCCGAAAGGACGGAAGCTATGTACGCTTCGATGAGAATGCAGTAGTGCTCTTGAATGCGCAAGGCGAACCGCGCGGAACGCGTATCTTCGGACCTGTTGCACGTGAGCTTCGTGAGCGTCAGTATATGAAGATCGTATCACTTGCACCTGAAGTTATTTAAGGGAGACAACGATGAAGTTTAAGATTAAAAAAGACGACCTCGTTGAGGTTATTGCAGGTAAATCACGCGGGAAGCGTGGTAAGGTGTTGAAAGTTGATTCTGAAAAAGGACGCGTTGTTGTTGAGGGTGCGAACATCCTCAAAAAACATGAGCGCCCAACACAGGCAAATCAGCAGGGTGGTATCACTGAACGTGAACATCCTATTCACATCTCGAACGTGATGCTCGTTGATCCGAAAAGCAGCGAACGTACACGCGTCGGACGCAATGTGAACGTAAGCAAAGACGGAGCAAGAACGATTGAGCGTTTTGCAAAGAAGTCAGGTCAGGCAATAGCATAAGTGTAAGATGTGACGGTCGGAAATCGTCACGGATAAGTTAAAGAACGTTATGGCAAAGGCAAAAGAAGCAAAAGAGAAGAAGCAAAAAGGCGGCGGCGAAGCACCCGAGGCGTTTGAACGTCTCGAAGTTGTAGCTCCGCGTTTGCAAGAAAAGTATAAGAGCGAGGTCATCCCTGCGATGATGAAGCGCTTTAACTATACCAACGTGAACCAAGTACCAAGCTTGACAAAGATTACTGTCAATGTTGGTATGGGTGATGCTGCCGGTGATGCTAAACTTCTTGAGGCGGCTATTCGCGATATGGAAGCTATCATCGGACAGAAAGTCGCTATCACAAAAGCAAAGAAGTCAATCTCGAACTTCAAACTCCGTGAGAATCAGCCAATTGGCGGTCGCGTAACACTTCGTCGCGCAAACATGTATGAGTTTTTTGATCGTCTTGTTGCACTTTCAATGCCCCGTATCCGCGATTTCCGTGGTGTGCCTGATAAGTCGTTTGACGGAAGAGGCAATTATACTCTCGGTATCAAAGAGCAGATCATCTTCCCGGAGATTGACGTTGATAAAGTCACGCGCATCACCGGTATGGATGTCACATTCGTAACGAGCGCAACATCGGATGAAGAAGCATACGAGCTTCTCAAAGCATTCGGAATGCCGTTCCGTAAGCGTGAAGGCGAAACAAAGTAATTTTTTTAGCATTAATTAACGAATAACTCGTGGCAAGATTAGCCCTCAAAGTTAAGCAAAAGCGTGAGCCGAAATTCACGACGCGCAAATACAATCGCTGTTCCCGTTGCGGAAGAGCACGTGCATTTTACCGTAAGTTCGGTTTATGCCGTCTTTGTTTCCGTGAACTTGCGCTTGACGGTAAGATACCAGGTGTACGTAAGTCCAGCTGGTAAGACAAGAAGCGTTTGCTTCTCGTGTTGAGAATTGTGAAGGGAAATTCCTTCAAACGTTCTCGAAACAATAATTTGCATCACAAAGAGTAACGATAAAACTACGTATGGATACGATAGGAGATTTTCTTACAAGACTTCGCAATGCACTTCGTGCGCGACATAAATATGTCGTTGTTCCTGCATCGAACGTTAAGTTCGCTATCAGCGAGATCTTGAAAGATCAAGGGTATGTCGAGAGTGTTGAGCGCACTGCTGATAATGGTCAGGGTGAGCTTCGTATTACGCTGAAATACACGAATGGTAATCCGGCAATCATCGGGTTGAAGCGTATATCAACACCGGGACTTCGCCGATATACAAAAGCAGTAGATACGCCACGTGTGCTTTCGGGATTGGGTATTGCGATACTCTCTACTCCGAGAGGTCTGATGACCGATAAGCAAGCGCGTCAGGATAATGTTGGCGGTGAAATACTTTGTTACATTTGGTAAAAAGTTTTAGGAGAGAGCAATGTCACGTATCGGTAAAAAATTGATCACGCTCCCAAAGGGCGTAACCCTCGAAGAAAAGTCAGGTGAAGTTACCGTCAAAGGACCGAAAGGTATCTTGACCCAGACTATGCCTGAAGGTATTTCTGTGAAGGTTGAAAACAATGAGATTGTTTTCTCACGTGCAAGCGAGATGAAGAGCCAGCGTGCGCTTCATGGTTTGATGCGTGCGCTTGCAAACAATATGGTGCTTGGTGTCTCTGAAGGTTTTTCAAAGAAGTTGGAAATGGTTGGCGTTGGATACAAAGCTGAAAAGAAGGGAAAGTTCGTTCAGTTCAATCTCGGCTTCTCGCATCCTATCCTTTTTGCAGCACCTGATGAGATCACTATCGAGATACCAACTCCAACAACATTAACAATCACGGGCATTGATAAGCAGCTTGTCGGTGCAGTTGCAGCGAAGATTCGTTCAATCCGTCCGCCGGAGCCATATAAAGGCAAGGGCGTGAAGTACAGTGATGAACGTATCATCCGTAAAGCAGGTAAGACAGCTGGTAAGTAAAAAGTATAAGTACGAGTTATGGCAACGAAACGACAATTACAGGAAAAAGCCGCACGCCGTCAGCGCCGCCGTTATGGCATTGCGAAGACAGTTCGTGGTACGACAGAGCGCCCGCGTCTTGTTGTATTCCGCAGCAACATGGCGATCTATGCACAGCTTATTGATGACTCGAAGGGATTTACTATCGCTTCATCAAGCTCAATAGCTCTCAAAGAAAAAGCTGCGAAGACCGAGCTTTCAAAAAAGATTGGCATCGCGATCGCAAATGAAGCGAAAGCGAAGGGGATTACATCTGTTGTATTCGATAGAAACGGATACTTATATCATGGACGCGTCAAAGCTCTCGCAGACGGTGCTCGCGAAGGCGGATTGCAATTTTAATGTATAACAAATCGTAAAGAACACGTGGCAAAAGTTCGTTCAATAGAGCTTAATCTGAAAGACAAATTGGTCGCGGTTAACCGTGTTGCCAAAGTTGTTAAAGGTGGTCGTCGCTTCAGCTTCAATGCTATTGTTGCTGTCGGTGATGGCAATGGTCATGTCGGCATCGGTCTTGGCAAATCGAATGAAGTTGCTGATGCTGTAACAAAAGCGACTGATGATGCAAAGCGTAATATACGTGCAGTACCTGTACAGAAGGGGACTATCCCTCATTTGGTACATGGTAAGTACGGTGCAGGCAAAGTAATGTTGAAGCCCGCATCACCTGGTACCGGACTTATTGCCGGCGGTGGTGTTCGCGCTGTGCTGGAACTCGCAGGTGTACAGGATATTCTTACGAAGTCACAGGGTTCATCGAATCCGCACAACCTCGTAAAAGCAACAATGGATGCCCTTGAGCAGTTATCAGATGCTTCTGCTATAGCAGAGCGTCGCGGAGTATCGCTCAATAAAGTCTATAACGGATAAGACCCGATAAGAAAGAAAAGTTATGAAGCTTGAAATTAAACAGACAAAGAGCATCGCTGATACACTTGAACGTCATAAGCGTACAATTAAAGCACTTGGCTTGGGTCGTCCGAACTACGTGGTTGTTCATAATGATACTCCGGCGATTCGCGGTATGATCCGCACGGTTCAGCACCTCATTGAGGTCAAAGAAGAAAAATAATTTTTTAATCGAGTGAGAGGAGAGCTGCCCGCTTTTCTTTTGCGTTAGATACACATTCCAATGGCAACTCAATTACGTCCTGCACTCGGTGCAGTAAAATCAGTTAAGCGTATCGGTCGAGGACAAGGCTCGGGACACGGTAGATTTTCAACACGTGGTATGAATGGCGCGGCATCGCGCTCGGGTTATAAGCGTAAGGTCGGCTTTGAAGGCGGACAGATCACGCTTGCTCGTCGTCTCCCTAAATTTGGATTCAATTCTCCTTTCCGTACTGAGTACGAAGAGGTGAATGTATCACGTTTACAGGAAGCAATTGATAGCGGCTTGATCGTTAAGAACGAGGTCGTAACTCCTGAACTCCTTCTTTCTGCAGGTGTCGTATCACGCAGCTATAATCCTGTAAAGATTCTTGGTAATGGTGAGATCTCTGTTGCTTTGACGATCAAGGTTCAGAAAGTCTCCAAAGGAGCATTAGAAAAGATAGAAAAAGCTGGCGGTAAGGTTGAAGCATACGCATAACCTTTTGCTATTTCTTTCGTAACATTTTTTCATTTAGATTTTTCTCTAACGAGTAATAATGAGCAGATTAGTTGATAATTTTCGTAATATCTTCAAGATTGAAGAATTACGTCAGCGCATCATCTATACCGTTGCACTACTCGTAGTTGTCCGCTTTGGAGCGCACATAACGCTTCCTGGTATTGATGTCAACGCACTGCAATCACAGCAGGGCGGAGATACAGGCCTTTTCGGACTCTACGATCTGTTCGTCGGTGGCGCTTTCGAGAACGCAGCAATTTTCGCACTTGGTATCATGCCGTACATCTCGGCTTCTATCATCATTCAGTTGATGGGAAGTGTTGTGCCGTATTTCCAAAAACTTCAGAAAGAAGGCGAAGAAGGAAGAAAGCGTATCACACAGCTCACACGTGTTGGTACATTCTTTATCGGTGCAGCACAGTCAATAGGTATGGCGGTTCATTTACGTACTCTTACCGGTACTGTTAATGGTATGTCCGCCCCGGTCGTACCTGAAGCCATCAGCCCATTCCTTTTCTTCCTTTCAACTGTATTCTGCTTAACAGCCGGCACGATGTTTATGATGTGGCTTGGTGAACAGATTACCGAACGCGGTATCGGCAACGGTATCTCGCTTATTATCTTCATCGGCATCATTGCTCGTTTCCCGCTTGCTGTTGTTGATGAGTTCGGCGGAATCGGACAAGGCGGAAAAAACATCATTGTTGAAGTAGTTATCCTTGCTTTCCTCATTGGTATTATTGCATTTGTCGTTCTCATCACGCAAGGTATTCGCAAGATACCTGTGCAGTATGCAAAGCGAGTAATCGGGCGAAAGGTCTATGGTGGTGTTACCCAACACATCCCAATTCGTATTAACACGGCTGGTGTTATGCCAATCATCTTTGCACAGGCAATACTATTTTTACCGACAACACTCGTACAGCTTTTTCCGGATTCGGGTGTAGCTCAATCAATAGCAGTGTTTTTTGATTATCGCTCGGTAAGTCACGCTATCATCTTTGGTTTGATGATCGTGATCTTTACCTACTTCTATACTGCTATAGCGTTTAATCCGCGCGACGTTGCAGATTCAATGAAGAAGAATGGCGGCTTTATTCCTGGTGTTCGTCCGGGTCGTAACACGGCAGACTACATTGATAATATCTTGACACATCTAACACTTCCGGGTGCTGTGTTCCTTGCTATTATCGCTATACTCCCGACATTCGTAACAGGACTTGGTGTAACATCATCATTTGCACAGTTCTTCGGCGGTACAAGCTTGCTCATCATGGTTGGTGTAGCGCTTGATACACTCCAGCAGATCGAGTCTCATCTATTGATGCACAACTACGATGGTTTGATGAAGACAGGTAAGATCAAAGGAAGATCTTCGGGCGGGGGTAATTACAGCTCCGGCTTTTAATGTGGGATACCGCAGTTAATATTAAGACTGAAGCGCAGCTTTCTCTGATGAGGGAAAGCTGTCTTCTTGTAGCAGAAGCTTTTGCGTATGTTGAGTCGCTCATTGCTCCCGGTGCTATTCCTCTGGAAATAGATACGAAGGTTGATGAATTTATAACTTCTCGCGGTGGACGGCCGGCTTTCAAAGGATATAGAGTTGGACGACAGACATTTAATTATGCAAGCTGTATCTCTCGTAATGATGCAGTGGTCCACGGGATACCGAATGAGAAACCCCTTGAAGAAGGCGAAACAGTTTCCGTTGATATTGGTGTAGAGAAGAACGGTTGGTTTGGAGATAGTGCATGGACGTATCCGGTGGGTACAATCGATGCAGAACGAGCAAAGTTGCTTGAGGTAACCAAAGAATCGCTCTATATGGGCATTGCCCATGCTAAAGCTGGCGCAAAGCTTTATGAAGTTTCAAAAGCAATATCGGACTATTGCACTGCTCATGGTTATGGTATCGTGAAAGACTTAGTTGGGCATGGTATCGGCAAACATTTGCACGAAGAGCCACAGGTCCCTAATTATGTACCTCGTCGCTTTGATAAAGAGTACCGCAATATTCGCCTCGAAGAAGGCATGACTATTGCCATAGAGCCGATGATTAATATGGGCACATGGAAAGTGCGTACATTGCCCGATGGCTGGACTATTGTGACGGCTGACGGCAAACCAAGCGCTCATTTTGAGCATACAATTGTCATTCGCCCTGGTGGCGGAGAGATATTGACAAAAATAGGCTAATTTTGGAACGATGTACGTATAAAAGTCGTTCTTTCGGGGCTTTACGGGGAGTGTCTCCGATAGGTTGATTTTACTACTACATGGCGAAACAAGGGGCTATTAAAGTTGACGGTGTTATCGAGGAATCGTTGCCAAATGCAACATTCCGCGTCAAACTGGATAACGGACACAGCATTCTTGCACATGTATCAGGAAAGATGAGGATGAATTTTATAAAGATCCTCGAAGGCGATAAGGTCACTGTAGAACTTTCGCCATACGACTTGACCAAAGGGCGCATCACGTATAGATACAAATAATTTTAGAGTACGACAATGAAAGTTCAAGCATCGGTAAAAAAACGCTGCGAGCATTGCAAGGTCATCACCCGTAAAGGTGTGGTGCGCGTCATTTGCAAAACGAACCCAAAGCATAAACAACGTCAAGGTTAATTTTTACTAAGAGTACATGGCACGTATAGCCGGCATAGATCTACCAAAGAACAAACGATCAGTCGTAGGACTGACCTACATTTACGGCATTGGCAAGACCACCGCTCATAAGATACTTGAGCAAGTTGGTATTTCTGATGATAAGAAGATTCAAGACCTCACCGAAGACGAGATCACGTCGATCCGTCAGCTCATTACCAATGAGATAAAGGTAGAGGGTGTTGCACGCAGCGAAATGCAGCTTGCCATCAAACGATTGATGGATATCGGCAGCTATCGCGGATTGCGTCATCGTCGTGGTCTTCCGGTTCGTGGTCAGCGTACTCGTACCAATTCACGTACCCGTAAAGGTAAGCGTAAGACGGTAGCAGGTAAGAAGAAAGCAGCAGCTAAGAAGTAAACGATAACTAAGAACAGAAGTGGCAAAACAAGCACAGGGCGCAGGTAAAGCTCGCGCAAAAAAGAAGATCATCGCAACGTCAAACGGCGTTGCGCATATCAAAGCAACGTTTAACAACGTTATCGTTACTCTAACCGATATGCAGGGCAATACCCTTTCGTGGGCATCAGCCGGCAAGATGGGATTTAAAGGTTCGCGTAAGAATACTCCGTTCGCTTCAGGTGTATCTGCTGAATCAGCAGCGAAAGAAGCATACGATATGGGGCTTCGTAAGGTTGATGTATTTATCAAAGGACCAGGCTCCGGTCGTGAAGCAGCTGTTCGCTCGCTTCAGATCGCAGGCATTGAGGTCTTGACGATTAAAGACATCACTCCAATGCCGCATAACGGTTGCCGCCCGCCGAAAAAGCGTCGCGTATAATCACAAAGTTTTTCAATTTGCTTGTAAACTTCACACGAGCTATGGTGAAGGAAGAAGAGCAGCAGGTCATTTGACCAGCGTATTAACAATCTAAACTATTATGGCTCGTTATACTGATCCGTCCTGTAAACTATGCCGCAGAGAAAAGCAGAAGCTTTTCTTAAAAGGCTCTAAATGTTATTCTGAAAAGTGTCCGATCGAACGTCGTAACTACGCTCCCGGTCAACACGGTCAAGGTCGCCGCTCAAAGGTATCTGAATACGGTATTCAGCTTCGTGAGAAGCAGAAAGTACGTCGTACCTATGGTATGCTTGAGACACAGTTCCGCAACACCTTCGAGAAAGCTGCACGTATGCGTGGCGTTACAGGTGATAACCTTGTAAAGCTTCTTGAACGTCGTTTAGATAACGTTGTCTATCGCCTGAACCTTGCACCTTCACGTAAGGCAGCACGCCAACTCATTTTACATTGCCATATTGTCATCAACGGTAATGTCGTTAACATCCCGTCATATTTATTAAGCCCAGGAGATACTATCCAGCTTAAGGAAAAGTCACGTAAGCTTGAAGTCGTCCATGAGTCGGTCAAGCGTACTCGCGGTGATAGTGGTGTACCAGGGTGGCTCTCGCTTAATAAAGCAGATCTTTCGGGTACGTTCCTTGCTATCCCAGAACGCAGTGATATCCAGCTCAATGCGAACGAGCAGCTCGTAGTCGAGTTATACTCGAAGTAATCGTTGACAGGTATTCGTATATAGTTTTTAAAATAAGCTTGAGGTAAAAATCGTATGACAAATCTTCACATGCCGGATCGTATCGAGCTCGAAGAGTCTAGTAAGACAGAGACATTCGGACGCTTTATCGCATCACCGCTCGAAGAAGGATATGGTACGACGCTCGGTAACTCGATGCGCCGCATTCTTCTTTCCTCGATTCCCGGTACTGCGTTCACCAGCTTAAAGGTTGATGGTGTACAGCATGAATTCTCGACCATTAAGGGTGTTACAGAAGACGTAGCAGAGATCATCTTGAATCTTAAAGGTGTCCGTTTGAAAGCAGATATGTCAACGCCTACGCGTCTTATCGCTGACATCAAAGGACCGAAAGATTTCAAAGCAGGTGACCTTCAGGATTTCACATCTGAAGTTACCATCCTCAATCCTGACCACCATCTCTTTACCATCGGCAAAGAAGGTCATGTTCGTATGGAGCTTCGTGTTGGTCATGGTCGCGGGTATGTTGTCTCTGACGAGAACAAGTTACCTGATGCACCGCTTGGCACAGTAGCAATTGATTCTATCTTCACACCTATCTCGAACGTTCGCTTTCATGTAGAGCCGACTCGCGTAGGACAGAAGACAGATTACGAGAAGCTTATTCTTGAGATCGAAACAGATGGCTCACTTACACCGGAAGAAGCAGTAACGACAGCAGGTCGCGTTCTTCGTGACCATGTAAATCTTTTCGTTCGCTTTGGAGGGCCGGAAGATGAGCTTCCACCGAAGCCGATCCTTGATACCGAGACAGAACGTCTTCGTCAGATATTGAGCACACAGGTAGATACACTACATCTCTCTGTTCGCTCGCAGAATTGCTTACGCGCTGCAAACATCAAGAACATAGCTGATCTCGTTCGTAAGGATGAGCGTGAGCTTCTTACCTTCCGTAACTTCGGTCGTAAGTCGCTTGATGAACTCGGCAGATTGGTCGAGCAGCTTGGTCTCCATTTCGGTATGGATGTTGACCAGTATTTCCAAGGGCCGCCCGAGAACGCAATGGCTCGCCGCTAACAGATAATGATTAGAAACTAGAGTACGAGAAATGAGACATAGTCAAAAAGGAAGAAAGCTCGGACGTACGTCCACGCACCGAAAGGCGACGATGAATTCCCTTTCAACAGCGCTTATCTTACACAAGAAGATCAAGACCACTGTTGCAAAAGCAAAAGAGATGCGTCTTTATGTAGAGCCGCTCATCACTTCTGCAAAGAATGCAAATTTGCTGCAGGGTGAAGATGCGACAATCACGGCGAAGCGTGTACATGCACGTCGTATGGTCGCTCGTTTCATCAAAGATAACGATGCGCTTAAGATTCTCTTCACGGAGATCGCTCCTAAAGTTGCAAGTCGTCCAGGTGGATACACTCGCGTAATCAAGCTCGGCAGACGTAAGGGTGATGCAGCTGAAATGGCTGTTATCGAGTTGGTTGATTGGAATGATATAGGCGCAAAGAAGCCAAAGCTTTCTAAGCCACGCCCGACACGTCGTAAGGTTAATGCTCCTGCTTCTACGAAGCCTATAGCTGTTGTTGGTGAAGCGGCTGAAGATGTTGTACCTTCTCCTGCTGAATCAGTCGGTGAAGTAGCACCGGATTCAAAGTAAAAATTATTACTCCTAATGAAAAAACCTCAATACGAACGTATTGAGGTTTTTTGTTTTTAGTGAAAGACAATTAGTCCTTTATCATCTCCAGAAAATACTCATGTACTCTTGTGTCATTTGAAATTTCAGGATGGAAGCATGTGATAAGCATGTTCTCTTGCCTAGCCATGACAAAGCCACCATGTGCTTTTGCAAGTATCTCTACACCTTTGCCTGCCTTTAGATAAAGCGGCGCACGAATATAGACTGCATGAAATGGCTCTTTACCTAAGGATGGTATATCTAACCACTCCTCGGAGCTGAACTTCTGCGGACCAAAGGCATTCCGGCGAACAGTAATATCCATGAGTCCGATTCGTCCTTGTCCTGAATCTTCTATCTTTTTGGCAAGAACAATACTCCCCATGCATGTCCCCCATGTAGGAAGTCCCCCGAGGATAGCTTTTTTGATTGCTTCGAACATACCTATATCTTCAACACCAATATTTGGGAGTGTGCTTTCGAGAATCGCAACGGCACTTGATTCGCCACCGGGAATAACAAGTCCATCAATGCCATCTAATTCGCTTGTAAAGCGAATCTCACGAGTTTGGTAGTTCAATCTGTGAAACACAGCACAATGCTCCTCGAAATCGCCTTGAAGAGCAAGTACACCTATGATCGGATGCTTCTGCAATTAGATACCCCGACCTGCAAGTAACTCTTCCTTTGTTAATTCACGGACAGAGCGACCTACCATCGGATCACCGAGCCCCATTGATACTTTTGCGATGATGTCAGGATCTCTGAAATGAGTAACCGCTTCGACGATTGCCTTTGCGCGCTTTTTTGGGTCAGATGACTTGAAGATACCCGAGCCTACAAATACACCTTCAACGCCAAGCTGCATCATTAGAGCGGCATCAGCTGGGGTAGCTATACCTCCGGCAGCGAAGTTCACGACAGGCAGACGACCTTTTTCGGCAACATAATTTACTAACTCGATAGGAGATGCAATTGATTTTGCATAGGTGTAGCGCTCATCCTTTGACATAGAAACCAGTCGGCGAATATCTCCATAAATACGGCGTGCATGACGGACAGCTTCAACAATATCACCGGTCCCTGCTTCACCTTTTGTGCGTATCATCGCTGCGCCTTCAGAAATTCGGCGAAGTGCTTCACCGAGATCACGTGCGCCGCAGACAAACGGGATTTTAAACTTGTGCTTATCAATATGATGCTCTTCATCTGCAGGAGTGAGTACTTCGCTCTCATCAATAACGTCAACATTGAGAGCTTCGAGTACTTGAGCCTCTACAAAATGACCAATACGTGCTTTCGCCATAACCGGTATCTTTACACCTTTTACGATCTGCTCAATGAGCTTTGGGTCAGACATGCGAGCAACACCGCCATCTCTACGAATATCAGACGGAACGCGTTCAAGCGCCATGACAGCAACTGCTCCTGAGCCTTCTGCAATCTTTGCTTGCTCTAAGTTAACGACATCCATAATGACGCCGCCTTTGAGCATCATTGGCAGAGCTCTTTTGATAAGCTCTGATGAGAGGATTGGTGTTTGCTTCTTTGGTGCTGTTTTTTTCTGCTTTGCCATTATAAGTAGATGTTATTATGTGAAACTCACACAAAAAAACAGCGTTAGAATGATATAAATAACATCATATATTTCAATCCTCACTATCATTTGTAATTATAATGGATATTATGCACGCTCGCGTCGTATCGGCGCTTGTCAGAGAGGGAACAATGCTTGGGGCTGCCGAACGTCTCGGAGTAACACAGCCGGCTATTAGCGCAGCACTCGGTACATTCGAGAAAGAACTTGGATTTACACTCTTCTATCGCACCCGCCGTGGTCTTACGCTAACAAATCACGGGGTAAATCTACTACCTAAAATACAAAAGCTTCTTGAAATTACAGGGGAAGTAAAGGACTATGGGAAAAATCTCTCTGCTAGTGAAGGGGTTATCCGCGTTGCGGGTAGGCAAGGTTTCATGCAGAATGTTTTTCCAAATCTTCTTTCTCGACTTAAAGAACGGATGCCCGGTATTTCAATCGAGGTAGCACATACTGCAGAGCAGGATACTGTTGTTGATGAATTGCAAAATGGACGAGTTGATCTTGCTTTTGCCGCATCGCCAAAGATCAAATCAATAACATCAGAAATATTCTTCCGTGACCCTGTGCTTATAGCAGTTGGCGAAGGGCATCCTATACTAAAAAAGAAAAGTATTACACCAAAAGATATTTCAGAGCTTACGTTTTGCATACCACTCGGAAGCGATCGTCTTCGTACGCCGATGAATAATTTTTTACGGAAGCTTCCGAAGAAGCCGAAGATCATACTTCAGACAAATGATTATACGCTTATGCGTAATCTTATCGTCAGGGAAGGGGTTGCAGGGTTCGTGTACTCACACATGTTTGCAAGTGATAATGGCCGGAGTGGATTAACACCGCTTCCGCTTAAGGACCTTAATCTGACTAGAGACCTGACAATTCTTCATCGCAGAGATGATCTCATCCCGCACGTACGTACTGCACGCCAGATATTTATAGAGGAAGCAAAAATAATACTTGAAGAGACAGCGAAAAAGTACAGGTAATTACTTTGTTTCTTCAATGAACTCCATATCATCATCGATGTCGTCCTCAATGCTGTCTATTATTTTTACTGCTTGTTCGGCATGTTCGGGACTGACAAAGATTTTGAATTCCGAAACCATAGCTGGGTTCAAACTCATCATCCCCGTTGGATCACGATTTAATACGACAGATGGTATATCTTGTTCGAGGAGACGTTGCTTAACTATTTCGGATTCGATTTCGGAAGTAGCAGTCGCCACTAAAGTAAGGTCATTCATAATTTATAAAATGTTTTTTGTTAATCTCCCACGCCGACTTCCATGTCGTCGTCAAGATCATCTTCAGTGTTAGTAACAAGCCACGTTGCTTTTTCAAGGTCACCGGGAAGGACGTATATCTTGATGCCACTTGCATAATCAAGCATTGGGAGAGTATTGTCCGGGTCGTTCGATTGAACAAAGCACTCGATTCCTGCATCAATAAGCTTTGCTTTAATGATTTCCATATCAAATTCAGTGGATACGGTAGTCAGTAGTATGAGATTTTCCATTGTGTATTCCTTTCGCGCTAAGGCAACAGGATATTTATTGTGATTAGTTCTGTAGTCTTCTTACCAAGCGATAGCAGTTCTCCCGGTAGAGCGCATGTGGCTCACTAGATTATCTACAAACCCATGCATTGCAATAACGGTATCTGCCTTTGTTGCATCTATCGCACCAAGCAATCCATTCCAGTCAGCATGATCGGAGAGTGGAAACCCGGCATCATAGACTCCGCGTCTGTTTGATGATTTACCATTCATCCATCCTGATGCAAAGGCAGTCGAGTGTTCGCCGAGTTCTTCAACCCAATCTTGTCCTTTGAGCATTGGTGGGGCAATGATGAGCGGATTGTGTTCGCGCAGTTCTTTGAGTTTTTCCTTTGAGAGTATCTCGTACTTTGGAAAAGGGATGTCTGCTTTTATATATGCAGGATTGAACCGTTCAATAGTATGATGAACAAGTATCGGAGCAATCGAGCCATCAACCCCAGCAAGCAAACGCTGTGCCTTGCCAAGTGAGTAAGCATTGAGTAGTGATACCTTGCCCCAGAGTTGATTTAACTGCCACCAGTCATTAATATGAGCGAATATCTGCTGCTGGGGTTTCCATGAATATCGTGGGTGAGCGAATGTAGATTCGGTGATGAACGTATGACATTCAACTGGCTCATAATTCTCGCATGTTATATCGGGTTCGGTTTTATAATCGCCGCTCACACACCATACCTCACCCTTATGTTCAACACGAATTTGTGCAGATCCGAGAATATGACCTGCCGGATGCAGACTCACAATAACTTCACCGATTTGCATCTTCTTGCCAAAATCAATTGGTTCGATATGCGGCTTTTCCCCGACGCGAACACGGGCTATGGCAGCACTGTTTTTTGAAGTAAGATAGGTTGATGACCCTGCACGGATATGGTCTGTATGGCAATGGGTAATAACAGCACGCTTAACAGCGACGGAAGGATCAATATAGAAATCGCCCTTCTCGCAATAGAGACCTTTTGGTGTGAGGGTTATAAGCATTAGAGTTGTGGGAAGTTTTATGAGTTTGGTGAGTTTCATGAGTTAAAGTAGCAACTCAAGACTCACAAAACTCACGTAACTCAATAAACTCGCAGAGTCGGCGTGACCGGATTTGAACCGACGACCCCTACTACCCCAAAGTAGTGCGCTACCAGGCTGCGCTACACGCCGTACATTTTCAAGAGCACACAAAACAGGGGAGCGGAGTGTGC
>JBKJTT010000073.1:0-36155 GCA_046590205.1 Kapaibacterium sp. (SeqCode)
ACCGATGGCCGGAGTCGAACCGGCACGGATGTTACCACCCAACGGATTTTAAGTCCGTTGCGTCTACCAATTTCGCCACATCGGCTTCCTGTTGGGAGGCGTTTAACACGCTAAAGCCCGAAAATGTCCCAAAGAGAATCGTGGACGAAACAGCAGAACCTCTTTTGACTAAGATTCCGATGAACGTGTCAAAGAGGGGTAAGGGTGTGCTATTTCTTGAATTTCCTCAGTATAAAAAAGATCAGGAAAACGACAAGCACAATGGCAAGGATACCGACTGCCATGCCTGCTTTGAAAATACCTCCGATGATCTCGCAACCTGCGAATGTGAATATCATTACGCTTAAGAGCGCGCTTAGATAATGTGTTTTCATAATGTATTAAAAAATAGATGACCAATATTAACGTTATGAGCAACAATCAATATCCTCTATGGTTTCAAGTCATTCCCACTCGCTATCTTCCCTTCGAGCTCCCTCATCAGCTCTTCAAACTCCGGCGTACCGCTAAGTGAATCGAGGTCGGGGTCGCGGCGGAAGGTTTGGATATCCTGAAAGCCCTTACCAATAGAACGGCGTAGCATCGAAAGACCACTTACTGTATCTGATGCTTTCAGATACTGGCAGGCAAGATTGTAGCAGGCAACTCCATCCAATGATTCTACTTTAGCAAGTATGTCTGCTTCGTGAAGAGATTCCTCTATTCTCTCTGACCATTGGAGTACCGAAGCAAACTGAACACGGGCATTGTAATCATCAGGATTCAGACGAATATATCGCTCAAATAAAGGAATAGCCCGCTCGGCTGACTCTCGAAGCTCATCGCGATTCTCGGGGGTGTCAGGGAGTTCATGCAGGGCTACGACCAGATTGAAATGAGCGAGCTTATCATTCTCACGCAGACGCACATAATCCTTCCATGCACTGACTGCACATGCTGTGTCACCAAGTGACTGATAGGCAATAGCAAGAGTATCGTAACCCATAGCATAATTAGGATCTATCTCGATAGCATGTTTAGCGTAGCCAAGGGCGGATTCGTGGTCGCCGCGACTGTTTGAAATAGAGCTTTTCACCCATTCATACCGCGAAGTCTCACCCTCAAGCTCACGGATTCGCTCGGCTGCCTGCTCCGCTCGGTCGAGTAAGGATGGGGTACGGCTGTATAGGCGGTACATCGATTGAGATACAAGGGCTATATTGGCTTGAGCACTAGCAAAGTTTGGATCAAGGCGAACGGATTCTTCATACAGCGTATATGCTCGCTCGTAGTCGCTCTTCGTTTGGCGTAAGGAGTACCCATGGCCTTTGAGCCATAATTCATACGCCTCTGCATTCTCTGTGCCCCACTCGGCAAGCTTCTTCTTCTCGTCAGGTGCTAGGTAAATTTTCAATCCTTCAACCACTTTCTCTGCCACCTTCTCCTGAATATCAAAGATATCATCCATCGTACCTTTGAGGGAGTCTTGCCAGAGGTGGTCGCCTGTTTCGATGTCTAGAAGTGATGATGTTATCTTTATCTGGTCACCGAACTTGCGAACTGAACCTTGAATAAAATAACGGATGCTCATTTCTTTTGCATACACCGTAAGATGTCCGTTGTATTTCTTAAACTCTTTGGTCGTTTGCTGGTCAGTAACTTTTAATGACTTTACATGCGAGAGTGCAGAGATGAGTTCAGTTGCAAGTCCATCAGCGAACCATTGGTTGTCTGCTGTTGGCGAGAGGTCTTCAAATGGAAGTATCATCAAGCTCTTTCTACCGTCCGTCTCTTTGACGAGCTTCATTGTCGGTGCTTGGGTTGCCTCTAAGCCAAGTTTGCCGAGTGCACGGATGATGGAGTCGATGTTTGTCATCGGGGCACGTTGGATGCCGGCGAGATGATACTTCAGGTCACGCGGTAGCTCGACAGGTTCTAAATCTAACGGGAGTATCTTTTTCTTTTGCTCTGCGGCGAGTGAGACTTCTTTGACGACATTTGCCGATACGACTGAATGAGGAGAAAGTAAGACCACAAACGCTTTGCATTCCTCGATAGCGTCCACTATCTCACCTGACCAACTCGTCGCTACATCAATCCCTGCTTGATCTATCCAGACGGATAACCCCGCAGAAGAAAGCAGCTCGATGAGCTGCAATGCCTGCTCGCGGTCTTTAGATGAGTATGAGATGAAGATGTCAGCCACACTGCAAAGATACGGAAAAGGGATAAAAGTTAAAGGTTAAAAGTTAAAAATGGGGATAGGGATCGTAGGGGCACGGTTCCTGAAACTTCATTTTCGCTGTTGCGTTACAATGTAATACCTATTTTAATAGATATTCACTCAAGGAGATTACTAAATCGTATGAATACGAAACGTTCAATTTTCAGACAAGTATCGCTTGTCGTTTTTGGTTTATTGTTTGGTCTTGGGCTTATTGCCGCAACAGGTGGTATTGATAAGATCAATATAGCCTTTGGTCAAGGCAGCGAAACATCGCTCGGCGGTCCGATGCCGAACATTCCGCCCAGCCCTGCGCTTGAAAGCATGAACGCCTCGTTCAAGGCAATAGCAAAAGCTATCCAGCCGACTATCGTTGCTATCAGCGTTAAGAACGAAGCACCCAAGCGTCAGCCAGGCACGAGCAACCCTAATGACCCGTTCCGTTTCTTCTTCCGCAGCCCCGATGGTAGCGAAGAAGAGGGTGACTCATTCAACCCGTTTGGCGGTGGTGCGCCACAAGAAGGACTCGGCTCCGGCGTGGTCATCACTTCCGATGGCTATATTATCACCAATAACCACGTCGTCGAGAATGCCGCAAAAAAAGGCGGCGTGACGGTGAAGTTTATGGATAATCGTGAGTTTGAAGGTACGGTTGTTGGTACTGACCCGACAACTGACCTTGCAGTTATCAAGATCGAAGCAACGGGCTTGACAGCAGCAGCTCTCGGCAACTCGGATAATGTAGAAGTTGGCGAGATGGTACTTGCAGTAGGTAATCCGCTTGGGCTTGAATCAACCGTTACAAAAGGTATCGTCAGTTCGCTTGGTCGTAGTCTCGATATTATTGATCGCTCGAAGACAGGCGGCTATGCAATTGAGAATTTTATCCAGACCGATGCGGCTATCAATCCGGGTAACTCCGGCGGCGGACTCTTTAACATTAAAGGTCAGGTAGTAGGTATCAATGCCGCTATCGCAACCCGCACAGGAATGTTCGCTGGGTATGGCTTTGCAATTCCGGTGAATATGGCAAAGACCGTTGCGAATGATCTTATCAGATTTGGCAAGGTCAATCGCGGCTACATCGGCGTACAGATCAGAAGCGTTGACCAGACCGAAGCCGAAGCACTCGGACTCAATAGCGCGCAAGGTGTACGCATTGATGGTGTCGTCAAAGGCGGAGCAGGTGAACTTGCGGGGCTTCAGCGTAATGATGTAGTCCTTTCTATTGATGGTAAAGCCGTCCGTACATCACAAGATCTACAAGGCATCATCGGACTTCATCATGCAGGTGACAGAATCACCCTCAAAGTATGGCGCGAAGGCAGAGAGATAGAGAAATCTGTAACTCTCAAAGCACGTACTGAAGATGGTGAGATTGCATTGAGAGCACCGACCACCGTAGAAGGAAAAACGGATATTGCTGAATCAAATAAACAAACTGCAAAGATAGAAAGCGTCGGACTTACGGTTCGTAATCTTTCTTCAGTAGAGAGAGATAAGTTTAATGTTGCAGGCGGTGTTATTATTTCGAAGGTAGCTCAAGGGTCAGAATCGTATGATAGAGGTCTTGGCATATTTGCCGAAAACGGTGGTTTGAACACTCTTAATAGCAATGGTATGAGAGAAACGAACGTAGGTGTCATCACTCACGTTGCCGGTCAGTTGGTAAAGAATGCTGCAGAGTTTGAGAAGGCAGTTAATGCCAAGAAGGGTAAGGCAGTAGCACTTACGATCGTTGATGCAAAGGGCGAATCGCGATTCCTTGCGATGAAAGTGCCGAGAGATTAAGTATTGTTTTGGCGGGGAGAGTATAACTCTCCCCGCCAATAATTTCCTACACAGGTACTGCTCCCATTACCTTCACAAGTTCTAATTCCAATTCAGACGGCTCGTAGTTATCTTCGAGCTTGACTTCCTCTTGCGGAGCAGATTCAAACCTTGCTGATGATAACTTTGGTGCAGGTGATGATTGTGATGAAGCTGCCTGACGGAGCGGCGCTGACCGCTCGACTCGTAAAGTTTCGAAATCAAGCTCATCGCTTCCGAAGAACTCGGCAAGCATTCGTTTGATAGCTTCCTTGTTCCGCGAGATTGTCTCGACCGAGTGGTTCTTGCTTACTTCCAGTATCAGCTTTGAACCCGATACTTCCTTCAGGTCAATATCATCAATGATAAGCCGAAGCGGTACGCTTTTCTCGGCAGCGAATGACTTGAACTCCAGCCACTTCTGTGATATTTCACCGACCGATGCTTGAGTTGCTGTGCTTACAACTGATGCAGTCGGCTTACTAATAGCAATAGGCTCAGTAACTACTTTTTTTTTCTGGTCAGAGGGGACAGAGGTAGTGATACCAACCCCGCTCTTTAATGCTTTGATATCTTCGAGAAGTGTACGAATGTCAATCGCCTTTTCAAGTAATGTCATCTCCACAAGCATTAACTCAAGAACCATCTTCGGGCTTGGAGCATTCTTCAGCATTTCAAGTGAGCGGAATCCTATCTTTGTCAGACGAAGCAGATCGCCTTCACTAAGATCAGCAGATTGTTTCAGGTATCTATCCTGATGCACCTTCGAGACTTCAAGCAGTTCTGCTTTTTTTGTGACAGCCGCCGTCATGAAGTTGCGAAGGTGTTCGAGAGTGCCACTTATGAACTCCTCGATATCATATCCCTTGGTTACAACTTCCTGCGCTATACTAAATGCTTTTTCTGTATCGGCATTAATGATTGCATCAGATACGCTAAAGTAAAAATCAGCGTCAATGAGGTTGAGCGATTGGCGGAGCGAATCAATCGAGAGCTTCCCGCCGGAAAATGCTACTGCTTGGTCAAAGACCGACTGTCCGTCACGCATTGAGCCATCAGCTTTTTTTGCTATGACAAGCAATGAATCATCATCGTATGTTATCTTATCGGCATCAGCAATAAGTTTGAGATGTTTGACGATCTCATCGATCTGCATTCTGCGGAAATCATATCGCTGAACGCGGGAGAGGATCGTCGGCAGTACTTTTTGTATCTCTGTTGTTGCAAAAATAAAGATGAGATGTCGCGGTGGCTCTTCTAATGTCTTTAGCAGAGCATTAAACGCCGCAGTCGAGAGCATGTGAACCTCATCAATGATGACGACGCGATACTTGCCATTTAGAGGTGGATATTTTACATTTTCCCGCATGGACCGGACATCATCTACGCCGTTATTTGATGCGCCGTCAATTTCGGAAACATCCATCGAAGAACCGTTGGTGATCGCGATACATGACTCGCATGTATTGCATGGCTCATATCCGTTCTTTTCGGCATTGGGGCAGTTTATTGCTTTTGCAAAGACGCGGGCAACAGTCGTTTTACCGCATCCACGCTGACCTGTGAATAGGTAGGCATGAGCGAGACGGCTTTCTTTGATGGCGTTCTTTAACGTTCGAGTGATATGGTCTTGCCCGACAACATCCTCGAACTTCTGCGGTCGCCACTTCAGGGCTGTTACTTTATAGGTTTCTGACATACTTCGTAATAATCTTCGTTAGCAACTAAAGGGAGGCGTTCAAAGTTCTTTCCGCGTATTACGATCACCTACTATTTTTCATGGCGGAATCTCTGCGTCAGCCGGTTTTTCTTTTTGCTCTTGCTCTTTGTTTCTTTCCATTTATCTCGCCGCCAATAGCACTTGCGATGGGGCTTGTCATTGCCTTAACACTTGGACATCCTTATCCAAAATATAACAGCAAGGCAACGAAGATACTTCTGCAGGTTTGTGTTGTCGGACTTGGTTTTGGAATGCAGCTCGATAGTGTCATCAAAGCAGGACAGACGGGATTCCTCTTTACCGTCGTTACTATCTTCGGTACACTTATCCTCGGCTATTTTGTCGGCAAGTGGCTTGGCTTGACAAAGAGACTCTCTCATTTGATAGCAAGTGGTACTGCAATTTGCGGAGGAAGTGCGATAGCAGCAGTAGGACCTGTTCTTGAAGCGGATGCAAATGAGATGTCCGTTTCGCTCGGCACTGTGTTTGTTTTGAATTCTATCGCTCTGCTTCTATTTCCGCTTATCGGTCATGGACTTGATATGACGCAGCAGCAATTCGGCATCTGGGCGGCGATAGCAATACATGATACAAGCTCTGTTGTCGGTGCGGCCACAAAGTATGGCGCAGAAGCACTTGAGATCGCAACGACCGTCAAACTTGCACGAGCACTTTGGATAATTCCACTTGCACTTGGCACAGCATTCCTATTCAAGACAAAGTCAAAGAAGCTGAACATACCATACTTCATCTTTTTGTTTGTACTTGCATCAGTTGCAAGAACGTACATACCATTTGTGACTGACTTGGCTCCCACAATTGTTGCCATAGCAAAGCAGGGGTTAACAATAACGCTCTTTCTTATCGGTGCTGGGTTGTCGCGTGCAATGCTCAAGGCAGTGGGCTCGAAGCCGCTAATTTTTGGAGTGTTACTTTGGATAGTTGTTTCCGTAACATCGCTTTTCGTCGTATTAAATACCGTCTAACGTGAAAATTTTTTACTCATACCTTCGCAAGTACAAGGCACTTCTCGGGGTTGCGCTGTTGCTTGCTGCGATTAACCAGATATTCTCTCTTGCTGATCCGCTTGTGTTTCGTTATGTTATTGACGAGTACGCTACGCATCCTGATAAGTTTACTACAAGCGAGTTCTTTGCAGGTGTATTGAAATTGCTTGGCATTGCAGTCGGTGTGGCATTTGTCTCACGCGTTGCGAAGAACTTTCAGGATTACTATACGAATATCATCATCCAAAAAGTTGGCGCGGATATTTATACCGATGGCTTGAAGCATTCGCTCGAGCTCCCATATCAAGTTTTTGAGGATCAACGTAGTGGCGAGACGCTCGGTAAGTTGCAAAAAGTACGCAGCGATACAGAACGCGCTATCTCATTAGGCATCGGACTCTTCTTTACAACTATTGTCGGAGTTGTGTTTGTAACCATCTATGCATTCACTGTGCATTGGCTTGTTGCGCCGGTGTATTTTTCGGCAATACCTATCATTGCTGTGCTTAGCATGAAGTTCAGTAAGAAGATAAAGAAAGTGCAAGGGACGATTGTCAAAGAGACAACGGCTCTTGCCGGCGCGACAACAGAGTCTCTTCGCAACATCGAACTTGTAAAAAGTTTAGGACTTGCAAATCAGGAAATTACAAGACTCAACGGTGTGACAGCAAAGATACTCCTACTTGAACTCAAGAAAGTAAAATATGTACGTAGTCTTTCGTTCATTCAGGGCACGACGATCAACTTCCTGCGTACGAGCATCACGTTCCTTATGCTTTATCTTATTTTCCAACAGGAGATAACGTTCGGTCAGTATTTTACTCTCTATGTCTATTCGTTCTTCATCTTTGGTCCGTTGCAAGAACTTGGGACGTTTATTAATACGTATCGCGAGACGGAAGTATCTCTCAAGAACTTCTCCGACATCATGAGCACGCCGCCCGAAGCAAAGCCCGCAAATCCTGTCAGCATCAACCGAGTAGAGCATCTCTCATTTCGTGGTGTGAGCTTCCAGCATCAGTCTGCAAGTACCAAGGCACTTTCAAGTATTTCGTTTGGTGTGCAGAAGGGGGAGACTGTTGCATTTGTCGGTCCATCGGGTTCGGGAAAGACTACGCTTGTCAAACTACTTGTCGGCTTGTATCATCCGCAAACAGGTACGATACTATACAATGATACACCCGGCACCGAGATTGACCTCGATCAGCTTCGCGAACGCATTGGCTTCGTCACCCAGGATACGCAGCTCTTTAGTGGTTCAATCAGAGAGAATCTTCTTTTCGTCCGCCCCGGTGCGACCGACGAAGAATGTATGGATGTCTTGAAGCGCGCCGCATGTGATACGTTGCTTGCTCGCGCATCGAACGGGCTTGATACCGTCATCGGCGAGGGCGGCGTGAAAGTATCAGGCGGTGAGAAGCAACGCCTCTCGATAGCACGAGCACTTTTACGTAAGCCGCAGGTTCTTGTCTTTGACGAAGCAACAAGCGCACTTGACTCGCTCACAGAAGAAGAGATAACGAAAACGATTCGCGAAGTATCAGAACTTGGTAATCAGATAACGATTCTCATTGCGCATCGCCTCTCGACGGTCATGCATGCTGATAAGATATTTGTCCTTGAGCGCGGCGAGATCGTTGAGTCAGGTAAACACCAAGACCTCATCGCAGAAAAAGGTCTCTACTACGCCATGTGGCGCCAGCAGATAGGGGAGAAGGGAGCATTGACAATTGGCGAAAGACAAGTTTCTCCTAATTAACCAGTATTATTTTTTGGTATGAGGTTAAACCGCTGCAAACAAGTTCACATTTGTATACACCTGTGATATGATTTAGATTGAATAGGTATGAATGCTTGCCATTTCTTAACATAGTTTTTGGTAGTATTTCTTGCTTTCTCCCTTGTAAGTCAATTATGCTTATCGAGCAATAGCCGTCTGTGGGTATAGAGAAAGAAAATGTAAGCGCTTTATCACGTTGACTTGGACAAGGGGATATTGCAAAGTCATTCATTGAAGTGGCTCTATTCTTATTAATAGAAAGTTGAGGTAGAAAAGAAGAAGAATCCTGTTTCCAACCCGCATGCCAGTTATAAAATGGTGCAGGAAATAGTGAGTCTACGATCTCGAGTTCGTTATTCAAACGTATTCTACTGGGGAAAACGCCAGTCGAATAGGAAAATGCATGGGGGAGTGTTTTATCGGTTAGATTCCCTGAAGAGTAATCCCTTTTGATTGTTCCACCGATTGCCTTCCCTAAAGAAAAGCGTATTGTTTTCTGTTTTACGTCAAATGAAAATTTAGGACTGAATCCAGATGAGTAATTAGAATCATCGTCAGCCCAATCAAGTACACCTGAACCGTAGTCACTGTGATTAGTGCCATCAGGTGTATTATATCGTGCTACATCATAATAGTACTCAACCTTGGAATCTTTGACAGTAGGTATTAATTTGTTGCTTAGATAATTTGAAGCATTTAATGTGGCAATATCAACTCGTATATGAAGATGATAATTATACGACCACTGTTCACTAAAGTACGAACCTGCTTCTTGATAGTTCTCGAAAACTTGGAAGTACCATGAAGAAATGGTATGAGAAGAATCGGTACCGTCGGAAGTCGATACTTGTAGTTCACCTGCTGACCCTTTGCCATTCTCTGGTATTACTGCTTTACATGAATCGTGAGACCATTCGAGAATATTTAGATTCAAGCCGTCAATAATTACTGTTCCTTGTAAGCTTCCGAGTTTGCCATATACTATCAGTTTACCCAAACGCTCATCAATTATGACGCTATCAATTACCGGTTCTTGCCCGAGAGCAATCATCGGTAAAAAAAGCACACCTACAAATAGGAGCGAATATAGTATACTCTTTTTCATATTAGTAAGTGTGCTAACGATGGATATGGTTACAATGATTCTTAGGTCAAATGATAGTGACCTCGAATATTATTGTAACTTGTAGGCAGTAAGCTCCCTCACCGACGTCCCATTTTCGATCTGGCTGAAGGGTGAGTCGCTGTTTGATATGACCTCTTCGCGAACGATGTACTGTAACTCGGGAGAGTAAGAAAGCTTTGTTGTTACCGAAGTTGTGCTTACTGTTCCTACTCCATTAATAGCAACTACTACGGTGAAGTTCTTTTCTATCTCTACCGTTGAAAGTGTTTTGCCGCTTACCGTCGTGTAGGTTGAGTAGCCTTTGCCTAAGGTTGTTAGAGTGAGCGTCATCGTCCCCGGAAATCCGTTAAAGACTCCAGAGACTGCATTCGAGAATATGGTATCAAGCGGACTTGCTGCGTTATAATGCACCCACATCGGAGGCACAACTAACCCATCCATGATTGCCATGCTATCTTGATACGTATCGAACGACCCACTCCCAAATGCTTTAAAGTATCCATAGTCACCCTGTGAACTTACCTGATGCACATCAGGCGAGCCGAAGAAGGAGAGGCCTGTTGCAAGAAGCGTGTCAGAGGTTGTTTGATGAGAGTCGGGATCGATGTTGCTATCAATATCCGCCTCATACTCCGCGAAGGTGTATGTCGATCCGCCTTTTGGTGTTGAGTCAGCGGGACTATTTGGTGACTCGTTGCATGAAACAAGGAAAGAAAATGCAGCTGAAATGACAACTGCCGAGATGAATTGTTTGAATAGTGTTTTCATTGTTATTGAGTTGATTCTTAATTAAAGTACTTTGAAAAACAAAGTTTATGTGTAAAAAAATAGTTATTACGGTTTTATCAGCTTTTCGAGACTATTGATGTAGTCCTCGAATGCCTTGCGTCCTGCTGCCGATAGCTTATAGTGTGTTATCGGCTTACGGCTTACGAAGCTTTTCTTGACGTTGATGTATTTCGCATCTTCAAGCTTTTTCAGATGTACGCTCAAGTTGCCGTCGGTCGCCCCGACCTTCTCACGCAAGAAGGTGAACTCCGCTTCGTCAACCGTCACAAGCACAGCCATGATGGCAAGGCGTATCCGCGAGTGGATAACATCGTCAATTTTCTGATAATCAAAATCCTTCACGTTTATGCTTGTGTATTCTTGTATATGCGTAGTAACATGATACCAGGTACCACTTGCAATGCGATCATTACTAGTGCATAGATCAGTAGTGTTTCTCTTCCGGGGAAGAACATGAAGAAGAGTGAGCTAATCCACCAGCCAACACCGACAAGCCGTAGCCAACTTATTTCATAGAGTATACCCGTAAGAAAGTATCCTATTGCAAGGAGCATTGCTGTAACAGCGCAGATATAAACTGGGTGCAATTCAAATTGCGACCCCATTGATTGGCTAATGATAGTCGAAGCAACAAAGAGTGCTATCGTAATCCCAACAGCGAACCACAGAGCACCCGATATACGCCCCGCGAAGCTCTGGACACGCTCGCGTTTGACGTTGACCTTAACATAGTAGATAATATATGCCCATCCGAGTATGCAAAGCGAGAGCCATACCCAACCGGATATATTTGAGTTGTCGGTGACCACTTCGTAGTAATTAAAGAGCATCCCGAGCGATACGATCACTCCCCAGACGATAGAGGGTTTGCCGTCATCGGCTATCGCCGCCCGGCTATCGGTCATGATCTTCCTGATGTATGCAAGTTCGTCTTGTGCTGATGTAGTTGTAATGGTTGTTTTTATGAGTTTAATAAAGTACTTTGAAATATAAAGTGAAAATACGCACCATTGGTTCCGTTTGTTTCAAAAAAAACTTGGACGAACCTTTACGCCCGTAAAAATGTAGATTTTCCGTTCGTAATCTGTACCCTATGAAAACAAGAATTCTTGTCGTTCTTACGGCTCTTTTGGCTGTTTCTTCTGCTTTTGCTGCAACTGGCGATACTACACGAGTATCGGTCATGGATAAATATCTCTGGACATGGAATGGCTATCAGGATAGATGGGCGAAATGCCCCGACGGCTCAAAGACCTATGAGAAGATCGTGCTCCGATATACATTAACCTGTCCGACAGGCGGCTGTGGCGAGTGGGATTATACGACAGGGGTTGTGCTCCGCAAGCATACAGGGATTCTTGATTCAACTTTGCAAGATGCACCGAGCTTCACAGTTGATGGCGGCACGGTTGATAGTATTCGTATCGCTAACGATACAACCTACACATACTCCTGGAACACGACGAAGAAGAAGACCGATACGCTTGCGAACGCACCGTATCTCATTCGCTACTATAACGACCCGAACTACGCATTCAAAGCAACAGACTCTACCCGTAAGTGGAAAGCACGTTACTGGAATTATGTGTATGATAATACAGGAAAGAAAACAGATTCTCTTTGGGTAGAAGGTGACCAGACGCTTATCGTCACGAAGAAGAAAGCGTATTTTATCTTTGAAGTTATCGAGCCATACGAACTCACTCGTTATATTACTCCCTACGGTAAGGCATTTCCGAAAGATTGGAAGCGGACATGGGAAATGGATATAACGGACTTTTCTTCGCTTCTGAAAGACTCGGTTGAGCTTCGTTCGTTCTATGACGGTTGGTCGCAGGGTTCGCTCTATACATTAGAACTTGTATTTATCGAAGGTACACCGTCACGTCATACATATAAGGTTTTGCCAGTGTATAATGGTTACTTTACCTATGGTAATCCTAATAATCACATTGAAGATCATCTTATTCCGAAGAAGTTTTTGCGAGAGAATGCTGCAGACCTCGTAACGTTCCGTTTGACATTGAGCGGACATGGCTCGGATCAGAACGGTGCATGTGAATTCATCGAAACCAATAATAGTATTTGGGTCAACGGTAGTGAAAAGTATCAGCAGCATCTCTGGCGTGATGATTGCGATGTGAATCCAACCTATCCGCAGACAGGTACGTTCTGGTTTCCGCGTGCTGGCTGGTGTCCGGGCGATCTTGTCCACCCGTTCGATTATGACCTTACGCCGTTCACGACAAAAGGCGATTCGTTCGTCGTGGATTACAACATGCAAGACTATGAATCACCAAATCCATCAGGTGGTTGGAATGTGCATGGGCTTTTGTTTTTCTCGACAGGTCCGAGCATGAATGTTGACGCCGCAGCAGAAGACATCAAGCAGCCAACATCGGATTATCGGTATGCCCGTACTAATCCTATCTGCAATGACATGAAGCCCGTAGTTGTCATTCGCAATAATGGCAAAACGCCGCTTACATCATGCACGATAAAGTATGGTATTGACGGGAATGAAACAAATGAGTTTGAATGGACAGGTAGCTTGAAATTCTTAGAGAAGGCGGCAGTTACACTCCCTGCGATTGATCTCGGAGCCGGCGAGCATACGTTTGGCTTCTCAGTCCAAGTCGGGACCAGTGATGAATACCAAAACAATAATAGATATACTACGCAATATACTGCGCCAAAGTCATTTGCTAACAAACTCATTCTCGCCCTCAAGACGGATAAGTACCCAGCAAATTCAGGATACTCCAACGACATCCGATGGGAGATTACCGATCCGAGCGGTGCTGTGGTGCGTGAGGGAAGCGGTTACGCTGATGCAGAGCAAGTACGTGATACATTCCAACTTGCTAATGGTTGTTACCGCTTTACTGTCTATGATGATGGTTTTGGGGAAGGATTATCTCCATGGGTTTTTCAGGGGTATGCAAGCGGCAACTACACCTTCAAAGATGATAAGAATGTATCTATCGCAAGTGCGACATCAACAAACCGTCTAATCATGTTCGGAAAGTATCAGTCTCATACGTTCATTGTTGGTCCGGTGAATTCTGTCGCAAATGGTAACAAAGCAAAGGCAGAACTTACGCTTTATCCGAACCCCGCAAAAGATAAACTTACTCTTGACCTTGCTTCATTCGGGCAAGACGAAGAGATAAGTATCGAAGTACTTGATATGCTCGGGAAAGTAATGCTGGCGGAGAACCGTATGGCGGGTGAGCCATTGGTGAGGACACTCGATGTCAGCTCGTTCGCAGTCGGAAGCTACATCATCCGTATCGAGAGTGCTGACAAACGTGGCAGTGCAGTCTTCATAAAGAATTAACCGTAGGGGCATGCTGCTGGCATGCCCGTCTTCGGATGTAATGAAAACTTACTTCGTAACAACCATCTGTCCTGCAACCGTCTCGCCGTTTGCGCTCAGGCGATAGAAGTACACGCCATTTGATAGCAGCGATGCGTCTAAGATGACCGAATGTTTGCCACCATCATACTTACCAGATGAAAGTGACTTCACGAACTCACCTGTGCTTGTATAGAGCGAAAGCGTAAGGTCAGTTGCCTTCTCTAACGAAAACACGATGTTCGTCTCACCTGAAACAGGGTTCGGGTAGTTCTGCTCAAGTTTGATGCCGCTCGCCGAAGCTGCATTCTTCACGCTGTTGGTTACCGCAGAAAATCGGCCTCTCATATCCTGTGAAGTGCCATGATTAGTGCAAAAGAAAGAGTAATATCCTTCATGAGTCACAACATATTGATATGGAGTATTGCCGCTTGTTTTACCAAATGGCATTGCCCCTGCTGGTATCGTATCGGATGTGAGCGGGTGATTGGTAAAGTTACCTTTCCATTCAATGGTATCACCAATGCTTACTGTTGGTAGTATTTCCGGGATATAGGCAAAATTACCGAACGTGCAGACTACCTTCGTTTGAGCGAATGACGAGATCGAAAGTGATGAAAGAATAATGAGTGCCGAAAGCTGTAGAAATTTCTTCATTGTAGATTCTCCTTGTTGTGAGTGAAAGCTATACAAATTTACAACCTTTTTTGCATGTCCCTTGTAAATCCCGCTCACAATCTTCGTATTTTTGCCTATGCACCCCTCTTCTACATCTCGTATTGGTATATTCCTTCAATGACAAGAAGAGCTATATTCGTCTTTACCATAAGTATTTTTGCGTTTTCAGCCTCTGCACAAGAGCAAGCAAGCGAAAAAGTTATACCCGGTCCGGAGTATGATGCCGGTTTTTTGCATCGATTATTCTTCGGCAGTTCGTGGCGGGAGCTATGGAACACTCCTATAGAAGTAACGACCCTCGATCTTGGGACCTTCGCGGGCGGGTTACGTCCGACAGTTCGCGGCGGCGGCTTCCAGACCAAATCGCTCCGTTTCAAAGGCGGTGATGGGAAAGAGTACAAATTCCGTTCGCTCAATAAAGACCCGCGCAAGATACTTGCCCCCGAACTTCGTGAGTCATTTGTCGGTGGTATCGTGCAAGATTTTATCAGCACGTCCAATCCGCTTGCAATGCTCGTAACGACGCCGATACTTGGTGAAGTAGATATACTTAATACGCCGTATGAAGTCGTTGCGCTTCCAGTTGACGATAAACTCGGTGAGTTCAAAGAAGATTTTGGCGGTTTGCTCGGTACGCTCGAAGAAAACCCAAGAGCAGACGGTGAAGATGGAAGTTTTGCAGATGCGGATAAAATATCAAGCACATATAAGGTCTTTGAAAAGCTTGACGAAGATAATGACAACTACGTTGACGGTGTCGAGTTTTTGAAAGCCCGCATGATGGATATATACTTCGGCGATTGGGACCGTCATGTTGACCAGTGGCGGTGGGCTGCATACAAAGAAGGCAATAAAACACGCTACGTACCCATCCCTCGTGATCGTGATCAAGCGTTCTGCCGCTATACAGGGCTTATCCCCTACATCGTTGCCCAGCAAGTGCCGCAGATAGAAAGCTGTGATGATAACTACCCCTGGATCGCTGACCTGACATGGAGCGGAAGACATCTTGACAGGAGATTCCTTTCGTCACTTGAGAAACCAGCGTGGGATTCTCTCAAGACATTTATTCTCTCGAAGCTGACCGATGAACTCATCGAAACATCCGTTAAGGAATGGCCGCCGGAGATGTTCGAGAAAGAGGGTGAGAAGATGATGAAAATGATGCGCTCACGCCGCAATAAATTTTCAGGTGCAGTTGACGAATACTATGCGAACATGGCTCGCTTTGTTGATGTATGGGCAAGCGATAAGCATGAATATGCAGAGGTATCACGATTGAACCATGATAGTGTTTCTCTTGCCCTCTATAAACGGGATAAAGATAACGGTAATAAGAAAGGCGAACCGTTCTTTTTCCGAACCTTCGACAGAGATGATACTCGTGAGATACGACTTTACCTGCAAGATGGTGATGACTTCGCAAAGGTAGATGGCAATGTTGAAGGGAGCATCAATACACGCATCATCGGTGGTATGGGGAAAGATGAGCTTGTTGATAGCTCGAATGTACGCGGTTTCTTCGGTGGTATTATCCCAATCAAGACAAGTAAAACCAAAACGATCTTTTATGAGTCGGGTGACAAGACAGAGTTCGTCTATGGTGCAAGCACATGTATCGCTGATGAAAAGTATGTCCGTCCGAAGGAAGATTCTCTAATGTGGGAGCCGCTCTATCGTGATTGGGGGCATGAGTGGAAGGCATTCCCTTGGTTATCTTATAATACCGATGACGGGATTTTCGTAGGAGCGACCGCGCAGCTTACAAATTATAGCTTCCGTTCAATTCCGTATCAGAATCAAATGGACTTTAAGTTCGGCTATGCCACCACTGCACAGCGCTTCAGGGCTGTCTATGATGCTCGATTCCCGGATGTCTGGAAAGGAACATTGGGTTTATTTGTACGGGCTTCAGGTCTCGAAGTATTGAATTTCTACGGTTTTGGCAATGAGACGGAGTATTCAAAACCAAAAGCAGATGCCCAATATTATAAGATTCGTCAGCAGCAATACATTTTTGCGCCGAACTACGAATACAAATTCATGGAGCATGTTTCGATTCGCGGCGCGACATCGCTCCGATACTTCCGCACTCCCTTTGATGAGCTTGCTGATAGTGCTCTGATAAAGGAAGTTGATCCATATGGCAGCGATGATATGCTTGTTACAACACTTGCGGCAAGCGGAACACTTGATACACGAAATAGTAAAAACTTTCCGGAGCATGGATTCTATCTGAATCTCTCAACGGTCTGGACGCCGGAAATCCTGGATAATAAATATGCCTATACAAGAGCGATAGGCGATCTTCGTTTATACTTTACTGCACCTATCTTAAGTGGCATGACGCTTGCGCTTCGCGCCAGAGGCGAGCGTATATGGGGCGAGTTTCCGTTTTATGATGCTGCTTTCTTAGGTGGGTCGGATGACTTGCGTGGTTTTGCTCGTGAGCGTTTCGCCGGCGATGCCTCTGTCTTTGGCTCTGCCGAGCTTCGTGTGAATCTCGGAAAGTTCTTTATCCTTGTACCGGGAAATTACGGTTTTACTGTTGCAGGTGAGACAGGGAAGGTGCTATATAAAGAAACGGTATCCGATGCGCTGCATACTTCTATCAACTGGGGGGTGTGGATCGCGCCGTTATCAAAAGAAAATATTTTTTCACTCACAGTTGCCTCAAGCGAAGAACGCACGACGATCATCATAAAAGGTGGATTTGCATTTTAAGATGATGAGACATATAAAACGAAGCATAGTTCTAGTATTTTTTATTGTGGTTGGCTGTAGTGCGCAGCAAAAGGATTCACCCGAAATACTTGCTCGGAAGTTCGTCGAAATGCTTTCGCGTAAAGAATATGCTAAAGCATACGCCACTATGGATGAGACGATGGCTGCTGCTATCACCGAAGACAAACTGGGTCTTATCTGGGCACAGATCGTTATGCAGAATGGGAAGTTTACACATCAAAAAGAGGCAACGATTGAAAGTGCGAGCGGATATAATACGGTCAAACTCACTGTTTCATTTGAACGCTCTGATCTTATTGTCCAACTTTCGTACGATTCTCGCGGGAAAGTAGCAGGGCTATTTTTCAAGCCATCGAAGAAAGCTGCATCTATGCCGATGCCGTCATATATGGATACATCAAAGTTTACGGAGCTTCCTGCAACGGTTTCGAGCGGGGAGTATGCTTTGCTTGCGACGCTTTCTATGCCGAAGGGCAATGGTCCGTTTCCTGCAGTAGTGTTGGTGCATGGTTCCGGTCCGAACGACCGCGACGAGAGCATTGGTCCGAACAAACCGTTTCGCGATCTTGCATGGGGTTTGGCTTCGCAGGGCATTGCAGTGTTACGTTATGAGAAACGTACTCGCTCACATCCTAAGTATTACCAAACGAATCCGCAATATACAGTAAAGGATGAAGTAACTGATGATGCTGATTCTGCGCTTGCATTACTTCGTCGGACGAAGGGTGTGAATGCAAAGAGTGTGTATCTTTTGGGGCATAGCTTAGGCGCATATCTTGCTCCACGTATCGCACTCGGCAAGAAAGACATTGCAGGAGTTATCATGCTTGCCGCGCCGACACGTCGCCTTGAAGACCTTGTTGTCGAGCAAACACGCTACATCGCCGAGAACGAGCCACAGGCTGATAAGGCGACGATGGATAAACAGATAGAGATGATAGATAAAGCACGAACGGATATACTCACCCTCAAGCCCGCCGATTCTGCAAAAATAGTATTAGGTGTGCCCGGAAGCTACTGGCTCGATCTTGCAAAGTATGATGTCGTTGCTGTTGCTAAGAAAGTACAGATTCCTTCTCTCATCATGCAAGGCGAGCGTGATTATCAGGTCACGATGACGGACTTCAACTCATGGAAGAAAGAACTTGCAGGGAATAGGAATGTAACGCTCAAGAGTTACCCAAAGCTAAATCACCTTTTCATCGAAGGCGAAGGCAAAAGCACCCCAGGCGAATACCAACGCGAAGGGTTTATACCGGCGTATGTTGTTGAGGATATAGGGAAGTGGATAAAGGGAAAGTAATGGTACGCTTTTACTTCCCATCAAGCTCACCGAGTCGTACGCCGCTATCGGTCTGGACAATGTCGTGGAGCGAGTTGCCGTGGCTGTCCATTGTACAGATTCCCATAAATCCTTCGACCTCAAGATGCCACATCGCCTCCGGCAAGCCGAACTCTTCGTAGTCAACGCCCGTGACCTTCTTGATTGCTTTTGCATAGAACTGTGCCGCGCCGCCGATAGCGTTCACATAGATCGCACCCGATTCTTCAAGTCCTGCAAGCGTTTTTGCTCCCATACCGCCTTTGCCTATAACAACACGAATATGTTCTTGTTTTATAACATCTGCCTGGTACGGCTCTTCGCGGAAGGATGTTGTTGGTCCGGCAGCGGTGATGTGCCACGAGCCATCATCGTTCTTGAGAACGACTGGTCCGCAATGATAGAGGACGCCGTCTTTGAGTTCAACCTTACTTTTATTTGAATGTACATGTTTATGCCAGGCATCCCGTCCTGTGTGCATTTGGCCATTAATGATGATGATATCACCTACCCGGACTTTGCTGATCTGTTCTTTGGTGATTGGCGCTTGTAGAACTACTTCTTTTCCAGTAAGTGTAAATCCTTCACCATGCGCCATGCGCTTTACTTCGTTATCATCGCGGTACATCCATGATGTGATAGAACCCGTTGATACATTAATACGAACGCCAAGACGACGGAACGCCCAGCAATCATAGGCAACGGACACGAAGAAACTTGCGGGCAAGCGGTCGTATGCTCCGATCTTAACTCCTAAGCATGTAACAACTCCGCCAAAGCCCATCGAGCCGATACCGAGGGTATTTGATTCGCGTACACATTCTTCTTCAAGCTGTGCAAGAATAGGGTCAGGATTTGTATCATCAAGCCGACGGAAGAGCTGATCTTTTGCAAGTGTGTACCCCGAAGTTCTATCACCGCCGATACCAATTCCGATAAAGCCAATAGAGCAGCCCTGTCCCTGCGCCTGCCAGATAGCATGGAGGATACACTTTTTAATACCTTCGAGGTCACGGTTGGCTCTGCCGAGATGTTCAATAGTTGTAGGTAGTGAGTACTGGATATTTTTGTTTTCACATCCGCCGCCTTTAAGCAAAAGTTTTATTTCTATGTCATCGTTCTCCCATTGCTCGAAGTAGAACACTGGGACACCGGGTCCGAGATTATTGCCGCTATTCTTGCCTGTAAGAGAATTGACCGAGTTCGGGCGAAGTTTGCCGAGCTTTGTGGCTTCTTCTATTGCCCAGAGAATATCTTTCTTCATCTCGATCTGATTGACACCAACGGGTGTCTTTATCTTGAAGGTCGGCATCCCTGTATCCTGACAAATAGGACTTACATTGTCGCAAGCCATATCAATGTTGGTGTTAATCGTCGAAAGGGCAAGCATCGAGTTAGCGGATGTTTCCATCTCCGATGCTTTTTTCATCAGTGCACGGACATCGCTCGGGAGATTCGTTGACGTTTGCGTAATAAGCTCTAATACTGATTCACGGAATTGCTGCATTAGCGTAAAGTAAATATTTAATCGGATGCTAAACAAGCAAGAAGACGAGAGGGTTTAGGTCAGACTTTCTACGACCATGTGCTTTTTCCCGTAAATTTGCATACTGAAGATGATGAATAACAAACTACTTGAACAGATAGCCCATGCGCGGACTATCACCGATCCAAACGATCCGGCGGGGAATGTTGGTTATGAGAACATCGCCGAACTGATGTTCCGCCGTGCCCGTGACTTTGATACAAAACCATTCCTTATCTATTACGACAGTGAAGGTAATCGCCGCGAGGATAACTATAAGGATTTCTTCATGCTCTGTGGCATGTGCGCTAACATGATGCGCTCATACGGTCTCAAGCGTGGCGACCGCATTGCAACGATCTCACATAATCACGCTGACACTGTCATCCACTATTTTGCCGCATGGCTGATGGGTGTATGCGTCGTGCCGGTATCGCTTTCCGAGGATGATAACCGCATTACGTACATCTTAGAAAACAGCCAAGCAAAGATGGTCTTTTTGCGGAAGGACTATCTTGAGAGAGTAATGCCTATTATTGATAATACCCCTTCTATTGAAGCAACTATGATATGCGGGGAAGAACCTCACCCCGACCCTCTCCTTCGTAAGGAGAGGGAGCGAGTCAAATGGTTTGACGAAGAACTTTCAAAAGCGGGGTCTATTTTCAATGCTGACAATGCCGTAACGAAGGATGATGAAGCTCTCATTGTATTTACAAGCGGCACAACGGGCAACCCAAAGGGAGTCGTCCTCACACAGTACAACCTTATGGCTGATGCGAAGGGAATATCCCATTGGCATGGTATTACTAATGCAACGCGCATGATGTGCGTTCTGCCCATCCATCATGTAAACGGTACAATAGTTACGCTTGTAACGCCGATGTATGCAGGTGGGAGCGTTGTGCTCAATCAGAAATTTCAATCGGACTATATCTTCGAGAGGATTGAGAAAGAGAAAGTCCATATCCTAAGTGTTGTGCCTACACTCTTAGCATTTCTGATAGAGTATTATAAAGAGCATGTGTTTACTAAACCCGCACATTTTCGTCACATCATCTGCGGAGCAGGTCCGCTGACCGTCGAGCTTGGTGAGCAGTTCGAGGAGAGATTCGGCATACGTATCGTACATGGATATGGTCTATCAGAGACAACATGTTATTCTTGCTACTTGCCCAAAGATATTTCAGACGAAGAGCATAAGAAGTGGATGCGTGATTATGGCTTTCCGTCGATCGGTGTTGCGCTACCGCAGAACGAGATGATGATAGCTGATGAGAACGGCAATGAACTTGCGCCAAGTGAGCGTGGTGAGATCGCGATTCGCGGCTTCAATGTCATGAAGTACTATTACAACAATGACGAAGCCAATGCAAGCACATTCAGCTATGGTTGGTTTCGCTCTGGCGATGAAGGATTCTATGAACTTGATGAAAAAGGGAATAAGTACTTCTTCATCACAGGAAGGCTCAAAGAGCTAATCATTCGTGGTGGCGTAAATCTCTCACCGCTTGAAATAGACGAAGTCATCAATAGATGTCCGGGCGTGAAGATAGGAATATCCGTCGGGTTTGAAAATGATTTTTATGGTGAAGAAGTAGGCGCATATATTCAGAAAGAAGATGCGTCGCTTACCGAAAAAGCAGTGATCGCTCATTGCAAAGAGCATCTCCCGTTTGCAAAAGTCCCGAAGGTTGTTATCTTCGGCAATGAAGTGCCGGTAACCTCAACAGGGAAGTACCAACGCAACAAATGCAAGCTCTTCTTTGCCGAGTATCGCGCGGTCCAGTTTCGCAAGGAGAAGTAGACGTACAATAACTCCTTGTTACCTTTTTGAGCTATATTTGTTATAGTCTCACATATTATTGCATCTACCCCTATATACTACTATTATTTTCCCGTTTATGACCGATTCTCACGCAAAAAAGCCGATTACGTTTAAATCATTACATGTTATTGACCCCATTCTAAAGTCCTTAGAAGAAGAGGGTTACACTATTCCCACGCCGATACAGGAACAATCGATTCCCATCGTTCTTGGTAAAAAAGACTTGCTCGCAAGCGCGCAGACCGGCACTGGTAAGACCGCCGCATTTGCAATACCTATCCTTCAACTCCTTGAAAAAGGGACGAACAAAGAGGATAAGCATATCAAGATACGCTGCCTCGTACTTACGCCAACACGCGAACTTGCAGTGCAGATAGGCGATAGCTTTGAAGCGTATGGCAGACATTTACAGATCTATGGTACGGTCATTTATGGTGGTGTCAATCAGGGGCGACAGACTTCCGCTCTTCGCAGAGGGGTTGATGTTGTTATCGCTACACCTGGTCGTCTTCTTGACTTGATGAATCAGGGGTTCGTTGACCTGCGCTCGCTTGAGATATTTGTCCTCGATGAAGCCGATAGAATGCTGGACATGGGATTCATCACCGACATCAACAAGATCCTTAAGGAAGTCCCGAAGAAACGTCAGACATTGTTCTTCTCTGCAACGATGCCGGCACCGATCGTGAAGCTTGCAGATGCAATGCTTCATGAGCCAAAGTTTGTAGAGGTCAAGCCTGCTCAATCAACTGCTGAACGTATCGTGCAGACGCTCTACTATGTAGAAAAAATGAAGAAGCAAGAATTGCTTATTCATATTTTACAGGATGAAGGTATTATGTCGGCGCTCGTCTTTACGCGCACAAAACATGGTGCTGATGTCGTGGTAAAGATTCTTGAGAGAAATAGGATAACCGCAGAAGCGATCCACGGCAACAAAGCGCAGAACACGCGTCAACGTGCGCTCGATAACTTCAAGGCAGGCAAGACGCGTGTTCTTGTCGCAACTGATATTGCCGCACGAGGTATTGACGTTGATAGTCTTGAGTATGTCATTAACTTTGAGATTCCGAACGTAGCCGAGACCTATATCCACCGCATCGGCAGAACAGGCAGAGCCGGCGCGAGCGGTGTTGCTCTTTCATTTTGCGACCAGTCCGAAAAAGCATTTATCCGTGACATCGAAAAGCTGATGGGCAAGAAGATACACGTCATGCTTGAGCATCCGTTCACCTCGAAAGGTGCACAGGTTGTAAAAGCTGGCGCAGCAAAAGAGCCCGTTGAGAAGAAGAAAGAAACAAGTCATAAACCGAAATCAGAAGGTCGTCACGAGAAGAGAGAGAAATCTTATGCCCCTAAACAAGAGCGTGAGCACAGAGTCGAGAAGAAACCGAACCACGTTTCAAAATCAGAGCCTAAAGAATCGTTAGAAAAGAAGGTCGAGCGCATACTCTCACCCGGAGAGCGTGAGTGGAAATCGAGTAAGCGAGCTGAGAGAAGAGAGCAAGGAAACCCGTTCGATAGAACAAAGAAGAAGCATCCCTCAAAGTCTGAACGTCAAAGACGTTTTGAAACGAGAGGTCCTGCCGAGCAAGCCGCACCTGCACGTACTGGAAATCGCTTCGAGAAAAGAACGACAAGTGAAGAACCACGCCCGGAGCGTGGGCCGCAGCGAGAGTTTGCAAAACCATTCGCCCCCAAAGGCAAGAAGAACAGACCAAGCCCTTATAGCGGCGTGCCAAAAGGCAAGGGGATAAAAAAACGCAGAGGAAGATAAGATCATAGCGAGAGCAATCTCTCGATCTGTCTTCTGTGCCGTAAGATATGCACGATTGCATGCTCCATGATAGATTCAAGCGTATGGTCAGCGCCCCATCGCGTCGTGAATTTAATAGCTTCTGCTTCAGCTTCTGTCATAGCGAACCTGCCCTCAAACGTTGCGACGTTGTAAGCAAACATTTCACCAAGCATTGCAATCGACTCGGCTTTTGTAAGCTCACCTAATTCAGGTCTTTCAATTTCCATTCCAAAGAACGGGCGTATATAACTTGGGTAACCGTAGCCGGAGCGGATGACATGGCGAATAATTGATTGCACAGAGTGGCAGTCCGAGTCTTTGGTATTGGGGTCGAGGATGCGAAGGAAGTCTTCTTCTGAGATCGAAGAGAGAAGAAGGGTTAATTCTTGAAGTGCTCTTTCGTACTCATCGAGAATTGCGCCTACTGCACCCGGACGATAGATCTTTGCTGAATCCATGTAAGTATGAGATAAATAATGCTTTCAAAAATACAACTATCTTCGGGTTTCTGTTGTAAATTTGTAGAGTAAAGTACCAAAGTATGGCAGAACTGACCTCAATAACGCAGCGCGCATCGGAGTTTGTCTTCGAGCTTTTCAAAGAAAAGCTCCCGGAGCACCTTGTTTATCATAACTACCAACATACGCAGTCGGTAGCCGAAACCGCCCGCAAATTAGCAAAGGGTATGAAGCTTGGTGATGATGGTATTGAGATCGTCACACTTGCCGGATGGCTGCATGATACCGGCTATACGGAGGTCTATGCCGCAAATGAAGACGTTGGTAAACGTATCGCCCAAGAATTTCTTCGTACAGAAAATTACCCTGAAGAAAAGATTGAGTATGTACTTGGTTGTATTGAGGCAACCAAGATGCCGCAGCGTCCGAAGAACCTTCTCGAAGAGATCGTCTGTGATGCTGACTTGAGTTCACTTGGAAAAAAAACGTTTTCTGATCGATCAAAGCTCCTACGCATTGAGTGGGAAAAAATGCTTGGCAAAGTTATGTCCGACGAAGACTGGATGCGTCAAGACCTTGACTTCTTGACAAGCCACAAATTCTTTACCCGTTATGCACAAGAAGTATTCGACGAGCAAAAGTTAGAGAACATTCGCTTCCATGACAGAGAACTTCGTAAATATACCTCGACAAAACTTTCGCCCAAGGATGAAGTTGTTTTAGAAAAAGTGAAGGTCGAGAAAGAGAAGCTCGCCCGCGCCGCCGAAAAAGAGACACGCCCCGAGCGCGGCATCGAGACGATGTTCAAGATCATCAGCGGCAATCACATGGATCTCTCCATCCAGGCAGACCGCAAAGCCGAGACGATGATACAAGCAAACTCACTCATCATTTCTTTCATCGTTGGGTTTGTTATTCGTAAACTTGACGAAAGCCCGGAACTTGCTATCCCGGGATTTTTCTTACTTGCAGTGTGTGTGCTGACGATCATCTTCGCTGTGCTTGCAATACGCCCAAAGGTCAGCCATGGGAAATTTACCCGAGAAGACATTCAGGCGAAGCGTGTAAATCTCCTTTTCTTTGGCAACTTCTATAAAATGAAGTTAGATGATTTTGAGTGGGGTGTACGCCAGATGATGGGGGACAAGGAATATCTTTATGGAAGTATGATCAAAGATAATTACTTTCTGGGGAAGGTGATCGGGAGGAAGTATGAATTCTTACGTGTAAGTTATAATATCTTTATGTTCGGGCTTATTATTGCAGTACTTCTTTTCTTAATAGCCGCACATTCGCCTGAGCTTTTTGGTGGAAGTTCAACTACACCCGTTCTGCTGTGAGTCGTCCTTCGTCGAGGCGATCAAAGATATTCTGCAATGATCTCTATTACATGTTTTATGGGTGTATTTGGTGTCCCTTTTTGTAATTGCATCTGACACCCTGCATTTCCTGTCGCAACAACATCGGGCTTTGCATTATTAATAATAGTTACCTTTCGAGCGAGCAGGGCACCTGCCATTTCAGGATGCTCAATGTTATACACACCTGCACTGCCGCAGCAAATATCATTCTCTTCAAGCGCGATGACATTCGCACCTCTGATCAACTTCAATAGCTCGATAGGTTCATCTTTTATTTTCTGCCCATGGAGTAAGTGACATGATGAGTGGTAGCCGATGGTTTGTCCGGTCTCGCCCAACATCTCCCGAAGTTCTTCATAATGGAATCTGTAGAGAAACTCCGATATGTCAAATACTTTCGTTCGGAATTCGTATGCTTCAGCTGTACCGAGCTGCACGGCGTAGTTTTTTATGTTAGCTCCGCACCCTGCAATATTCGAGATGAAGAAGTCTACCTTTGATGCAAGCACTGTATCAACATTCTTCTTTGCTAGTGTGACAGCATGGTCATGGTACCCTTCATGGATAGCAAGCGAGCCGCAGCAGGTTATCTCCGGCAATGTATGAACATCATATCCAAGTTTGCGAAGAACGGCAATTGTAGCATCGTTTATCTTCGATGTAAAGACATCACCTATGCACCCGACAAGTATTGCAACATCACCTTTTTTCTCTGATAGGGAAGGATACACTGCTTGACGTGATGATGAGAGCGGTACTGACTTCGGAATAAGCACAAGCGATGATGCAAGACGTTTGAGACCAAGTGCATTCATGGCACCGGCGAGAGTTTTCCCTAATTCAAGCTTTGAAATGATAGATGTTGAGAGTTGAGCGAGTGCGGTGAGAGTTTTGTTGCCGATAACCTTCGTAAAGAGAAAGCCATGTGCTTCATTCGGTGATTCTTTACGAATAATATCCCGCGTCTGCTCCATCAAGTATCCGAACTCTACTCCTGACGGGCATGCCGTCTCGCATGACCGGCACACCAAACATGAGAGCTCATGCTTCTGAAATGACTCATCGGTTGCCGCGATTGTCCCGTCCTCCAATGCTTTCATCAAGTAAAGCCGCCCGCGCGGACTTGACATCTCTTCCCCCGTTTCAAGATACGTTGGACATGCTTCCAGACATAACCCACAATGAATACATGCTTGTAGTTTCTTTGAATCAAGAGCAATGGTCGTCATACGAGCACACCCTCCGCATCGAATGCACGACGTACTTCGGTAAGTAATTGATACTCACGAGAACTTCTGTCAAGTTCTTTCTTCGGTCTTGAAGTGACGATGTCTTTAATAATTACTTGTGCATCATCTTGTGAGATTGCTCTATGCTCTATACCATTATTTGTAATGTCCTCTATATCAGCCGAGACATCTTCTTTCATCCCTGATAACTCTATGAAGAGCTTACCGTTAAATTCTTCTGTGATTGAAGGATGGTATTTTTGGACGTTCTCTTTGTCCAAAAGAGAAGTCTCAAAATAATATAACTGCTCGGGCATTGGTGCTGTCTTGAGAGTTACATGGATGATAATCCCAAATAGCCCTTGCGAGCCGCAGAACGAACGATGGATATCATACCCTGCAACGGACTTCACGACACGAGAGCCACTTTTAAATACTTCACCCTTTGGTGTGGAGAACGTCCCGCCAAGAATCGTTGTGCGAAGCATTCCCATCGTTCGAGAACGTGGATGGTAGTGATCTCGTGCAATTGCCGCGCCGAGCGTTACTTCAGGGTTTTCTTCGTTATCAAGTGTTGGTATCCACTGACCTTTTTCTCCCAGTACACGTTGGAGTTCACCGAGTGTGATACCTGCTTCAACGATAACGATCATCTCTTCTGGCTCGTATGTGATGATGCGATTAAAGCCACTCATTGAAAGTGTTTCTACGCCGCTTATTTCCTCCGAAGATGATGTGATATGGAGCGGTGCGTTCTTCCTCTCTTTAAGGAAGTGTGAGAGCTCGTCTATCGTAGTCGGTGTTATCACGGCAAAGCGACCTGATGTATCTCATTCGATAGTGCCAACTGTCCGCATGCCGCTTCGATGTCTTCGCCGGAGCTTGAGCGCACCATCACTCTGACTTCACTGTCTTGAAGCAGCTTTATAAATGAATCAAATTTTTTCTTCGCTGTAGGATGAAGTTCGGCAGAAATACCTTCGGGGTTTATAAAATCTATTTTATGAAATGGGATAACGTTTACCTTGCTTGGGCATCGTCGCGTAATGCGTGCGATACGCTTCACGTCCGCTTCGCTGTCATTGAGCCCCTCAAAGAGTATGTATTCGTAGGTGACAGGAATATGCGTCTTTTGATAAAAATACTCCATCGCATCAATAACTTCTTTAAGCGGGTAGCGCTTATTGATGGGCATCAGCTTTGTGCGGAGGTCATCGGTTGTCGCATGTAAGCTCAAAGCAAGTTTTACGCCAAGCCCAGCATCGGTGAACGTGCGTATCTCATCGGGCAAGCCGCTTGTCGAGACAGTGATGCGTTTTTTGCCAAGCAGCTCAAGTTCAGGGTCAGTAAAGATTCGGACAGAGCGGATAACATTCTCAAGGTTGAGCATCGGCTCACCCATACCCATATAGACGACGTTCGTAATCTTCTCGCCGGTGATGCGCTCGACCTCAAAATACTGCATCAGTATTTCGGCAGTCGTGAGGTTGCGTTTGAGCTTGAGCGAGGCGGTTGCGCAGAATTTACAATCCAGTGGACAGCCGACCTGAGTCGAGAGGCAGAGCGTTTTGCGGCGTGAGTCACCCGTTGCGTCACGCATCTCACTTGGAATGAGGACGGATTCTATTTCACGACCATCCTCAAGTCCGAAGAGGAATTTCTGCGTACCGTCAATGCTCTTCGTTTCTTTGACAATCTTGAGCGAAGGGAAGTGGTATTTTTCGCCAAGAGCAGTCCTAACAGGAAGCGGGAGCTGCTTTATATCCTCAAAGCTTCTTGTTTTTCCGTTATAAAAATGCGAGTAAACTTGCTTCGCTCTATAGCGCGGCAGGTCAGGAAATGAGTGCGAGAGTTCGTCCCCGATCTCGGTAATCGTCATCCCAAATAGCTCATTTTCCCGTCGTTCTTCTTTCATGGAAATAGATTACCATTTCAAAGGTGGATTCGTTCACCAAAAGCTCCGTATCTTTGTAGACAATATGTCAGCACTTACAACAGCACCGGTATTCGATCTTCGTAATTCTTCATCCCACAGCGAGCTTGCACTTTGGCGTAAGCAGATGAAGGATGAAGACAAGACGCTTGTTTTTACAAACGGTGTATTTGATATTCTGCACAGTGGGCATGTAACCTATCTTCTCGTGGCGCGGAATCTTGGCGATGCGCTTATTATTGGGTTGAACTCTGATGCATCTGTTCGCAGGATAAAAGGAGAGAAACGACCTATAGTGAGTGAAGATGACAGAGCACAGTTATTGGCATCGCTGAAGTCAACTGACGCCGTGGTAATCTTTGATGAAGACACGCCGCTTGAACTAATCACATTCGTTATTCCTGATGTACTGATAAAAGGTGCAGACTATGCGAAAGAGAATATAGTCGGTCGCCAAGTAGTAGAAGCAAACGGCGGCAAGGTACTAACTCTCGAACTGGTCGAAGGACGCTCGACAACGAACGTTGTCGAGACTATCATCAACCGATACTCAAGCCTGTAACCTCCTGAAATTTTCCCTGCACACATTTCATCCATGCATGTATCATCTCATGGCGTTCGGATTCTGTGTATGAATGCATCGCCTTCGGCAATTGCTCAACCCAGCGCGCTTCAAGATGTTCGAGTGAGTCATTAAAATACAGGTGAAAAGAATTGTGCGTTATCTCTTCTTCGTGTCGTGAGAACGCGGCAACCTTATCATCACCGAGAACATCACCGAGATAGATCATAAATGCGCCCGCTATCGCGTAGCGTTCGATAGCATTTGCGAACTGCCGTGATGTCCAGATATGTGAAAGCAAACGAATCGGCAAATGCTCCTTTAAGTAATGCGCGATGATCTCGGGGTCTGCTCCATAGAACGGGAAGGTTTTTTTATCATTACGCAGACGTTCGGAGAGGAACACGCTGAACGCATCTTCGAGCATTGCCCATCCGCGTGTGATGCCGTAGTGCTCAAGGTAACGGCGGAAGCGCATCCCATGTGCAAGCGCTACGACAAGCTCGGACTCCATCGCGTCATGATGTGAACGAACGACATACAGCGTGCGCTCGGAAACGTTAAAGTGTGTTCGTGTTGTACGTCCGAGAAGCGTTGGTGAATGCAGATCAACTCCATAGACATTCAGCTTGTCGGAAAAACTTTCATGCGTGATCGCAAAGATGTCATGGTATGCCGTTTCAAGTTGATAGAGAATCACATCTGCTTCACGCTCGCTAAAAGAAGCGCTGTCATACGAAAGTACAAAATGCGAAGACTGATGATGTGTCCAGGCGATACGACCGCGAAGATCGGAATCGGTGATGGGCATGAGCGGCTTCTCGTGCAATGCGCGCTTTGGTAATCGTTCAGGTTCGGGCTTGGGGTCGGCCGGAAACGGGTGGTTACGCTCGTCATCACCCGAGAGTGCGGGCTTTGAGAGTAATATTTTCTCTTCTTGTAGAGTTGCGTTAATCTCCATGTGATACTTTCCCCCAAGTATATATCACCACCATTATACAAAATAATTTGGTAAAATGCAAGTCCTTTTAAAAATAAAGTGAAGATTTATTCCCACGAATCCCCACTTGAGAGCGCGTTTCGGGAAGAGAAAGACGAACCACGAACCTACTTCTTCGTATTTTCCTTCTATATACGACAAGCACCTATGGCGAAAATAAAAGATACTGACGAGAGTTTTTTTGGTGTTGAGCCGCGTACACGTTTCGCGCCGCTCGCCGAACGTATGCGCCCGAAAACTATTTACGAAGTAGTCGGGCAGCAGCACCTCATCGCCAAAGGGAAACCTCTTGAGCAGATGGTCGCCTCCGGCAACATGCACTCAATGGTGCTCTGGGGACCACCCGGCACGGGCAAGACAACGCTTGCAAAAGCGATGAGCGAAACAGTCGGTGCGCCGTTCTACTCACTCTCGGCAATATCGAGCGGAGTAAAAGAACTTCGCGAAGTTATTGACGAAGCACGCCGTGCAAACAGTCGCTCATCAAAGCGCACCGTTCTCTTCATTGACGAAATCCACCGCTTCTCGAAGTCGCAGCAGGATGCACTGCTCGGCGCAGTCGAGGTCGGCATCGTAACTCTTATCGGCGCGACGACGGAGAACCCGTCCTTCGAGGTTATCTCACCGCTGCTCTCTCGTGCTAGAGTCTATGTACTCGAATCACTATCTGAGACAGACCTATGGGGGCTTATCGAACGAGCAATAAAAGAAGATGAAGAACTTCGCGCGCTTGCTATTACCTTTGATGATGATGCCCGCCGCGCTATGCTTGCGCTCTCCGGCGGAGATGCGCGTAAACTTTTATCAGGTTTAGAACTTGCCATCTCGCTTGCAACGCGAGACACCGCGGCGCACATCACGCAAGAGATCGTCGAGTCAGCATTCGGGCGCAAGGCATCGCGCTATGATAAAGGCGGCGAGATGCACTATGATATTATCAGCGCATTCATCAAGAGTATGCGCAACTCCGACCCCAACGCATCTATCTACTGGCTTGCGCGAATGATAGAAGCAGGCGAAGACCCCGAGTTCATCGCACGGCGAATGGTCATCCTTGCATCAGAAGATATTGGCAATGCCGACCCCGCCGCACTCATGCTTGCGACAAGCTGCTGGGAAGCAATCCGCGCTGTTGGCTGGCCGGAGAGTCAGCTCATCTTTTCGCAGACTGCCGCCTATCTCGCATCGGCTCCGAAATCAAATGCGGCGACGACCGCTATCAGCGCGGCGATGGCTGACGTGCAAGCGAACCCGAACCTCGAAGTCCCGCTGCATCTGCGCAACGCACCGACAAAACTTATGAAAGATCTCGGATACGGAAAAGGATATAAGTACGCGCATTCCGAAGAAGGCGCACATGCCGACCAGAACTGCCTGCCCGAAGGACTCGAAGACAAAGTCTATTACAACCCAACAAACTACGGCAGAGAAAAACAAATCCGCGAACGATTAGAACTACTCTATCCGGGGAAATATAAGAAGTAGGTAATTGTTACTAGCTCCATGACAAAAACACGCAAAGAACTCGAAACCCTCTTCCTCGAAGAACTCCAACCCTACGGCGAGAAGGGGTATAATATGAAGAAGGGGTGAGGGATTTCTTCATCAGGTACTGTAATGTTATTCGTATCTTTGCATAATGAAGATAATAGAGGGTACCATTAAGAACATCTCATACGAAGCTCAAATAACGAAAGAGCTACCGAGGTATGATTTTGACTCATTTGATGTCAATACCGCTAAACCCTCTGGTGTTATATATACTAATAAGACCGAGATATCTTATTCTAAGTGGGTTAGCCCAAAACGAACCCGAACATACCCTTTCGAGAGAATTTACAATACGTTTAATTCTGCCAAGAAATTAACCATTATCCCTATTCTCAAGGATGAAGGAAAAGATGGTGATCTGGATAAAATTCAGTTTTCTACTTTCAGTTGGATGAGTTTACTCGGCATATTCGTAGTGCTCGGATACTATGATAACGCATCTAAGAATAATTCATCAGCTCAAAGAAACAGAGAAAAACTCACTAACCAAAAGCTAAACAATGTATTTGTAAAAGAACAGATTAAGGAGATAATGCGGCATCGGTTGGAAGCTATTCATTGGAATAGGACAGTAATCAATGAAAAGCTAACAGATGTCTTGTTGAAATCTATTGATGCATACAGGAAGATATCAAGAAAGACAGGAGTAGAAATACATTCATACTCTGCCTTAGAAAGATTCCATCAGCGAGTACTCGAAAATATAGAGAGCTACAGAGAAATATCACTACGTGGGTCACAGGGTGCAAGCAGCAGAGAATATCTTACAAATCACATCAATGAATTCCTTGGTGATGGAGACAAAGTTCAGCTTGTGCTTGAAAACTATCTGGGCGGGACATACTTTTTGACTGCTGATGAGCTGGTTAAAGAAGGTAAGTCATGGATAATTCAAGAATCTAAGAATACAACTGCCGGAGTCTTACCAAGTTTATGTGACATTAAAGACGGTTTATTTAAGTTAATATTATACTCAAACATCGACAAACTTCAAATAGATAAAAAGTCCGTAAAGTTTGCTACTCGACTTAAGTTGACAAGTCCATTGCTAAAAGGCGAGATACAGCTACCTGCAAAGGAAAACCAGATTCAAAGCTACTTTGATAAAAACAGTCGTATATTAAGACCGACAACTATGGGCACTATTCGGTTGTTGAACCAAGAAGTAAAAGAGAATAGGAATATGTCTATAGTGATAGCACCAAATAAATGAGTATCCTACCGTTAATAAAGAGTCCGCTTCGATACCCTGGGGGTAAGGCAAAAGCTATCGTTCAGCTGAACCCATTTGTTCCGAAGCACTATGATGAATTCCGCGAGCCATTTATTGGTGGTGGTTCAGTATTCCTTTGGCAAAAGCAACGTCATCCACATAGAGAGTTTTGGATAAATGACTTGAACTATGACCTTTACTGTTTTTGGAAGTGCGTGAAAGAGAATCTTGATGAACTGGTTGAGCAAGTAGATTTTATCAAGAAATCAGTAAGTGATGGTCGCGTGCTCTTTGATTCTTTAGTAGGACAAGTCAATCATGAATTAACTGAATTGCAAAGGGCAGTCCGTTTTTTTGTATTAAATAGGATTACATTTTCAGGCACTGTTGATTCCGGTGGATATTCACAGAAAGCATTTGAAACACGGTTTACTGATTCCTCTATCTTTCGATTACGCCAACTGGAGGGTTTATTAGATGATGTAGTCGTGACAAACACTGATTATAGTGAATCACTGTATGCATCAGGACGTGATATTTTTATTTTTCTTGACCCCCCATATTTTTCGGCAACAAAATCTCGGCTATACGGTAAGAACGGAGACCTACATCTTGGGTTTGACCATAAGAAATTTGCGCAGGACATGAAGGCATGCCCGCATCCTTGGATGATTACGTATGACGACTGCGAAGAAGTAAGAAATAATTTTGAGTTCGCCCATCTTTTTGAGTGGGAATTCCAATACGGCATGAACAACTACAAAAAAGAAACTGCGGCGAAAGGTAAAGAACTGATAATTACAAATTATCCAGTAAAGGTAAAGGAAAGCTCGTTGCAGCTTGAGTTGGCTTAGTTGGAGTCGGACTTTGAGTTGTATGATTTGACAAAACAATAATTAATATAGGTGGGGGAGAAATATCATGTTCAAAGAATTTAGTCTTCAAACTTTTTTTCGCTATTTTATTCCCGGTGCTATGACACTTGGGCTTGTATTTTATTTGCAAAAGTTTGTAGAAGCGAAGAGGCTGATAGATTTTGGATTGGGGTCTAGCAAAGAAGTTTTGGAAAGTGCAGTTTTATTAGGTGCGATATTCATTATCGGATATCTTGTTTCTTCTTTGTATCATTTCATCATCAATTTCCCCATACTTAGGAAAGTTCTACGTTTGAACCATATTGCTTTCTTTAAGAGCGCAGTGGAAAACGGATTCATCGAATTAAAAAATACACTTTTAAATCAAAAAGATACTAAAGCGACAGGTTCTGCTTCAGCAGAAACGGCAGACAGCGAACAAAATCTTGAACTCAAAGATACATCTAATGAATTAACAAATATAGAACCAGAACAACTTTCTACATCTGGTTCAGCTGCGCTCTTTGATGTGTATTTCTATAGATTGAGACGAACAATTGATAAAACTTCGGATGAGAAAAGATTTGAAGGTTTTTTTGATATATGGAATGGGTTGGGATCAACTCTTACAGGAATGATGGTTGGTTTTGCATTTTGGTGGATGCTTCCAGAATTAGAATGTTCAAACGAGGACATTAAAATGATCTGGTTACCTGCCACTTTTTTTATCATGGGAATAATCAATTGGATTCAGCTTAGACGTTGGTCTAGGTCATATGTGGAAAGTTGGTTCTTTGCTGTATTGCAGAACTATAAAGAAGTGAAAAAAAAACCTCTTCATATTTTTGTGCGAGATGAACAGTTAAGCGTCAGTCTCATTAAGTTACGTCCCTTTAAAAACAAGAAGCTATTGTCTTCTATTAGGATGTTTTTTGAACAATTTTTGTATAACTAGACATTATTTACTATATCTGTTCGGCTGTCGCCGGATTTATTCAATAACCGCCCCCTAACCCCCGCCTTGAAAAGGCGGGGGAGTAAGAGATAAGAGGGCACAGGCGGCGTGCCTTATGGGAAATCATAGGTGCCAATGCGTTTTCCTCGAAAACAGCGCAAAAAAAGCAGTTCCGAAAAATCTTCATTTTTTCTTTGTAGGAAAATAGGGAGTTGCGGACTTTCTTCGATGTATCTTTAGGGCACCTATTGCAAAACGACAAATTATTGCGTATATTTGCATACCAAACTTGAGGCGCAAAGCGTAAACTTCAAAGCGTAAAGAATTTCGGTCGTCCCTTCGGGACTTGTGATTTCTTTCTATGCCCTCTTCCCGCCGTTAAAACGGCGGGCTAATTTCAATCGTCACTCGCGGGACGAAGACCGTAGGGGCTCGCCGATGGCGTGCCCGTCTCCGTAGTCCCGGTAGGGACGACCGAACCCATCCGATTTTGTTCGGCTGCCGCCGAGATTTATTTAATAACCGCCCCCTGTATCCCCCGCCTTCAAAAGGCGGGGGAGCGGGGAAAGACCCTCTCCTTCCTTTTCAAGGAAGGAGATACAGAGGAAGGTTATTCAATAAAACAATACCATATTTTCTTCCGTATCTCGTTAGTCCGATTTTGTATGGCTGTCGCCATATTTATTTAATAACCGCCCCCTGTATCCCCCGCCTTGAAAAGGCGGGGGAGCGGGAAATATTAACCAACAACCAATATGAAAATAACATACGTAAACTCTGTGCCTTTGGCGCATGGGGAGCTTTCTGTTGTGCTTTCCGAATCAGCAGAGAATATGCTCAGCCACTCAACCAAGCTTGCATCCGATATCCGAAACCTCGGTGTCGGGACACTCATCATTAATTGCGGAGTGAGTGCGAACCGCTTCAATGAGCATGTAATGCCTCTTACCGGTACCAACGACTGGTTCTATAAACGTACTGACCCGAAAGAAGTAAAGCTTGTGCCGTATAGCTCGTGCCGCGGTGATCTTATCGGTGAAAGCGATACGATTACCCAGATCGTCAGCAGCGCCGCTATCGGCGTTGTCATTATCATGGGTTGGGAATGGACATCGAGCACCTGGCGACGGAGGGAGCGATTATTTTATTACTTGCGAGAGTTGATGGAAGAGCATAATGTTGCTGTCATCGTCTATTCGCAAGCACGGACGGAGCCGACGGTCGGGGTGTATGATAGAGGCGGCATCGGCAAGCTTGGGAATATGTGTATTGCTATTATCAAAGATACGACCTCGACCGAACTTGAGAAGGTCTCGCCACGTCCGGCACCGATTGTCGTCACCCCAAAGGAA
>JBKJTT010000095.1:0-10443 GCA_046590205.1 Kapaibacterium sp. (SeqCode)
AAGGTCCGTGGGTTGGTATCTTCCGCTCGAATCTTGATGTGACAAAGTTCTATAAGATCAATTGGTTGTCGTTAGCTTTGGCGTCAACGGATTTCCCGACAACCAATTGATCTTATAGAACTTTGTCACATCAAGATTCGAGCGGAAGATACCAACCCACGGACCTTTCTCGCCGCCAAGTGCCGAATCACAAACGATCGTGTTCTCGCCGTAATCAAAGATGAAATTTCCCGTCTTCTCTTCAAGGTTCATCTTGAAGGTAACGTGCGACGAGTCGTTGCATCCCCAATACCCTAACTTTCGGTACTCGATAGAGATGACGCGCTCGCCGGGTGAACCTGTTACCTGATAGAGTATCTTCGACTCCGGACTTACCGAATCAATGCCCGTAAAATATCCGTCAATAATAACAAGCGATGTATCATCTTCTATCTTCAGATTGCCTAAGATAGAAACACCAAGCTTCGAGGTTTCGCTAAGCGTATATTTTGTCCCGAATATCTTCATCGAGAAACCGGGGACGTTGATATACGAATAATTTTCATCAACATCCCCCCACGGCATCACAAGCTGCGTTGCAGTTTCCGGCAGTGGTGTGTATCCGCCTTGTGATTCGAGCACAAACACCTTGTAATTCTGTGCGAAAAGTGAAGAAGAAGCAAGAACAAAGAAAAGAAGTAGCAGTTTTTTCATAATGAAGTATTGAAGTGAAGTCAATACTCTAAGACACGCGAGAGATGCAAAAGTAGCTTCTCGAAAAGTGAGAAAATGGAGAGGAAGAAGAATTAAACACAAAGACACAATGGGAACACGAAGGTTCACAAAGGGCATTCATCACACATAACTCATCACCCAACCCGTGGTATACCAGTTGTAATTTAGCCAAAAAATACCTGTACCAATCCTCTGAAATAGCTGTATATTTGTCCTCTCTCATTCGTGCTTATTTTTGGAGGACAACCTATGTATCGCTTTATTTCACTTATTGTTGGATCACTGTTTCTTGCAAGTGTTTCACTCGCGCAGCACAATATCCGCCCAATGTCTATTACTAACCCGACAGCAACCGGCAGTAAAACATGCACAGCGCTCACCCCGACAGTAATTGTTGCAAACATCGGCAATCAAACGAGTCCGCCGTTCTCGATGGGATTTACAATCCGCGATCTTTTCTCAAATCAGATCGTCTATGGACCGGTTACTCAAACTTCTTTCGGACTTCCGCAGAACGGTCAGGCAACATATAATTTCGCGCCGATGTGGACACCAGCTTTTCCCGGCACATACCAAGCAACAGTTATCGTGCAAGCGAATGATTTCATCCCGCAAGATGATACCAACCGTTTGGTCTTTACTGTTGAAGCGGGTGAACTCACGCGGAGTGGAGCAATAACGAACCTTATGTACGAGTACGTCCCGACAAGCCCCTACAAAGATCAACTCGGTGTGTATCTGCATAATAAGACCGGCGTGGATTCACTTTTACCCGTGGGCACGATCATCTCCGACGCAGCAGGTACGTTCGTTGATACGGTAAAAGCGCGCAGTTACTTTTTTGTTATTGATAACGAACCCGGGCAGTACATCGAACACTCGTTCACGTATGTAACAATGAACGGCTGCACCGGTGCGATGAAAATACAAGAAGCACGAACTCCGCCTGTCTTCAACGGTGTCGAAATTAATTACAATACGTATGATAATAACTACGTGACCGGAGGTAAATGTCCGCCGGGTGTATCCATCCCTGCAACCGTAACAACACCGAAGCCGAATAATACAGAGTGGGCGATCATCGTGCCCGGTCCGCCGATAGATGCGGGTGATTGGGATGACAAAGCGATCGCAAATGATATAGAACGAGTCAAAGATTATCTCAATGGAGCAGCCACAGGTCCCGGTGTCAATGGTGCGAACATTGCCGTAGCGGGTAACCCTGCAGTCGGTGCATCGCTAAAAGATATTTGTGATCAGATAGATGCGCTCAATGGAAAGGCATGTACGAAAGTGTATTTTTATTACATCGGACACGGGTATGACGGAGGAATGATTCTTCGCAAAGACCCCGGTCCCGGAACAGATCGCGTGAGCTACACAAAACTTGCCTGTAAACTTCTTGAAGCAGGTATTCAGAATGTCTGTATCGTTATCATGGCATGTCATAGTGGTTCGGCTGTGAGGTTAATGACGAACAAAGAATGGAAAGGACCCGATGGTAGAAAGAGAAAGCTCAAGGGCATCATCCTCACATCATCGAACTCTACCAACACAACAACAGGACAACCCGACGGCTCGCCGTTTCATAAAGCTATGCTTGAGTGCGGCAAAGATCCGCGCGCAAACCTCGATAGCACCGCAGGTGTATCGCTCTATGAAGCATGTATCTGGGCAAAGGCAAACAACCCGACTATGCAAAAGGACGGGGCAAGTTGCAATAAGCTCAATGACCCGTCAGGCGCGAACCCAATTCAGGCACCACGTGTCATACGCGGGACTGTTAATGATGGGCGCACGGAAGAACCGCTCAAGTATGAAGTTGTTAAGTTCTTCTATCCGCCTCGCACCGAAGGAAAAAAGAAGATACCTGTCTGCCGCGTGTTCGTCTATGTATATAATGACACCGATAAACCGCATCGCCCGCAGAACAAAGTAAAACTTATTTGTATCGAAGCAAATGGTGCCACGAGTGTTGTTAATGAGGCGGCGCATGACCTCGCGCCGGGCGAACGTAAGTGCATCGCCGAGCTTCCGGCAAAATGCAAATCATTCAGATTTGATGTCGGTCCGAAACGAGGCATTCCCCTTGCAGGCACGACGCGAACTGATGAAGAGCGCGCCATCGTACTTTCGCGCGAAGAACTCATGGCTGAAGACTATGCACTCCCCGGTGATAGCGGTTCATGGTTCGATACATACGTCTCGGCTCCGCCGTCATACGGTGCCTCTGTTATTCCCGGTCGTTTCTATGCTTATGACTCAATGACGGCATTCACGGTACTTGCGCTTATGCCCGATACGGCAACATCAGGCGGACGTATGAGTGCGATCTCCATTCGTAATAACGAAGATACCGTCCATTACCCTATTACACTCTATCTCTTTGATAGTACACATACCTCAAGCGACTTGAACCGAGCATTCAACTACAGTTATATCTCGCATGACTCCACCTTGCTGTTTATGAATGCAGGCAGTCATCTCTCTATGACGAACTCGATACTCTCGCTCGACCCACAGCACGTTCATGATTCAGTAAGTGATCTCTTCTTAGAGAAGTTTAGCTTTATCGAGTCGCAAATACAAACCGATTCATCGCAGCCATATAATCTCTACTTGAATCGTGATCTTGATTGGCGTAATTCATCGGTTATCGGAGCGAATAGAATAAAAGTGAGCGGAGATAATCTTAACGTTCATATTGAAAACGGTATGATCATTAATTCAAAACAATATGGAATCGAGATAGAAGGAGACAGAGCCGATGATGTGATTCGTGGTATTCATATTGATTCTGCTACGGGCACTGCGCTTCGCATTCGCAACGCCGCGAACGTAACCATACAAGATTTCCGCATTGAGAATACCGACGGCTTCGATGTATCGGTTACTCTCACAAATACGGTTGTCATGCTTGATTCGTATTTTGATTCAGCAAAGGTCGAACGTCCTGTTGAATTTCTTACTCGCGTATGGACAACATACTTTGTTGTAAGCGACAGCGCAGGGAAAGCTATCGAGGGTGCGCTTATTACGGTGAAGAATAATCTAAGCCAAGTCGTTGCAAGTGATTCAACTGATTCGCTCGGCTTCTCGGGTATTTATCAACTCACCGAATATACCATGACAGGCACTTCAACTAATAATCAAGCAGTGCATACAGTGACAGTAAGATATAACGGCAAAGACAGCACGTTCGCATACAATGCCAACGACCGCAGAGCGCACCAGATACGACTCAAACGTGCACCAACTTCTGTTGCACATGAACGTGTAAGTGCGTATGCCGTCACACAATATCCGAACCCGGCAACGGACAACATAAACATCGGCTTCACACTCGCAAAGCCAAGCGATGTGCTGATAACCGTCTATGATGCACTCGGAAAAGTGATGACAACTTCACAAGCATTCTATCCGTCAGGAGTAAACAGCATGAATGTTGCTCTCGGCAATATGCCGACGGGTTGGTATGTATATGAAGTGAGTGTAGGCGGAGTAAGGGAACGGTATCGGTTCGTGAAGGAGTAGAAGATTTCAAAAGAGCACGCCAACGGCGTGCTCTTTCATTTACTGCACAATAAACTTTGTTCGCAGCGTTTGGTGACCGCTGCGTTTGACTAACACTTCATACATCCCCGAGGGAAGTGATTCAAGGTCTGTAAGAGCTATCTCCTGCTTGCCTGCCCCGAGGTGGGTTGAATACTCTTTAAGCGTTGCGCCCGTTACGGAAATAATCTGGACTTCATATACACCTGCCTCACCCGTTTCAAGCGTGAGCGTCGCAGATGTTGTTGCGGGATTTGGAGAGATAGTTATTGCAGACGCAAATGCTGATTCAGATTCGACACTGCTTGTGCCTTCGGGTGAGAGTTTTACAATCCAGAAATCTCCACTATGATTACCACTAACATCGCCGTTATTAGAATAACTATGTCCTGCCAGGATATAACCGCCATCGCTTGTTTGTTGAACTGAAGAGCAATAGTCATCCAAAGTACCGCCGAGGCATTTCTGCCACTCAATCTTAGGCGGGATCTTCTGTTGTGCGTTGACCGATATGGCAAGCACTAATAGAAGTAGCACTACAAAAGAAATACAAGTATCTTTCTCATGATGAATAGCAAAATAGAAATAATACTTAGAGGACACGGTAAGTATGCGCTTTGTAACAAGAGCATATCTATTTTATTGATAGCGAGAGGCATCCCCTACCCATTCGTAATAAGCAAATACCCGCAAAAGATAATGGCGGCGGCGGCGTTGATGTAGCCGAGCCATTTTATCCACCAGGGTGTCGGAGGGGGTAGGTAGGCGCCGTATCCGCCGGAGATATCTTCCCACTTGAGCGAGTCGGGATGTTTCGGCGGAGGGTCAACGATGACACTATGCATACTTCTATCGCCAAATGACTTCTCAAAGATAACATCGTTCATGCGTGTATTCGGTTCTTGCGCTGTTTCTTCTTTTGGTGTCTGGGTTTCTTCGGCAATCTCTACTTCAGGTTCGGCTTCAGGTGTCACCGGAGTCGGCGTTACTCTTCTTTTTGGTTTTGCTCTCTGTCTTTCTTGCGGTTGTATTACTTCTTTGGGTGAAGTGATAACAAATTCTTCTTGTTCTCTGGCAATAGGCACTTCTTCTTCGGCTTTACATCCAAAGAACAGGAGAAGGAGGAAAAGTAAAGGGCGTTTCATCGGTAATGATAACGTTCTCATCAATAGAAATACGCCATAAGCAAAAGGGTAAAAAAAAGGGGCAGGTTAAAACCTGCCCCCACTAAAAGTATTTAGCAACTCGCTACTGCACAATCACCTTCATCATCTCTGAGCCATCTGGGCTGTCAAGACGGGCGAAGTAGATACCTGCGGTAAGCTTTGATACATCGAGATTTGCTTCATGCACACCGTTCGGCAATATGCCGTCATAGATTGATGCGACCTTGTTTCCTTTCACATCAAAGAGCGAAAGCGTTACTGCCATCGTGCGCTCTATCTCGATCTCAAACGTTGCAAGCTCGCGTGTAGGATTTGGATAGATGCTCCGAAGCATATCATGCTTTTTTGCGACAGGTGTACGCGGCGCAGAGAGCGTAACGATAGTGTCGTTGGTCGTCAAACGAATGATAGCCGTTTTTCCACCGACAGCAAATGCAGTTTGTAATGCGGAGTGATGAACAGCGTTCAATGTCAATGCTGTACCGCTTGTAACCTCTACCCACGGTGCGCCTCCGTCGGATGTATGCGATGTTTTCCCATCAAGCCCGACCGCAGTACCACTGTGCACATTCGCGAACGACATGCTATAGATAGGATGCACAAGTGTGGAATCCATCAACTGCCACGTGTTCCCGCTATCGAGTGAGCGAAGCCATGGTCCTCTGCGAGCAGTCCCTTCACCTAAACTTCCGCCGGCATATCCAATAGCAGGAGTCGGAAATGAGAGCGCGTACCCTTCGTTAAAATCCTGATTACCAACGACACCGTTTATCGTTGCTTGTCTCCATGAAAATCCATTATCACTGGAGATCGCGATGTGACCTTGATTGAGCAGGTTAGGGTCAATGGTCTTTCTGCTGCGCGCGCCTATGAGTACGATATGCCCCGGAGCTGTATATGCTACGTCCTGGAAGCTGACCGTATCAGGGTTTCCGGCAATGTTCAGCCACGACTTGCCGCCGTTTTGTGTCATCAAGACAACCCCTTTGGGTCCGCATGCGACGCCATTGTTTGAATCAAGAAAATCTACGCCGCGCAGATCGCTCGTTGTGCCGGATGTCTGCTGCGTCCATGTTAAGCCACCGTCGCGTGTGCGTATGATCATCCCAAAACCACCCACCATCGTACCGACAAGTGGTGTCTGGAAATCAGTATCATAAAGCGTGCTGCCCGATGGGTTCGGGATGTTCGTCCATTTCTTTCCGCCATCAACTGAACGGATGATCAGTCCTGTTGTTCCGGAGGCAATAACTGTCGTCTCGGTAATTGCATAGACAGATTCTAAGCCGACAGCGTTAACGACAACTCGATCAAAAACAACTTCCCACGAATCCGCGCCGTTATAGGTTCGCATGATGATACCATTCGAACCGACAGAAACACCGTTCTTCTTATCGGAGGCAAACGAAACACCTTTGAGCGATGCCGGGCTGAAGGGCTGATCGTTCCACCATGAAGTACCGCCATCGGTTGTCCTATAGATACCGCGCCAATCACAGACAACGATCGTTTTCATCGGCGAAAGCATAATGACATCATTACACCCGCCCTTTGGGGAGACTGCCTGCTTCTGCCATGACTTTGCGCTGTCTTTGGTGAGATAGATCGCGCTGAGTTCACCGGAGATCGCGCCGTCCTTGCCGTTAAAAAAATCAACCGCATACATATTATTTCCGAATGAATCGGTGAAGACGTTCCATGTCTTGCCGCTATCGCGCGAAAGGAATCGGACACCGTCTGTTCCGCAGGTGATACCATACGAAGGCGTCATAAAATAAATATCTTTGAGGTCGGTCCCACTTTCTAAGGCGACCTTTACCCATGCTTTGCCTGAATCAACCGAAAGCATGATCGTTCCGTCCTTCCCGACGCAAAAAACACGCGAAGGTGTCGCATAGTAGATACGGTTCATCGTCACGGTCGTCGGAAGATCTATCCGTCGCCATGATTTCCCTGTATCATTAGTAAAAAAGACCGACGATACGCCAAGACATGCGCCCGTGCTTGCTGTCCCGAAATCTATTGATGTAAGTATTCCTGTAAAACCTACCACTTTGTTCGTCACCTTCCATGACGCTCCATCATCGGATGTACGAACGATCGTCCCTTGATCGCCGACGCTGATATAGGTCAGCGAGTCGATCATTTTGACGGCGCGGAGATTATTTCCTTGCGGTTCGGGATGAAGGAATTCCCAAAATGCAGTTGGAATAAATTGCTGTGCGTATAAAGGGGTTGCACATAGGAGGCATAAAAAAACGAGGGCTTTATTCATAGGGACTCTTTACGTAATGCGTAATTAAGACTATATACAAATAACAACAGAAATTGGGTTTTGTTACATGTACTACAGGTCTCGTGACCTGTTCTTATTCCCCCTTCACGAATATGAATGGGGTTAGGGGGTGAAAAAAAGAACACCCGCCAACTTTCGTTAGCGGGCGACTGTTAGTTTGCCGTGAACAGGTGAGATAAAATCGTGAGCATCTCCAACAACAGTTCAACAGATGCTGTTGTAAAAAAAGCACGCCCTTTCGGGCGTGCCTTACACTTTAATGAAAATGCGTTTAAATTATTTTATGAGTTTCTCAAGACGCTCGAAACGTTCTTCGAGTGATTTGATGCGAGCTGCTTGCTCTTGATTTTGCTTCACAAGTTCTTGGTTTTGCTTCGCAAGCTCTTGCACACCAACGAGTGCTACGCCGGCAGGATCAACTGACGAGATATGAGTTGATGAAAAACTCTCTTGATCCTGGTTTCCAGTTCTAAAGGTTGTGTAGAAATCTTCGGCTATAGGTCCGATATGATATTCATTCGAGCCTTTGTAATACCAGCCAAGGACGTTCAACTTGTTGATCTTCGAGAGAATGTCTTCGCCATTAAGGGTTGAGAAACGCTCCTTGAAATTGCGAGATGATCCGTTCGTCCATGCACCACCCGTAGTAAGACTTGCGCCGTTACCATTCGTAGCACCTGTACCAACCTGAAAGGTATTTCCTCCTGCTACAGCTGCGCCATTAAATGCAAATGTTGCCACTTGACCGCCTGCATCAGCAGTATTACTGCATCGGAAAACTTCAGGATTATTGTTTCCTACGTTGAAAACAACGGAGCCATTCTGAGCAGCTCGGTTACTTGATCCGGGGAAGTAGTTATTCCATCCTGCAGTTAGAATGACGTCGCCTTTTCTAGCAAGACCAAATGTTCCATCTGAAATGCCACCGCCGCCGTTCAAAGCAAGATTTGTACCGTCGGTTGCAAAGTTTGCACCATAGACAACAGTTCTCGCTTGGATCGTGAGTGTTGATGATAAACCATCTCCGGAATTACGCGGACCACTTTGGATAAGCCCATTAGCTCCAGTAGCGTTGAGTGTAACATTTGCGCCGGTATATGTCAGTGAAGTTGCGTTATCGGTGAGAAGAGAATTACCGAGCGCGCCTGTGGCGGATGTCCATTTCGGAATAGTATTTGTCGTACCAGTTCCGGTAGTTAAGCCAAGTCCGATAGCGGTGTTATTACCAAGATTTCCATTTGCATTTGCTGTAACGAGATTGGTATAGACTGATGCGAGGTTTCTGATACGCACTGTTCCGTTAATATCAAGATCTGCAGTAGGTGCAGAAATTTTGATACCTACCTGTGCATTATTTCCGAGAATAAGAGCGTCGTTTTGGCTGACGACTGCACCAGAACCAATAGCAGTTGCGTTTGTAAGGTTATTGGAGGTCGCATCAGCACCCTGCCCTACGAATGTATTACTATTCCCAATTGTGTTTATAAATCCTGCATTAAAGCCAACTGCAGTGTTGCTGTTCCCGAGCGTATTATTTTCAAGAGCAGACCTACCGGTTGCTGTATTATTAGCTCCATTTGTGTTAAGAAAGAGCGCGCCTACGCCATTTGCTGTATTATCGCTGGCTGTGTTAGCCGCAAGAGCAGACGAACCGGTTGCTGTATTATTGTTGCCTGATACGTTACTCTGAAGGGTAGACCTACCGGTTGCTGTATTCCTACTTCCTATTGTGTTAACGAAGAGCGCACCTACACCATTTGCTGTATTATCCGTGCCTATCGTGTTAGCCGGAAGAGCGGTGTAGCCGACAGCAGTATTATTCATGCCTGTCATGGTCAAGTTACCGGCGTTTATTCCAGCGAAGAAATTATTTGTCCCAAAGCTATGGATAAATCGTGTACCGTTCTGGAAGATAACACCAACCCCTGATGCTGCGCTTGTCGGGATATTGATACCGCCTGTATTACGAAGTGTCATTTGTGTTGTGCCACCTGCTTGCATGAGAACATCTGTCGCACTCAAGGTACCGAAGATGTTTGAAGAAGGCGATGTATTCCCACCAAGTGCCCATGCTGTAGCAGCGATGATCGAAGCGGCTGTGCGCTGCTCAACTACACCTGCATTGGTTACAAGTACATTCAATGAGCTTGAGAGAGCTGTGATGTTACCGATGGTAAGTTTATCAGCAAGAGTCAAACCGCCGAGAGTTGTAAAGTCTGTACCTGCATTACCGATATTCAAGACACGGAAGTTACCCATATCAAGATTAGAGAGAGAAGGAAGCGCAGGGAACATGATTGGAGCTGTGATATTAATGATACCACCCACACCTGCAACAAGATTAAAATTCTGCCCCGGAGCATTTGTACCGATCGTAAGATCGTCATTGGCAAGGATAGAGTGATTGTTCGGTGTTGTACCGTCTATATAGATAGAACCACCCATCTTGATAATACCTGATACGTGTAAATCACCATTGACACGCGCATCCCATACAGGGTCACCACCTACACTGAAGAGCGTTGCATCAGCTGTTCCGTTGACGACGAGAAGATTATTCGTACTACCATTTACATTAATGCCGGTACTATTGAAACCAGCATTAACATTAAGTCCAGTACCAAACACTGTATTGTCTTGGATATTAAGACCCGTACCAATAAAATTATTCATCGTTAGGTTAATGCCGGTACCAACAAAGCCATTCTCATTAAC
>JBKJTT010000046.1:0-12500 GCA_046590205.1 Kapaibacterium sp. (SeqCode)
AATCAAGTGATTTATTTCCTACATTTAAGGTTGGCTCTTGCCCCGTACCGTTAAGTCGTACTTTGATAATTCTGCTGGGTACGTCTGTATTCTTTGAATAGATAATCAATTCAGCCGTTGCATTACCTCGTTTTTGCGGAGTGAAAATTATTTTGATCTCGTTGGCAAGTTCATTCGGAAGTGTGAATGGTACATTACGTTGTGAAATATAGGTAAATGCGGCCGCATCAGTGCCCACGATCTTTATCGAATCTACTTGCAACGGGTCAATACCATAGCTTGCGATTGAATCAAGATAGTTAGCCGACGAACCAATAAGTACATTTCCAAAACTTACGTCCGTTTTCTTTATTGCAATACCGGCTGTCCAACGTTCAAGACGTATTGTCAACCCATCTTGTGCATTTGCATAGTATGAATCATTAGGCGTTTTAATGTAAAACTGTAATGCATTTCCGGCACTTGTGATTTTTGCAGAATAGATGTGACTTGATTGATACGTCAACTCACTCGGTACAAACCAATATTCTTGAATGCCTGCAATAGTTTGGTACTTCAAACCAAAGTCATATTTTACATTATTATAGCTATATGGTGGGGTTGTGCGAAGTGGTTGAGGAAGATTCCATCCTGGGAAATACGTAACATACCCACCATCAAATACTGCCGGGTTACCTGCTGACATTTTATATTGACCAGATACCCATATCTTTGCCTCAACACCTGTATTGAGGGTCATCTTTGAAGGGGTCGTTGCTTTTTTCTTCGCAGAAACATATACGGTATCACGCGGCGTAGAGATGCGCCACTGTGCGCTTGCTTCAAGCGAAAGTGCCGCCAATAGAAGCAGGAGAAAACCCCGAAAATATCTTGCTTTCATAGCTTAAAAAAAAAACAATAAGCCGAGCAAGGACGTTCGTCCCTCCGGCGCATGAAGTTGTTACTGGGGGCAAGGGTAGAATACGCATAACTATAAACACGGCAGGGGACTATTTGTTACACTTTTAGAGATTATTTCATAAACATTGCATTCATAGCTCGGGCAAAGGAGACTGGGGCGCTTCGGGCTTCGGGTTCAGCTTTCGGGAATGCCTCGTATTTGACACAGTTAATGCCGTGATGGAATGTCTCGCCTACATAATTCAGACCTATCTTCTCTAAAACACGACGTGAGGGGGTATTTTCGGGGTAGGATACGCCGATGATTCGCTCCATGGTATGATCATCGAAGCCATGCCGCAAGACCTCCTTTGCGGATTCGGTGGCGTATCCTTTTCCCCATGCTTCACGTTCAAATAAATACCCAATTTCAATTTCGGAAGTATCATCAAGGTATTGGAGACCACATCTACCGATGAGTCGGCGGGATTTTCGCTCAATCACAGCGAATAACCCAAATTCGTGTTCGCGGAAATGGGAGAGCATTCTCTCGAATCGGAGTCTTGATTCTTCGGCGGTGAGGGCTTTGCCCTTCCCAACATATCGCATGACCTCCGGGTCAGCGACTATCGCACTAAATAAATCCAAGTCGGCTTCTGCGAATGGACGCAGAATGAGCCGCGGGGTGACTAATAATTTCACAACAAAGAAGCGTTAGGGCTTCCTCAACCGGAGAACTACAGCTTGGCTGCCTCGGAAATGTGTTTCACGCCGGTTTTATACGACCTATAACCTCCGGACTTGTGATGCACACGCCCGACCGGAAGCCATAGACTCCGGGATGAGGGGGCGAATGAATACATCACTAAAAACTGCCGCCGCAAGTGTTTGTTACACCACACCTAAAAGAAAAAAGAGGGGTACATTAATCCTGAAAGAGCAGGTACTGTTTTATACGTTAGTCGGGCGAATCTCAAGCTCCGAGATTGTTGCTCCGATAGGCAAGGATACAGCGAGTTTGACAGTTTCTGCTACCTGCCATGCACGGAGCCACTTTTGGGGATTGGAAGTTGAACTCAATGTGACATTATCAAAGAATGGCGTATCAACTGAACCGGGACAAATGGTAACGACGCGAATATTCTCGTCGCGTACTTCCAAGAAGAGTGATTGCATCAAACCGCGAACAGCGAACTTCGAGCCGCTATATGCAGCCCCTCCCTTGAAGCCCGTCTTTCCCGCAACTGAGCTGATGGTGATGATCGTACCTTGTTTCTTCTCGCGCATTTTCGGCAGTGCAGCTTGTGTCGCAAGGAATACTCCTCTAACATTTACGTCCATCACATAGCGAAAATCTTTTTCGAAAAGTTCGTGAAATGCGCCAAAGATACCAAGCCCCGCATTATTGATGAGGACATCTATTGCGCCGTATTCTTTTTCGTAGCCGGAGATGAAAGTATTTACCGCTTCCTCACTTGTCACATCAACTGCCCGTGAGTAATACTTATGCAACGGGTATTCTTTGCCAAGCTGTGATTCGACGAGCATAAGTTCGTTGATGTTGCGTGAGCATAGACCGAAGTTATGCTGCGAGTTCGGCTCTTTCGCAAATATCTCTGCAATGGCTTGTCCGATACCTTTTGATGCACCTGTGATGACTATATTCATAGCTACTTCTAACAATCGGAACTTAAAAGTGTCACCATTACTTAAAAAGGTATGAAGTACAGAATACATATCGAACAAGATGAGGATGGGATGTTCGTAGCGGAAGTCCCTTCGCTTCCGGGATGTATCTCACAGGGAACAACCCGTAGCGAAGCAATCTCAAATATCCGCGAAGCAGCAGAGGGTTATCTCTTAAGTCTGAAGGAACACAATGAACCTGTTCCACCTCCTATAACAGAAGAACTCATAGAGATATAATCCTGATGGGTTCATTACTCCCTATTGTTTCAGGCAGAGATGCTGTCAAAGCATTTGAAAAGTTGGGTTATGTTTTTGATAGACAAAACGGTAGTCACATCATCCTCCGCCAATACACCTCACCATTTCGTCGTCTGACTATCCCGGATCATAAAACTATAGCAAAAGGGACGTTGCGAGGCATTATCAAACAAGCGGGATTAACAGTTGAAGAGTTTAAGTCTCTACTGTAATTACAACTTTCCCCCAATACTAAAGTAGAATCTTGGTTTGTTCAGAAGCAGTGGCTTCTTATCGTCGTCGGCAAATGCAAAGTTTTCGCCGATACCGAAGCGAATCAAACCAATAGGCGTTTTGAAGCCAACCTGCGCTCCGATACCATGAACGAATGCAGAGAATTTTATCTGTTCCGGCTCAAGCCACGTAGCTCCGAGATCATAACGCAACGAGAAAAATGTCGGGAAGATCTGAATGTAGGGTATCTTTACCTGATAGGTCATACTTCCCTGCACCATCTGTCTGCCGCGCTTTTCGTATTCATTGAGTCCATAAAAACTATTGATACCACCAAGAGAGAATGATTGGAATTGCGGTAGTGTCTTATCTCCAATACCGATTGCAACACTAGGGATAAGTGTATGAAGTCGTGAGATCGTGACTGTCGGTGTGAACTGTGCGAAAAGTTTTGTATAACTTATATCACTTCCAAGATTTGCCGAGCCAACTTCGTAGTCGGCTCGTAAATATGATCCGCTATTAGGATATGCAGCATCATCACGTGTATCAAAAAGGAATTCCGCTGCGAAGCTGTTGATAAAAGAACGAGGAGTTATAGTTTCTTGAGTTTGGGTTGAATAGGAACGCCATGCTTCAAAACGAAGCTCTGCCGAAAGCGAAGCGCGTTTTGCTACCTCTCCTCCAAGGCGGAGCCGAAGACCAATATCGTTTGTCTCCCGATGAACATCGACGACACTCGATTCTATCTTTCCTTCAGGTATATCATTCTTCGTGTCATAAACGAGAATATCTTTGAACCCGGTATATCCTTGCAACAAGAAGGTTGTGAAAAGACTTATGAATCGCTGCGATGAAATAGATGCCACAGCATATCGACTCGCTGAACCGATTCCTCCTTTGAGCGAGAACTCTGCGTCAAGCCCAAAGATATTCTCATTTGCGAATTCACCAGAGAAGAGTGCCCCGAACTCATTATCCGCTAGTAACCCGAGCCGCAAGACATTCCTCGGTTTTTCCTCAACATGTATCCAAAGTTGCGCTCCATCATTGTCTGAACGGAATGTGTCGTATCGCTCAAGAGTATCTTCAGCTATAATGATCTTCAGATTTGGAACATCAAATTGATCGACATTCAAACTTGCAAAAGAAAAATATCCTGTTGCAGTAAGGTCTCGAAGACCTTTATCACTTGCATCAGAACGAAAGATGTCCCCTGCTGAAAGCGGGAAGATTCGTTTAACCTGATGTTCATCAACTACTTCACTGCCGCGGACTGACACATCAGAGATATATCCTCTATCAATAAAGAGTTCGAGCCGAGAATGCTTTTTGACAACTCGTATGCTGTCAACTCGTGCAAGTGAAAAGCCCATAGCTCGCAATGAATCAAGCACCGAGCGGGCAATAATATCTTTACACGAAGTATAAGTTACTGCCGTTCCTCGAAACATACTATTTGCTGCGATGGAAAGCTCTTGTGTTTGACCGTCTGCTCCATAGATACGAATATCAACGAGGACGGGTAAAAGAGATTCTGAAGAATTTCCATCGGGAGTTGTATCATCTGCCAGATTGCCAAATGATGTTTGAATAGATGTCAATGCGCGACGCGCCGCAACCCTTCCCGACTCGACGACTTCTTCTATGTTCGTGAAATCATCTGCGCTACCGAGTGACTCAGGTGTGATAACTAGATTTGCCCGTGATAACTGTTTTTCTTTTTCCTTACGCATCATAAGCGTTATCACTTGATCTGCAACTTCTATCGGAGTATTTATCTCGTTGCGTGAACGAAGCTCACTTGTTGTATTAACTGCTACAACATACTCTGCTTTTGCAGAGTCAAGCGCTATATCAACAGGTACGTTTGAAAGCAAGCCGCCGTCAACGAGTATCGCTGAATCAACCAATATTGGATTAAACCGAAGCGGAACCGTTGTGCTGGCACGCATTGAAGAAGCCAGATCTCCTTGTGTAAAAAGTTTTCGTTCACCGGAAATAATATCCGTTGCAAGTGCTACGAATGGGATACGAAGTCCTTTAATAAAATCGTTTTGCGTACCAAGAGGCGCGCGAATTGCATGTGAATTCAGAAGCATGGTTAGCCGCTGCCCGCTTGAAAGTGCCTTCGGGATAACAGGGTTGAAAAAACCTGTAAAACGAAGCGAGAGGATGGCATTGGTCTCATCTTTACTGGCAAGTGAGCGTTCGGAGCGTTTTGAATCATCTTCATAGTCGAAGATGTCAGACCAATTCGTCTCCGTTGCAAATTTAAGAATTTCCTTTGGCGAGTACCCTGCGGCATAAAATCCGCCGATGACTGCCCCCATACTTGTCCCGACAATAAGATCGGGCTTGATTCCGGCAGAGTCAAGTACATCAAGTACCCCGATATGCGCAAAGCCCCTCGCTCCACCACCGGATAGAACTAATGCAAAGCGCGGCTGTTTTCCAAGTTGACGAGCAAGCGAAGTGCTTCCGCTTTCTTGGGCGAATAGGTTGCTTCCGAAAATAAGTATGGCAAGTAATAGTGCAGCTCGGCGCATTGAGAAAAGTAAACAGAGTTTAAGAATAGCAAATTACAAGGAAATCCGGATGACTGACCCGACAATGATACAAGTGCATGTAGCTCGCCGTAGAAACGATAGAATAGAATACCTTGTACTAAAACGCTCCGATGATGAGGATATTTATCCCGGAATCTGGCAGATCGTAACAGGGATGATAGAACCCGCCGAAAGTGCGCAGGAAGCTGCGCTTCGTGAGTTGCATGAAGAAGCCGGTTTGCGACCGACTAAATTCTACTGCCTCCCATATATAACAAGCTTCTATTCCATGCGCCGAAATCAAGTGCAGCATGTCCCTGTCTTTGCAGCAATAGTTGAAGAAAACGCGGTAGTAACATTATCCGATGAACATTCAGAGTATAAGTGGATTAGTTTTGATGAAGCCATCAAGATACTCCCCTTCCCGAGCCACAAGGATGGGACGAAAGTAATGAAGGACTACGTAGTCGAGAACCCCAAAAGGGACCTGTTTCGTGTACCCTAATGTGTGCAATTTTCCCTTCTAACTAGTTTATTTATCAACAGATTAATTGTGCACCACACTGGGAAATGATGAATCGGGTTTTGGGGTGGTGCTATACATTTACACATTTGAAAAAGGAGTATAGGGGTTTAGGCATTGAGTTAGGGGGAATGTCATTGCGAGCAAAGGAAGGAATTCCGATTTGGAATTACCTATTGGAATCCCCCTTTCTCGAAGACGGACGAACTTCAGCTTACAAAGATAACACATGAAGAGTCGTTTTGCAAGATGCTCAAAGAAAATACTCTGCAAACCAAAGAAAATCAACAAGATAAAATTCAGATGCCCTGAATAATCCTGATAAACCGCCATTTGAAGCCATCGGCGACGGGCACCTATGCTGAATCAGAAGCAGGTTTAATCTTACAGCGAAATCGTACAGGATTTATGCAGTATTCTTCTAAACTACCGGATATTACATCAAAATCTGCTACATTAAGATTCTTGTCATAATTATAAAGTCGATATAAAAAATACTTATCAGGATGAATCTTACTACAGTGAAGTTCATTCCCTGTAATAAAGAAAGGAGCCGACACCCCACTTGTAGTGTTTTTGACTTCAATGTACATTTCACGACCTTCTTCATCGTACGATAAAATGTCATACCCGATTCCATCCCCTTCTTTCTTTGAGATATGAACAGGCTCTAATCTACTACCTGACCTTTTAAGTTTTTCTTGCTCATTTCCAAGTACTGATAGCTCCCCAAGATCACCTACCCTCTTATTGTCCTTCTCCCGCTCAGAATAGTTGGTAAACGAACCCTTAAGAGTCGGCACAATATCCTCAACTATATATGACAGTTGTTTAAATGTAAGAAAATTTCTTCCCTCGGTTGCTACTACCTCAGTGTTAAATCTCTCCTGATGTTCAACAGCGGAGTATATCACATCTTGTGTCAATAGATTAAGTGATTCATCATAGTATTCATTAGTTGTTAATCGTGCAAAATGAGCAGACACTAGCTCTCTATCCTCCTCTATTTCGGCACGTAATAATCCAGCCAACGAAAAGAAGTGGTTTAAATTTTCGACATTATTCATTTTATTTGGAGTGGGAGAGAAATTGTAAGCGACTAACTCACAAAATGATTTAAATACCCCGTACTTATAAATGTAATAGGTGTCAGGAAAACGCAAGGTCAAATATACTGTGATAGCGTGGTCATCCTGATAGTGTTTACCGAACTGTTTACCCGATTGTTCACTCAATTCCTTTAACTTATCAAACCCTTGCTTGAATGCCGAACATCTCTCACCAATACCGGAATCATCATCAAACAGCATATTAAGTAATGACTCAACATCATTAGGAAATTGCTTAGATATCTCCAATATCATCCTATGAGGAAAATAATTTCCTGCGTCAAGTAGATTTTTTGTTTTTGCGAGAGAAGATTCTAATCTCTCATAAAAGCTGATAGACGTATTTGACCAGTTATCTTGGAAACATTTTACAGCTTGCCATTTGTACTTCTCAAGTTTGTCAATCTCATCTAAGTTATCTTTATAGAACTTGATTACTTGTCTTACTTTTTCAATATTCATAGTAGTTGATGCTATTTATCCATTCTCTATCCTAAACCCATTCTCATCAAAGACGCCGTATGTATAGCTTTTCAACCAATCGCCGAGATTGATGTATGTGCCTTTGCCGCCAATGTTGGTTATCTCTGCTTTGTGGCGGTGCCCCATGATGACGTAATCAAAACCTTCATGTATCTTCTTTTCGGCAAAGATCCGGAGACCGTCCTGCTTTTGCAGCGCGTCGCGGTTATCGGTGTAGCTGCGTGAACCTCCTGAAATACGCTCCGCTGCCCAAATACCAATATCAGGATGCAGCCATGAGTAGCACCAAAGCAAAAATTTATTTCGTAAAATAGAGCGTAGGATAATATACCCTGTATCATTGAGTGCCTTACCGTCGCCATGAGCAATATAAAACCGCTTCCCATTGAGGACCTTTTCGATATCACCCGGATAAATAGGGATGTTCAGTTCTTTGACAAAATAGTCTTTATGACCGAAATCATGATTACCCATAAGATACTCGACAGGTATATACTCTCGTATCCTCGCAAGCATGGAGATGGTACGGATATGCCGTCTCGGGATAACCTGCCTGTACTCGAACCATGAATCGAAGAGGTCGCCCACGATGAAGAGTCCTCCTACGGTACCTGCCTTTGCTTCGTCCTCGATTTTTTCAAGCACAGCAAGAAGCCGCCGCTCACGGGCGCGGTCTTCCTCCGGGTCAGAGCCAAAGCCGAGATGGCAATCACTTATAAAGTAGTATTTGGGCATGTTTGTTATGCGAAAATACGGAGAAGTTTGAGGACAAGATGATTAGTGGTTAATTCAACAAACTAATGAGCGTGTCATTGCGAGGAGTGGCTTTAGCCCGACGAAGCAATCTAAAATCTCTAAATTCAGACACTTTTGATATTTGAGATTGCTTCGTCACTCCCGTTGGTCGCTCCTCGCAATGACACTATTATATAATCTCAATGTTAATAAAGTATGCTGATACGACATGCAACACTTGCCGATGCCGAGAGGATGGGGTTAATTAATGCTGCATCATGGCGCACGACCTACACGGGCTTGATAGATGAACGCGCCTTCGACGTGATGACGCACGAAGCGATGGTTGCAAAGTGGACTCGCATTATAACTCATTATGCAACAAACTCTTCATTCATATTCGTAGCGGAAATAGAAGGTGAGGTTGTAGGATATATATCCTGCGGACCGAACACACATGCAGACCAATCTCAGTTTGAGTGGGAGTTGTTTGCCGTATATCTACTCAAAGAGCATCAAGGCAAAGGTATAGGGAAGGCACTGTTCTTGGAAGCTATTATAGAGATGAAACGGCTTCATATAAAATCACTTGTCTTGTATGTACTCTCATCGAATGCACCATCTCGTAAATTCTACGAGTCATTCAAACCAGATTGTACGGGCAGCGCGAAAGTCGTGATCGATGAGATAGAGTACGATGATACTTATTACTGCTGGAGTGATATTGATTCTTTCGGGTGCAACTAAATTTCCGTAATACGGTTGTATTTCCTATCTTTTACCTTATATTTTTGAGTTTATGGAGAGAGTTTTACATTCCTGGTACAGCCCGAATCTTGGGAAAGAAATGCCCATCGTTATCTACGGCGAGTACGGTCCGGGACTTCTCATGTTCCCTTCCGCGGCGGCTGATTACCTCGAGTACGAGCGGTTTCATCTCATCGAATCTATCAAGCATCACATTGAAGCAGGAAAAGTAAAAGGCTTTTCGATCAACTCCATTAACTCCGAAAGCTGGCTCAACGATAATATGTCAGGCCGCGAGAAAGCAGTTCGTCATCAGCAGTACAATAAATATATCGTTGAAGAAGTCGTACCTTACATAAAAGAGCAGATGGGCGGCAACGACAATCCTGAGATCTGGACGACAGGCGTATCCTTCGGTGCTCTGCACGGCATGAATACTCTTCTTCGCAATCCTGATCTCTTCACAGGGACGTTTGCCTTGAGCGGCGTCTATGACCTCAAAGCATACTCGAAAGATTACTTCGATGAAGATGTGTATCTTAACTCACCGATGGATTATATTCCGAATCTCACTGATGAAGACATCCTCGCAAAGCTCCGCGAGAAAAAGATCTTCCTTTATACAGGCAGCGGCAACTACGAAGACCCGTCTGCAAGCTGGAAGATGGCGGAAGTCCTTGGCAATAAAGGCATCCCTAACTACGTAGAGTGCTGGGACGAAAACTGGCCCCACGACTGGCCCACCTGGCGCAAAATGCTGCCTGAAGCGATAGAGAAATATATTACTTCCTAACGAGTTTTCACTATATCTATTGAGTAGATTTCAAACTATACAGTTGTTATGACGAAGAAAGTAATAATACTATTGTTGGGTACCATCCTTTCGACATTGATTTCATGTGGTCCTAAGACTCTTTATAAACAGGTATACCCAAAACTTTTGCCTCCGAAAGAAAGTGATGCTTATATAGAGATCGCCGAAGATCCTCCTGGAAAGCCCTATCTTATATTGGGCGTTGCTTCTGCCGCGGGATTTGAGGACGATGGCCCATTAATCACTACCGGAAACTCTAAGTCAGAAGTATTTCAAGCTTTGTTACAAGAGGCAAGAAAACAAGGTGGTGACGCAATCCATATGTATCATTCAGCTTCCTCTTCAAGGTATAGCATTGGAAGCATAGACTATCGTTTACATAAGAATACCACCCACATGACCACTGCATACGTACTCCGATGGGCACGAGAAGGGGATTCATTAGTTCTTCCAGGAAATGTCAAAATTTCAGAAGTGTTAGAAAGAGCAAACCAAATCGAGGCTAAAAACAAAGGCATAAATTTAACACCCCATACTCTTTCTCAAATAAAGGTAGGAGAAACTACCAAAGAACAAGTACAATCATTACTAGGTGAGCCCTATTCAGAAAACATCATGCAAACTTTCGGCACGATTGAAACATGGGCTTACGACTTAGTTTTATACGATCCCATTCTTGGGATCAAGAAGGTCATTTATGTTGTACAGTTTAGAGCTGACGGAAAAGTTATGTCTATAAATGAAACAAGAAAAAACTAAAACACGACATTTCAATTCGTTTCGGCAATACTTCAAGTTCGTACTATTTTGGAACATCCTTGCTTCTGATTCGTAAATCCTCCAAAAAGGAAGCAATATGAAAAAGAGAACTATCGAAATGGTGTTGCCGAGCATGATAGCCGGCGGTGCAGGACGTGTATTTATTAAGCAGCCGATTCCTCGTCCACAAGTCGATCAGGTGAGTCCGTTCGTGCTTTTGCATCATTTCGGACCTATCGAACTTACACCAAATGAAGAATCACTCGGCTTCGGAGCGCATCCGCATCGCGGTTTTATGCCCGTTACATTTTTATTCGATGGTGCAATGCATCATAAGGATTCACTTGGTAATGAAGGTACTATTGTATCCGGTGGTGTGCAGTGGCTGAATGCTGCATCGGGTGTTATCCATGCCGAAACCCAACCGGAAGAATTCAAGAAGAGTGGCGGAATGATAAATGGTATCCAGCTATGGATAAACCTACCTGCACGATTGAAGTCAGCTGCGCCGACATACACGAACTTACCGAAAGATACTTTGCCAACTATCTCACAGGATGGTTATGAGGTAAAAGTTGTATCAGGTGTATTCAGAGATGTAGTTGGTCCGGCAACACCGCCAATACCTATTGATGCATTCATGATTGAAATGAATGAAGCCGCAACGCTCGAGCTCCCTGCTCGCGTTGGATGGAATGCGATGCTCTTTACTCTCAAAGGTGAGATAGATATTGATGGACAAGTCGCGAAAAGTGATGAACTCGCTGTTCTCACGGAAGAAGGAGATAGCGTTGTAGTATCATCAAGAAAGCCATCGCGCCTCCTCTACCTCGCCGGCGAACCGATAGACGAGCCAATGTACAGCTACGGTCCCTTCGTAATGAACACCGAAGCGGAGATCGGGATGGCGTATGCTGATTATAAATCGGGGGGAATGGGGAAGGTGGGGTAAAATCATTACGCTTCCTTATATTTTTCATAGATTCCAAAGATGTAAGCACGCCTAATGTATATAGCCAATTTGAAATACAGGGACAATATCTCTTTTGTGCTGGGGGTAATAGCTCGTATTAATGGGAAGAATACCAAGTTCCGCAAAGAAACCTTTCCAATTCGCGGAAACGGCTACCCCAATCCCCCTCCAATCAGTAGTCCCCCATATTGGTGCATCCGATGAAGCTCCTATCTGAGCAACTGCAGAAACCTCAACTCGCAATGATTCTGTGGAGTACACATTCCATCCTAAAGCAGCTTCAACGCCATTAATATACCAGGTACTGGACCCAGTATTTTTACCTACCCATCCTGCTTCTATTCTTGCAGTAATAGAATTCCATGAATAACCAAAATTCCAATTGACAAATCCGGGTGTACCTAGAGTGCATCCCCATATAAATTCGTTTGAAAGAAAATCTTTCTTAACAGTTGTTGTATCCTCTGCTCTCAGAGATATCGCTGAAAGACACAAAAAACAAAGTATTAATTTTATTCGCAAATACAACTTGCTTTCTCTATAATTTGAAAACCCGATTCGGTTTGTGCCTGCATCGATGCAGTTGTCCTGAATGATATCAAGAAGCCGAATAGAATTGTAAATACTTGTAAATGTTCTCATAATAACTAGGTCGTTGAAATGGAGCGAGATGAGACTGTTGAATATTTTTCGTCAGCGGTAAGAATATTTCATGCAAATATACGATACAAATCCTTGTCCTTCGTCTTTCCACGACAATCCACTTTTC
>JBKJTT010000047.1:0-5306 GCA_046590205.1 Kapaibacterium sp. (SeqCode)
CAGATTTTCGGTTCTACGATAAAAGTTGGAAATTATAATGGCTGTGGTGGCGCAGTTTATGGAGTAGATGATATAAATGTAACTTCACCACAATTTACTATCCATCCAAATCCAGCACATGAAAAGCTTACACTTACTTCAAGCATAGATGCTCGTGATGCTAAAATGTTTATCATTGATATTCTTGGTAGAACTCTTATTCAAAGACAAGAGAGTATTATGACGGGCGAACATCTTGAACTGCCATTGTCATCACTTGCTGTCGGTACATACTATCTTCGTATAGAAAATGGTAATGGAGTTCAGACTATTCGGTTTGTGAAGGAGTAGTCATTCCGAGCGGAGCGAAGAGAGGAATCTATAATAAGATTAACCATATTATTTTTGTGTATGGGTAACTATTTCGTTTATATTCTCTCAAGCAAAACCAGAACACTCTATGTCGGTATGACCAATGATATACACCGACGCATTCATGAACATAAGAATAAACATTTTGTAGGTTTTACATCGCGATACAACATTAATGAGTTAGTATACTTTGAGACACTGTCTTCACCGAAAGAAGCAATTGATAGAGAAAAACAAATAAAGAAGTGGCGAAGAGAGAAGAAGATAGAGTTAATTGAGTCTATGAATCCTGATTGGGATGATTTAAGTCAGAGTTGGGAGAGATAAGGATAATCTTATTTATGGTTTCTCATTCCGCTCCGCTCCATTCGAAATGCTTGCCTTTTTTATTTAACCCAATAATATTTCACACAATAACTGGAAAGAAACTATCAGTTTTACTGTTTACGAACCCCTATGAGTATGATTAAGATAACTTTCCCCGACGGTAACGTCCGCGAGTTCGAAGCGGGCACAACCGGTATGCAGGTCGCCGAGTCCATCTCGCCACGTTTGGCGCAGGTCTCGCTTGGCATTTATGTCAATGGTAAGCCCTACGACCTTGCAACGCCTATTACCGAAGATGCTGGAATTCGCATCGTGAAGTGGGATGATGATGATGGCAAATCCATTTTCTGGCATTCAAGCGCTCACTTAATGGCAGAGGCAGTTGAGGCACTCCATCCGGGTACACGCTTTGGTATCGGACCTCCGATCGAGCAGGGGTGGTACTATGATATGGAATTGCCTGAAGGTGTAAAACTTCAACCCGATGACCTCCTGAAGATAGAGGAGAAGATGTCGGAGCTATCTAAGCGTGATGTGCCGTATCTACGAATTGATAAAAAGTATGAAGATGCGATAGAGTTCTTCAAAGCGAAAGGTGATTGGCTCAAGCTCGAACTTCTCGACGGCTTGAAAGGGCAGCCGATTACATTTTATGAGCAAGGTAACTTCGTTGACCTCTGCCGAGGCACACACATTCCTTCGACAGGAAAGATTAAATTTCAGAAACTTCTATCAGTAGCTGGTGCATATTGGCGCGGCGACGAAAAGCGCCCTATGCTTACTCGCGTCTATGGTGTAAGTTTTCCGACAAAGAAAGAACTTGAGGAGTTTATCACTCGGCGTGAAGAAGCAGAGAAGCGAGATCACCGCAAGCTCGGTAAAGAACTTGAGCTGTTTATGATCACTCCGAAAATAGGTGGCGGCTTGCCTGTATGGCTCCCTAACGGTGCTGTCGTTCGTCAACAACTTGAGACATTCCTTCGCCGCACACAGCAGCAGATGGGGTATCATCAGGTTGTGACTCCGCATATCGGCAATATTGAGCTTTATAAAACAAGCGGACACTATCCGTACTACAAGGATAGCCAGTTCACACCGATACAAGTCGATGACGAGCAGTATCTCTTGAAGCCGATGAACTGCCCGCATCATCACATGATCTATAGCTCGAAGCCACGAAGCTATCGCGATCTTCCGCTACGTTTAGCGGAGTTTGGCACTGTGTATCGCTATGAACAGTCTGGTGAGCTTAACGGGCTTTCTCGCGTTCGTTCGTTCACTCAAGATGATGCTCATATTTACTTAATGCCCGAACAGCTTGCAGAAGAATTGAAGAGTGTTATTGGCTTGACACAGTATGTCTCGAAGACGCTCGGCTTTAACGATTTCAAGATACGTCTCTCATTCCGTGACCCGGAGAACAAAACAAAATACGGTGGTGAAGATGCACAGTGGATTCAAGCGGAGAAGGATGTGAAAGATGCCGCAGATGCAATGGGGCTTGATTACGAGATAGGAATTGGCGAAGCGGCATTTTACGGTCCGAAGATTGACTTTATGCTCAAGGATGCTCTCGGCAGAAAGTGGCAGCTTGGCACAGTCCAGCTCGATTATGTAATGCCGGAGCGTTTCGATCTCGAGTACATTGGCTCTGACGGACAGAAGCATCGCCCTGTCATTATTCACCGTGCACCGTTTGGCTCGTTCGAGCGATTCATCAGCTTACTCATTGAGCACTATGCAGGTAACTTCCCTGCATGGCTTGCACCGGTGCAGTGTGCTGTTCTTCCGATTACTGATGGACAGGAAGCGTATGCAAAGCAGATATATGAAAAGCTGCATAATGCAGGCGTCAGAGTACGTCTTAATGCATCCAACGAGAAGGTAAATGCTCGTATCCGTGATGAAGAAATGAAGAAAGTACCACTCATGCTTATCGTTGGTGCGAAGGAAGCAGAAGCGGGTACTGTATCGCTTCGCAGACACGGACAGGGTAACATCGGAACGATTTCCCTCCAAGAAGCATTTTCGCTCGTTACTTCGGAGTCCGCAATCCCGTCGTAAAAGACTTTTTAACTAATTTATACTGCTTGAACAACACAATTTGTACAGTTTTACGCGGTTTCGTCATTAACCAAAGAGTAAATGGCTAAACAGTTCTTTAAGAAACCAACTCCCGGCGCAGGTGGCCCACCAAAGCCAAATGCGCGTCAAAACAGATGGAGCCGTGAGATGCCGGTCAAGAATGCCGGTGTCAGGATGAATGAACAGATTCGAGTCCCTGAGATTCGTGTCGTTGATGAAGACGGTGTGGTTGGCGTGATGAGTCCGCAAGATGCAATGCGTCTTGCAAATGAGCGCGGAGTTGATCTCATTGAGATCGCCCCGAACGCACAGCCGCCTGTATGCAAACTCATGGAGTTCGGCAAATGGCGTTATGAGCAGCAAAAGCGTGACCGCGTAGCAAAGGCAACGCAGTTCAAGCAGCTAACGAAGGAAGCGCGCTTCCATCCGGGCACTGATACGCATGACTTCGACTTTAAGCTCCGCCATGCGCGCGAGTGGATCGAAGAAGGGCATAAGGTAAAGGCGACCGTTCAGTTCAGAGGGCGGCAGATTGCGTATAAAGAATTCGGCGAAAAACTTTTGAAGCGCTTTGCTGATGCGCTTGCTGATATTGCAAAGCAGGAGGGAAACCCTTCACTTGCAGGAAAGCTGATGACGATGATGTTCTCGCCAAAAGGCAAGAAGTCGGACGACAAAAAGGACGATAGTCCGGAAGAGAAAGTCGAGAAAGGACCGAGCGAGCTTGGCTTGCAGCTCAAGAAAAAGCTCGACGCATAACGATTTTATTATTATATTACTACAATGCCAAAAACGAAGACCCATTCAGGCGCAAAGAAGCGCTTCAAAGTAACAGGTACCGGGAAGATCAAGCATGATCAGCCGGGACATTCGCACATTCTCACAAAGAAGACACAAAAGCGTAAGCGTTTGATGCGTCAGGAGTCTATTCTTCAAGGAAAAAGTGTAAAAGCGATCAAGATAATGTTAGGCCAATAAGCCAACATTCTTTGAACGACATGACGATTTGCCGCGTTATACGCGGCTCATAAACTAAACCTCTACCAAGCGCTCACAGCAAGATGAGCGGTCTTATGAACCTTATAAGTTCTACAGATTCAGATGCTTGGCGGGGATATTTCAACAAAAATCTGATAAGGAAAAACAGAAAATGCCACGTTCAGTAAACCTCGTAGCGGCGCGCGCACGTCGAAAAAAAACTATAAGAGCCGCAAGGGGCTTTTGGGGAATGCGCTCAAATGTATTAACGGTTGCAAAGCATCACGTTGATAAAGCCCGCCAGTATGCATACCGTGATCGCCGCGTCCGTCGCCGCGAATTCCGTGCTCTTTGGATTGTGCGTATCAATGCAGCAGCTCGATTGAATGGTACCACATACTCAAAGCTTATGGGAGCGTTTCATAAGTCAGGTATCACGCTTAACCGTAAGATACTTGCTGATATCGCAGTACGCAATCCGGAGGCATTTACAGCGCTCGTAAAAGCAGCGAAGTAAGTCACCAAATATATTTACGACAAAAAGGCGGGTTCATCCCGCCTTTTTTGTTTTACTTCGGGGACATTTTCTTCTCTTGGAAACGTTACTTTAATCAATATGACAATTCGGGACTTAGAGCAAAGAAAGGAAGTATTACTTTCAACGTTGGATTCTCTCGCAGATGCTTCTGCACTTGACGCGTTCAAGCTTGAGCATCTTGTACGTAAGGGAAGTATTGCCGCGCTCTTTGATGAACTCAAGAACGTCTCGAAAGAAGAAAAACCTCTTGCCGGAAAAGCACTCAATGAACTTCGTCAAGCTGTCGAAGCAAAGTTTGCTGAAAAAGAAGCTGCACTCGGAGCAGGTACAACCTCGAAGGCTCCGAAGCTTGACCTCACCATGCCGCCCCGTCCGCTTCCTATTGCAAGCGTCGGGCATGAACATCCCCTCGCCCGCACACTTGACGAGATGGTGAATATCTTCGTCGAGATGGGATTTGCCGTGGCGTATGGACCGGAAGTTGAGGACGACGAGCATAACTTCGGCAAGCTGAACTTTGCACCCGATCATCCTGCCCGTGATATGCAGGATACATTCTTTATTAAACCATCACCCGACTGGAAGCCCGAAAGTGGCGAGAAACCGCTCTTACTTCGCACTCATACTTCACCTGTTCAAGTACGTTTGATGCAAGAAGGGAAGTTGCCTATCCGTGCAGTTATGCCAGGGCGAGTATATCGTAACGAAGCTATCAGCGCACGAAGCGGCGCATGTTTCTTCCAGCTTGAAGGACTTGTTATTGATAAAGGTGTTTCGATGGCAGACCTCAAGGGTGTGCTACTTTCGTTCGCGCAGCAGTTTTATGGTAATGACACGAAGATTCGTCTTCGCCCGTCATATTTTCCGTTTACTGAACCGTCAGTGGAAGTGGATGTAAGCTGTTACCTTTGCAAAGGAACGGGCTGCCGTGTCTGCAAACATTCCGGTTGGCTCGAAGTGCTTGGCGCAGGGATGGTACATCCGAACGTGCTTACTGATTGTGGCATTGATGCGGAGGTATATACAG
>JBKJTT010000104.1:0-30253 GCA_046590205.1 Kapaibacterium sp. (SeqCode)
ACTTTGCACCGGCTTGCGAATAGGTAGCGATTCCCGATGGGTCGTCATCCGATGCTCCTGTTATCAGACCGGGTCCGAGGGCACTAAAAATCTTGCGTAGTTTCATTGAGGCAACAAAAATACGCTATTCAGATTCTGATCTATCAATTACCTCGTAAATACTATCACTGCCTGCGAGAAGTCCGGATTGCTGCTGAACTGATGTATATATCCCATTGGGTCAACAAAGTCACCTGCTTGTGAGGTATGCGGTGCCGTACTGACATACATTAAATCTGTCGTGAGTGCTGTTGTCGTCGGCATTGTCGCTCGGAATACGATCTCCTTATCCGTTACCGCAAGCAGCTCGATATTCTTTAACGAATAGCTAAACTTTGCGTAATCATGCTTTGAGCCGTCTTGCCAAATGGTCGAATCCCGTACCGAAAGAGACAACGATGTTACCATCTTACCATCAGGGCTAAGGGTAACAGTCAGCTTTCTATCTACTAGCGCCGCTCCGAAACCCGTTGATGAATCAACTGCCTCGATTACATTCAAGCTATTTGATGACCATGTTACATTTCGGTTTGCTCCGTTTGATAGCTGCGCTCCATATGCCGAAGGATTATAAAAACCGGGCTGATCGAAAAATGCTGAAGTCTTATCAAGCATCAGGAACACTGATACTTGTTTGCTGGACTGTATCATCCCAAGGTTGATAGTTGGAAATCGGAGCTGAACCTGTGCTGTATCCGCTCCGAGTAATCCTCCACCTATTTCATACACCTCAGCTCTTACCGAATATACTCCGGGCTTCCCAAATGCGTGATAGACAGTAAAGTTTGAGGTTATCGTATCATTCTTCGAGCCATCACCAAAGTACCAGATCACCTTCGATGTTCCTGGGTCTGCTGAGGTAGTAAGTGAGAATGATATTGGTATCTGAAAACTTGCATCGTCATAATAAGAGATGACAGAGTCGATGCCTGATGGCGTTATCTCAACCTTGGGTGTCCCTCGGGTGATCGTTACAGGTATCGAATCAAAACCAAGTAGTTTATCGGTAAAATAATCAAATGCTTTGACTCGGACATAAAATGTGTCGGTGAAGTTAAACTTGAAGAGAACTTCCTGTGTCGAGAAATTTCTGAAATCACCATCCCCAAAATCCCACAAGAACCGTACATCACCGAAGGGAACACCGTCAAGTCGCGCTTTAAAGACATATTCCTCATTGATGACGCCGTGGAGCGAATCCGGATAGATCAGAAGTTTGCCGCTGCCGGTTGTGGTATCTGGTGATGCCGGGTCTTCAGAACAGGAATTGAGTCCTACAAATAAGAGCAGTAGTATAAAAATACTAATTCGATTCATAGTCGTTTTTGGATGATAAAGCTATCAAAAAGAACAGGGAAGTAGTACCAAAAGAATCCGGGAGAAAAAAAACCCCCTCGGATTGAGGGGGTCGTCATAAGAGCTATATACTCTCGTCGAAACCAGTACGGAGGTTATTTCGTAAGTACCATTTTACGCGACTTGACGTAGTTGCCTGCTTCAAGACGGTAAACGTAAGTACCCGACGGAATACCCTTCGCTAGGAAGTTGACTTCATACTTACCAGATTCCATTACTTCGCTGTCTATTTCACGAGCTATTTCCTCGCCGAGCAAGTTAAGGACACGCAAGGTGACCTTTACACGCTCAGGTATAGAAAAGCGAATGACCGTTGACGGGTTGAATGGATTCGGGAAGTTCTGCTCGAGTTCATAACCGGATGCAACACCAGGACGCTGATCTACACTTGAAGAAACTCCGGCGTTATGCCAAAATCCCTGCTGTGCAAGATACGGTGAACCTGTTGTTATTCCTACGACTGCCTGGCCGATAGTACCATTCATTGAATAGGTACCATTCGACATTGGCGCGCCGCCGGAGCCGATTACGCTCGCCTGGATAGAGTACTGTGCAAAAGCACTTGCAGTGCTAAGCACAATAACCGCTCCGGTCAGTAGTAATCCACGAATGTTCATGTTTATTTTTCCTTCGATTATTTGATTTCGTCGAGAGAGAGTTCATACAAATATACAAAGATTTAGCACCTTTTGTTACAAAAACAACTTTTTTATTTACCACTTTTTTCCAAAGGTCGGGAGGACTGACATTTTGTCATATGCCCAAAAACCTGCATTAGGTGCCAATTATGGGTAGCTAAGTACTTTATTTATCAACACACTAAGTTTACACACACACCATTTTTTCCTCCCCTCAATCAGATTAATACTCAAAAGGCATGACATTTTGTCAGTAGGGAGGATGTTGTATAGTATAAATAGTACATAAAAGACCGCAATATATAACAAAATTATTATAGAAAGTATTCCCAATGCTCAATGCTCGACGAGCATCATTTTCATGGCATGAAGTGTCGGGGTGCTGAGGGTATAGAAGTATTTACCAGTGGCAAGTTCATCAGTGTTCACTCGGATGGAGTATGAGCCGGGTTTTGCTTCCCCATTAAAGAGTGTTCGTACTTTTCTGCCGATGACATCGGTAATGACAAGTTCTGTGTGTCCTTCTTCGATAAGCTCGTAGCGTATCGTCGCATAGCTTGACGATGGGTTCGGGATGGGCTCGGAGAGTAAAAACTTCCCGTTCATACTGATAAGACGTGTACCGCCTTCGCGGCATAGCTCAGATACATAAAATGTACCACTGCGAGTATCGACATCCAGCGCAAGCGTTGCGCCGAAGCCGTCGAGCCACTCGAATTTCGGGATGTTCATCGTCGTCGTCTCGGCATCGCCAAGAGCGGCAATGAAGGGTATCACGGTCAGTGTATCACTTAAGCCGTCCCAACTTGTCTCAATGGTCAGTGTGCGTCGTCCTTTATCTATCACACTCGGCAATACAATTCCATCAGGCGCAAGTATTGAAGAGTTGAACTCTATTTCTGCTTTGAACTTCACTGCACCAAGCTTCGAGTAATTCTTCGTAACGCTTCCACCAAGAAGTATCGGTATTCCTTTATGTTCACCTGGTGCGGCGGAATCATCGGGGATATAGACCTCACCGCCAATGCCCCAACCAAAGAGCGTAAGCATTGCAGGTGAACCCGGTGCGTCATGTGTAAAGCCAACTCGTCCGCTTGTGGGACCGATAAACTGTGGTGAGAAACGAAGCGTGACGGTGCGCGACTCATTCGGCTGCAACGTAAATGCTCCGCCGCCTGCAAGAACAGAGTACTGCGTTATATCCGGACCAAGCTGCATATCTCCAGTGAAGTTCACTGCGGCAGTCCCGATATTTTGAATTGCTACATTGATGACAGTATCTTTCATCGAGCTAATACTAACCTGACCAAAATCTATCACTTCACCAAGCGCTTGTACTTGTGGAAGTACTCCTTCTCCGCGAATTACTTGCTGAAAGGTATCTGCTTGTGTCTTGACAAATATCTGTGCCTGATGGATACCTACAGAAGGCGGTCTGAACCGAAACTCAACTTGCCGCGCCGCGCCTGCAGGTACATCGAAGGGAGGGATACCCGAAACAAGCGAGAATGCACCTGACCCCGTAAGCCAGAGAGAATCAACTCTGAAGGGATACGTACCCGTATTACGAATAAAGGTAGTAATAAGAGAATCCTTTGCCTTCGCCACAACCACCTTCCCCATGTCAATATCCGTACTAACATACTGCGGCATGACTATCGAGAAGACTGCGTCGGAGGTGTCGACACCAGAGATACTATGTGGTCCTTCCCATATCGTTGCTGTTAAGTTAGCAGTAGTAGATAAATACTCGCCATCATCACTGAATACTAATGACGAGAAACTTTGAGGGTATGTAAAGTTATGATATAGAGAAAAAATTGATTTTCGTTTTTGACAGTCATAAATATCCAGCGAAGTATCACTTATGCCTTTTACTACATAATATTGATTCACAAGATTGGGATTTTGATCATGATCAAATGTTAGCCCTCTGGGCAATGACAATGATGTGTCAATTTTATAAGTATTCTGTGATTCATTCTTAAATATATGAAGTGTAGACGTTGTTCCGAAAACACATGAAGCGTACTGTCCATCGTTCGAAAATTTTGCATGATAAAATTCATTAGAAAAGGTGCTACTATTTGAAGACAAAATAGTTTTGGTAGAAGTTGCTAGGTCCCATAGTTGGCAAGTAGAATAGTTGGTTAGTAATAATTGACCATTATTTGGAGAAAACTGTATAGAATAAAGAGAGCTATTCCGAGAATCAAGCTGTTTAATCTCCATTTTCGAGGGTATATCATAAATGTGAAATATTGCATTGCTCGCATTTCCAGATGCTAATAATTTATTATCTGAGCTAATAGCAGATTTGCTCATCTTCCCTGGAAACACCGCAACTTGACGGAGACTAGGCATGCTATATAAGTACAGCGAGTCAGATCCTACAACGGAAAGCAATGTACCATCTTTTGACAAGAAAACATCGTGATCAAAACTGTTGGCTTTTGAAAAAATAATCGAGTCTATAATTCGTGGGTTATCATCATTAGTTATCAAATAGATGTTATCAAAATAACGGTAATAGCATATTATGTATTTACCGTCTGGGGTAAATATAGCTGGTCTTGCATATTGTCCAAATTTTGAAGTTGTTAATGTAAATAAAATGTCTCCACTTAAAACATCATACAGTTGAAATCCACTTACCCAATATTGTATAATGATTCGTCTATTATCCGGTGATAATCTTCCATATTCGATAGCGTCATCAACTTTTGCACTATCAAATATATTGAGCACTTTCTTTAATTTCCAACCAATTGAATCAGTAGAGGTAAGCTTTGTTTTTGATACACGTATTAATGCAGACGATGTGGTTATCGCCGGTACTTTCCATTGGTATTTTCCTCCTGATGCAGTATCTGTGACGAGCTGCCAGGTATTCCCATTATTAGAGCTATAATCTATTTTTACTCTCTCATTCAAGGGGATGCCAGTCCACATAACGAGAGAATCGCTCCCAACGACAAATACTTCTCCTCCATTAGGTGATATGACTTTTAATTTAAGTTTTTGCTTCGGCAAATAAGGATACCCACCATCAGCATAATAGTATTGGTTACACTTGTTCGTTTGAAGCTCAAATGATGTCCAGTTATAGCTACTATCGCGCGGAGTAAAGCTAATTGTAATTGTTTTACTTTCGCCAGCCACCAATAAGAAATTTTTAGGGTTTATATCATATTCAGGATTAGTGCTTATGATATTGTTGATAACGAATTCTGCATTAAATGCAGTCACGGTGATAACTGTGTCGAATTTCACTCCTATGGGCTTTGAGTTGAAAAATACGCTTTGAGGAGAAAAGCTCAAGGAAGCAATCATATTTGCAGATAATGGGTATTCTGTTGCAACAGAATATATATGCCACGAAAAAACAAGTTTTCGGTTATTGTTGATACACGCTACATCACTCTGCCATGATATCTCACATGGCGATCCCCCCGATTCTGTTTGTTGCTGGAGTATTTTCGCTATATCTTTTGCAGCTTGGTCGGAAGTAATCCCATCGTAGAGAGTTCCACCTGTAGCTTTTGCTAATGCGGAAAGCGAAGCTTTAATACCATTGGGCTCTGCCTCGGGGCGAGTATAAATAATAGCATAAAATGTAATCCCGTTATTTTTACATAATGAAATACACTCTTGAAGCTCTGATGAGGACAATGCCCCCCAATATGCATCTGTATATAATACAGCTACCCGTTTGTATTTTCCATTTTTTGCAATGTTGAGTAAACCTGAAGTAGAGTTTAGCAGGTGTTCAACGAAATCATTACCACCTCCTGCATTGATTGGTGTAATCCTGTCTAAGAGTCGCTGCTTATTTGAAGTAAAGTCCTGAACAATGACAGCCTGGTCGTTACAGGTTTGCAATGCCATTTCTGATGGTGGCATTACAATTCTTCCTACAAGCTCTTTCGCGGTTAACTTGCCAAGTTCAACGGGGACTTGTCCAGCATCGCTACTGCTCATCGAACCGGAAATATCAATACTCATTACAAGTGAGATTTGCTTTACAGGACTCGGCGGTGGACACGTTACCGATAGCACTGTCCTTGGTACACCATCTTCGGTGATGGTTATGTCTGATGGGTTTGGGGATTGTTGGTTGCCATTTGCATCGAAGGCGTAGAACTTCGCCTTCATCGTCGGGAAGTTTGAGGCATCCACATCAAAAACGGATAGCGACCCCTGCGCGAAGGCATTCGCGGCGAAGATGAAAACGAATAATAGTACGAGACCTCTTTTCACGAAAAATGGTATGCGTTTGGTTACACATATAAGACAATTACCACCGCGAAAGGTTGCGGGAAAAACGAGGGCAAGAATGGGTGCCAAATTTAGATAGAGGCTTCTCGAAAGCTATGAGGGGTAGGGAAGAGCAGGTCGGAGACCTGCGCTATGTACCGCAGGTTTCAAATCTGCTCCCCATCAATCTTCACCTATGGGCATATTCAATGTGCGTCTACAACAAATGAGCGCATCGAGACAGAGCCGAGATCAACTCCTTCGTTAAAGAATGTTGGTGTTTCGTTCTTTCCGGTAAGTCCCAAGATATAAAGCATCGGCAAGTAATGTTCGTTCGTCGGGATGGCGAGCTTTGCTGTTTGACCGAGCTTCTCGTATTCGATAAGCGGCTTATGATCGCCCGATGCAATATGTTTTTCCGCAAACGCATCAAACTCTTGCGCCCACTCGAATGGCTTGCCGTCCCACTGCATCATTCGCAAATTATGTACGATGTTTCCACTTCCGATAATAAGTACACCACGTTCACGAAGTTTTGCAAGTTCTCCTGCAAGCTCGAAGTGATATGATGGTGGCTGTGTTTGGTCTATACTCAATTGCAGAACAGGAATATCTGCTTTTGGGTACATCAGCAGTAGCACCGACCACGTACCATGATCGAGTCCCCATTTATCGTCAAGCCCGACGGTTGTTCTTTTTATTTCCTTCGCAGTTTCTTGTGCAACTTCAAGCGAGCCGGGGGCGGGATACTGCACGTCGAAGAGTGCTTGCGGGAAACCGCCGAAGTCATGGATGGTACGTGGCGACTTCATCGCCGTCACAAACGTCCCGCTTGTCTCCCAATGCGCCGAGACGCAAAGGATAGCTTTTGGCTTCGGGAGTGTGGCTGCTATTTCTTTCCAGCCGCGTGAGTAAATGTTGTCCTCGATAGCATTCATAGGATACCCATGCCCGATAAAAAGCAGGGGCATTTTTTCGCTAAGAGGTAATACCTCATTAAGATGCGCGCTGGCATCAGTGGTGTTTGTCATAGCTAAAGTCATTGCTCCGATAAATGTTCTTCGTGTCATACGTTTGCTCTAAGGAACCGTAACGGTATATATGTTTGTAGGAGAGTGAAGAGTTCTTTGAATCATCTGACATTTCAGTTAAGATGAGGGATGGGCGGTGTCATTGCTTCGTCGAGCTAAACCCCTCCTCGCAATGACAGGCAAAGTAGAACTATCAACTATCCAACTATTAAACTATACAAACTATATCGCCATGAGCATATTAGATCAACTTTCATCCATAATTGGCGGCTCCACGAAGGAGGGCGGGAATATCTTTGAAAGTATCATTAAGATGATAAGCAACACCGAGGGCGGACTTGGGGCGATCGTCAGTAAGTTCACCAAGGGCGGATTTGGTGATATTGTGAATTCTTGGGTAAGCACCGGAGAAAACAAACCTATTTCGACCGACCAACTTTCAAGTGTTCTCGGTCACGGGGAGTTGCAAACGATAGCAGAAAAGACCGGACTTCCGCTCGAAGATGCGACACAAAAAGTATCGGAGCTTTTACCCGGTATTGTAGATAAACTTACGCCAAACGGAAAGGTTGGTAAAGGAAACATCCTTGAGAAAGGAATGGATATACTTAAAGGACTCTTTCACTAAGAGTTGCTTCGCACAACGTTCATACTCCTTTTTCTCTCGTCGTCGCTATTTGCTCAAAGCAGCGACGACGGGCGATATATACTCGGCTCACTAACAATAAAAGGTAATGTGCTTATTAGTCAGGAAGAACTGCGCTCGATGTTTCGTACCCATGAAGGGGACACAATTCGCGAAGCTATAATTGAAGAAGATATACAGCGTATCATCGCAAAGTATAGCGACGTGGGATATCCACTTGCGAAAGTTATAACCGAATCTATTGTACCTCGTGACTCGAACATACTTGATATGACATTGCGTATTGAAGAAGGAATCCAGCCGAGAGTTGTTGCGATGAATGTGCTCGGCTTAACAAGCACCGATACCGATATTGTCACCAGAGAGTTTTCAATAGAGAGGCGACCACTTTATTCACCCAAAAGTATTAACGCTGCGCGAAACAAAGTAAACCGTCTCGGCATATTTTCTTCCGTCGGCCAACCGCAGTTGATAAAATATAACGATTCATCTCTCGGACTTTCGCTTGCAGTCAGTGAAGGGAATACAACATTCATTGACGGTATCATCGGCTATGGTCCTGCGCCGGGAATTGACGAGAAGCCCATCATCAGTGGTTTTCTGACTCTTGACTTTCGCAATATCGGCGGCACTGCCCGCGCAGCGAGCTTTCGCTTCAGAAGGGAAGACCCCGCAAAACAGCAACTTGACCTATTCTATCGCGAACCGTGGTTCTTGAACTATCCCGTTTCGCTCGAGGGAAGTTTTGGTGCACGCGATGAGGATTCGATATATTCGCGAATCAATACATCGCTATCAGCAGGCATATTCCTCAATGATATCACAACAATAACTGGACTTGTTGGCTATGAATCCGTTACACCCGGCAGTGTGAAGGTAGTCTATGCAACAACAGCACTTCGCACCGGGCTATATATAGATATAGATACTCGCAATGATATCTTTGCTCCGACAAACGGATTTCAAGTTAAGCTCGATGGTATCTTCAATGCAAAGAGCGTTTCGGGTACAACGATCTATGATTCTCTTGGTGAAGTAAGTACATCTGTAACGCAAGTAAATCTTTTAGCGACGGGATATATACCGACCTTCACAGAACGGTGGGTTCTTGTTGCAAAGTTGAACGGCGCGAACATTGACGGCGGCACAGGGAAGCTACAACAGAACGACCTCTACCGCATCGGCGGCTTGCGAACACTTCGCGGATACTATGAGTCGGAGTTCACGGCGTCGCTTTCGCTCATCGGAACCCTTGAGTATCGGCTGATGCTTTCAGGGGCATCTTTTATCTCTGTCTTTTTGGATTTCGGATATCTCGAACGCAAAGAAGGAATCGGGTTTTCATCAATGAAAGAATATCCACTAAGTTATGGGATCGGCTTATCGTTCGGTACGAAGGTAGGCATATTTCAAGCCAACATTGCTCTGCCTAAAGGCGAAGAACTCGGCAACGCAAAACTACACTTTGGGCTTACTGCCGACTTATGATAGGACTGACATGGGACTTTGAGTTATCGTTATCGCCTACGAGCGATATTATCGTCATCGGCATTGATGAAGCAGGCAGGGGTCCGCTTGCAGGTCCGGTTGTTGCGGCAGCGGTGTTGTTTCCGGCATCATTTGAAAGTAAGGGCATGACCCTTAATGACTCGAAGAAACTTCGTGAGCATCAAAGGGATGAGTTGTTCGAGTATATTCACCAGAACGCATCGGCAACCGGAATTGGTATCGTAGCGCCAACTGAAATAGACCAGATCAATATCCTTGCCGCAACGATGCGTGCAATGACCATTGCAGTCAACGAACTTGCATCTAAGATATCATTATCTCAAGAGCAAACACTTCTTCTGGTTGACGGTAATTATTTCCGGACGGAGTTGCCGTACAAATACAGAACAATCATTGAAGGCGACGGATTATGCCCAAGCATTGCCGCCGCGTCTATTCTTGCGAAAGTCACCCGCGACAGGATGATGAAAGAACTTGATGCTGTCTATCCCCATTACGGATTTGCTTCTCATAAAGGATATGCAACCAGAGCACATCGTGATGCCATCATTAAACATGGTTACTGCCCCGAACACAGAAAAAGCTTTAAGCTAAAGTCGCTAGAGCAGATTGAGATATTTGGTTGAAATACATCTGTTTTCGCATTTTGAGGTCGCTGCGATTTCCTGACGTATTTTTGCAGTAATCACTACTGTGGCAAACAGCCCAAATACCATATCGCGTGCAAACCCTGAAAAAAGCTCTATCGGTGCAAACCGAGCGGGGTATTCTTTACGTATAGATAGAGAGGCATCAAACGACTTTGACTTGCTTTTACTGGCTGAAATAGCCAGAAAGAACGATGATGCACTCATGCGACTCTATGATAAGTATCGTCGCAGTGTCTATTCGATGCTGCTACGAATTGTTAAAATAGAGTCAGAAGCGGAAGAACTCCTGCAGGATGTCTTCATGCAAGTTTGGGAGAAGGCAGAGCTTTTTGATGCGGAGCGCGGGTTCTTTGATACCTGGCTCTTTACATTGACGCATAATAAAGCTATTAATACCCTTCGTTCGCGGCTCTATAAAAAGAACGCCCAAGAAGACAGAAAAGATATTCAGGATCTTGCAAACGTCGTTTCGCCACATACGACACAAGAGACTACCCCACTAAGTGAACAGGAAGCGGCTGATGACCGTAAGGCGGTGCTCGATGCTCTGGATAAAATTCCGAGTGATCAGCGCGACGCTCTGATGCTTGCTTATTATGAAGGACTTTCCCAATCGGAGATCGCCGAGAAGCTCGGTGTGCCGCTTGGTACAATAAAGACGCGAATGCGTCAAGGTATGATAAAGCTGCAAGGACTCTTAGGAGAACTACGCAGAAATTAATTAATGGCAGACGAACAGACATATAGCAATTCAGAACAACTTCGCCGTGATCGGATCGAAGAGCTTGCCGCAGCCTATGCGCTCGGGGCACTCTTTGATGACGAACATGGGATGCAGGAGTTCGAGCAGTTAGTCGAATCAAGCGATCCGTATATGGCGGAAGTGCTTGAGACTATGCTCGATGCTTCGACCGTTCTTGCCTTCGCAGCTCCCCAAGAGGAGCCGCGTGATGCTGTACGCTCTGAACTCCTGTCTCGTGTCCAACTGACCAAACAAGATACCCGTTCTCGCGGTCGGGAGCGTGGTACCGGATATTCCGATAATCGCGAGCCAGTCCCATTTAGCATCTTAGAAAATAAGCTCAAGAAGAGAACTCGTACCCTCGTCGGTGTTTCTGTTGTTGCAGGGCTGATGCTCTGTGTGCTTGGTTCATTACTTATCTTCCGCTCGGCGGATATGACGGCGCGTGATGTTGCTGTTACCGATCTCAAGAAGCAGCGTGATTCGCTCATGGTTATGATGGGGGATATGTCGAAGACTGATTCTGCCGCCAAAGCGATGTTCGCGCTCTTCAGCGAAAAGAATTCTTCTGTCGTGATGATGGCATCAACTGCCGAGAAACAGCCCCAGACCCACCGCGTCTATTTCAGCCGCGAGCAGAAGAAGATATTCGTTATGAAAGAATCTCTTCCACCGCTTGAAAAAGGGAAAATCTACGAACTTTGGCTCATCAAGGGCTCTGCTGCCCCGATGCCTGTTGGCGTATTTGATATTACCTCGAAACAATCTATCTTCACATTCTCCGCTCCGCTCGATGATGCCGACGCATTCGCAGTCTCAATCGAACCCGAAGGCGGCAGCCAATCCCCGCAAGGACCAGTCGTCATGGTTGGCAAAGTCCCCACCAAACTTTAGTCAGTTTTCCTCTGCAACTCATTATAATTCAATATTATCACTGTGCACCACGCGGGGAAATGATGAATGTGGAATGATGAATTATGAATGAGGTTTGGGGTGGTGCTGTAAATGTACACATGGTCATATTTAGGTTTGGTGGTATGGGCGTATGGTTGGGGTTTTGGGAAGACCCTAAACTATCAAACTTTCAACATCTCCAAACTTCCCCATGCAAATATACGAAATCCGACCCATATCCCGCAAGATGCTCGTGCAAAATACACTGTAACCCATTAAAAATCAACAAGATAATCTTTGGGAATCTCTGAAATCGCCGTTTCCTGCTCATTTTCAGCATTTCCGGTAGGCACCGATCGTAGGGGCTCGCCGGTGGCGTGCCCATCACCGAAGGTGATTCCCCATAACGATGTAACCCCAACATTCACAGATGAACCTCAAGAACCATACCAACAACTGAAAAACGGGCACGCCACCGGCGAGCCCCTACGATATGACGTATTTTTGCCCTAATGTGTCGCATCCTTTTGGATTCTTTACTTGTCTTTGAGAGATAAAAAAGCAAGGTCATTTTTATGCGTCTACCCATACTGATATGGTTGCTGTTGTTGTCCTCATTTGTGGGGGTACGGGCCTATGCGCAACTTCCAAACGGTAAGCCACTTCCAAATGAATGGGAGTACGTAGGCACAATACCGGATTCTGCTTTTAATGCACCCATCGCAAAAAAAGATTATCATTTTATCGGAAATAAAATCATTATTCCTTCCTCACTTGATACGGCTGATGGTGTAGCTGGCGTTATAGTCTCTGAAGATGCAGGAAAAACTTGGTCAATCAGAGTTTTTCCGTTCCTTACTAATGGAGTTACAAATGGTGTCAACCCAATTAGTGGGACGCTGTATGCTGTTGGGAGAGAATCTGACAGTGTTTGGAGGTTTTACATTTCTTACGACCTTGGGGTATCCTTTATGCGGTATGAGATTAACAATACATTGAAGTACCCAAATGTACCTGCACCTGGTTTTCGCTCATTAAATCCCCATGATACGAATGATATTTTGCTTGAACGTTCTATCCAATATGGTTTTGATTATGGGAATGATTTTTACCGTTCTGTCGATGGCGGAAAAACTTGGAAATGGGTTGATTATTTTCCTTCAGCGGTAGATGGATCTGGACAGTACTCCGAATTAACCTTTGATGTTCGCACACCCGGTCTTTGGTATGCTTCTGTCATAGGTGCTTATCATGGTTTAACTAAAACGTCACATCGTTCTTATAATCAGGGGTATACATGGGAATACATAGACCATTTTGGCGAGTACGCTGGGATAGGGAAAGAAGGAGAGTTGCGCAATAAGTGGTATTATCCAGGCTTTATTAATGTTCGTGGATTTTATAATTCATTTGCTTTTGAAACACAGCAGGAGTATGTTGATTGGGCAAAGAATGCTCTGCCTAATACACCATATGCCCATGGAGAAGATGGTTATTCTATAATTATCAATTCATATATATACGATCATAATAACCCACACACTGCCTTTTTTAATCTTCATGAAAGTAAACGTCCTGTTGTAACAGACACACTATCATTCGGGAATGTATACATATTCAGAACCGATAATGACGGAGAAACCTTCGAGCAAATTAATATCGATTTCGATACGAGTAGAAACCTTGGATTAGTAGGATTTGATGAGCATAGCTACATTGTATATGGTTTTCTTAGTAGCGGCTATGAAGTAGGTGCGGATTCAACTAAACGCTATAGATATCTCGTAAGAAGAAAATTACAAAAATCATTGATACCTTCGAGCAATGCAAATGTGGTAAAAATAGTTAATGTGAAGGTCTCACCTAACCCATCAGCAGACATGGTTGAGATTAATTATGATATTGGTAATTCGGCAAATGTTCGGTTAGATATTCTTTCAGCGACAGGAAACATCATTAGGAACATATATGATGGCTATCAACAAGATGGCAGTCAATCACTCTTGTGGAATATTCCGAATGTAATTCCTTCAGGAAATTATATGCTTCGAGTCAAATCGGGTAATGAGATTGTAATGACAAATCTACTTGTGGTACGTTAATACACTATCTTTGTCATCTTCCCACTGCCGTTGTAGCAATCGGTTTCTATCTGGTAATAGAATGTGCCTTCGGGGTAGCGGCTGCCATCGAACTCCATTGTATGTGTGCCGCTCTCGATGATGCCGTGGCTATCAAGGACTTCTAACTCTTTTCCGAGTGTGTTGTAAATACGAATCTTCACGCTTGATGCTTCAGGGAGTTCATAACGAATGCTCGTACGGAGTGAGAACGGCTCGGGACTAACAGAGGTGGTGAGAGGTTGAGGGAGGTGTTGTTTAATCCAAGTTTTGCCACCGTTAAAGGTATGGAGGATTGTCCCTCCGTAACCACATGCCCATCCATTGAGTGTATCTACAAACGCTATATCATTGAGAGGGATGTTCTCACTCGTATCTGTTGGATACCCTACAGTAGTCTTCTGCCTTTCCCAACTTATCCCACCATCATTAGTTGTTAATATTGTACCCTTATTGCCTGATATATATCCCTTCAATGACGTAGGAAATGTGACTCCTAAAAACTGGGTATTTTGGATGTTAGTTGTTACCGTATCCCAATTGATACCTCCATTTCTTGTAACGGCAATGCATTTCTTATCTCCAACTAGGATAATAAAATCACCCTTCGCCCATACACCCCAAAGATCTTCCACTGGTGGCTTTATTATATTCTCCGTACAAATGGAATTCCATGTTTTACCTCCGTCTGTAGTCTTAGAGATACCGGAAAATACAGGGTTAGGTGTTGGTACACACAGACCAAGACCTCCGGTGACATACCCTACACGAGAATTCTCAAAGAATACTCTATGAATACCATCAACTTCAGGCATATAGCGTTGAGTGATTGTCCATGTTTTTCCTCTGTCAGTTGTTTTTGCCCACTCGCGTGAGGCAACAAAGGTAAAAATGGTGTCAAGACTAAATGCATGAAGCGGTCCCATCGTTGGTGCACCTATATTTACAAAGATTGTATCACTCCATGTTATGCCAGCATCAGTAGTATATTTAATATACTTCCCACTTGTTGCGATAGCAGTTTTGAAGTTGAGAATATCAGCTACTATGCAATCATAAGGCGTTGGTACAAACTCCCAATTATTACCACCATTGGTCGTTTTATACCAGACTCCGCTTCCTACCGCCCAGCCGGAGTCTCTATTAAAGAAATAGACACGATCAAGACGTGCCGCGGTACCGCTCTTCTGCTTATACCACCCTTCTCCTTCTGCCTGCGGCAGGTGAGGTGGTGTTCCGCCTTGTTCAATATGCGGCTGTGAATACGAACTGCCCGCTGTTATGAGCAGAGCACAAATAAGTAATGCGATGTGGGTTTTCATGTGCATCTTCTACTTATATAAAGACACCTAAAGGAAGGAATGGTTGCGGGAAAAAAGAGGGGATGTGGGAAGTGAGCGTCTATGAAATTTGGCATGTTGTATGGATAGGTGTTTTCTGTGGTAGTTTTGCAGTTATGAGAATTGTCGGGGTAGATCCGGGGACGCTGGTTACGGGGTATGGAGTCATTGACGTGATTGCCAAGCCGCGTCTGCACTACCGTATCATAGAATACGGTACGATAGAATCCAAAAAGATAAAGCCGATGCCCGAGCGTCTTGCGCTTATCTTTACGCGGCTGACTGCCCTTATCGAACGGACGGAGCCGGATGAATTTGCTATCGAGACTGCGTTCTATGATAAGAGCGCGCAATCAGCGATGAAACTTGGCGGCGCGCGCGGTGTTGCTTTAGTAGCGGAGCTTGCAAAGTTAGAAATAGCCGAGTATGCCCCGCGCGTAATTAAAAAAGCTGTAACAGGCAACGGCAATGCCGATAAATCACAGGTGGAGTTCATGGTTTGCAAGATACTTGGACTACAAGAGACCGACCGCAAACGAGCCGATGCCTACGACGCGCTTGCAATAGCCCTGACACATTCAATGCGCCGCAGTTCGGGCGCATCAAAAGCTACTTCATGGAAAGATTTTATAGAAAAGAACCCCGAAAGAGTAAAACGCTGATGTCCTCACTTATTACTTTTTCTCTCATATTTTTCTTTGCCATCACGAGCTTCGCACAGATGAAGCCCACTGATATTGGCAAGGATTACCTCGTGAAGTTCGTGATGAAGGATTCATCCGAGTTCTACGGCATTGTTCTCCAGAAGCCCGTCCCGACGCGCTTTGTCGTTGCGACGCGCTACGGCCGGCTTGAAATACCTGCATCGGATATTAACTATGCGATTGATTACCGCTTCAACTTCGTAATGTATGAGGATATCAAGAAGTCGGCAATTGCAAACATGACGAACTTCGAGAAAAAGAACCTCGGTGTGTATCTCAACTATAATAAACTCGAAACGCAGTCAATCCTCAAAGCCGATAACGTCGAGATCTATCGCGGCTATCGGTACATGTTCGATGATTCGGCGCACGTAATTCTCGCCACCGATTGGGGCGACCTCTTTTTTATCTATCCAAATATAAAAAGCGTTGACAACTACTCGGGCAACGGCGACAAACGCACGGATTTTTTCTCGCGTGAATATCTAACGCTCACCGACCCTCGTCACTGGCAGGGTTTCATTACACCGAACGCAATGGCGATGGGCGAAGGAAAGGGAAGCATCAATAATTACCTCATCGCATCGCTGCAAGTGAATTATGGCATTACCAATTGGCTCTCGGCGAATATCGGCGGTTCGTTCATTCCGTTCTTGCCGAGCACTGTGAAAGTAGCGACCGGAGGAATTAAGATAACGCCGTATTCGCAGAACCCTTGGCATATCTCGGTTGGTGGTCAGGCAATGTATTCCGAGATCACCAAAGAAACGAGATTATTGTTTGGATTCGCGACTGCAACATACGGCAATTCAGATGCGAACCTCTCTATTTTAGGTGGGTATGCAGTTAAAAGAGAGACTGACACGATCACGTATAACGCACAAAATCCGCTGCTTGCATTTATGGGTGCGGCGCGAGTTGGGGAAAACTTGAAGATCATCGGCGAGATGTTCTTCGTTGATGACTATCCTGTCGTGCCGTTTATGGCAACGCTTCGATACTTTACCCAACGTTGGACAGTTGATGTCGGCGTTGTCTTCTCATTATTCAAAGCAGGCGGTTTAAAAACTACAGAGACCATCGGTGAATCAATCTTCGGTGTCTCGGAATTTCCCATTGTTCCAGTTATAGCCGGGAGCTATCATTTCTGATGACCTTCTTCGGACTTCATATCCTCGATTGGGTAGTTATCGCGCTGTACTTTGCGTCGCTGATTGCGATTGCTATCTGGACGAAGCGGAAGATTCGTAATTCAGGAAGTTTCTTTCAGGCAGACCGCAGTTTTGGGAAGGTGATGACGGCTGTTATCAACTTCGGCAACATGACTAGTGCCGATCAAGCTGCAGGCGTGACGCGTGAGATATATCGGCAAGGTCTTCCCGGCGTGTGGTTTCAGAATCTTGTGCTCTTCCTTACTCCGTTCTTTTGGTTTAGCTCGGTGCTTCAGCGACGTGCTCGCTACGTTGGTCCGGGTGATCTTTATGAACACCGCTTTGAATCTAAATTTCTTTCCGGCCTTTTTGCTGTCTATCTTTTGCTCGCCGCTATCTATGGTTCGTCGCTTGGGTATCTTATCACCGGTAAGACAATCCAAGCGATAATGGTAAAACCCGCGAGTGAGTATTCGCTTGAAGAAAAAGGTAAGGTAGAGTTGTTCGAGGAGATGAAAGCACTCGATGCAAAAAAAGGAGCGGCGGAATTTTCTGCGCAAGACAACTCGCGACTCTCATACCTTCGCGAACTCGAGAAGAAAGGAGACACCTCAAGCACCATCTCCTATGTCAACCTCACATGGTTCTTCATCTTTTATGGACTTATCACGGCGTTCTATGTCATAGCGGGTGGGCTATTCGCTGCCGCGCTTAATGATGTGATACAAGCAGTGCTCATCATCTTTCTTTCGCTTGCACTTATTCCGTTGGGGCTATCAGCACTTGGTGGGTTTGCAGGTCTTCATGCAAAAGTACCCGAAGAGATGTTTCAGCTGTTCGGCTCTTCGGCTGCGAGCGAGTACCCGCTTTACTTCGTGCTCATCATGGCGTTGACAAACTTGATAGGGCTTGCACCAAAACAATTCACGCTTGGCGGAGCGGCGAAAGATGACAGAGCGGCTCGCATAGGGATGACGGGCGGCGCATTCACCAAACGTTTTATGATGATCGGTTGGGCACTTACGGGGCTTATCGCTCTTGGCCTTTACGGCGGAACACTTTCAGATGCAACGCACATTTGGGGTACGATGACACGCGACCTGCTCGGGGCAGGACTTGTCGGACTGATGATAGCCGCGATACTATCGGCGAATATGTCGGCTGGGAATAATCTTGAGTGGGCGGCGGCATTCACAAAGAACATCCTCTTGCCGCTACGTCCACAAACAACAGACAAAGCACAGATACTTGCAGGACGGCTTGTAATTGTCGTTGTTATCATCGGTGGCATAGGATTCGCGTATGTTGTTGGTGACATTTTTGTCGTCTTCAAGTATGTGCTTTCTATCGGTACGGTTGTTGGTCCTGCGATATGGCTTGTGTATTTCTGGCGTCGGCTCACGACGAAAGCAGTTATTATTCAGATGATACTTTCGCTGATGATGACGGTTGCGATACCGAACATCATCCCTGCATTTGATTCGATGCGGAATGATCCTTCGCTTACCGTGCAGACACATGAACGGAAAGAAATCAATGAACGGACAGGTAAAGAAATAACGATAGCTTCTGCGCCGATATTCTTTGAGAAAGTTGAGAAGATAAACCCGACAGACCCGAACTCGCCGAAGGTTGGCGCGGGCACATTTAAACCACAGTTGTGGGTAGTGGATAAACTTGGTTTTGATTTGCGCTCATTTTCGAAGGCAGGACTTGCGACTGCGTCATTCCTCGTTGATATCATCTTTCCTTTCTTGATTCTCTTTATTGTATCACTACTTACAAAACCGAACAGCCAGAAGGCACTCCGCGAGTTCTATGCACGAATTAATACTCCTGCTGTCGCTGACCCTATCATAGATAGAAGTGAAGTAGAGAAGAAGATAACGAACCCCGAACTTGTCGAGCAGAACAAACTCTTCCCACACACAAACTGGGAGTTCTGGAAACCCACACGCGAGGACATCTGGGGCTTTGCTCTTTGTTGGGTTGGGGTTGCACTTATTATAGGTATCTATTATTTGCTCGTATCTTTGTAACGATGCAATCACTCCATCCTGACTTCCGCACTGATACACCTGATACCGAATACTTCTATTTCGGCTCGGGGAAGATACAAGCAGCTATTCAATGGAGTAAAGATACTTCTTGTACGCCGCTCGGGATAATCCTTTCGCTCCCACAGCATTTTACTCGAAAGCACGGAAGTCATCTCTTCCATCCAGAGTTCGGTTTGGAACGGACGATGATAACCGTTATCATTGATGGTGTTCGATATCAGCCGGAGCATGATGAGTTGAAAGTATCTTGGAGCGAGTATGAAGGTGTGCCGAATGTTCTGGCGCAATGGAAAGCGGGGAAGTATGAAGTTCATGAAAGTTTCTATACTTCACCTGGTAGCAATGCTCTTATTCATTGGATAGGAGTAATGGGTGCGAAAGATGCAAAGATAGAAGTTGAAGCGGCGCTCTATGCGAATCCCTCACTCTTCTCGTCGTTCGGAGTGGGTGAATCATTTTTGTATTCCGAAGGATATAGCTCGCTCTATCTTTCATCAAAACAAAAGTCGCGACTGCGTGAGCGCTTTATTACTGTGACCGCTGAGAAATTTGACGAGAATAGCAGGGAAGTACATCTTGTCTATCAAGCAGATACAGAATCCGGGAGTGTCGAGTTAGAATCATTCTTAGCTAATGAACGACAGTATTGGGAAAGAACTACAAGCATTACTTCAGAAAAACATAAGCAACTCACCAATCTCTTTACTGTATCAAAGATAGGGCTGCGTGGTGTCATCGCTTCGACGGGCAGATTCGATGCAAGTATTTGGCAGTACGGAATGGAATGGGGGCGCGATGCGGCGATGATAGCCGAGGCGCTAATCTATTCAGGTCAGTTCGAGCTTGCTAAGGCAGTGCTCACAAACATTCTTACAAAGCTGACAAATGAAAAGGGCATGGTCGCCGAAGCGAGCCGCTTCCGTGGCGGACTTGATGCAGAACTTGACTCGAACGGACTTGTACTGCGAGCACTTCAAATTTATGTTGAGTGGACAGGTGACTCGGAATTCCTCAAAGAACATGCAATACGAATCACAGCTATTGCTGACTATCTCCTTCAGCCGGAATTTTTAGATAAGGAAACAGGAATGCTCGTTGCCGCGCGTGATATATGGGAGCGCTCCGAAGCAATGGGGATAGAGAAGGGATATGATGTCGCACATCAGACATTCGCAATACTCGGACTCGAAGCAGCGAGTGTGATAAGCAAGTATATTGGTGAAACCGAAAAGAATTTGATTTGGGAAAATACCGCGAAGAAGATGAGGCATTCATTCTTCCATCACTCAACTCATTCGATGATAGATGAAGGGAGGATCATCAAGCGAAGATTAGTGAACGGGGAAGTTCAGCGAACACTTGTTATCAAGAAGAAAGATGATAAGTATATATCATCTCTTGTCCCCGATGCTATGCCGCTTGGTTCAAAGATGGAACACCATCTTGAACCAGATATAACGCAATGTTTTCCTATCATTTACGAACTCATTGATCCAAAGTCAGACATAGCTATTAAGACTATTGCTGAATGTGAAGGACTTTGGTCGCAAGCATGGAATGGTGGAGGGTATGGAAGATATGATGTATCAGGTGAGCCGGATTCTCCCGGTCCATGGGCACTTGCGACAATGTTCATGACATCAGCACAACTCGAAGCGGGTGATATAAAGAAAGCATTGCGCTCGCTTGAATGGTTGATAGAAAAAGCTGGTGCAAGTGGCGCGTGGAAAGAGTTTTACGGAGAACGTCCGACACCGCCGTTACCACCTACGGGTATTCTGGTATGGGCATGGGCGCAGTACATTACGCTTTTCATTAAGCATATCCTTCATATCAAGTTTGACAGGGAAACGCTTATATCATATGCAAGGTTAAATGACATAGAAGCGCACATTCGCTTTCGTGACAACTATATTGATCTCTCCCCCAAGTAAAGACCATCTTAGCCATGCGGTCTCGTTTGTGTGGTCGCTGGTTTTATCAATCCTACTCTTTTGCGCAACACCTGCGCATTCGAAGCACACTCGTCTCTATGCCTGCGTTCTTGCTGATAACACACCCGGTAATTTTCTTGGTGCAAGTTCGCTTGGTTCAGGTTTATGGACAAGTGATGATACGGGTAGAACCTGGAATCATCTGGGTTGGAAACATGGCAAGACTTATTCTGTCGATGTTCTTGGTGGTTCGAAAGGTAAAACAATCTATCTAGCAAGAGGAGATGGTCTTCTTCGTACGACTGACGCAGGTACTACATGGAAGATGCTTACCGATTGGCGACATCGTGAAGTGACAGACGTAGCTGTCCTTCAATCAGACCCATCTTTAATTATTATAACGACTGCATTAGGGATGTGGCGATCACAAGATACCGGTGCGACTTGGAATAAAATTGTAAAAGGTGTTGAGTCGTTATTTCTCTCCCGTATTGTCTTCCATCCTGTATATCCTAACAGAATGGCGGCGGCAACAGAAAAAGGACTCTTTACCTCTAATGATAGAGGGGAAAGTTGGAGACTTTCCGGTGTTGATTCTTCTTCAATTAATGAAGTACGTTATTCGAGTGATGCACGGCTTCTCTGGGTTGGTGAACGTGGGGAGGTTCAAGGTGAAAAGATGTATCCTTTCTACTACGAAGATATTATAGGTACGCTCTGGAGTGTAGAAGAACTTCCGAATCGATATGCAGTTGTCGGGAAGAAAGGAGCATTTATTGTTTCTTCTCGTGACGAAGACCCTATCGAACTTGGGATAGCGATACGATACCCGTATTCACTTTGCTCCGTCGGTAATATCCTTTTTGTAGGTACTCTTGGTAATGGTATCTTTCGTGTAGATGCATCGGGTATGGTGCCGAAGATAGAAAATAATTCGCTTCCACATTCAGAAGTTTGGACGATTCGAAAGGTGGAGATAGAGTGAGACATAGTACTATATATACATTCTTGATAGTTCTGATCGTAAGTATATTGCTTACAACCGATTCTCATAGCCAATCTGCTTCGACGAGAAAACTTGTCCTGAGTAAAATAGCATCTTCTCAAGGTCCGCCATATTTTGCTACAGTTGCTTCGCAGCTGAAGATAGGGATAAATAAAGAACTCGGACTTGCTAAGCTCGATACTTTACTGTCGCTTGAGAAAGGCGATATGTTCTGGATGTATGGCTGTGCCGGACTTTATTTCTCGTGCAGAACAGAACTACCTGATAGTTATAAAACAAAGATACGAGAATGCTGGAAGAAATTCACACCGTATCGTGGCGATACAGAAAATCATTTCCTTATGTATTATGGCTCGTTGTATTTAATGAGTCAGGAATGGTCAGGGCTTCCAGGTGGAGAGTGGTTTAATGGGAAATCTTCGGATGAAATTCGCAGTGAATCACGAGAGTATCTACGACATTGGATAGATGAAATATCTACCGTTGGGATGATGGAGTTCGACTCTCCGCGCTATATGTACTACTTCATCACTCCATTAGTTCTCCTTGCCGAGTACACAACTGACAGCGAAGACAAACGTCTCTTCACAATGGCACTTGAACTGATGCTTGCCGACTATGCTCATGACTATTACTTCGGCAACTATGCTGGGGCACATTCTAGGGTAGGTTTTGAAACACCATTCGATACGCGTAACACGGAAACCTCAAGCTATGGGGACTTCTATTTAGAAGAGAACGTCACGCACTTTCTCCCCGACATTGCTTTTGCTGCGATAGCATCTTTTAGCTGTCCTGAAATTATTAAGAATATTGCTACAAAGAAGTCATATCCTTTTGAAAGTGTCGAAATGAAGCGAGGCAGGACAACGCTTCGTTATACCCATGAAAGAAATGCTACTGTAATAAAAAAACTCTACGCAACGAAAGAGTATGCCCTTGGCTCAATGCAGGGTGGGCTTGTCTCGCCGATACAGCAACAGTCATGGTCGTTGGTTATTAATACTTCGAAGCCCAATAATGTGATTACAGGATTACATCCATATATTGCTAAAGAAGAACTTGGTATGTTCTTCCCCGAAGAGCCATCGTGGCAGCTCGAGAGAATTGAAGGAGCAAAGAAGGGGTATTCAAGTGAAGACAAATGGGTAGGGGGGTCTTCATTTGAAAGTATTAGTCAGGGGAACAACTCCCTTACTGTTGGCTATAAGAACATTATTAAGAAGACACGTTCACAAAAGATCGCACTTCGTTTGCCAAAGTGGGCAACAATTACTTCTCAAAGTGACGGTGTGATATCTGCGCTATGTGAAGGTGTTGCACTAAAGATTAATTTCCCACCCGGCTATAGAAAAACTGAAGAAGACGAATCATACCGTTTTGAATCAGACGTGGTTGGTGGCGGTGCATCATATAGCATTACATGTCCCGAAGCTTCTGAATCTAACTCGTCAATGAGTATACAGGGAGAATATCTTTACAAATCCAAATATATTTACTCTCAACTCCGTAGTGGAGTGGTAACTCTTGAATTCGCTAATAAGAAAAAAATACTTGATTTCAAGAATAACACAGTATTAGTTGAATAACTGAGATGTATCTCTCTCGATGCTCCCTTTTGACCAGTTCATGATCTTTTCACCTAAGATACGAGATATCTTCTTTGCTCCATGATGATTGAGATGATATGTATCTTTAAAGTCATCATCAATAAACTTGCCCTTCGCATCAAGATTCCAGAGCGGCACCGCATATTGTGTTGCTATTGCTTCTATTGCGCTGTATGCTTCATCTCTATGGAGATAGGGAAGGTCGGCATACGATCCGATAGTTGGACGTAGTGGTGTATTGAAGAATACGAACTCAATATTATTTGTTTTACATAAAATAATAATTTCTTTAAAGTCTTCAATAAGCAAGCTATCAAGAATATACGTTGAATCTTGTGTGACTATATTATCACCAAAGCTTAGACGTTGTAGGGTAGTGAGGTGCTCAACATTACGAAAAGCATGGTTTACTGCAAATAGATATATATGCAATGTAGGAGCGTCAAATATGGAAGAAAGAGATTTCGCTCCACGAGCGATCACATTTGGTAATGTCTTCTTGTAATACAGCAGACTATTGCTATCTTTGTATAACGTGTTATGAACTGGCGAGTGCCCATTGAGGTCTTCCAAAAATACGCCATAACATATCCTCTTCGGGCGTATTCCTTGCTCGATCAATCTACGCAGGAGAAGTTTATTCGCATCAGCAAAGAAGCCACCTACGCCGCAGTTTATTGTTCGCGTATTGCTGCCATCGATAGCTGAATCAACTTGCTCCTCGATCACGCCACGCTCAACGACAGAACTACCCATGATGAGTATTACGTCTTGCTCGTTCTTAAGAGCCTCCTCATATTCATCTATCGTCATCTGTACTTGCAATAGCCCTTGAAACGTTTTCTTCTCGGCAAGCGGTAGGTGTGGGATTGTATAGGTTAGCGCAACGATAACGCTGAAAGCGACGAGTCCGATGAGAACGCTTTGAATTGCTATGCTTCTGAATTCTCTTGTCATGGCTACTTAGAATTGGAAGTAAATAAATGGTTGAGAATTATCAGAACCCATGATGAGTACAAATGCAAAGAGTACTCCGAAGATTATGGCGCGCTGCCAGAGTGATGAACGACGGACAAACTTTTCTCCCCAACGACTATATTGTGTAATATCAAGACCTAACCAAAGAACTACCATCGGCAGTGCGAAGATCGTAGAGCCAAGCATCTGAACTCCACCACTAAAGCTGAACATCTTACTAATGTAAGCCCATGCGGTAGGGAAGTCAGGACTTCGGAAGATGAGGAATGCAAACGACGATAAGAAAAAGATGGATACCATCTTTACGAGGGCGACAACAATCGGTGTTTTTTGTTTTTGAATATTACCACCGCGAATATCTACGTATGCTTTATGAACACCAAGATAGATTCCGTTCAATGCTCCCCATGCAACGTACGTCCAGTTCGCGCCATGCCATAAACCACCGATGAGCATCGTCAGGAAGTTGTTGATATAGGTTCGAGCTTTACCTTTTCGGTTACCGCCGAGTGGGATATAAACATAATCTCGTAGCCATGAAGAAAGAGAAATATGCCAACGCCGCCAGAATTCTGTGATGTTTTGCGAAAGATACGGCGTATCAAAGTTAAGGTTGAGTTCTATTCCGAAGAGTTTGCTGACACCTCTTGCGATGTCGGAGTACCCTGCAAAGTCGCCATAGAGTTGAATCGCAAAGAAGAACATCCTGATAAAGAGGTCGCCGCTGCCCATCTCACCCATTTTTGAGAAGGACTCATTGACATACGGCGCAAGTGAATCAGCTATAACTACTTTTCTGGTGTAACCGATAACTATCAGAGCAAGTCCATCTCGTATCTGGTCGAGAGTTGGCTTTCTTTCCTTTGTTAGCTGCGGGAGTAACTGCGGAGCACGAAGAATGGGACCCGCTACAAGATGCGGGAAGTACGATACAAACAGCGCAAAGTCGAAAAAGCTGTTCGTCGGTTTAAGTTGACCTCGATAGACATCTATGACATACGCCATCGACATGAAGGTATAGAACGAAATACCGACAGGAAGTACTAACTGAAGCGTTGGCAGATGTGCTTGAAATCCTATTGAGTTGAGCAGGGCAGCGAATGAGCTAATAAAGAAATCACAATACTTAAAAACAACCAGTACGCCGACATTTGCTGCGACCGATAGCTGCATCCATAACTTTTTCCGTTTCGGGTCATCTGCATCATAGACTTTATGAGAAGCATAATAGTCAACGATGATCGTCAGTGCAAGCAATGCAAGGAAATGCCACTCCCACCAGGCATAAAAGAAAAGTGACGCCGCAAGCAGCATCCTGTTCTGCCACTTGAAGCCGAGCAAGTAGTACAGGATAAGTACTACCGGCAGGAATATGGCGAATGCAAGACTATTGAATATCATCTATTTCGTTGATAACTCGCTCAGCCATGATGAAACATGCTTCAAAAGCGGTATCGTCATTTTATGGCGTCCTTTGTACTCATAATAGTCACTTGAGATATGATTTCGGCGTAGGAAATCCAGGGCATAAATTGATTCACTCGTCGGAAGTACTTTGTCTTCGCTGCCATGCGTGATGAGAAACTTTGCTTTGGTATTGATATTGTCCCACTTCTCGATGGGTCGCGGGAAGAAGCCGCTCATCGGGACTATACCGACGGGGTTAAGCTTTCCTTCGAGTCCGAGAAAATGGCACATCGCAGCTCCCTGACTAAACCCCAAGAGAAACAGACGCTCCGGATCAACATCCTTCTCCAAAAGTAGGGAAGAGATCATCGGCGTTACGATATCAAGCGACTCTCTGAAATGCTCCTCACCGAATGATTCAAGAGGGCGGTTATAATCATAGGGTTTATACCATTCATACCCCTCGCGTGGTGATTTGTACGTAGCGCGGATCGAGACAACATGAAACGATGCCGGCAGAAGATGCTCGACCGAGAATATCGTCTCGGCGTAGGCATCGCGTCCATGCAAAAGTATGAGGAGCGGTGGTTTCCCTGCCGCTTCTTGCTTCGGCTTGCGTTCGACGTATGGTAGTAAGGAACTTGACATTACCGAATTCTCGTTAGACGGCTCCCAACATTAGTTGGGCGAACAAAGTTGATTTGTGGCGGCGGGGTAGCTCAGCTGGTTAGAGCGTCGGAATCATAATCCGTAGGTCGTGGGTTCAAGTCCCTCCCCCGCTACTTCTTTTTGACCTACACTACGAGAGATAAGACTATACATTTCAGATGGACACTTGCGGTGTCCATTTTCAGTTTTAGGTGGTTGTTTCCTTCATCTGTCCTGCTTGTGATTTTGTGCAATTTTGCCTTGTAACTCATTTATTCTCATCATACTAAGTGTGCACTCTCACTCTTGCGTAGTGGTCAGTAGCCAATGGTCAGTGAACAGTTTTGAAATGGTGCTGTAAATTTACACATGTGCGTATGGTGGTGTGGTGGTATGGACGTATGGTCGGAAGGAGCATAGTAGGACGGACACATTCACTTTGTTCAGTGCATGCTTTAGTCCGTCATGTCACCAGCGAGGAGTGGCTTTAGCCCGGTTCCGAGGAATCGAGGAAAGCAATCTAAAATCCCTCCGAAAAGGGGAATGTCCAAACTTCGGGCTACAAAAATAACACATGAAACCTCTTTTTGCAAGATGCTCGGAAAAGATTGTTCCCATCCCATTGAAAACAAACAAGATAATCTTCAGGCAATTCAATTATGGCCGTTTCCAGCCCAATTTCGCCATTTCTGGTAGGCACCTATCGTACCGCATCTTTCGCCCCGTTGGGGCTTTTGGATTTCGTTCGTATTCGCTTCCAGGGGCTTACGCCCCTGGCTACAACATACCGCCCCTTTTGGGGCTAAATGCATTCATAGTCCCAACGGGACGAAATGATGTAGCCAGTGGCGTAAGCCACTGGTAAAAAAGAGTAAGCAGGACCAAATAGCCCCAACGGGGCGACAGTAACTTCGTCGGGGAGAATGGTTTAGTCATCGTGAACTTTTGCTTTCCGAAAGAACTTACTTAGAAACACGAGAATCGCTAATGCAGAAAATAATGAAATCCTTCGAGGATATACACGGAATAACAGATACTCTATCCGCTGATGCAGATTATGTCAACAATCAACTAAACCAACATCCTAATAATCAGCATTTACGACGCACTTATGTACGCTCTCTTTTTGCTTTGCTAGAAGGTACCTGCTTTTATTGGGGATCTATGTTAAAGGATATAGACCGTTTGACTCCAAATCTGTTTAACGAAGAAGAGAGACTAAAGCTTAATGGACAATCGAAAAATATAAAAGGAAAAATCACTGACAAACGCTACCCTACGGCAGATATGATTAGCTTTACTCTCAAGATGTTGGCAAAAAGTACAGAGGGAAAGATTGACCTCGGAAGAACTGGATGGGAAAAACTAAATTCTTCTTTAGAAGTTCGCGACAGAATAACCCACCCACGGTCAAATAGGGCTTTGGAAATTTCGGATGAAGAAATAAATAATGCGCGCGAAGCTCTGAGCTGGTACTTCGATATGCAAAATCCATTTCTAAAAAAATTACTTGAGCAGGGCACATCTATACCAGACTACTCCATATAAACTACATAGAGTCCAATTCTTACATTCAACTTAAGACACTACTAAAGGTGTACTTAGCGAAGTTCTTAATGGATTAGTAGTATTTTTGAGTCAAGGATACACTTCTATAAGAATTTGCCTGACAGGAGTGCGTAAATATACATTTAGTCCTTTTCAGCAATAAGCAAGATGAAATTCTTGCTGCTTTTTAATGATTTCCATTCATAACTCAGTTCAATAACGAAGCCACTCCCTCTCCATTTGAAAGTTTTATTTCTTGCGCTATTGGGGTCATCAACCTTTGCATAAAACTTATTAAACAAGTTCCTCAGAACATTAGATGTAGTTTCGGGCAATATAGCGTTAGGCCAATTATCTTGATAAAAGTACATCTTCCAACAACCTATGATATTTTTATCTGTAAATTCTACTGTTAATATCCATGGCAACTTATACATAAATGGGACACGGACAACAAACATTTTTAAGGGATATTTGGCTTCTCTTTCAATATAATAATCTATCATGTCTGGGTCTGTTGTAAGGTTGTCACTCGCCTTTGTAGCTTCTACTGGCTCAAATTCCCGAAAAACCGCACAGAATTTCTCATACGTCATTCCCAAAAGGTTGAAAGATAAAACATCCTCCTCTGAAGTCCCGTTATGTAGTGTAATCTCTTCCATTCAATTTTGTATGTTAAAGATGTTATAATACAAATATAATGATACCTATGTGTCTGGTCGCAGAATCTGCAATTTATTGATAAAATTGTTGTGCAATGTCTTACTTATCAAAACTCAATCTAAAATTCTTGGTATTTTTGCAGTAATGATCTACTTTATAGGAATTTGCGGGACGGCGATGGGGAATGGGGCTTTGCTTATGCGCGAGCTTGGGTATGAGACGTGTGGCTCTGATGAGAATGTGTATCCTCCGATGTCTGACCTCCTGGCGGCAAGCGGGATAAAGGTCTATAGCGGATATGACCCGAAGCATTTCAAAGATGTGCCGGAGCTTGTCGTTATCGGCAATGCGATGAGCCGTGGCAACGTGGAGGTCGAGCATGTGCTCAATGAACGTATTCCGTTCACCTCGCTTGCCGAGCTTCTGGAGAAGTTCGTAGTTCAAGGCAGAGAATCTATCGTCGTCACAGGTACGCACGGCAAGACGACGACATCTGCGCTTGCTGCCTGGACGTTTGAATCTGCCGGACGCAAACCAAACTTCCTCGTCGGTGGCGTACTTGAGAATTTCGGACGCGGGTATCAGGCGAACAACAACAGCAAGTATGTAATACTCGAAGGTGATGAGTACGACACGGCGTTCTTCGATAAACGCTCCAAGTTTCTGCACTATCTGCCGACGACGCTCATCATTAATAACATCGAGTTTGATCATGCTGATATTTTCTCATCGCTTGATGAGATAAAACTCTCATTCAAACGATGCACCTTGCTTGTTCCGGCTAACGGTATTATTATAGCAAATGGCGATGATGCGAATGTGCGCGACGTGATAGCTGGCGCACCGGCTCCGGTGCAGACGTTCGGCCTCTCGAAAGATTGTTACTGGCGCGCTGACGAGATAACCTATGGTGATTCGATCACAAGTTTCTTGCTTTATAAAGAGAACCAGTTGCAGATCAAGATAGAGATATCACTGCTCGGTGAGTTTAATGTATATAATGCGTTGGCTATTATTGCCTCCGCACGTCGGTATGGTATCTCGTATGAAGAGATACAGAATGCGTTCGTATCGTTCAAGAATGTCAAACGTCGCCTTGAACTCAAGGGCGAGTATAACGGGATAAAAGTGTACGATGATTTCGCGCATCACCCGACTGCTATCGCGGGTACACTAAAAGCTATGCGGACGAAGTATCCTGATAGACGCATCATCGCTGTCTTCGAGCCGCGCTCGAACACCACGCGTCGCAACATCTTCCAGAAAGAACTTGCAGAGTGTTTTGCAAATGCAGATGTTGTGCTTATCTCGCAGATAGCGCG
>JBKJTT010000020.1:0-48701 GCA_046590205.1 Kapaibacterium sp. (SeqCode)
CCCCAGATCGAGGTCGGTCTCTGCTCCGTCATCGGTCACATAGACCTCACCATGCTGATAGGGCGACATAGTGCCCGGGTCAACATTGATGTATGGGTCGAATTTCTGGATAGTGACGCGAAGCCCGCGTGCTTTCAGGAGTAAACCGAGTGAAGAGGAGACGATTCCCTTGCCGAGCGAGCTAACGACGCCGCCGGTGATAAAAATAAACTTGGTCTGATGCCCGTACCGTTTTTTAGCCACAAAGTCTTTCTAAATGTTGTACAAAAGTACGGGCTCAAATATACGAAGAAAACCCGCTCGTTTTCTGGTATTGGCAAATTATATGGAGTTAGAGGATGTCTCTGTTGCATCAGACTGCTCACAGCTTGAATCTCAAAACTCTGAATTATCCCTTATAACTCGTTATTGTAAGACAAAGCTAATAAGGGTTTGTTCTAAGCCATCTCCGAAAGACGACGGCTCTTCTCTATACTTTGCAATATAGCCGATTGATGGGGCAAAATAGTAATAAGCAATGAGAGAATCTGTCCTATTTTGAACAGATGAAGTTACAGTATTTACGCCTACCGTTTTAATCTTTATCATCGTAAGACTTGAGTCATAGATTGGTAATCTGCTTGATCCTTCATAACTTACAATTGCTTTAGAAGTAATACGAGAACTTATGCCGCTTACAGTAACCGTCGTATCTATCAGAGTGTATGTTTTTGCGCCTATTGATTGTATCGGGTAAGTAACCCAGAATGAACGAAGTGGTGGTGTATCAGAATAATCTACATATTCCGAGATATCACCATTTGATTCAAAGTTGTAATACTTTTTTATCCCAAACGACCCAACAACAGTCATCATGACATTCGACTTACCATAAATGGATATACCAGTTTCAGCAACCGAATCCGTATGTGTTACATCAGAACCACTGATTTTTCTTCCCAATGAATCCAATCTCACTTGATTAAAAGTAAACGTGCTACCAGCTTTCGGTGGGGATGTTTTAACTGTGGTAGTTGGCTCGGTAACTGAGTCTGAATCACATCCCCATTGGCTTACTATCACAACCGATAGAAGTATTCTTGCAACTTTAGAGTTCATATCATTCTCCCTCATTTAACATTCTATGTGACTATGGAATTGGAATTATATGTGGATGAATATCCTTCGCTTCATTTGTAAAATATGCTAAAGATTTCCCATCCGGTGAGATTTGTCCTCCTGATGCTATCCCCGACGCTATGATGGTTTCAGTATGCCTCTTGACATCATATAGTCGCAACGTTCCTGGTTTAACATCAAATATTCTTTCTTCATTAGTGGAATATAAACAATAATTACCATTTGGATCAACTGCTAAAGAAGCGGTATATGTATGTGAGGGAGAGATGTAAATAATCTGATTATTGTCTAGGTCGATATACTTTAATGCATTGGAGCTCACATAAAAGAGTTTGTTCACATTAGTAGCATAACGAGAGAAAAATCCGCCCGATGTGTCAAGCGTTGGGTTTAGTATCACAAACCTATCATTAAACAATGTTAGGCTACACCCACTGGAATCAGAATAGCAAGCCGTCCACACTGAATCGTTGAGGAACGTAAGATCAGAAAAACCTGTGTACGGTCTAAAGTTTACATTATCATGATATCTTTTTAAGATATACGAGGATATTCCTCCCTCGAGAAGTGTATAAATCTTAAATTCCATAGAATCTGGTATAGACCTCCAAGTTATAATCTTATTTCCAGATGGTGAGGCACCAACAAAGTTTTCGCCTTTGAGCAGTAAGGTACTCTCTTCCGTTTGATAATTAACAAGGTACAAATAATCTTCACTGAGCAAAAAGAAACAATTACTCTTATTAGAGAAATAAATACGATCGTCATATTTTGGTGGCGAAACATAGATGCCCAACCTAAACTGTTTTTGAATCTCCCCTATTTTATTATATACAGAGACTTCTGTTTTACTGTCGTCATTATTATTCTTTACCGCCACAAGGCCAGAACCATCAGGAATCCAACCAAAGTAGAGATACTCACTTCCTACCGGCTCTTGGCTGCACCCAAAAAAAGTATTAATGCAGAAAACCGCTAATACAACATAAAACTTCCTCACTGATTTTATGATATTGTAAGCTGTGCTCATAATAAAGCTCCTACACGAGTACACTTTCTAGTAGGTTGTATCGGGATCTCCATATTTATTACAACATTCAACATTTGCATAAGGAGATGGATTCAGCATCGTTATTATCACTTTGCATAAACGCAACAAACGGCGCGACACAGAAAACGAGAAAGTGAATGACATTACGCATGGATAAATAAACTTCCCAGATGACGGAAATGATTGCAGGAATCGAAAGGGAACATTGCGCGTGCCCTCCCCAGCTCCTATAGGAGCTGAAGAGGGCATGCGCGGCATGCCACTACGGGAAATCATAGGTGCCTATCGAAATTGCCGAAACCGGAGCGGGAAGGACGATTATAGAGATTCCCGAAGATTATCTTGTTGATTTATAATGGGTTGAAGACTTTTTTCGGCAGGCATCTTGCAGGAGGTGGGTTGGATTTCGTATATTTGCACGGGAGAGTTCGGACATTTCCCCTCTCCGAGAAATTTTAGATAGCTTCGCCCCCGGAGCCTGCACTGAAGAATGAAGTGGTCGCTCGCAATAACATATCCGACAACTAAACGCCATTATTCAAATGTGTAAATTTACAGCACCTTCCCAAATTATCCCCTTTAAGCTTTACGCTTTGAAGTTTAAGCTTGAGTGTGGTGCACACTTACTTCCTAATAAAATCAACGACTTACGAGGCACAAATGACTAAAAAAGAAACGCTTACTTCTGCAGCAACAGCTCCATATTCACATCCCGCGTATCACCTACGACAACCCAGTTGATGTTCTTGAGGTATGTTCTGGCTACGCGCTGGATGTCTTCGGGTTTTACTCCGGAGAGTTTATCATAACTAACAAACGCATTCTTCCACGAGCCGGTCAGTAGTTCTGCCATCCCGAGATTACCCGCAACTTCAGGCGTTGATTCCTGCTTCATGAATGTGTTTGTCGTATATTTTGCAACGCCGCCTTTGATAGCAGATTCGAGGAGCGTATTATTCTGGAAGAACTCAATATCTTTCTGAATGATGCGAATAGCACTATCTACATGGGCTGTCTCAAAGGAGATCACCGCCATAGACTCTCTGCCGTCATTGTCATTGAGGTCCGGGGCATACGACAGATTTGTCTGTACCCGCAAATGCTGGAAAAGAAAACCGCCGAAGAAATTACGAAGACGGACGTATGGATAATAATCAGGTGATCCTTTTGAAGGAATACGGAAATACCCTTTTACATACTTCGTCGGAAGTTTACGGTCGAATGCAGGGAAAGATGCACCAGGTTTTTGTGATGCAACAGGGATAGGAAGTTCGGGCATCTCAAAATTACCTTGTGGCAGCTGGTTAAATCCGCCCGCATCCATTTTCTTCTCAAGTTCTTTACGAGATACATTACCGACGACAACAAGGAGCAAACGCGATTTTTGCATCAAGTTTTTGTAGTGATTCAATATGCTTTCAGGAGTAGAAGCATTTAAGCCCTCTTTGGTCAGACGAAGCCCGTACGGATGGCCAAGATAAAATAGTGAATCACCAATGATACGTCCGACTGATTCGGGGCTATTGCGTCCGCTTTGCAGACCGATCAGTGCATTGCGAAGTAAGTTGTTATACTCTGTCTGGTCAACAGTCGGCTTTGTTATTTTTTCTGCAAAATACTTCCATGTTGTATCAAAGTGTTCACGAATCGAGCGCATTGTCAGAACGGAGAAATCTCTGCCATCATTTCCGCCGATACCCGAACCCATACGAAGCATAACGCGACGATAATATTGCTTAGAAGTAATCGCTGTGCCGCTTCCGGGGATAAGATTGAACCCCATGTATTCATTGGCAGCGTCGTTCTCGCTCTTAAGGACTGTCGTGCCGCCCTTGATATAAAGTACTGCAGTGATAGAAGGTACATCTTTACTCTCACGCAAGATAACCTGAATTCCGTTGTAGTCAAACTCTTCAACGTCATCAAGCTCAACATCATCGGCAAAAGCAGTCAAAGATGTTGTTACCGCAAGAAGTGCGAACAGAACGAGTATTAGTTTTTTTGTCATTGGTTTACCAGTTCTGTATAAAGTTTTCGTGCGATAGTTTCTTCGGATCGAGATCATACTTCGAGAATGATTGATAGTTCGTCGCAAGCCCAAGAACATACGGCTTGCCGATGACATACTTCTTCAAGTAATCATTAATGTCTTTGCGATTTACTTTCTGCAACTCGTCGAGGTATCCTTCATAATAATCAAGCCCCGTCGAAGCCCACCAGAATGCAACGGTCTTGGTAAATTCGGAAAGCGACTCTGTGTCGTAGATGATGCGGCTTCGGAGCTGTGCCTTCGAGGTCTCAAGCTGTTCGTCGGTATAGTAGTTCTTATCGGTAAACTTCTTGACTTGCTTCCAATAAATATCCATAGCTTGTTTGAGCTTTTCAGGAGTAGCATAGACATCACCTTGTATCGGACCAACAAGACGCTGGGTATAATACCAGAAGTTACGCCCTGCTGCAATACCGGATTCAAGCAATGCCTTGGTAAATTCATGCTCATCCTGCTTGATGATCTCGCTGAATACATCGGCAGCGTATGTTGCCTTGTCATCAATGCCTATCGAAGGACCATGCCAACGGACAAAGACGACCGATGTCGGCTGCTCGACAAAATCAGTTACAAACTTATTTGTACCAAGTGGTTCGATATCCGGTATCTTCTCTGTTGTAAATGGGTCAGGTCCCGGTTTCCATGAATCAAAGTACTCCGGCACAAGGTCTTTTACGTCGTCGGTCTCAATATCTCCGGCAATAATAAGAAGAGAGTTATTCGGGATGTAATACTTCTCTTTAATAGCGAACATCTTTTCGCGAGTCGCTGAAGTAATTGTTTTACGAGTACCGAGTGGTTCTTTCCGTGAGCGGTTCTTGCCCCAAAGTGTATGATTGACCCCACGATTAAATCCGAAATACGGATTTGATTCATTCCTATCGAATTCACCGAGGACAACTGTTATTTGCTGATCGAGTTCATACTGTTTGAAGAGTGGCTTCGTGATGGCAGTCGCCATAAAGTCAAGCCCTTTTTCAAAATTGCGTTTTGGAAGTGTGAAATAATACTGCACATTCTCTTCATGGGTCTCGCCGTTATAAACGATACCGAGGCGATCAACTCGATCAAGAAAGAGGTCTTCACTTGTATCCTTCGCATTTGAGGTGAAGAACATGTGTTCATAGAGATGGGAAAGACCGTTATAATCATCCGGTTCTGTGAACGAGCCATTCTTGACAACAAGATTTATCGTAACGATAGGATTCAGATGATTCTCGATGACAAGCACCTCAAGACCGTTATCAAGTTTGAAGCGAGTCCATGGTGGAAGCTGCGCGAACGTCGGGATGGCAATAAAAAATACTACCACCGGCAAAAGAATCCGCACCAAAGTGTTTTTTGTCATATTGATTATTACTACGACTTGCTTCGAGAGTTTCAAAGAGGAATGGAAAACGCTATTTTCGCGAAAAGTTCACAAGGCGAAGAGCGATGGAGTCATGAAGAGCCGTTATTTCCCTCATTGATGAAGTAAAATTATTTGTGATGATACAGAATGCAAGCTGCTCGCCATCGGCATCGGTGCAATACCCAGCCAAACTTCTGACCCCGGTAAGCCCACCGGTCTTTGCGAATACCTTCCCTTCGGCAGGTGTGCCTTTAAGCCGATCAGAGAGCGTCCCGTCTTTGCCCATAACAGGTAAAGATTCAAAGAACGCAGGGTAGAGTTTCTTATCACGTTGCATTACCCGTAAGAGTGAGACAATACCTTCGGAAGTCACCAGATCCATACGCGAAAGCCCGGAGCCATCAGCGATAGAGAATCGGTCATCAGGAATACCAAGCGATACAAGATACTTTTTTACAACATACGACGCCGCTTTCCAATCACCTACACCCCCCGACTCTTTCGCTACCGTCCTAAGTATTTGTTCAGCAAAAAGATTATTCGAGCGCTTATTCATTATCTTGAGGATCTCCGAAAGCGCAGGGCTTTGCACAACACCTACGCGAGAGAGCATACTATATTGTAGTCTTTCTTTCAGCTCACGCGATGTTAGTACACCACCCGTAACAGTAATACCCGCTACCTCCAACTCTTCTTTATAGACTGTGCCGCCATAGAGCGAAGGGGATTCAATAGTTATCTGCTCAAAGACTGCCTTGCTGCCTTGGGGTATCTCACCTTTGATAATAACTTCATTGCTGCCAATATCACGAGTGATAATAAGAGGGTCATGAGTAAGCGAGTCACTTGTCGATACGGTAGTAGCAGTATTTGCTCTTTCAATATAATCCGTTTCAGGGATCACAGCAACGAACGGACGCGAGCCGGGCTGCGAGTTCGGCGCAACTGAAATGCTTACAACGTTATCTCCAAAACTCAATGCCGAGCTTTGCATCGCATAATAATACGGAGCATCGTCGAGCGACCACCCCATCGGATATAGATCACTCGTAAAATATGAATCATCAACGATAATGTTGCCTTCTATCTTTTCTACCCCTCGTTTGAGAAGAGTATCAACCCATTGCTTAAATACAGATGATGGCTCTTTATCAGGGAACATCACCGTTGAGCCAAATGTCGGGTCGCCGGCGCCACGAATAATAAGATCACCCTTTAGTATTTTTTTATTAATCTTCCCATTGGTATAAAGCTCTGTCGTGTATGCAAAGGTTGGGCTTAGAGTTGATAGTGCAATCGCGGAGGTGATAAGCTTCATATTTGAAGCGGGCAAAAAGCTTCGTTTTGCGTTCTGCTCGAAGATCACCTCTCCGGTCTTCAATGACTGTATATATATGCCCCATAATGCGTTATCGGCGCTCTTACCTTTGAGAATATTGTCTATCTCTTTGCCGATCTTCTCAATGGATGCTTGGCTTTCTTTTGTACGCGGCGGTGCGGTAACAGGTTGAGAGAACGAAGAGGAAACAGTAAAAAATACGATAAGAAAGAGAGTGGCTACGGCAAATCTCTCCCTCAAAAGAACCGATACGGTATTCTTTCTTGTTTTGGTAGTCATAATCACTCTATATCATAAAACAATGTCACAAGCAGAATTAGTCGCAGAAATGCCCATCGCCGAAAAACAGGATTTCCTCCCTCTCAAAGGTATTGACCATATTGAGTTCATTGTCGGCAATGCAAAACAATCTGCATATTTTTACCGCTCGGCGTTCGGCTTTTCACTTACCGGCTATGCCGGACTTGAGACCGGCTCACGTGATAAATCAAGCTACGTCCTTGAACAAGGCAAAGTACGCATCGTCCTGACGACACCGCTTACAATGGATCATCCGCTCAATCACCAACTTGCAAAGCATGGAGATGGCGTTGGTGTTATTGCGATCACCGTTGATGATGTTGAGTCAGCATATCATGAGACTACAAAGCGTGGAGCTATCGGTGTATCCGAGCCGCGTGAAGTGACCGATGAGAACGGCACATACAAAACCGCTTCTATCCGCACGTACGGTGATACTATTCATACATTTGTTGAGCGTAAGAACTACAATGGTTTTGCGCCGGGTTACAGAGCGATTACTACTGTTGACACCGTTGCTCGCCCAACAGGCATTGCAGCAGTTGACCACATGGTCGGCAATGTCGGATGGAATGAGATGAATACGTGGGTGAAGTGGTACGAAGAGGTTATGGGCTTCCATGTCTTCGTTTCGTTCGATGATAAAGACATCAGTACAGAGTACTCTGCACTTATGTCAAAGGTAATGGCAAGCGGTGCGGAGAAGATAAAATTCCCCCTCAATGAGCCGGCGACAGGAAAGCGCAAGTCACAGATCGAGGAGTATATAGACTGGTATAACGGTCCCGGCGTTCAGCACGTCGCGCTTGCAACGGGCGATATTATCGCGACCGTTACAAAGCTGACTGCACAAGGAGTTGAATTCCTTCGTGTACCTTCGACCTATTACCGCGAGCTTGAAAGTCGCGTTGGCAAAATCAACGAGCCCTTAGATAAACTCGAAGAGCTTGGCATCTTGGTTGACCGTGATGATGACGGCTACATGCTTCAGATATTCACAAAGCCGATACAAGACCGCCCAACAGTATTCTTCGAGATTATCCAACGTAGAGGCGGGCGCTCCTTCGGCAAAGGGAACTTCAAAGCACTCTTTGAATCAATCGAAAGAGAGCAGGATTTACGAGGCAACCTCTAACTCTTACTTCAAATTATATCGTATTTTTGAAGCGCTTCAATTCGAAGCGCTTTTTTTTATGACACTAGAATTACAAGACGCAACGATTTCCTACGAATTACGCAATTGTGACATCTTTTCCGATGCTCCTCCTCTTCTCTTTCTTCATAGTGCACTAAGCACGCGAAAGGAGTTCGATGCGCTTTCACAGTATTTCGAGAACCGCAAGCAAATCCTCTTCGACTTCCCTTCTCACGGCGAAAGCACCATAAACAGAACCTCACTAACCGCATCAGAACTTGCTCGTTACACTCGTTCGCTCTTAGAGCATCTCGAAGTCTATTCTGTTGATATTATCGGTTACAGCATGGGCGGATATGTCGGCATCGAGCTTGCTCTCGTGGCTCCGTCAATGGTAAAAAGTATTGTTAGCCATGGGATGAAGTTCTATTGGACGGAGAGTGCAATAGCAGAAGCAACAATAGGTCTTGACGTTGAGAGAATAAAGACCCGTTCACAAAAAGGATTTGATATGCTCTCGGCAATTCATGAAGCAAATGGTTTAGAGAAAACCGTTGCGCTCACAAAGAGCATCATTATACACTTTACCGAATCACAACTTCACGAAGCAGACCTCGCAAAACTCAATTGCCCGCTTTTACTAAGTGTTGGTGATAGAGACGAACTTGTATCTTTAGAAGAGATATCGAAGCTCTACCTCTCTCTTGATAAAAACAAGGTTTCACTTGCCGTCCATGCAAACTCTCCTCATCCTATCTCGAAGTTAGATAAGGGTTCGTTCACTCATGCAGTCCGTGAGTTCTGGAAGAATATCTCTTAATATTTCGGAACAGTCGGGTCTATCTCATCGCTCCAGGCGAGGATGCCGCCTTTTAGGTTGCGGGCATTGGGGAAGCCGTTCTGGCGGAGGAAGTTCGTAACCATTGCGCTACGCGAACCAGAGCGACAGATGATAATAAGTTCGCCTTCATCTGATAACTCTGCAAGACGCTGCGGAGTGTCCTTCATCGGAATGAGCGTGCCGCCTATATTAGCAAATGCGAATTCGTCTGCTTCGCGGCAATCAATGAGTTGATGGGCGACATTATCATCGCGCATCTTCTTTAACTCGGTAACAGTGATCTCGAAAGGTATCTGGCTCAATTTGTATTAAAGAATCGAATGACGTTTTCGGTAATATGAACGATAGGCGCAAAATATACACCGAAAACTATCGTTGGGACAAGAAAGACAAAAATAAATGCCTTCGAGAGCAATGAGTAGCTCAACGTGCCATCAGGAGAAACTGATAATCCGCTTGTCGCGGGTGCAGAATCCGCCGTCTTGATGAACATTGCCTGCATCACGCGTACATAGTAGTATAGCGAAACGACAGAGTTCAGCACCATCACGATCGCAAGCCACAACCACTCCGGCTGTTCGATGATAGCGGTAAAGACATAGAGCTTACCGATAAAACCGATGGTAAGCGGAATACCCGTAAGCGAAACGAGGAAGAGCGTCAAGCTTACAGCAAGAAGCGGTGACTTTTTCGCAAATCCTTTATAATCTTCGATCTCTTCGGAGTTAATCTTATTGGCAATGAGCATCACACAATAGAATGCTCCGAGATTCATAAAAAGATATGATACAAAATAAATAAGTATAGAGACAATACCTGCATCGCTCGGTCCGCGTGATTGACTAATAGCATGTACGCCTGCCCCTGCCGCAACAAGACCAACCATCATGTACCCCGCATGAGCAATGGTCGAGTACGCCAGCATACGCTTGATGTTCGCTTGGCGAAGTGCGGCAAAGTTGCCGAGCGTCATTGTGATAGCAGCCATGACTGCGATAACGATACGCCAATCAAGAAGTGGTTCAAGAGTTTCCGAGTTGCCGGGGAGTCCGAAGAATAAGAAACGCATGAGGAGTCCGAACCCGGCTGCTTTTGATGCGACAGAGAGAAGTGCTGTAACAGGTATCGGTGCACCTTCATACACGTCAGGTGTCCAGAAATGGAACGGGGCGGCTGATATCTTATATCCCATACCTGCAAGCGACATGATAAGCGCAGTCCACATTGCAACGGTATTGACCGTACCTGCCTGATAGCTTGTTGCAAGTACTTGGCTCATGGCGACGATATTTGTCGTGCCGGTGAGTCCGTAAAAAATTGAGAAGCCGTATATCATCAGTCCTGAACTGAATGCACCATAAAGAACGTACTTCATTGAAGCTTCGGTGCTTCGCTGAGAGTCCTTCATGAAACCAGCCATGATGTAGCTTGTTATCGAAACAAGTTCAAGAGCAATGTACATCATCACAAGGTCAGTCGCGGCAGGCATGAGAAACATGCCGAGCGTCATGGCAAGAAGAAGCGAGAAGTATTCGCCGTTGCGTCTGCCTCTATCTTCAACTTCTTTCGAGAGAAGTGACATCCCAACAATAAATATCGCCGAGAGTGAAATGAGCAGTTTAAAAAATACTGCAAAGTTATCAACGACCGACATTCCGTAGACGACCTTCAGTTCACCGGCGACAGGGTCAGGAATCGGTGCAAAGAATGACATCGAATATGGGAAGATAACGCTACCGCCTTTCCAATCAACTTTCTCTTGGAAGGGAATCCATTGCTGCCATGAAAGGAAAAATGCCGCCGCGAGAACAAGCAGCGCGAAGTAGCCCGTAATTCTTTTGTTGCCGTTCTTGCCTAAGAGAAGGTCAATGACGATAGCAGCAATAAATCCCGCCATCAAGACCGTCTCCGGCATGAAGTTTTCCATGCTGTACTTTACGTACGGCATCATTTGCTTTGAAACTGCTTCAAGCTGTGCAAGCATATTTACCATGTGCGAGCCGAAATAATATTACTTAATGATCGATGCTGCCTCGACCGCCTTTGGAGCGGCTGCTTGTACGAATCCGACCAGTGTATTCACACTCGTGCTCATCAGGTCAATGATGGGCGCAGGATAGATACCCAAGAAGATAACGATCACTGCAAGCGGAACAAGCGAGACGAGCTCACGTCCGTTAATATCGGTAAGACCATTCCAACGCTCCGGCAACGTTCCGAGGAACATGCGCTGCAATGCCCACAACATATATGCTGCCGTGAGGATAATGCCAAGTGTTGAGAGTATCGCCCAGAACTGGAACGACTGGAATGCACCGATAAAGACAAGCGCTTCGGATATAAAGCCCGACATACCCGGCAAGCCAAGTGATGCGAAATAACAGATGACAACAAGCGCGAAGTACTTCGGCATCTTGTTTGCAAGTCCACCGAACTCATTGAGTCCGCGAGTATGGGCACGGTCATAGAGCACGCCGACCGAAAGGAAGAGCATTGCAGTGATGGTACCGTGATTGAACATCTGGAAGATAGCACCGATCATACCTTGCGAGTTCAATGCTGCCATACCAAGCAAGACGTATCCCATGTGGGAGACTGAGCTATAGGCAATGAGCTTCTTCAAATCCTTTTGTGCCATAGCGCAGAACGCGCCATAGACGATATTGATAAATCCGAAGATGACCATATACTGACTCGTTGCAACGGCGATCTCCGGGAAGATACCAAAGCAGATACGAAGAATACCGTATGTACCCATCTTCAAAAGAACACCTGCAAGAATAACCGATATAGCTGTCGGTGCTTCTACGTGGGCATCCGGCAGCCACGTATGGAATGGGAACATCGGTATCTTTATTGCAAAACCGAGGAAGAGAGCGAGATACCCTACGTATCGCCATGTATCACCAATGGTTGCAAAGATAGAACCTGGGACGTGATTTGCCGGATTCATCATGTCAAGCAAATTGAACGTGTTCCATGCAACTCCATCGATAGTAACTTTTGTCGAGAAGTAGAGCCCGATCATCACAAGCAACATAAAGACCGAACCGAAGAGCGTGTAGATAAAGAATTTTATCGCTGCATACTCTCTGCGTGGTCCGCCCCAGATACCGATAAGGAAATACATCGGCAGAAGCATCAACTCCCAGAACACATAGAAGAGGAAGAAGTCAAGCGATACGAACACACCCATCATACCCGTCACAAGCAGAAGATACATCATAAAGTATCCTTTATGTTGTTTCTCGATAGAGAAACTTGCAAGCGCGCCAATAAATGAGATAAGCGATGTCAAAAGAACCATCGTTACCGAAAGGCCGTCAACACCCATGTAGTAGTCAATGGCAATATTGCCAAAGACGCCAAGCCCGGTGATGCGTATCCATTCGAAGCGCTCAACGAACTGGAAGCTCTTGGGGTCATTGATGCCTGCCATGCCTGCATCGAAGTTCATCCAAAGCACAATGGACATGATCATCATGAGTGCCGTTACTCCGACAGAGACGTACTGTATGAGCTTAACATTATTTTTCGGCAAGAATGCTATCACGATCATGCCGATGACCGGCAGGAACGTTAAGAGTGACAGTAAGGGAAATCCGAATTGCATGATCCTTTTTCTCTTTTATAAACTTATTTAACAACAGTGAACTCACCGGCACAAACAACACTACCATTTGCAAGCAACGTAACGATGTACATGCCGTTTGCAAATGACTTCGTATCTATATCAATGTAATGTGTACCGGACACATAAACTTTTTCGCTTGTGCGATATGCTACTCTGCCGAGCATATCTTTTACTACGAGTGTATATTCTCCTTGTTCAGCAAGTTCGAGCGGAAGTGACATCTTCTCGTTTGCAGGGTTCGGGAATAGGTTGCCGACTTTCAAGCCAAGTTCGGCAGGTTCTTTGACAGATTCTTCTATCCAGGTCTCATCTCCAACAATATTAATATCAAGCCACAATGTATCTTTATATTTCTTAGCGTCAGTAGCATAGAAGAAAAGACGTACATATTGTTGGTAGGGGAAATATGTTTTTTCTCTGACTTCATTGCCTCTGGTGAAGTAGAACGTGCCTGATTTTTTCTCAAGTTCAGCCATACTGCCAAGAGTAGCAACCGATGGAGTATGTACTATATAGTAGTCCGGATCATTTAGAAGTGTGACTGAAATGCCAGTTCCTGAGGCAACAACGTTTGTAAAATTCACTTCTACTTTATACTTCTTATTAATATAATAGAGTTCACCATTCTCCTCACCATCAACCATGAATATTTCATCGTTAACAACAAGTCCTGGATAACTTGGCTGTGATACTGCATTGTATGCATTCACGCGCCCCCAAAACTTTGTGCGATTGGCGGGATTGACAACATTATCACATGTCTCGACTATCTGACGAAGAATAAATTTTGGAGTCCAGTTAGGATATTTTGCCGCAACAAGTCCTGCAACACCTGCTACCAGTGGAGAAGCTGCCGAAGTACCGCCGAAAGTTAAAATATAACTTGAATTACCGGGATAACCAACAGTAAAGATGTTCCCTCCGGGAGCATATACATCAACACTATTCCCATAATTAGAGAATCCCTGTACCTTATCATCACTTTTTGTGGCACCAACGGAAAGAACATCATAACAAGAAGCCGGATAGAATGGCTTATTGTCATTGTCTGTCCCCTTATTGCCTGATGAGGCAACAACAAGCGATCCGCGTTCTGTTACTGCATCAATAACGCTCTGTGCGTAATCTATGTCGTCCTGAAAAGTTAGTTCACCGCCCCATGAACAATTAATTATCTTTGCTCCTTTAACTGCAGCATAATAAATAGCATCATACCCTGCTGCAAGCTGATTCAAAGAATCACCTGTTTTAATTGGCATGACCAGACAATTAAAACCGATACCTGCAAGACCGATACTATTATCCGCCTTAGCAGATGCACATCCGGCTACGTGTGTACCGTGCGAATCATTCGGCTGTGGAGGAATTGGGTCATTATCTGCTCTCCATGTCTTTGGTTTATCCCAAATTCCACCAGCAATAAAATCCCAACCGCGCCAGTTATCTTTATACCCGTCACCATCATCGTCTTTCCCGTTCGAGCGTTTATCATTGCCCTGGCTGTCGTTGCCCATTTCGCCGGGGTTGGTTGCAATATTCGGCGCAAGGTCTTCGTGATTATAGTTAACACCATCATCTAAGACAGCGATGATAACACTTGCATCACCCTTGGTGGCATTCCATGCCAATTTGACATTCATCTTATCAAGATACCATTGGCTTCCAAGATGCTCATCATTCGGGGAATATGTTTTCTGGAAAATAAATCGCGGTGATACCTGACGAACCGTTGAAAGTGATGCGAACATATCACAGACTTGACGCGGAGTGTATTCGCCATCAAAATGTACGGAATATGTTCTGTCAAATCCGTACTTGATGTCGATCTTATCAGGAGTAGGATCGGGATTGAACTTCACGAGGTTAGTCGCACCGATCTTATCAAGGAGCGCATCAACTTCTTTTATACCTGTTCGTTTTTCTGTTGCACCCGAGAGATCAACGAATCGGGCGTGATTGAACTTAACATATAGAGTACCGGGTACGACAACAGGCTTTGCGCCGGGCGCAGCGAGATTTTGGGCGAGAGATACACATTGTGATGCCATGAGCATTACAACGGACAATGCGAGTATGTGTATCTTTTTCGTATTCATTACTATTAACAAATCACATCACTCTCCATGCAATAAATGCGGAGATGAGCACAGCAATCGTCAACGTCCATGCCATGTAGGTCTGTATCTTGCCCGTCTGGAATGAGCGGAAGAACAACCCGATGATCTGCGTGACGCCTGCAACGAGATTAACCGACCCGTCAACGATATACTTATCAAACCAACCGTTGATCTTAGAAACAAGTATCGTGGATCTGCCTACACCATTAACGATACCGTCAACAACATTCGTATCAAACCATGAGCAGGCACGGGCGAACATCATGAACGAACCGACAAAGACAAAATCATATATTTCATCCCAATACCATTTGTTGAAGCTCATCTTATAGATGGGCTGAATCTTCGAGGCAACAACATCAGGCAGATGCGGCTTACGTAAGTACATGAACCATGCGCCAAAGATGCCAAGCAGAGCAACAGCTATCGAGATCAGCATTCCCATAAGCGCAACCTCATGCGTCTTATGTTCGAGGGCTACCTGATGCTCCATCAGCGGTGCTGTATGTACAGTGCTATGAGCTTCGGGTGCATGAGCTGGTTCGGCATGTGTAGCTTCGCCATGACTTTCTCCGTGATGCTCAAAATGCGGAGCAGTATTTTCCGGTATGACCTGTGCCGGTGTTGCAGCCCAACTCTTCATGAACCATCCGTTCGCGGGGTCAACTGGGTTTGCGCCATACCATATCCATACTGAAAGTGCAGCGAGCGTAATAAGCGGCACGGTCATTGCCTTGGGCGACTCATGAATATGTGCAAATACTTCGGGCATCTTCGGAGTACCAAAGAACACCATAAAGACCTGACGCCACATGTAGAATGCCGTCATCATAGCAACACCAAAACCAATGAAAGGTAGTACGGATGCTATACCGCCTTGTAATGAACTGTATGCCGTCGTACCTGCAAGTATCTCATCCTTCGACATAAACCCTGACATAAGCGGGATACCACTGATGGCAAGTGTTGCGATAATAAACGTCCAACCTGTTATCGGCATCTTCTTGAGCAAGCCACCCATGTTGCGCATATCTTGCGCGTCGCTGTGGTGGTCATGAAGATGATGAAGTGCATGGTGCATCGCATGAATGACTGAGCCCGAACCCAAGAACAGACATGCTTTGAACATAGCATGTGTCGTCAAATGGAAGAAGCCCGCGCTGAACGCACCGACACCGAGTGCCATAATCATGTACCCAAGCTGTGAAACAGTTGAGTATGCAAGCACACGCTTAATGTCATTCTGCGTAAATGCAATTGACGCCGCAAGGAAACTTGTGAATCCTCCGATACATGCAACGATAAGCATTGCATCGCCTGTCAAGAGGGGGAAGATACGGCAGGTAAGATACACACCTGCGGCAACCATTGTAGCGGCATGGATAAGTGCCGATACGGGAGTCGGACCTTCCATCGCATCAGGTAGCCAAACATGCAACGGGAATTGCGCGCTCTTACCAACTGCACCACAGAAAATAAGTACACCTGCAGCCGTAAGTGTTGCTTCGGGTGAAAGACCCAGCAGTGTAAAGTTATCGGGAAGTCCGTTTTGGATCGCGGCAAATATCTCGCGGAAATCGAACGTATGGAATGTCGTGAATACAAGCATCAGGCCGATCCACATGCCTACGTCGCCAACACGATTGACAATAAATGCTTTCTTCGATGCTGCTTGCGGACCCGGCTTTTCATACCAATGCGAGATGAGCGAGTAGCTTGAGAAACCAACAAGCTCCCAGAAAATGTACATCGCAAATAGATTGTTGCCGATAACAATACCAAGCATTGAGAACGTGAAGATACCGAGATATGCGAAGTACCGGCTGTATCGTATATCATCGTGCATGTATGAACTACTGAACAAATGCACAAGGAAGCTGATAAGCATAACCACGACAAGCATGATTGCTGTCAGGTTATCTATCATTACTCCCATCGAGATACTCCACTCGCCAATGCCCGGCACATTGCCGAAATCAATCCACTTCGTGCTCCAGCTCAATGTCTCCGGAATGGAGCTCAGCTTCATGAATGCAATATAGAGCGCAAGAGCAAGCCCTATGCCGATGATTGGCAGAGCGACAAGATGCGCTTTATGATTTAGTTTTTTCTGGTTGAAGATGATGATCAGAAACGACACCATCGGCAACGCCAGAATAATTAGAGAAAGCAGCAATAACTGGTGCATAAACTCGTATTAATCGCGAAGTGAATCGACCTGCGTCGGGTCAACCGACTTGAAGTTCTTGTAAATGTTCAGCACTATCGCAAGCGCAACAGCAGCTTCGGCTGCAGCGATAACGATCACGAAGATCGAGACCATCTGCCCGCCGAGATTGATAGCGCCAAAACGCGAAAACGCAATAAAATTGATATTTGCAGCATTGAGAATAAGCTCAATGCCCATGAGCACTGCAACAGCGTTGCGACGCGAGAGCATCGCATAAACGCCCAGCGAAAAAAGCGCTGCGCTCACAAAAAGAAAATGTTCGAGTCCTACCGTCATCAATTTCTTCCTTATCCTCGTGATTCAGCCATTTGTTCTTCTTCGGGTGTCGGCTCCTTGCGGGCTATCATTGCTGCACCGATAAGTGCTACAAGGATGACAACCGAGATGATCTCAAACGGCATTAAAAAATCTGTCAGCATCAATGCACCGATCTCCGATGATGTGCCGTAACTTCCCTCTTTTGCTTTTGCTTCTGAAGGTGCGCCGTAAGGTTTTGAAAGTACTTCGGCGAGTTTGTCTTTATTATATGGGCTTCTATTCCACGGTTCGCTTTTGTAACTTGCCCATGTACTCACGGTCGTCGTCTTTCCGTCTTTACCCTTTAACGTTTTTTCTGAACCTGTGCCGAAGTATGCCATCATTAAGATAGCAAAAAGACCGAGCGATAGAAGTCCGGTAACTACTTTTGTACCACCTGACATCGTTACATCAGCTTGTGATACACGATTGGTAAGCATGATACCAAAGATGAGGAGTATCAAAATACCGCCAACATAGACCATGATCTGTGTCACGGCAAGAAAGTCAGCGCTCGCCATGACATACAGTCCGGCAACACCAAAGAACGCAAAGAGAAGTCCGAATGCCGCATACACCAATCGCTTCGATGTAGCGGTAATGAAACCACCCCCGAGCGTTACTGCCGCAAATATGTAAAAGATAATATCGTACATCTATTCTACTTCGTTAGCTTATTACTTAGCTTGGAACGGTGGTGGCTTTATGCCGCCCGGTTTTGCAGCGAATGGCGGCGGCTTTACTCCGCCTGCGCTCGGTGCGGCAGGAGCAGCGGGTGCTGCCGGAGCGTCAGCAGCGGCTTTCGCCTTTTCTTCTGCCTGCTTTGCACGCTCTGCTGCTGCGCGTTCTTCATCTTTCTTTGCATTTGCCGTATGGAGCGCGGCTTCTGCGCTATCCATCGTTGCATAGTTATAGATGAGGTTCACGCGGTCGTACTCCGAAAACTCAAAAACATCTGTCATCTGGATACACTCTGTCGGGCACGGGAATACACACAGTCCGCAGTAACAGCACTTGGCAATATCAATATCAAAGCGCGTTACCCAGAGCGATTTCTTCTTGCCGTTAGATGTCGTGCCGATGTTCTCGCCCGGTACTGCCTTTGCCGTATCAATGGTGATACAGTTCACAGGGCAAGCGCGTGAGCATTGGTCGCAGCCGATACAGTCATCCATGTTCACATAGAGACGGTTGCGTGCGCGCTCGGGCATCGGGAAACGGTCTTCGGGGTTCGGGTACTGGCGTGTCACCTTCGGCTGCAGCAAATGCTTCATGACGATAGACATTCCCTTCAGAGCAGTCCCTAATCCTTCTTGTATATCCTTAAAGTATCCTGACATAGTATGTCAATTACAACTCGTTATCTGATTCATCTTTGCGTTCAGGGATAAGCAGCATCCCGAACGCACCTAACACTTGTAACCCGTGACCGGCAATGCCGAGCCAACTCAAACCTTCTGCAATCCCTTCACGAGCGGCTATCCATTCGCCAAGTGCGACAAACGTGCCTATCAAAAAGAGTGATGCAAAGAACAAACGTAATCCGTACATTGACAGAGTTGCCTCTTATCAATGTGCGAACCACGTAACGATCGTCCCGACAGCAAGCACCGTTGCCATACCGAAGGGTATCATTACCTTCCAACAAATATGCATAAGCTGGTCAACACGCAAACGCGGAAGCGTCCAGCGTATCCATATCTGCACGAACACAAAAAATATCGCTTTGCCGATGAACCACAGGAAGCCCATCGCCGGGCCGCCGAGCACATCACCAAACGGCGAACTCCATCCGCCTAAAAATAATACAGCAGCTACTGCACTCACTGCGAACATATTAGCATATTCCGCCAAAAAGAAGAGCGCGAACTTCATAGCTGAATACTCGGTGTGATACCCTGCAACAAGTTCTGATTCTGCTTCGGGAATATCGAATGGTACACGGTTTGTCTCCGCAAGTGATGCGACAATATACGAGATGAACGCTATCATCATAAACGGCATCAACGCAAGCGAAGACCAGCCGCCGAAGCCGGCTACATCTTTCGGTCCGCCGAAGAGAAACCAGTTCTGAATTCCGCCGTCCTGAAGTTTTGTTATCGTCTGCAAGTCCATCGTACCTGCAACCATCACGACTGCAAGGATTGCAAGTCCCGCAGGAATTTCATAACTCACTATCTGTGCAACAGCTCGCATCGCACCCATGAGCGAGTACTTATTATTCGATCCCCAACCCGCCATAAGCAAGCCGACAACACCGAGCGAACTGACAGCTACTATATAGAAGACACCCGTATTAATACGTGCGCCGATATATGCGGCAGAGAACGGAAGCGCGGCGAACGCTGCATACGCGCCAAGAAAGACTACGAACGGAGCAAGGTTATAGAGCTTCTTATCAGCATCATCAGGAGTGGTATCTTCCTTTTGGATAAGCTTCAAAATATCAGCAAGCGGCTGCAACAATCCGTAAGGACCCGTACGCATTGGTCCTAATCGGTCTTGCAGGAATGCCGAGCCCTTCATCTCTACATAGATAGCGACGAGTGCATAAAGCAATATGATAACAAGCGGTATCGCGCAATAGACGACGACGGTGAGTACATCCGTCATCAGCCCTTTGCCGATAAGCATCACTAAAAGATCTAATAGTCCTTCGTACATAGTTTATCTATCTACTTCTCCGAGTACGATGTCAATTGAGCCAAGAATAATAATAAGATCAGCCATCATATAGCCGCGCGAGATGAGCGGCAACAACGCTAAGTTCGTGAACGCAGGCGAACGCACCTTCAAGCGCCACGGGTTGATACCGTCCTTCGACTGTATATAGTACCCAAGTTCACCGCGAGGATTCTCTGTGCGTGAGTATATCTCACCGTTTGCGGGCTTGATACGCTTCGGCACTGCTTTCTGCACATCCGTCTTGTCGTCCTGCGGGAATTTCTCCAGTATCTGCTCAATGATATTGAGCGACTGTTCCCACTCAAGCATTCTGACCCAATGACGGTCGAAGCAATCTCCAACCTGTCCCATCTTGCCTGTACCGACAGGAATATCAAACTCGAATCTATCATAGATCGAGTACGGGTCGTCGCGGCGAAGATCCCACTTGATACCCGAGCCGCGAAGCATCGGTCCTGTTGCACCACAGTTAATTGCAACATCGGGTTTTAAGACGCCGATATTAATTGTGCGCTCAACAAATATTTTGTTAAACGTCAAAAGCTCATTTACTTCTTTATGTGTTGCGCGGCTTTTCTTGACGAAGGCGCGGCACATACCAATCACGTCAGGATGCAGGTCATGCGAAAGACCACCAACCCAGATGTAATTATAAAGAAGACGTGCGCCGCAGGTCTTCTCGAACATCTCTAAAATATCTTCGCGGTCACGGAAGCAGTAGAGGAACGGCGTGAATGCGCCGACATCAAGTCCGAACGTACCGACTGCAATAAGATGTGATGCGATACGCGAAAGCTCTGCGAAGAGAACACGGATAAACTCAACCTTCTCCGGTACTTCGATACCCATGAGGCGTTCAACAGCAAGCGCATAGCCATGCTCGGAGTTCATCGCCGCGAGGTAATCCATACGGTCAACGTACGGGATGACCTGCGGATAGGTCATTGCTTCCGAGTGCTTCTCGAAGCAGCGGTGCAAATATCCGAGATACGGGACGACGTCAATGACAAGCTCACCATCGAGCACTGCTTCAAGGCGAAGCACACCGTGCGTCGAGGGATGCTGTGGTCCGATATTGAGAATCATCTCCTCCGTACGGAGGCGATTCGGCTCAACCTTCTCCGCAGATACCGTCTTGACGGGCAGCGGAGCAATCTCGGTGTTCATTCTTCTCTCTAAAACCTCTGCCATACGTACTTAATACGGTACTTTCATACCGCGATAAAAATCAGGTTGTTTGTAATCTTTGCGGAGCGGATGACCGATCCAATCATCATCGAGCAAAATGCGGCGATGATCGGGGTGGTCTAAAAACGTTATGCCCATCATGTCATATCCTTCGCGCTCATGCCAGTTCGCGAATGCCCAAACACTTGTTACCGATGGCACGACCGGATTCTCGACAGGCACGGTCACCTTCAAAGCAAAATACTGTTTCTTCGACATAGACTCCATGTGATAGACACATGAAAGCGTTTTATCACCGTTATCTAAGGTCGAAACAAGATTCAAATTATCAAATGCAAGCTCTGCGTTATCGCGCAAATACAAACAGACATCACGCAGATAACTCGTCTCGGCCACATCTGCATACGAACTTGTCCGCTTTTGGTATTCGCTTCCTGTTTGCTCGTTCCAGTCACCTATCGAGTTACCAAAGGCGACTTTGAGCTTATCGTAAATTTCTTTTCCTGTCATTATACAGCCGATTTTGCAAGTGATTCTCTGCGTACCTTATCCTGCAACTTGATAAGACCCTCTAAGAGTGCTTCCGGGCGCGGCGGACAGCCGGGGACATAGACATCAACAGGGATAATGCGGTCAACACCCTTCAATACATGGTAGCCATGCTCCCAGTACGGACCACCGCAATTTGAGCATGAACCCATTGAGATAATATATTTTGGGTCAGGCATTTGCTCATAGAGCATCTTCGTGCGGCTTGCCATCTTCAACGTTACTGTACCGGAGATGAGCATCATATCCGATTGACGTGGGCTTGGGCGCGGAATAACTCCGAAGCGGCCAATGTCATAATGCGATGCCGAAGCAGCCATCATCTCGATAGCGCAGCATGCAAGACCGAACCCCATCATCCACAAGCTCGAGAGCCGTGACCAGTTGAGGAGCGTATCAACACCTGTAATAACGATATTACCGGAGTCGAACGGGTCCTGATGTTTATTGAGTAATCCCATTGTTCGTTTACAAATTTACAAGCTCTGGCACTGGCGCAGATACAGCCGGTGCAGGACGAAGTGTCCGAGGCACATCACGCGAGATAAGGTCATCCAAAGACGCAACATACGGCTCCGGACGTACCCAATCAAGATCGCCTTTAACCCAGGCGTATGCAAAACCTACTATTAAGATCGTAAGAAAGACGAGCATTTCACCGAATGCAAGCCAGCCCATCTGCTTATAGACAACTGCCCACGGGAAAAGGAAGACAAGCTCGACATCGAAGAGGATAAAGATCAGCGCGACAACAAAGAAGCGGATATTGAACTTAATCTGACCGCCGCCGATGGGGTCTTCGCCGCATTCATAGATAGCGAGCTTCAGCCGGTTTGGGTGGCTCGGGCGCAGAAAGTAATTGGTAATAAGACCACCTGCGGTAAAAATGATACCGAGCAGGAGATATGCAAATACGTGCGAAAATTCGTTCAGCATTCGTTTTTGGCTAAAGTGATCGAGCGAAAAACCGACACAAAAACACCCCGCGACACCAGAAAATGCCACAGAATACACAAACTTCTGACTACAAATATATGGATTAAATCACAAGCGAAAAGCTAAAAGCGAGAGATAGTGGCTAATGGAAGAGGAAGTCTATAGGTCTATGATCATTCCTATGCCCATAATGAAGGTGCCGGCAGTTGCAGTTGACCCTACAATTAATAATGTCTTAGCCAACGACCACTCTTTTAGCCTTTTGAGGGAAGCCAAAATACTGAACGTTGTCATAACATACACAGGTGTTAGTCTGGAAAAGAACACGGTGCGCGCTGCCTCATCCAGTTGATAGAGTGACGGGAGAATAACACGAATGATCACAAGAACACAGCCAACGTTAAACAAAGCAAGAGCCAAAGACTTTAATTGCAAGTGAGTAACGGTTTTCTCTGCAACTGCTGAATTCATAACATTTCTCCTTTCGTAGATAATAATAAATAACTTGGAGAGGAAAATAATTGCAGAAAACGTTGGGGCACGCCAGTGGCGTGCCCGTCATCTCAAGTGATATCGGCGGATTGACAGAAGTAAATGTGGACGCAGTTACAGGATACGTAGTAAAGACAGGCGATGTAAATGCATTAGCCGAACGTTTGCATACTCTCTTCACCGAAGAACCGCTCCGCAAACAAATGGGCGCCGCCGCACTCGCTCACGCAATAGGCAACTTCACCAAAGAACAGCTTGTCCCCAAATACGAAGAGGTATATGAGCAGGCAATGAGAGGATAGACGTTAAGATGTCTTCGCTATCTTCTCTTCCAAATCTTTCATTAACTCGCCTATCGGACCCCTAGGGATTACAACTGGACATACCAGCTCCATGTTTTTATGCCAGATCCCGTCTTTTGTGAATGTTGGTTCTCCATTTTGCACCCCTCAAGATAGTGTTGGTTGAGGTTGAGCATAAGTTAATGAACTACAAACGAAAAGAACCATAATGGAAAAAAGTAATGATTTCATTGAATACCTCCCTAGTGATGAAAAATGAGTTAAGTAAAAACTATCGTGATATGATAACTTTTTGGCAATATGTTTTTTCTCCAATAGTTGCTCGTAAAACATAAACACCAGAAGCAAGTCCTCGTGGTATAATCCACTCTACACAGTCTTCATTTTTTGCTAAGTTACCTGTATATACTCTATCCGCTACCCTACATGTTACATCGAAAACCTCAACTATAATATGCTGTTGTGGTTTAGAACTAATAAATATATTTAAAACATCAATTGCAGGGTTAGGAAATAATACAACAGGAGCATCAGTTGTAATATAATCAGGTTTGACTTTTGTTTTAATCTGACTCTTCCAAAGGTTATATTTTTTTAGCTTTCTAGTAGCAGTAGTTAGAGTATCATCAGTAACTAGCCAAAGTACTTTAAGTTGTTGGTCAAGAGTTGAGATATGATGTAAAGATTTAGGGCCGCTCTGCCATTTCTTTTCCCATGTTTTTCCATCGTTTTCTGTCTGGAATATCCATTGGGTAGCATGTGGAACACCACCAATAATTCCACCCTCGCCAATACCCATTAATGAAGTACTCGGACTATTTTCAAAAAAGTGATATGCAAATTTAACATTAATCTGATTATATGAAGTATTGAAAATATTTAGTCCATAACCATAGTTATTAGTGTCCCTATACTGGTATTTATCAGGATAAATATCTCGTACCCATGATAAGGTATCTATGTTTTGAGGACTGTTAATACTGTAAGAAATGAAACCTGGCTCTCTATAGGCTCTAACGTCAGCGCTATCCCCAATCCCAAAGTATTTTGGGTCTATAGGTATATAAACGGGGCTGTATGATGTACCATTATCGTTTGTTATATAGTAATCTGCATTCGTACTACCATTTGATGAACCAGTTACATATAACATCCACGAACCAGGTACTCTGAAGTTGAACAGTATATAGTATGAACGTGCGGGTTCGAAAATATCAACTTCTGTAGGCTTCGGAGTGAATGTAGTTTCCCATGTTCTTCCACCATCCCTAGATCGCAACATATCGTCTTCATACTTAAAGTCATTCAAATTTTCGCTTAATAGTAGAAATAGATTATTTCGATCAAATGGATTAACCAATATCTCATACCCGCTTGCTCTATATTTATACAAATAGGCAGAAATATCTTTAGGCAAGGGATACTCATTAACGGTTTTTAAAAAATCATCCGAAGTGAGGAATACATATACAGAGTCAGATGTCCGATATGCAAATAACCAAAGTTTGCCTGATAAAGGGAGATATGAGAACTCCTTTCTTACACTATCTTGGTGTAGTCGATAAACTGTGTAATTATTCTGTTCTGGAAATGTGGTGGGGAGTGTTTCCCATTTTGTACCGCCGTTTGATGAAAAGAGAATATATTCTTTCGCTTCATATAAGGAATCACGGTATCTCCCCACTCTAAAATATACTGTATCGTTAAAAGCATAGAAATCAGTGACCGTACTCATAGAATCAATCGGCATAACATACTGCCATCCGGGCATTGGGACATACCCCAAGTCAGCCGGTTGGGCACAGAGCCGTACCCCTGCAAATGAGAGCAAAAACAGCGGCAATATCAGTATGAGACGATACATAAAAAGACGAGCTTGCTTTTTTATCTCTCTTAAAGACAAGTAAAGAATCCAAAAGAATGCAGCACATCGGGGCAAATATACGTCGGTATCGTAGGGGTATTTAGCGCGTGCCCTCTCCAGCTCCGGTAGGAGTGATATGTCGGTAGTGCAGTGCGTCAGCCCTGGGAGAGAAATTTCCCCATTTGTTTTACAGCTCCGTTAGGAGCGACATGTTAGCGAGGTTTGTCGTAGATTGATAAATTTGTGACGTTTCGCCCCTATGGGGCTCTTGGATTGAGGGGATTTCATTTTCCCAGGGCTTACGCCCTGCGCTACCGACGTGTCGCTCCTAACGAAGCTGAAAAGAAGGCATGCGCGGCATACCTATACCGCTACGATAGGTGCCTATCAGAAACGGCGAAATTGGGCGAAAAACGGCAAAAATTGAATTGTCTGAAGATTATCTTGTTTGTTTGCAATGGGATGGGGACAATCTCATTTAGGCATCTTGCAAAAGTAGGTTTCATGTGTTATTTTTGTACGGGGAAGTTTGGACATTGCCCTTTTTCTGAGGGATTTTAGATTGCTTCGCTCCCTTCGGTCGCTCGCAATGACACCCCTTACCCCTCCCCAACTAACCACTAATCACTTGCCACTGACCACTATTCAAATGTGTAAATTTACAGCACCCCACGAAACCCGAACCACGATTCACGATCCGAGTGTGGTGCACAATTAGAGTGATGATTTGTAATGATTTACAGGTGATTTTTTTAGAACATTACCCGGCGGTTGCGATAGAGATTCATCATGATTCCTGCCATGAGCATGTTGGTGATAAGCGAGGAGCCGCCGTAGCTCATGAATGGCAGAGGAATACCTACGACGGGGATAAGACCAATGGTCATGCCGATATTGACCGTCACATGCAAGAACCAAATACCTGTGATGCCGATAGCGACGACAGAGGAGAAATTACTTCGGACCGATGATGCAATTGCTAAACTTCGATACACAAGAAATGCGTAGAGCATCAGAATGACCATTGTCCCGATAAAACCAAATTCCTCGGCAGGGACAGAGATGATAAAATCAGTCCATTGCTTCGGTACATATCGAAGCTGGGTCTGTGTCCCCTGCAGGTATCCTTTGCCCGTCAAGCCGCCGGAGCCGATCGCCATCTTTGTCTGGATGACATTATACCCCGCGCCAAGCGGATCAAGTTCGGGATTCAGGAGTACTTCGATACGATTCTTCTGATACTCATGCATTCGGTTATATATCATCTCCGACGAGAACCCTGCCGTTGCTACCAGAGCGAAGATGAGAACCGTCGTAACGAGGTTCTTTTTGAAAAGCAAGAAGAGCACAGCACACCAAAAGAGCGATGAGATGAGCATCGGCGTCATCCCGAAAAGCGAGAGGACGGCAACAGATGCCGGTGCAAGAAACGCAGTTAATAAAAACAAATCAGCGCCTGACCAAAGCAAAATGATAAAAAGCAAAACAACATATATTATCGCACTTCCGGGGTCCGGCTCAAGCATGATAAGACCGATGGGAATGATGATCAGTAGGCAGACAACAACGAGGTCAAGGACTCTGCCGAGATTTCTATCCCCATTGAGATACTTTCCGACTGCCATAAGCGTTGCAAGCTTCGCAACTTCGGAGGGCTGGAATTGCATGAAGCCGCCGATCTCTATCCAACTTCGCTGACCATAGACAAGCTTACCCGCGATAGCAACATAGACAAGCAACCCCAAACACACAACATAGAACGGATATGCCGCAAGCGAGAACCAACGAACCGGGATGAGGGCAACAGTGACCATGATGAAGAGTCCGCCAGCTGCAAAAAGCATCTGCAGCGAGAAGCGGTCGTTCATCTGCGCCGCATAGGTCGCGCTATAGATAGCAAAGAACCCTGTTACAATAAGAGCGACAACGGAAATAAGCGTCGCGACATCAAAATCTTTGACATCGAGTACTTCCCCGCCCTCTCGTATTTTTTTTAACAAAGGGAAAAATGTATTACGACTTGCGTAACGCTTTTGGTTTGCCGAATATCTCCGAAGCGATGAAATATTTTTTTAGTGCATCAGGCGTTGTTGCGATGATCTGCTTGGCAACGGTTTTCTTTCTGTTATATACAGAGAAGTCAACCGACTTGAGCGCTACCTTGCCTTTGGGCATGTGGCTCATATCAGAGAGAGTCGTTGTCATTCCCTTACCCAAATTAAAATGCGATGCGGCGGAATGCTCACGAACGATAACATCGTCCTTTATTTTTGTAGGTTTATCATAGGTAGTTACGATGTCATAGTCAATATCATCTTGCTCGAGGATAGGGTTTTCGATACTTCTCGCTTCAACTATTCTCTCCTGAAAGATAGAGAGTATCTCTGCTTCGGATGCCATACGGTACTTTGGCTTTGGTTGTTCTTGGGTCGCAGTTGTACCGATGACACGTCCTGCAACATTCTTCTTAACTCCTGCGGCAAGTTGTTGTTTCTTCTTCGCCTTGCTTATCGCACTGACGACCCAAAAGAAAATAGCAACGTAATATATCCATTCCATACTTGTATTTTTTTAGAGTGTACCACGAACAATATTCCCTTTTTTCACAACGACTGCCAAGTCACTTACGCCGATATGATACGGCAAATATGCAAGCGACGGAATATCGAAAAGCAAGAAGTCTGCCTTCTTGCCTTTTTCTATCGAACCATGTGTCGCTGCTCTGCCGATAGATGCCGCTCCGTTGAGTGTAGCGGCGGTCAATGCTTCTTCCGGTGTCATCCCCATACCGATGACAGCAAGAGAGATGGCAAGCTGCATATTTTCGCTCATCGAAGAGCCGGGGTTGCAATCTGTTGCGATGGCAACAGCACAGCCCGCACTGATCATCTTCCTCGCCGGAGCGAACGGCGACCTGATACATAATGCTGTTATCGGCAAAAGCGTTGCGATGGTTTGACTACTATTCGCTAATGCAGCGATACCGTCATCATTTATTTTCAATAAATGGTCAGCGCTATACGAACCGAGCTCCGCCGCAAGTGCCGCACCGCCTGTATCGGCGAGTTCGTCGGCATGAAGTTTTATCTTGAGTCCGGCATTTTTTGCTGCGATGCAAATATCACGAGTTTCGTCATTGGTAAAATATCCTTCATCACAAAATACATCTGCAAATTCTGCAAGACCACGCTTTACTACTTCCGGCAGTTGCACTTCGATGAGTTCTTTGACATATTCTGATTGTGACCTGCCATCTGGCACTGCATGTCCGCCGAGCCACGTACGAACGACTTCCATACCCGTCATACCTCCGACAAGTTCTGCGGCTTCGAGCAAAGCAATTTCCGATTCAAGAGAAAGCCCGTATCCCGACTTTATCTCCATCGTTGTCGTACCCAGTGAGAGTGCATTACTTACGGTCTTTGCAGAATGCTCGGCTATTTCTTTCGCCGATGCGCCGCGAACCTTCGAGACTGTCGAACGTATCCCGCCGCCCATCGCCGCTATCTCCTGATAACTTCTGCCCGATGCCCTCATACAGAACTCATTACTCCGCTCCCCCATATAAACGGCGTGAGTATGGGAATCAACGAAACCAGGGAGAGCGAGGAGACCTTTGCAGTCGATATGATTAACATCCATCGGAAGATTCTTACGAAGCACGTCTTCATCACTAACAGCAACGATAACTCCGTTATTGACAAGTATCGCCTGATGTACCTCGTTATAAAGACTATTCATCGCTTCACCCCGAAGAGCGGCTTTCCCGATAGGGGTAACGATGCGACCGATATTATGGTAGAATGTCATTGGTACAAAAATACCAATATCTAAACGCCAAAACGTCTAAATCCCTAAACGTCCGCTTTCTTGGAATGACACCGTCGCTCGTGACGTTGCTTTCGTACTTTTTACACCTATGGCAAAATCACCAAAAGAAAAATCGTCAGAAGACAAAGTAACGCCTTTAATGAAGCAATACGGCTCCATTAAGGCACGTTACCCTGATACGATACTCTTCTTTCGGATGGGTGACTTCTTCGAGACGTTCAGTGAAGATGCTGTTATAACGGCTAAGGTCGCGGGCATCACGCTCACCAAACGCAATAACGGCGCAGCGGGTGATATAGAACTTGCAGGCTTCCCACATCATCAGCTTGATAACTATCTACCGAAGATGATTCGCGCCGGATACCGCGTAGCAGTCTGCGAACAGCTCGAAGATCCGAAACTTGCCAAAGGAATCGTTAAGCGAGATGTTGTAGAAGTCGTTACTCCCGGCGTCCAACTCAATGAGAAGATACTCGATGCAGCACGGAATACCTATGTCGGTTCGATAGTCATAGCAGGCGGCGTTGCAGGATTTGCCTACGCTGATATTTCGACAGGTGAATTCGTCGCAGGTGAAGTTGGCGAGAAAGAGATCGGTGAGGTCATTGGTTCTATCGGTATTCGAGAACTTATCATTGCACGAAAAGATACTGCTAAGATTGAACTTGCGCCATTCTATTTATCGCTTGAACAAAAACCAACACTTACTAAACGCGATGAGTGGGTTTTTCATCCTGATACTGCAAGGAATCTTCTTTTAGAACATTTCAAGACAACATCGCTCAAGGGGTTCGGTATTGATGATCTCTCGGCAGGACTCATCGCCGCAGGAGCGGTACTCGATTATCTTCGCGAGACTCGCGCTGCAACATCGCTCGACCATGTAACACGTATCACACGTTACGATACTAAAGAAACCCTTATCCTCGACCAGTCCACACGTCGCAACCTCGAAGTCTTCTTTGCAATGAACGACGATGGGCGAAATGCTTCGCTTGTCTCTGTCCTTGACGAGACGCAAACCCCGATGGGAGCGCGGCTACTTCGCAAGTGGCTTGCCCAGCCGCTTCGCAGTCAGCCGGAGATAGAGAAACGTCTTGATGCTGTCACGCTTCTTGTCGGCGCAAGAGAGCTTCGCGAGAAACTTCGCTTACAACTTCGCGAACTTGGCGACATCGAACGACTCTGCGGACGTTTTGCAAGTGCAAGGATATTATCACCACGTGATTTTCTTTCGCTCAAGTTCACACTTTGGCGAATCCCTGAAATAAAAGAGATACTCTCTCAAGTAACTCAATTTGCACCGGAAACTTCAGACGGAGCAAATGCTAGTACGCTCCTTGAAAGAATTGCAGCAGAGATATTACCTCTAAATGAACTTGCTGAAGAGATTGATAAAACTATTAATCCGGAAGCATCATCGAATCCTGCACAGTTAGGAATCATCAGAGACGGCGCACATCCTGAACTTGATGAACTTCGCTCGTTGACATCATCAAGCAAGCAACGACTTCTCGAAGTACAGAACCGCGAACGCGAACGAACCGGCATCAACTCGCTCAAAGTTGACTTTAATAATGTCTTCGGATACTACATCGAGGTCAGCAAGGCGAATAAACATCTTGTGCCCGATGATTACGACAGAAAGCAGACGCTGACCAATGCCGAGCGATTCATCACTCCCGAACTTAAAGAGTATGAAGAAAAAATACTCGGAGCAGAAGAACGCATCGGCTCGATAGAGGCAGAGATATTTGCGAAAATGCGAGTTCGAGTTATAAAAGACATTGAGTCATTGCAGCGCAACGCATGGTTCTTATCACTTGCTGATGCGCTCCTTTCTCTTTCACTTTCTGCCTCACGCAATAATTGGGTTCGTCCGTCATTCACGAATGATAAGAATATCATTGTTGAGAATGGGAGGCATCCAGTCGTTGAGAAGAATCTTCCACTCGGCGAACGCTTCACACCAAACTCTGTACGATTCACGAATGGCGACTCGGAGTTCTTTGTCATCACTGGACCAAACATGTCGGGTAAGTCCGTCTTTTTGCGACAGACGGGCATCATAGCACTACTGGCACACATCGGCTCATTTGTACCTGCTTCGAGGTGTTCGCTCTATGTACTTGACAGAATTTTTACTCGCGTCGGGGCAGGCGATAACTTGGCAAGCGGCGAATCAACGTTCCTTGTCGAGATGAACGAAGCTGCAAACATCTTGAACAATGCAACAGCGAACTCGCTGCTGCTTTTCGATGAACTTGGTCGCGGTACTTCAACATTTGATGGTCTTTCTATCGCATGGGCAATATCGGAGCACATTCACGACACCATTCGCGGAGCAAAGACGCTCTTTGCAACGCACTACCATGAACTCAATGCACTTGCTGACCGCTTGCAACGAGTCAAGAACCTAAAAGTCGAAGTACGAGAAGCCGACGGCAAGGTACACTTTCTCCACAAAATCGTCCCCGGCTACGCCGATCATTCATATGGCATCGAAGTAGCGGCGATGGCAGGCATCTCGCAAGACATCATCACCCGCGCAAGAGCTATCCTCCATGAACTCGAAGAGACGGAGCTAAAGATAGTTGAAGCCGATATTCAACGCTCGATACCTTTTCCGGAAGTGAAGAAACGGGAGGTCATCGAAGAATTTCCAACAAATGAGAGTGAAGTCATTGATGAGTTGAAGCAGATGAACACAAATGCGATGACTCCAATGGAGGCATTATCAAGACTTGCAGAACTTCAACATAAACTTCAGAACTGACCTGCGAACTTCGGATCGCTGATAAGCGTCTTTACTTTTTCAATATCTATCGAAGTATTTCTATCGTCATCAAGATGCGGGACGACGCTTCGCACTTTCGCATGAGCAAGTCCGCTACCTTTGCCCGGCTTGAGCGGAGCGAGGAAGTCAATACCTTGCGCCGCGCAGAGCATCTCGATAGCAATGACATGCTCGACATTCTCAACGACTTGGCGAAGTTTTAATGCGGCGACGGAACCCATCGAGTTATGGTCCTCCTGATTCGCACTCGTCGGGATAGAATCAACGCTTGCCGGATGAGAAAGCACCTTATTCTCACTCACAAGCGATGCGGCAGTATATTGTGCAATCATAAGCCCTGAATGCAATCCACCTTTACTTGTTAGAAATCTCGGCAGACCGAATGACAATGCACCATTGACAAGACGCTCTGTTCGTCTTTCACTGATATTACCAAGTTCGCTGAGTGCAATAGCAATAACGTCAAGCGGAATTGCTATCGGCTCGCCATGGAAGTTGCCGCCTTCAAGATGTGCGCCGCTTCCGTCGGCATTAGGAATAATAAGAGGATTATCCGTTGCAGAATTTATTTCTACATTAAATATCTCTTCGGCATATCGTATCGCATCGCGTACTGCACCATGAACCTGCGGAATGCAGCGAAGTGAATACGCATCCTGCACACGAGTATCACCTTCAACATGTGAATCGCGAATCTCACTGCCTTCGGTCAGAGCAAGCATGTGAAGAGCAACTTCACGTTGACCAATATGAGGACGAGCATCGGAGAAGCGCGGATCAAATGCAATGTCGGTCGCACGCAGTGCTTCGAACGACATTGAAGCTGAAACATCAGCGAGCACTGTAAGACGTTTTGCTTTCTCGACTGCTAACGCGCCGATAGCAGACATCATCTGCGTACCATTGATTAGCGCAAGACCTTCTTTCGCTTCAAGCTGTAACGGTGTAATGTTACACTTTCCGAGTGCTTCTGTAGATGGAAGTGTGATACGCCCCATCCCTTCATCAGGGATTGACATCATTCCCTCACCCATCAATGCGAGAGCAAGATGAGAAAGCGGAGCGAGATCACCGGAAGAACCGACACTTCCGCGAGAAGGTATCACAGGCAATGCATCAGCGGATAAACACTCAAGTAAATGTTCGATAACTATAGGACGAACTCCTGAATACCCCTTCGCAAGTGCATTGGCACGAAGCAACAGCATTGCGCGGACAACTTCATGTGAAAGCGGAGCACCGACACCTGCAGCATGTGAACGGATAAGATTAACCTGGAGTTCTTCTATCTGATGAAGCGGAATAGAGACGTTTGCAAACTCACCGAAGCCAGTTGTTACGCCATAAATCACTTCACCTTTCTCAACCCAATCATCTACAAGTTTACGCGAGGCGATGACACGTTTACGTGACTCGGCAGTCAAAGCGAACTCCGTCTCTTCTCGGCGAGCGACTTGTGCTACTTGTTCGATAGTAAGAGAATTTCCGTCAAGAGTTATCATTGTTTGTAGCGTTGGATTAGTTGTTCGGTTCGTTCTTCCCCGATAGCACGGGAAAGCGGTCCACGAAGATACTCGAGAAGATTGCTATGAGCAGCTTTTCCGTTCTTTCTTCCACCCTCACACTCCGATATTTCTTCATAACAAATGAAGTAGGAATTATCATCGGCTTCGGGATAGATTCGTACGGGGAAGAGATGGCATGAGATTGGCTTTTCAAAACCCTCTATCTCTTTATTGCGATGTGCAGTTTGAATAGCGCACTTCGCAACATCTCCATCCCAATGCACGAAGACACATTCTCTGCCATGAACAGTAGGGATTGTGAACGTCCCATCGTCTTCCCTTTTCCAGATTCCTACATCAGTTATAACTTGAAGAGCAGATTCAGGAAGATATTTTTCGATGAGTGGATAGACACGCTCAAGTTCTGCTATCTCGGCAAAAAGTATTGGCGCGCCTCGTTCGGCAGGCATTGTGCAGCAAGCACCTTTGCATATAGATAAGTCACAGGCAAATTCGGCGCTGCCTATCTCACGTTCAATACTGAACGATGTGCTTATCGGATAAACAGGCAGCTGCATCAGCAAAGAGTTGTTAGTCTCGGCGATAGAAGAGTGATGAGCGTACCCCTGATGCGAAACGGCTCAATACGATGTAATTCAAAAAGGGCGACGGCGCTTTTTTTCATTTCTATCGCGGGATGTGATACACCGAGCAATGCAGAGCCGAACACTGATAAATGCGGCTCATGACCGACGAGCATCGCTACGCCATAATCTTCTTTCAAACTTTCGATAAGTCCGATAGTGTTAAGCACGTCGCTCATCGGAGTAAGTGTTTCGCTTACTTTATATTCCGCTTCAGTAGCGAAATACTCAAGGGCAAATTGGGCTGTCTGCTCGGCGCGAACAAGAGGCGAAGAGACGACAATATCCGGTACGGGATACTTCATCTTCGCCAGCGACTTCATCATTATCTTGGTTTTCTCTTTCCCTTCAGGCACGAGCTTCCGCTCGGCATCACTTCCTCTGAAGGAGTGGTCTTCGGCGATACCATGACGTAATAAATATACAAGCATAAAAAAAGCGGCAGTTTTGTACTGCCGCTTTAACACCAAAACCGAGAAATGAATTTACTGCACCTGCATCGCAGTTGACGGTGCATCGGGCTTTGCTTTGGCACCTGAACCTCGAACAATCCAGTAGGGTACGTTTAAGCAAGGACGCTGTGTAAAATACTCAACATTATCGAAGCGGTCAAGACGAGCTATACGAGCAGGTGATGACCAAAGGAATGTGATTGGGCGTTCCTCATAGACGATCTGCTGAAAGCGTTTCATATACTGTTCACGCTTCGATTTATCAAATTCTACACGATTCATCTCAAGAAGTTTATCTACTTCTGCATTGATGAAAGAGTATGTGTTTGAACCTTTATTCTTAGCCTGCGAAGAATGGAACAACTGATATGGATCATCCTCTGAAGCGTTGCCGCCCATATTTGAAATAGCCGCATCAAATTTATGAGTACGAGTATTTTCAACCCACAGCGACCACTCTAATGATGTGATCTCTGCCTTGATACCTGCTTTTCTCATTGATTCAGCGACGACCAGTGATATCTGTTCTGTTACTTTATTCCCCGAGGGGTTCATAAAATAGAACGAGAACGGCGTCTTTTTCCCATTGATCATTTTATCAAGAACGCCATCACCGTCAGAATCAGACCAGCCGGCTTCCGCGAGCAGTTTCTGTGCTTTCTCAATATCATATGCTACTGTGGGAAGTGATGCATCATGGAAAGGTTGAGTAAAGTTAATAGGACTATTCACAGGTCGTGCAAGCCCTTTCATTACTTCTTTGATGATTTGGTCGCGGTTTACAAGATGGCTTAACGCCTGACGAACGCGTTTATCAGAGAATAGCGGGCGTTCTGCATTCCATTGAATGAAGGTGCGAGAATTATAGTAGACAGTGTCTTTTTTGATAAAAGGACTCTTCGCTGTATCTATCTGCACAAATAACGGCGACGGTACAAGATCTAACAGATCAATTTCTTTTGCCTTGAGTGCGGTGATGGCAGCGTTGTGGTCGCTGATCGTTTTCATGACGATCTCTTCCGGATATGCCTCCATCCATGGTACATCTTTACCCCAGTAGTTCTTATCGAGCTTCAAGGTAATACGGTCGTTCGTTCTCCATTCACCGAACAGATATGCTCCGGAACCGATGAGATACTTTGGATCACGTGCATGGTCAGGTGCAGCAAATACTTTTGCCTGCTCTTCAAAGACCGCTTTGTTCTTTGGGTTACCGGACTTGATATCTTTCCATTCCATCTTATCAGTAAGTCCGTTCGGATCAAAGATATGCTTTGGCATGATCTTTACAAATCCGCCGCCTAGAACTCTGTCATTCTGGAAGTATGGCTCATTCATATAGAATGCAATTTTCATCTTATCACCACCTACGAACCCGATGCTATCAATAGGATTCAAGTAGTTCTTAAGCGATGACGTCTCGACCTGCATCGGATTCATCGTCGTCTTAAAACTAAAGATAACATCATCACCGGTAAGCGGTTTACCGTCACTGAACTTCGCTTTTGGATTGATGACATAGGTATAGGTAAGATGATCTTCGGATATTTCCGGAAGCGACGCAATCCCCGCAACAAGTTCGTTGCTACGCGAATCTACGCCGTTAAGCGGCTCCCAAATAAATGCAGCTACATACTGTGCCGTCACGTCATGATTAAGTCCCGGGATGATATTCGTAGCATCAGCCGATACCCACCAGACAACATTATTCTTTGTCGAGAGTCCGTGGTTATTCGGTGAGCCGCCTTCTTTGCCGCCGCAGCCGATAAAGCCGAGAACAATAATCGAAAGATAGAGTATGTGTTTCTTGAACATGATTCGTTGAAATAGTTGGTAAAAATCCTTACAAAAATACAAAGGTCAGCTTGCGCTGACCTCTATTAGTAACACTATTTATATCCCACCCATCGGGACTGCATTCGGTGCTTTCTTCACACCAGAGCCTTTGACCATCCAATAACGGACATCAAGGCAAGGGCGTTGGCGGATGAATTCAACATTGTCATAGCGGTTGACCATTGCAAGATAGAGCGGACCGGCGAACATGAACGAACCCGGCTGCTCCTCGGCAAATATCTCCTGAATTCGCTTTGACATCGCCATGCGTTTTGACTTATCAAACTCCGTACGGAAATCCTCCAGAATTTTATCAAGCTCTGCATTCTTAAAAGAAATATAGTTCGATCCCTTGTTCTTCGATTGCGATGAATGCCATAACTGATAGATATCATCTTCGGTAGCATTCCCTGTCCATGAGCCATACGCCGCTTGAAAGTTATGCGACTTGGTATTCTCTAAATACACAGACCACTCAAGAGGTGTTACGCCTGCCTCGATACCTGCTTTGCGGAATCTCTCGGAGATAATAAGAAGTATCTGTTTGCGAGTATCACTACCTGCATTCACTTGGAACGTGAACTTGAACGGAGTCTTCTTGCCATTAATTACCTTGTCGAGAATACCGTCACCATCGGTATCTGACCAACCTGCCGCTGCAAGTGCTTTCTTACCTTCTTCAAAGTTATATGCAACTTGCCTTACAGTTGAATCATAGTTCGGCTGAGTGAACATGATAGGTCCATCAATTGGACGCGTCAAACTCTTAAGTACTGACTTCAAAATTTCATCTCTGTCAATTAGCATTGTTAGTGCTCTGCGAACTTGCTTATCAGCGAAGAGAGGATGGGCATTGTTCCATGCTATGTATGTATAAGCATTGTAGAAGACTTTCTCTTTTCGCAGGAATGGCTGCTTCTGAACGTCAAGCTGTGTTACGAATTGATCTGGCTTCACATTTTCAATGAGATCAATGTCTTTTGCTTTGAGTGCTGTGAGTGCAGAATTCTGATCATTAATGGTCTTAAAAATTATCTCGTCAGGATATGCTTCTGCCCAAGCTATATCTTTCGCCCAGTAGTTCGGATTGAGCTTTATAGTGATGTGGCTAAATGTAACCCAGTCCTTAAATACATACGGACCAGAACCAATCTGATACTTCGCATCACGAGCGATCTCGGGTTTCTCGAACCACAACGCAAATTCTTTGATTGACTGATTTGTCGTTTCAACATTATGAAGATCAGCCCATGAACATTTATCTGTCAAGTTGGTTGGGTCCATGATATGTTTAGGAAGAATCAGGACATACCCACCAGCAAGAACACTCCTCGCATCGTAGTATGGCTTTGAGAGTTTGAATACAACTTTCGTGAGGTCGCCACCCGGATTATAAGCACTGTCAATCGTCGTTAAATAATTTCGGAGTGCCTGCGAGTTTACGACCTTCGGATTCAATGCTGCCTTAAAGCTAAAGATAACATCAGCAGTAGTGACCGGCTTACCGTCAGACCACATTGCCTTTGGGTTCATTGTATAGGTATAGATCAAATGATCTTCACTCTCTTCTGGTAAACTTGCAAGACCCGGCATAAGCTCAAGAGTTTGAGGGTGTTGAAAATTGAGTGGCTCCCATATCTTTTGCTGAACATACGATGCATTCGCATCAGAAGATGTGTATGGGTTCAGACGTTCAATATCCGATAGCTGATGCCAAACGACATTGTTTTTTGTCGAGAGGCCCGACGTGCCTGGGCTGCCGCTTCCGCCGCCACAACTCATAAGAGAGAGCAAGCATACGCTCGCTACAAGAGTAAAAAGAGATTTCATTGTTGGTTAGAGTGTAAGTTGGTTATTCAAAATCATGTTCAAAGTATGGGATACCGCGTTCGTTCGTACCGGAATCTTTACCTCGCATTGCTATCTTCTTTTCTATCTTTTTTGCAAGTTCTTGCGACGCATCGTACCCGTAATGCTTCAAAAGATAGTTCAGCGCGATAACTTCCGAGATAACCGTGATGTTCTTGCCCGGCAAGATAGGCAGCTTCACACGAAGCACCTCGACATCGAGCACATTCACGGTTGATTCATCAAGTCCGGTACGGGTATAGACCGTGTCTTTATCCCAAACCTCAAGCTCAACGATCACTTCAACACGTTTCTGGAAACGAATAGCGCGGATACCGAACATCTCGCGGACATTGATTATTCCAAGTCCGCGTATCTCCATAAAGTGTTCGCCCATCTCTGTACCCGAACCCATCAGGATGCCTTCACCCTTTTTCGTAACGACGGTTACGTCATCGGTCACAAGACGATGACCACGCTCGAGAAGATCAAGAACGACCTCGCTTTTGCCGACACCGGATTTTCCAACAAAAAGAATACCGACACCATACACATCTACGAACGAGCCGTGAAGTGATGTATGCAAGTTGAACTGATCGTCAAAGAAATCAGTGATAAGGTATATGGCTTGGGTCGTCTCTATCGAGGTATAGAGGACGGGGATATCATGTGCTTCAAAGATCGCAAGTACTTCGGGTCCGAACTCATTGCCGCTCGTGACAACGATACATGGTATCTCAAATGCAGCAATGTTCTCGACCGCTTTTTTTCGCTCCTCAATATCTAAGGAGCGAAGATAGTAAATTTCTGTATTGCCAAAAACTTGCAGACGGTGATGGGTGAAAAGCTCGACATATCCCACAAGCGCCAAGCCAGGGCGATGCAGATTTTTGTCTGTCATTTGCCGGTCAAACCCCTTTTCGCCTGCTACGATGCGCAGCTTGAAACGACCTTTCATGTGCTCGTAAAAGTAACGAGCAGTTATCGCCTCTTTGCGAAGGGGTTTATGATTGAGCCATCCCGGCTGCTGTTGTTCGGGCATGTTACTTTGCTACGGCGTGTCGCTTTAACTCCAGAGAGGAGTAATGGGTTTCTTTATGTTTCTTGAGCTGCTTATCAAGTGTCTTGACCGCAAGATCAACGGATTTTCCTATCTCTTCTGATACTTCTTTAGCAAGAAGCTTTGTGCCCTTTACATGTACGATAATCTCGGCTGTGTACTGGGAATGCGTATGCCCTTCCTGATCTAAAATAACATCCGCATCTAATATCTCGTATTTTTCTGCTAAGGTTTGAAGTTCTGTCTCAATATATGCTCGGATGCCGTTGGTACCCGATTCATGTCTATCGGCTATCTTGATATTCATAGGATCTGTTTCCTTCCTTTGTTATTCTTCGTCACTTCGCGGGTGAGAAGAGTCATAGACCTGCTTTAATCGGTCTATTGTTAAATGAGTGTATTGTTGTGTTGTCGCAAGTGATGAGTGACCAAGCATTTCCTGCACTGCGCGTATCTCCGCTCCTCTATCGAGAAGATGTGTCGCGAACGAGTGGCGGAGCATATGCGGGTGAGGTGCGTCGGTATCGCTTGTCCCAACAAACATTTTTTGTACTATATAGTGTATCATTCGTGGTGTGATACGTTTGCCGCTGCGCAGGAGAAAGAGTGCTTCGCGGTCAGCTATCACATTCCATCGTGAGCGTTCTTCGCGATGCTTCGTAAGCGATGCAACGGCTTCATCTCCTATCGGGACGATGCGCTGCTTATTTCCCTTACCCGTAACGCGAACTACTCTCTTTTGTAAATCAATATCGGAGAGATTGATTCCACAAAGCTCCGAGCGGCGAAGCCCGCTGGAATACAATAACTCCACTACCGCTTTGTTACGAATCTCTTCGGGGGTTGTTACTTCACGCCCAAGTACCTTTGCGATAGTCCGTTCGCTTGTTACATCCGGCAGGCGTTTCTCTTTTTTTGGTGTCCGTATATGACGCGCTGCATTGTAGGAAAAGATACCGCGAGCGACCATATGCTTTAAGAATGAACGCACAACAGCGAGCTTCCGCCCAACCGATGCACTCTTCAAGCTTTCACCATTCTCGTCTTCGGCGCCGATAGCTCTGATATATCTGCGAATAACGGCAATGTCATCACGGTTGCCGCGAAGATGGAGTTCATTCTTTTCAAGTACGCTAACAAATTCATTGAGATCGTTGCTGTATGCAAGAAGCGTATGCTCACTCGCCCCGCGCTCATGGCGCATGTACTCGAGGAAGCTGTCGGCGTGGACGTGTATATTCAACTCGTTCTGCACCTACTAACGAACGCGGAAGTGCTGAAGATAATGCAATAAAGCATCATCTTTTTATTTTGTTAATAATATAATGTGGTTATCTGATGAACCATTTGGTATTTTTCGGTTTTAGTCGTATATTAGTACACTCTCCGGTGGTGCATAATGCACTACGGATATTTGCCTTATCGAGTGAAAAAGAGAATACTCTACATATTATTTCTCTTGATGCCGACCTTTGCGTCCGCCCAAACCGCTGATACGTCAGGGGTCATTAATGTATATTCCAAAGTTTTAGATATAGATTCCTGCGAGAATACGCTCTTTGTCCAGACTGCGCGTGGCTTTGCAGAGGGCGACCGCATTCTCATCATCCAGATGAAAGGCGCAACAATTGATACGACAGACTCTCCAAACTTCGGGACGATACTTGACTACGGCTTTAGCGGCAGCTACGAAATAGCACGCATCAAAACCATTAAGGGATTATTCTTTACGCTTGAATCACGGATGGTCAGCCCCTTTGATGTAAAGGGTGCAGTCCAGATCGTTCGTATCCCCCAATTTACTAATGTAAATATTACGGGCAAGGTAACAGCGATCAAATGGGATGGAAATGTCGGCGGTGTCGTCATCCTCGAGGCAACGGGCAACGTAAATCTTGGTGCAGATATAGATGTCAGCGGGCAAGGATATAGAGGAGGCGACTCATCTGCAAACAATGCACAGCCCGATGTCAATAATTATGCTTTACCTCTCTTCTTAGGCGAAGGCGGTACCAAAGGCGAAGGTATTGCACACTATGTCCTTGATAGAGAAGCAGGCCGCGGACCACAGGCAAATGGCGGCGGAGGTGGTAACTCGCAAAATGCTGGAGGCGGTGGTGGCTCGAATATTGGTGTTGGTGGTATAGGTGGTGACCAAATAGATTTCTTCGGACGTGTCCCTATCGGTGGTCACGGCGGCAAAACACTTAATCCTGTGGTACCGATGTTCCGCGTCTATATGGGTGGCGGTGGTGGTGGCGGACACGAGAATGACTCTCGCGGTTCTGGAGGCGGAGCAGGTGGTGGTATAATTATCATTCGTTCTGCAACTTTGTCATCAAGCGGAGGGGAGCTACTTGCAAACGGCGCAAATTCACGGATGGCAGAACTTGATGGCGGCGGTGGTGGCGGGGCAGGTGGATCAGTTCTTCTTGAAGTTGGTTCAGCAACAAATAACATCCCGATCGAGATCAAAGGTGGCGACGGTGCAGATAATGCTGCGTCAATCGGTACACCACCTGCGTGGTGCTACGCGCCAGGCGGCGGAGGCGGAGGCGGGCTTGTTATTCATCCTACGCCATTTTTGAATGTATCTGTTACTGCAACTGGCGGAGCAGCAGGTATCGTTGTTGATAATACACTCTCTTGTTTTGGTACAACCTACGGTGCAGATTCAGGAACATTCGGCGGGGTTCGTACTCCAAGCGTATTACCTGAAGGGAAGGTCAAGTATGACCGCCCGAACATACTTGAAGATGTTCTTACTATCTGTGAAGGAGACACGGTTCAACTTCATGTAGTTGGCAATGTACCTGTGACATGGTCACCAGCTCTCGGACTTGATTCAGTAAATTCCATGACGCCGCTTGCGAACCCATCGGTAACGACAACATACGTCGCTTCGATGTTCAAAAACGATTGTACATATCTTGATTCTGTTCGTATTAAAGTGAATCCACGCCCACGCCCGCTTATTGCAGGAGCGAACGACCCATGCGGTGGCTCGGTAGTTGGCTACAGAGTCTTTCCGTTCACACCGGGCAATACCTATTCGTGGCGTGCAAACGGCGGAAGTGTCATCGCTGGACAAAGTACTGATTCAGTCACTATCGAATGGGGTAACGATACGGTATTTGCATCGCTCATTATCGAGATGCGAATTGATTCATCAGGCTGTGTTGGAGTTGATTCGTTACCAGTCCTCGTCACACCAACAACACGACCATTAGTACTCGGAGCGAAGCCGCTCTGTGATGGTGATACGATAGAGCTTTCAACGACGGCGGTTATCGGCAGATACTTGTGGTCAAATGGCGATACTACTGATACGATTCGTATCGCGGATTCTGGTACATTTTATATTGATATCCTTGATGGTAAATGCGTGCAACGTTCTCTCACAGTACGAGTAGATAAATTCCCACCGCCAAAACCGAAAATTACTGCGACAAGTGATTCACTGCGTAACCCTTGCGACTTTGTATCAATGGATGCAGGAGTTGGGTATTCAGCATACTTATGGTCAACGGGTGATTCAACTCAAAGCATCGTCGTTAGAGATAGTGGGCTGTATTCCGTCATTGTCGTTGATACTAATGGATGTACAGGATATGACACGACGTATATACGGCTTGGTATTCTTAAACCAACAAAGTTCATCCTTGCACTTGATACGCTCTACGGGAATACTGGCGATAGGGTGTACTACCCAATCAAGGTTATCTCTCTTGAAGACCCGTTACTTGATTGTGAAGCAGAATACACGATGAGCGTTCACTTCAATCGTTCGCTCATTGTCCCAACAACTTCGTTGAGTTTTGACTCTTTGACAGAGTATCTTCGCTTTGTTACATTTGGCAACGCATTGAACATGAGCGGTCCCATTACCGAGCTTCCGGGCATCGAGTTTATCGTTACGCTTGGTGATACATCCGAGACACCTATTGTGATAGACTCTTTCACTTGGGGAAAATTTCCGATTGAGTACATTGGACACAATGGATTATTCCGGCTTGCAGACATTTGTTATGAGGGTGGCGAGCGGCTTACCGATACTAAGGGACTCATTAACATATCAGTGCCGAAGCCGAACCCATCGAGCGAGAAGACACTTGTACGTTTCTCGACGATAGAGACAGGAAGAACGCAAGTATATCTGACTGATATTACTGGAAATATAATTCGTACTCTTGCAGATGGTGAATTCAAACCCGGAGAATACTCTGTATATATTAGCACAAACACACTCTCTGCCGGAAATTACTTTGTTACGTTACGAACGCCAACAGTAGTCTTACATCGCGGACTTTTAGTAGATCATTAAGTGCTCGTCAACCCACACAGGCACACATTTTCATCAAGAACACGTAGCTGTTTACAAGCTGTGGTGTTGGTTGTCGCCTGTCTCCTCGTTTCTCAACAGGCACGAAGTCAGGTCCAACAGGCAGTCTATGACACATCATTCAAGATTATCTACTACGGGGCGTATGGTGATTACAATTTTAATTTACACACCGCTGATTTCAAGCAGCTTCCGGGGATTCCAAACTGCTGCCCACTTTTTACAGATGGTGTTGGATCAGGATTTACAGTCGGTGCATTTCTCGGTATAGATGTTGAGCTTCCGCTATCGTTTGAACTTCGTTTAGGATATTTGAATCAAAGTGCGTTACTTACGGCAACGCAGAATACCTTCCTTGAAGTTGGAGGGGTTGTTGTGCCTGCAACGATTGACCATTCAATAGATGCTTCCTTAAATGTCCTCAACTTTGAGACATTGGCTCAATATAATTTATTGGAAGACCTTTTTATTAAGGGTGGGTTCGGGTTTGGTTACTTGTTCTTGAGCAATTATCTCCAGCAAGAAGAGCTTATAGACCCTACAAACACGAAGACATTTAACAACGGGAGCAGGATACGAAATTCGTATGAAGGATCAATACCTGATGCCTCTAAAATTGTATTAAATGCACTGATCGGACTCTGCTACATAGTCCCCTTGAATGAAGAGCGTACCTGGCAGGCAAGACCAGAGGTCTATTATGCCTACGGAGTCAATACAATTGTCAACGACCTTGATTGGCGGGCGAATTCGATACGAGTCGGAGTGGCACTTCAGTATAACCCATACGAGATTGAAGCGATACCACCACCACCACCACCACCACCACCGCCGCCGCCGGATTTGCCGGTGGAGGCGCTCGACGAGGGAGCTGTGGTCGGCGCGGAGCTCGGCGCCGTCTCCGTCGGTTTGCCGGTCGCGCTCGCGATCGACTCCGCTGCGGTCGTCGCCTTCTTGTCGCCGCGACGTCCGACGAGGTCGTCGTCCGCCGCGCGACTCGGCCGGAAGATCAGGATCGCGAGCAGCAGCACGAAGAGGCCGGCGACCACCGACAGCGCGATCGCGAGATCGCGCGGCTTCAGGCCCACCTTGCGCGCGAGCGGATCGAGCTTCGCGACGAGCTTGGCGACGACCGGCTCGAGCTTCGCGAGGCGCTGCTTGAGCTTGTCTGCGGAGCTCGGTCCTACCGCGACCGGCGGCGGCGTCGGGGAGGCGTCTCCGGCGATCGTCGCCATCGAGCCCATGCGTGCGTCGCTCTCGACGTTGCCGCCGAGCGTGCCCCACGAGCTCGGGGCGATCGCGCCGACGTTCCCGTCGAGAATGCCTGCGCCGGTGCCGGAGCGCGGGGTGAGCGGGGTCCCCGACGGAGGAGCATGGCGCGCGAACGCCGCACCAATGGCCGCGGTCGTGGCGTCGAAGGCCGCGAGCGTCGACCGCACGTGATCGAGCTCCGCGATCGCGGTCGCTGCGTCCGCCGGACGATCGTCCGGGCTCTTCGCGAGGAGTCGTTCGACGAACGCACGCAGGTCGGACGTCACCGCGGCCGGGTCGACGGGCGACTCGAGCTTCGGCGGCTTCTCGTTCACGTGCTGCGCGAGGATGATGATTCCCTCGCCGACGAACGGCACCTCGCCGGCGATCATCTCGAAGAGCATCACGCCGACGGCGTAGAGATCGACGCGGTGATCGATCTTCTTCCCCATGGCCTGCTCCGGGGCCATGTACGCGGGCGTGCCGTAGATCGCGCCCATGCGCGTGAGGTTCGTGCCGCCCCCTTCGCCGAGCGAGTTCGCGTCGATCTTCGCGATGCCGAAATCGAGGACCTTCACCACCTCTGAGCCTGACTGCTCGCCGTTGCCGACGGTGGTGATCATCACGTTCTCGGGCTTCATGTCGCGATGGACGACGCCCTTCGCGTGCGCGGCGCCGAGGGCCGCGAGGATCTGGCGCACGATGAAGACGGCGCGCGTCGGGTGGAGCGCGCCCTTCTTGACGATGTCACGGATGCTCTTGCCGTCGACGTACTCGAGCACGAGGAAGAACGAGCCATCGGCGAGGCGTCCGAAGTCGGTCGCGGCGCAGACGCCGGGGTGCTCGATGCTGCCGGCGGCGATCGCCTCCCGCTCGAAGCGCGCGACCAGCTCGGCCGACGCCATCGCCTCGGGGAGCAGCAACTTCAGCGCGAAGCGCTTCCGCATGTGGACGTGCTCGGCGAGGTACACCGCGCCCATCGCGCCTTCACCGAGCTTCTTGATCAGGCGGTAGCGCTCACCGATGATCTTCTCGTTCTCGGCGCTGCTCGACGGCGTCGTCCCCGAGGGCGGCGTGTCCCCCAGCGGTGAGCCGACGGACGACACGACCGGCATCGTCCCCGATGGCGGCGTGTCCCCGAGCGGTGAGCCGGGCGGAGTGTCGAGGTGCGCCTCGTCCATGTGCACGAAACAGAGACTGGGATCAGAGGGAGAACTTCACGCGCGTCGTCTCGCCGGCAGCGACCTTCGCGCCTTGCGAGACGGTCTTACCCTCGGCCGTCGTGCACGTCACGCTGTGACCGCCTGCGGGGAGCTCCACCGAGCCGGTGGGGGTCGCGCCGAGCGGCTTTCCGTCGACGCTCACGTTGCACCACCCGCCGTTGGCCGAGACCATCAGCTTGCCGGCGCCGCCGGGTGCGACCTCCTTTGCGGCCGGCTTCGGGGGAAAGCCGGCGCCGGTGATCGCGCCGAGCTTGTCGAGGCTGACCTCGAGCTTCTTCGTCTCGCCGAGGTTGCCGGTGAACTTGTAGGTCTTGCTCACGTACGACGGAGCGCTCACGACGAGCGTGTGCGCGTCGCCGGGCGCGGCCTCGAAGCTCGGGAGGGACACCTTCTTGCCGTCGAGGAGCGCGGTCGCGTCGCTCGGCGCGCCCACGATCTGCACGTTGACCGTGCCTTTCTGCAGGGTGAAATTGCGCGTGATCGCGGGGCCGCCGGCGAGCTCGACCTTGTCCGTCTTGCTCGCGTATCCCTCCATGCCGACCTTCACGTCGACCTTCCCGATGGGGAGGTTCTCGATCGTCGCGGGGGTGACCTCGGAGCGGACCTCTCCGTTGATCCAGATGTGTGCGCCGGGCGGATCGCTGTCCACGACGAGCGTCGCCTTCTCGGAACGCGAGAGCGCGTGCTCCGCGGGAGCCTGTGCGGAGGGCGTTGCTACGTCGGGCTTCCGCATCGCGAAGACCACGCCGGCCGCGGCGATCATCGCGAGCGGGATCGCGATCAGCGCCCACTTCGAGCTCTTGGCGGGAGGCGGCACGCTGCCGGTGGCGACCGCGCCCGAGCTCGTCGAGATGTTCTGCGTGGAGAAGCGGCCCGAGTCCGCGCCCGTGTACGTCCCCTCGGAGTGGATGACCTCTTGCGAGATGACCTCGGCGAGCTGGCGGCCCTGCATGAGGGCCTCCTTCTGCGCAGCGAGCTTCTCCTCGAAGAGCATCTTCATGAACTCCGCGACGGCGATGCTGCTCACGGGGAGCTTCGCGTCACGGACGAAGGCCTCGAGATCCGACTGCATCTCGCGGGCGCTCTGGTAGCGCTTCTCGCGGTCCTTCTCGAGGGCGCGCATCACGATCGCCTCGAGGCCGGGCGGATATCCGGGCGCGACCCACGAGGGGTGCGGGTAGTCGCGCTCGACGATGAGCTTGAGCGTCTCGTACTCGGTCGCGCCCTTGAACAGGCGCTTGCCCGTCGTGAGCTCGAAGAGCATGACGCCGAGCGCGAAGATGTCGCTCCGCGGGTCGATGTCTTCGCCGCGAGCTTGCTCGGGCGACATGTACGGGACCTTGCCCTTGAGCTGCCCGCTCTTCGTGCTCTCGGCCGTCTGCGTGCCGCTCTTCGCGACGCCGAAGTCGACGATCTTCACGTCGCCCGCGAAGCCGACGACGACGTTCTGCGGGCTGATGTCGCGGTGGACGATGTTGAGGTGCGTACCGTCGAGGTCGCGACGCTCGTGCGCGTAGGAGAGGCCTGCGCACATCCCCAAGATGATGGAGATCGCGTGCTCGACCGGGAACTCCACCACGCCGCGCTTCTTCATCTGCCGGACGATCGACCGCAGGTCTTCGCCGTGGATGTGCTCGAGCGCGATGAAGTATGTACCGTCGACCTGGCCGACGTCGATCGTCTGGACGATGTTCGGGTGCGAGAGCGTCGCGGCGACACGCGCTTCGTGGAGCAACATGTCGATGAACCCGCGATCCTGGTTCATCGCCGGCAGGATGCGCTTGATGACGATGAGCTTCTCGAACCCGGCGACCGAGCGCTGGAGCGCGAGGTAGATCTCCGCCATGCCGCCCGTCGCCATGCGGCGCAGCAGCGTGTATTTCCCGAACCGACGAGGAAGGACCTCTTCGGTAGGAGCGGGCGGTTCTAGCAGGGCCGCGGTCACGAGTCCGTGAACCTCATGTCGAAGCAGTCATCGGTCGACTGACACTCACATCCGAGATGCACCACACCATCACGCCGCGGTGGTGGCACGTCGGCCGCCCCGCGAACAGGGCGTGAGGCTAGCACCATTTGTGTCGGACGCTGGGTGACCATGAAAGCTTTGTGCGACACGGCAAAGTCCGACCGCAACATGTAGGTCGGTGTGCCGAACGACGTCGTCGGGCGCAAGCATGCTCCACGCACGTTCCACCTTCGTTGCGCCGACCTCCCGCCGTGTCGACCTGCAGCAACGCGACCGTTGTCGACCCGAGAGAACCACGGAGGCACGGAGGCACGGAGCTTCGGGCGGTCTGCCGATCGACTCATCGACCGCGTCGCTACTCTTCGTCCCTTCGGACGTCTCGAATCAACGATCAGAGGGGCTCGGAAGAAGTGCTGCCGCACGCTTCGCATGAGGCCGCGCGTGGCCCTTGTATTCTGACCGTTGA
>JBKJTT010000041.1:0-51526 GCA_046590205.1 Kapaibacterium sp. (SeqCode)
CACAGGTGGGCAATAATAATAGAAGTATGACCGACGGTTCGCTCAATGAAGGGTTTGCTGATATTATTAGTGCATTCAAAGGTGATGATCCGCGCATAGGACTTGGCTTCTATAAAAGCTCTCCGACAAAAATACTACGCAATGTAGATAATACAAATAAGTGGCCCAAGAATATCAGCTCTGATGGACATTACAACGGTCTTATCGTTGCGGGTGCATTTTGGGACCTTCGCAAAACGATGGGGCTTGCTGAAACAGAAAAGCTCTTTCACATGATGTGCTACCAACGTCCCGATGGTACTGGCGGTACAACAGCTGACGCTCTTGAAGAAGCATTTACCAGTACCCTTCTTGCAACGATACTCACTGATGATGTTGATAATGATCTTACCAATGGCACACCAAACCTACAAAAGATACTCGATGCCTTCGAGAAGCATGGTATTACGCTTTCAGGAAGTATAGAACTTTCGCCTATCGAGTTACCTGATCAGGATGCTCACATTCAAGAATACCCTGTGAGTGTCAGGTCATCATACGCATCGGTCATTGGAGCGCTTGATTCATCAAGCGTACGTCTATATTATCGTCATTCTGATTCAACCAACTATGCATACGTAACCCTTGCTCATGTTCAGGACGATCTGTATTCGGGTGTGATCCCGAAGCTTCCTGCCGGCTCGATCGTTGAGTACTACGCATCAGCATCAACAACCTTATCGTCAACATCGGTTAAGCAGGCGCCACTTCCTACTTCTCCTATGGTGTTCCTTGTAGGGTATAAACAAAAAGTACTTGATGATTGCGAATCAGGCGAGGGGTGGAGCACCGATAAATTTGTAGATAATGCGTCAAAAGGTGTATGGGTTCATGGCGAGCCCTTCGGTACATTCTACCAGAGCGCTGTTGATGTATTTATTCAGCAGGACACTGATCATAGTCAATCAGGTATCCATTGTTTTGTGACCGGTAATCAAGAAACAACTACTACTTCATTAGATGATGTAGATAATGGCACGACATCACTTATCTCGCCGGCCTATGATTTCTCAACGATGACTGACCCCGTCCTTCGCTGGTGGTATTGTTATTCAAATGAAACCGGACAAAACCCCGGGCTGCCTAAGTGGGTAGTCAGAATTTCAAATGATGACGGTGCTACCTATCGGATAGCACAAACGACTTCTCTGGCAACGAAGGGGTGGACATCCTTTACTATTCGAGTCAAGGACCTTGTCCCGCTCTCCTCTGCTGTTCGTCTGAAGTTTATTGCATCAGACAATATAGGCGCGCTCGTTGAGGCATCTGTCGATGACATTGAGATACTTGACGCACCTACACCTGAATCTGTCTATGAAGGAGTTGAGAGCGATCTATTACTTACACTTTATCCAAATCCCGTCACAGGTTCGAAGGTCACCCTCAGGACCAATGGTTTACCAGTAAACAGCTCGTTAATACTAAGAGATGTTGTCGGAAAGGTAGTTCACACATACATGATAAATAACGGAGGCAATGAAACGGAGTTAGCAATCCCCGGTTCACTTGTCAATGGTGCATATATTCTTGAATACACTTCTGATGGTCTCATAAAACGAGAAAAACTTATACTCGCTCGTTAAGATTTACGCAGCGACAGGGTAACTCCTGCCATCACAAGTGCGGCACCGATGAAGTCGTGCAATCCAAGTTGCTCTTTAAGTATTGCCCACCCGAGTATGATGGCGATGATAGGTGTGATAAGCGCTACGTATGACATCGTGACAGCCGCTGTTACTTTCATCAATCGAAAGTATGTCACAAAGCTAACGATCGTACCAAAGAACGCGAGGTAGCATATTGTCCATATAGCAGTCCCATTAATCGGCATTGTAAAAGGGTCTTCCGCAATAAATGCCAAACTTCCAATAAATAGAAAGCCAATAAGCGTCGTAATTGCATTGAGCATTATCGGTGAGACATGATGAGTATGCTTCTTCGTGAATACTGCGCTCATCGCACTTATTATTGGTGAGCCAACAAGCAGAAGCATTGCCGAAATGACAGAAGGGTCAACCTCCCCTATCTGCGGATAAAAGATAACTCCGATACCGAAAATTCCAAGTAATATCCCAATAACCTTTGCAGCAGATAACTGCTCCGCTTCTATTCCATAGTGTGCAAAGATCGCTGTCCAGAGCGGCATTGTCCCAAAAATAACTGCGGCAAGTCCGGAGGGGACATATTTCACCGTTGAATAGACAATAGAAAATGAAATGCCGTTGCTCAAGAGACCAATGAGTATCACCCACCAAATTTCTCGCTTCACTTTGGGAAACGGAGTCTTCTCCCACTTCACCCATATCCACATAATAAGTGTTGCAAGCCCGAAGCGGATAGCAGCTCCCGTAAATGGTTGTAAACCTGCATCTGCGCCGATATGGATGACCATCCACGTCGAGCCCCAAATCAGGCACATTAGCCCGTAAAGGGCAAGAAAACGTCCGCGGGAAATTTGCATGTACGACTTAACGTTACTCGGTCAATAAATGTCTTAGTTTTGTAGTACATAATACATACGAATATGCACCTCGGCGATCTACATACACTCTTTAACTACTTTTCAGTAGCACTTATTGTAACAGGAATCATCTACGAACTTCTCGGAAGGATGAGAGCACGAGCGACCATGACGGAGTTCGGCTGGAATGCCTTGCTTATCGGCGTTGGATGTACAGTACTCTCGGTCGTAACCGGTTTTCTTGCGGAGTCAACTGCGTTCATTTCCGAGAAAGCAAGTACCGTAGCAATGCTTCATCGTTTTGCATCGCTTGGCGCATTCTTTTTTGTTGTACTACTGGTCTGTTATCGTCTGCTGTTTGTCAAAAAGATGGATGTGCCGGAAACCGGTGCGGGTCTTCGCGGCGGATATGTTGTTCTGCAAATGATCACGGTCATAGCTATGCTTTTTGCAGCTATCATTGGTATTCGGCTTGTCAAAGGGTTCGGCGTAGGGGTTGAGCCATACGAACAGATCCAAACCTATATGCCGCCGCCGGTACAGCCACAGGACATTCAAGTGGATACAACGGAGTTTTCGAGATAACCAGTGGCGAGAGCGATCATCTATAAATATCTCGACGTACTTTTTTTCATAGGGGCTGTCGTACTTGTTTTTGTTTTTACGACGGTCTATCAGATGCCCTTCCGCCTCGATGATGTCCTGCACATGGACTGGGCGCGGGAACATACGTTCTGGGATGCCTTTGACCCTATCAAAGGCGAGATCGTCCGAAGCTACCGCCCGCTCTTTGCCGCGACGATATGGATACTCACTCACACTGCTGGCACAGAGAGTTATTTCGCATGGCATCTGACGCTCGTCGGGTCATTTGTTATCGGGCTTGCATTTACGGGACTTGCAGCTCGCTATCTATTGAATCAAGAATCTGCTCTCTACTTCACCACAGGTCTCTACTGGCTCATAGCACTGCCGATACTCAATGTGCTCTTCTGGTTCGGCGACCTGACCTTCACGATAGAACTGATGTTCACCGGAGCGGCGTGGTACTACGGCATTCGTGGACTCTATGAAGCGAAGCTATCGTATTGGATAACAGGATGTCTGCTCGGTGCAGCTGCTATAGCATCAAAAGAACCGGCAATACTGATGGTCCATTCAGTCTTTGCAGGTGTGTTCCTGTTGAACATTCGCGAGATTATTACAACCTGGAAATCAAAAACTACTTCGACGAAGATACTTGCTGTTATCTTTTACCTCATTCTTTGCGCCATCACACTTCATATCTTCTTTGGTTCGAACACTCGCTCGAACAGATTTTTTGTCTTCGGTAATTTTACTGCCGACGAGATCAACTTCTTCATTACTGATAGATTCAGATACTATAGCGATGTGCTTCTTAATCCGCTTTCACGTTTAGTGATCGCATTTCCACTTATCTATCTTCTTTTAAACTCACTTGATACATTATTCAAACGCAGAAGGTCTCCGGCTTCAGTAATTTCTTCAATCATACTATCTCTCGGGCTTACGTATTATTTTGCCGATTCACTTCTTATTCTCTCCGGACTTCTAATCTCATCTCCGATACTCTACGGGATAACAAGCAAAGACAAACGCTTTTTATCTTTACTACCCTTTTCGCTATCTGTTATTGTCACATTTGTCGCATTGATGATCACCGTCATGCTTGTCAAGACACAGCTTACCGAAGCAACGATGATGGTTATGCATATCTCCGGAATTGCATGGGTAGTAGTATGGAAAGATGTTGTGTATTTCTTTAGCTTTGTTCCAGTATGGTTCAGACGTATTGCTCCGTATGTATTTGGTGTATTGATAGGCGGATGCGTCTATCTTGCGCTTCCTATGTTTTCTAAACGTGAAAAACTTTTGAAAGATGTGCAGGCCGTTCGAATGAATGCGAATAACTCAATCAAGTGGATGTCTTCACACTTGCCGCAAGGATCAATGGTTCTTGTTACCGGGCACTCTCTTTTCGGCGACGAGAAAGCATACGATCTAACTTCTAAATCTGATGAAGAAAAACTCAATAGCCAATATACTTTCCTCCAAGGATATGTACGAAGTTATTTCTATAATCTCGGTCGCTTTGATCTGCGCGTAGCATATCTCGAAGACTCAACAATGCTTCACAGGGTGCTTGATTCGTTTAGAACAACTGAGGCCACGTATCTTTTCTTGCAGACAGAACTTGATAAACAGAGATTCTACAGCGAGATAAATGGCAAGAAGTCACTAACAGACAATGATAGTTTGATGATGCGATTTGAAAAGAACGGGTTCTCCAGTGAAGTCCGAAAGCTCGGACTTTAGAATGCGTTACCGATAGTGAATCCTATAGAAGACAGGTCAAAGAGTGTCTTCCAGTTAAATTGTCTTCTGAATATCCACATTGGCTCTGCAGATGTCGGGAAAGATTCTTGTGAGTTTAAGCAATAATATGGGTCGTATAACTTAAATCCCCAATCAATACGTAATGGTCCGAATGGCGTGTTGTATCGTAAGCCGACACCGGTAGTGATCGTGAAATTTTTAAGTATGATCGGCGTTTCTTTATCCCATACATTTCCAAGGTCAGTAAAAAATGCTAATCGTATCGGTGCGGCAAGCTGCTGCCATGTTGTCAGCTCTACATCATACTGAAACGGCGCGAACCGAAATTCCACACTCGTTCCGATAGTAGTGTATCCTCCGATAATGGTGCTTGTCCCGGGATTGGAAACAAGAAGTGAACGTGCCGGCCAGCCGCGAAAGGATGTTAAACCGCCGCCGAGAAATTTTCTTGTGGTCGGGACATCTCGGTTTGCAGCTGTATCATTGAGTAATATTTGACCAAAAAATATACGTCCCGCAATAGTAGAAGTAGTCCGGAAGACAGGAAGAAAACCACGCAATTGAAGCGCATACTTCCAATACGAAGCACTCGGCAGATCAGAATTAAGTATAGCTGCAAGCAATGGGAAACCCCTTTCTATCGAAGCTGAGAGTGAACTTCCTTTGGATGGATTAAATATGTCATTTGTCCCATCAAGTGTATAATCAACAGCAGTTATAAAGTTTAGCTGTGGGTCTTTTGATATTTGCAAAAAATCAGCCGTGAGTGATGTGTCAAGTATTTCGCTTGAGACACGTTCTAATGAAATTCCCACGCCGATAGATGAACGATACTCCGGTATCCGGAAGAGATCAGAACGAGTGTTGAACGAAAGCGACTGCGCATTAATGTCTAACTGTAGAGTATCTGTTTCTTTCTCGAACTGTGCAAAACGTGATACTACTGCGCTAATTTGTAAGGGAATATCAATTCCGAAGACGTATGGCAATCCAAGCGAGAGATTTATATCATACGATGTCTGATTCGTCGGAAAGATCTGATAACTCGTTGAAAAAGACAGATTTTCTGCGCCGCGAAATATATTGCGGTTATTATATGCTCCTTTCAAACTCACTGCAGTTCCGACCGTACCTGATGAAACAGCGACACCGACTGCAACATCGGCTGTCGGACGCATACGCAAACTCACAATCACCGGAAGTGCCATTCCGTCACGTTTTGATTCGGGGATACTAGCAACCTCCGACGTATCAATACCAATACGTGCTACATCAAAAGTACCGAGCTGATAGAGATTTAATTCAGACTTTGTTATCTTTGAGTTTTGAAACCACTCACCCGTTTTAAATGTAAGTTGGCGGCGTATCGTACTTTCTGCAACTACATTGGATATATCCGACCCTTCTTCAAAAACAATTCGAATATCACCAATCTTATACCGGTTGCCGGTTATGAACTGAATCGTAACAAACACACGCTCGCTTCCTACTTGACGGTCCACAAATACAGAGTCGCGCGTAAAGAATGGATACCCGTTTTCTTCAAGGAATGTTTCTACACGGATATATTCTTCTTTCACATCTGCACCGTCATAGGGAGTATTGAGTTTGATACCAATTTCACTGGTTGCTTTATCTAATAATTCAGCCGGAAGATTTTCTAAACCTTCAAATGTAAATCCGCCTACATTGAATCGTTTACCTTCAGAAACAATAAATTCGACCGTTGTTTCTATTTTAGGAAAATCCTCTTTTTCTTCGGCAGGAAGCAAGCGGTTGCGTTCATTGGCCTGCTGCCACTCTTCGATCGTTGATGAGTCATCAAGTAACTTATATGTTACTTTTGCTTCAAGGTATCCTTTTTCGCGGTAGAGTAGATAGATGGTTTCAGTATCACGAGCGATCGTTGCTTTATCAACCAACTGCTCCGGGAGTCCGATACTGCTATTGAGTGAATTGAGCAGACCGTCAAGCCAGTTACGTGTTTTTGTTGCAAGCAACGGGAGAATAGCAAGAGTCTCAATATTCTCATTGCCGCTTAGTTCAACATCGGTAATGATTCGCAGACGATTCTTGAACGGATCGTTCGTGCGGGCGTTAAAACCGGTGACTTGCGAATAGCCGAGAGAGGTGAAAACCAGAGCGACCAAACAAAAAAGCAAACGAAGAAGTACGGGCGACGGAATACGTACGCGAGAACGTGTATTCTGCCAAACGTGCCTCATCCGGATCAATATTCGTTCAGCTCGTCATCATAGTAAAACTCATCGTCCTCGGTCGAGTAGTCGGGCCATACTTCTTGGATGGATTCATAGATTTCATCCTCGTCCTCTATCTCGAGTAGGTTTTTTACAACTGCAGGTGGGGCGCCTATACGGTCGCAATAATCAATTAACTCACCCTTTGTAGCTGGCCAAGGCGCATCTTCCAAAAATTGAATGAGTTCAGGTGTCCAAAGCATACGTCTTAAAATTGTTCGTTAGTTTATTCTGTTCTTATGCGAAGTTAGGTAAATTTCGGAACATTGGTTCCGATTTGGGGAAAATTAATCTCGCAAGCGCGGATCCAACGCATCGCGAAGACCATCGCCGATAAGATTGTAACACAATACTGAAATAAAAATTGCAAGTCCCGGGAATACTGCAAGCCACCATGCCGTGATGTTTCCACGAGCATCAGAGAGCACACTTCCCCATGTAACGGTCGTTGGCGGCACACCAAACCCTAAAAACGATAAGCTTGCTTCGGTTAGGATAGCGCTTGCGATACCAAATGCTGCTGTTACAAGAACAGGCGCGAGCGCATTCGGCAGTACGTGGCGGAAGATGATGCGTCGGCTCTCAAAGCCAAGTGCTGTCGCCGCACTAACGAACTCCATATTTCGTACACGCAAGAACTCGCCGCGTGTAAAGCGGGCTATACCCGTCCAGCCCGTTAATCCTATCAATATCATCACAAGCCAGATAGAACCTGACTGGAACATTGCTACGATAGTGATGATAAGGAAGAACTGTGGCAGCGTAATAATAAGCTCTATCATACGTGAGATGATTATATCTATCCATCCACCGTAATAGCCCGCAAGCGAGCCAAGAACCACGCCGATAGATATTGCTATCGACATCGAAAGGAATCCGATCGTCAGTGCGATACGCGAGCCGTGTATCATACCGGCAAGCACATCTCTACCAATTGCATCCGTACCGAGAATATGGTCACCGCCGGGTCCTTGCAGATTATTGACAAGATCTTGGTTCGAAGCGCGCCACTTTATCGGCGGCCATATTGCCCAGCCCAATTTCCCGTCAGCTTCGAGTTCTTTCCATTCGGTATTGACGAGGTCAGGTCCCCATCTATCGAGTCCAAGCCCGACAAGATAATCCTTCACCACTGGCACGTACAACGTCTCGTTATGCGTAGCTATGATAGGTTTATCGTTCGCGAGGAAATCCGCGAGGATCGCTATTGTAAAAAGAAAATAGATGATATAAAGTGCCAGTCGGGCAATCCAATTCTTTCTGAATTGGTGTTTGACTAAACTCCAGTATGACTGGTTAACCGCCTTGCGCGATGCAGCCATGTTGGCTTCGCTTGCTCCTTCTGCACCTGTGTTCGTTTTGTTCTCTGCCATTTTTGTATTTGTAGTTATGGTGCGTTATGAAGATTTCTTTGTGAATGCGATACGCGGATCAATGATAGAGTACATAAAATCTGCAAGCAGAATACCCACAAGCGTCAGCACCGCAATAAGCGTGAACTCTGCCATGATAACGGGGTAATCACGCGCCGTAAGTGCCTGGAATGCAAGCTGACCTACACCCGGTATCGTAAAGATAGTCTCGATGATAACAGAGCCGCCTACAAGTGCAGGAAGCAAATATGCAAGTATCGTTACGATAGGGATGAGCGAGTTACGGAGGGCATGTTTATAGACAACCACTCTCTCGGCAAGTCCTTTCGCACGGGCGGTGCGGATATAATCCTGACGGATAACCTCAAGCATCGAGCCGCGCATCTGACGTGAGAGATATGCAAAGCTGCCGAAGGTCGTACAGAAGATAGGAAGTACAAGATGCCATGCATAATCCCAGAACCTCGTTGCAAACGGGTCTTCAGGAGAAATGCTCATGGACTGCAAGCCGTTATTCGGGAAGAGCGCAAAAAAGTCGCCGCCACCAAAGAAGATGATAAGCATCGTCGCTATCCAGAACGACGGAAGCGCATAGAGGATGAAGAGTATCACCGTCATCACCTTGTCGAGCCGTGTATTATGATGTGAGGCAGAGTAAATGCCTATCGGTATCGCGACAAGATAGGAAATGATAATTGAGATGATAGCGATGAGTGCCGTAACGGGGACGCGCTCCCATATCTTCTCGAGCACATCGCGGTTATCCTGGAACGAGCGTCCGAAATCCAGCGTGAACATCTTTGCTACCCAAAGATGGTATTGGCTCTGGGTGCCGTTCCATGTGAACGTTAGGCGGTCAGTGATGGGCAGAAGTTTACCTTCGGCGTCTTTTTCGTCGGTAAAGACAGTCCAGTACCAGATCGGTTTATCGAGGTCCCACTGCTTACGAATTTGCTGGATCATCTGCTCATTGAGCTGCTGATTGCCTTTCATGGAGCCCTCTGCGCCCACGCCTGCCTTGAGTTCGGCGGGGTCGCCGGGAGCAAGACGCGAGATGCCAAAACTAAGCGCCGTTATCATGAACAGCGTCGGGATGAAGAGCAGTATTCTCCGTAGCAGATATTGAATCATTCGTAAGTTTCCTTAAGCAGTTACTGGGTAACACAACGTATTGCGAACTGCAAAAATAAGCCGAAAATGCCCGAAATCTTTGGAAAGAGGGAAGAAAAAAAACTTTAGGTTCGCAGTAAAGGTCAGATATTTAATTAAGGCTGAAACACTTCAAAATAAGACCAATAAATTAACTGTACGTGAAAACACGGTAAGTCCATATTCCCACTTCACAGCTACTTCTTGTTAACATTTTCTGGCATTAGAAAAGGGACCGTTTGAAAATCCTTCTCGGGAAACCTATGGAAAATGAAATACCCCGGTATCACCTTGTCATTTCCCCTAGCTACAGCATACCCATCAATAACATCTGAGCGTTGCCAAGAAGTGTCAGGCCTTGAGGTCACATTATAACAATTAAAGGAAAAAGTATAGACTATATTGAATCGACTATCGAAACTAGTATTTAAGACCTCTATTATTTGACCATCTAACCGAGTACCTTTCTTCTTGGCGCGCATAGTGATAAGTGTTTTCCCCAAACCAATATCTATTCCCCCAGAGCTGGTAAACACTCCAGTCCCAAATACACTATCTCTTGTAGTACTATCAATTCGCATCGAAACTCCCGATTTACTACTTTCACCCGGAATAAAGGATTTATAATCACCAACCCAAAATCCATCAAACAAGCTGTCAGGTGTGAATGAAAATTGAAGAGTTGATTTTTCGGTGTTTGTTCTTGAGAAAGAAGATGTATCTAAATATAAAGTGGGGTGCATGTATAACTCTCTTAGTACTGTGTCAACCGGCTGATCGTTTCCAAGGCCACTTCGAATTGTAAATCCCTGTGCTACACAGGAAGCAGAAAAGATACAAAAAAGAACTGATGATATTAAACAGTTAACTATCATGGACATTTAGGAAACGGTGCATTGTTAAGTGTAAGAATTACGGGGTCGCCAAATTGATAGGGACGCGCATAGACTTTGCCAGTTTTCAGATCAATTTCAAAGTTTTCAGTTCTAAGATCGCCATTGCTCATCTTTATAACATTTGGATCATTACAAAGATCACCCATTCTTTTATGAGATATATCGGTCTCTCTTGAAGCGCCATACAACAACAATGTTAATATCCAGTTTTCAGCTTCGGTTTTAACTCTCAGGACTTTCGCAGTACATATATGTGTCAACTCATGTAATAAGTACGATGCCATTGCATCTTTGTAAGGAACACCTGTGTTGACCATTTCAGCATATGATTGCTGCATATCAATACTGATAGTCGACCCTAGAAAATTACCGTATGCGTCTAACTTAGTCTCTGTATACATGAGTGTATCTGGTGGCAAGGTGGTGCAATCAATATTCTTTATTGCGTTCGCCATTAAGTTCGGATCTGCCATGCAATCAATCAATTCAGCTAATTTTGAGTTAGAATCTCTGGATGCAATGTTTAACGCCGTGTTAAGGGAAACATTCCCATTCGTTCCAGTGCTAATTTTTTTACATGCATCATATAGAGCTCTTATTATGCTCTTTTTTGTTGAATCATCGCAACCTTTGATTGTAGGAAATTGACTAAGATATTTGTTTACATTGTCAATACAATCTTTATCATAATCAGGATCACTCGGAGCAGGCGGTCTAAAGTCAGTCGGACCGCCACCCATTTTACACTCGCAAAAACCGCTAGAGATATCAATACCCAGTTGCGCTAACTTAGGATTAGGAACCCATTGCCCATTTACCTGTACTTTTTCATTGATTACTTCTTGTCCGTATTTGGATTTATAAAGTATTGTCCCACCTGACCTTCCTCCACCTGTAGTATATGTACAGTCGTAGCAAGGAGCTTCCCATGGATGCGGTAGCCAATCTGGCCAAACATCTGGACCAGAGTCTTTATCAATGGGATCAGTAGGTTCTTTTTCTTTTGGGGGATCAAGAGGCGGTGCCCATTTGATATCGTGATCGAATCTACCAAAGATGTCATCTACTGCATTCCTAGTGCTATCCAATATATTGTCAAACCATGTATCCCAATCTACATTATCTGGGGGAATATCTGGTGAGCCAGGCGCACCGATTTTGATAATATCTCCAGTGGTTATCGGAGTATCACCTCCACCACTACGACCAGTTATTGGTACAGGTTCAACCCACACCATACATTCATATCTATATTCCTCAGGAGTAGGACCCCCAAGTAGTGGGTCTACTCTTTGGACATATCTTATTCCCGTACACCACCCCGGTACCCAAGGCATAATCTGTTCTCCAAAATTATAAGGCTTATCGTACTACATTCCACTCCATCTCAAAAAGCTCTGCACCACCATTTGTACTGCGTAATGCCATCACAAATGTACCAAGCATCTTGAGAGTTACTTTAAAGGTCTTTGCACCGGTATAAGTGTTCGGGAATGCAAACACAGGAATTGTACCTTGACCACTACCTGTGAAATCACCTGGTGTTGCAGCGTTATCGCGAAAAGAGAGGAGTACGCCTGAATGCGTCGCAACTCCGAAATCTATCGTGAACGATAGCTCATAACTTGTTCCACCTCGTAGAAAGATAACTTTCTTCAGGCATGGAGGATTACTTGCAGAGCTATTTATTCCCAGATGTGCAAATGTCCACTGTGCGGCTTCCGCTACTGCAAGAGCATCATCGGTGTGAAGCGAGGAGCAGACAACTGATCCTGAAACTCCAAGTGTGCTTGCATTCCAGCCGAGTGATGTAAAGGCATTGTTACGTGCAAATGAACCTTGATTACCATCAAGATATACATTCGCTATAAGAATACGCGGATCAACAGGTTGCTGAAGTGGTATATCATACCATGATTGAACTGAATTATTCATAGAGTTTTGTAATGAGTTAGTGTTTGAAAAATTGTTTGAAGAAGCTGAAGACTTTTTCCCACCGCAACCAACACAACCACCTGACTTACTAGAAGGGGGAGTTGACATTGACGGGGGCAAAGAAGGAGAAGAATACGAACCGCTTGGTGGAGGTGTCCAGCCAGGCGGTGTGATGACAAAGGGATCACTCCCTGAGGGTGTTATCATATGGCTTAAATTAGTTAGTCTATACTACTATATGGAGCGAGAGAGGAAAATCGACACCTCAAAAAGCAAAATATTTTAAAAAATATTATTCGCTTTTGGCACGATTATTGCGGGGGGGGGTAATCTCATCTTTTAAGCGATCCATAGCGGCATAAAACCTCTTCTTCACTGTGCTCGGACTCATCTTGATTATTTTTGCTATCTTCTCAAAGCTATAGTCAGCATAATACTTCATAATAACAACCTCACGCTCTTCAGATTTGAGTTCGCATAGACAACACTCAACTGCATCACTATCCTCAAGAATTTTTATGGATTCTACAATAGGTTCTATTTCGGAAGTATCATCAAGATTGACAAACCGCATCATTCGTTTACCTTCATGTGATAATGCTCTATCAATAATGGTAAACGCATACGCATAATACTTCTCAGGAATTGCTATTACTTCTTCGGGTGGAGGTTTAAGCTGCATATCTGTGAGTGTATCGTCAACAGTCTCTCGAACGATAATTTGTAGCAACGATGGATAACGTCTGCAAAAGGCGTATGTAAGACGATGGCGAAAGTTTGCATTCATAAATTACCACGAAAAGATGATAAGAGCGAGTAGATACTATAGATAATAAACTATTGAGAAGGTGCAAAGTTACATTATCATAGTGATAATTTTGTGTATTTTTTATTGACCTTTTACAGAAGCTTATAGGTGCCCCCGATTTTCCGCGAAAACGAACCGGAATCGCAATGTGGATAAAATGTGAATACTGTATTATGTTGGAGAAGAAGAGATTAACTGCTGTGAAGCGATTTTGTCGAGACGGGCACTTGTTTTGAAGCTTTTTATTTCGTATCTTTGTAGGTGTTTTTATGAGCACTTATCTAATCCCGCAAGATTTTAGATTGCTTCGTCGCTCGAAGACTCGCTCCTCGCAATGACACTCTCCAACTGAACGTCTAAACCCCTAAACGCCATTATTCAAATGTGTAAATTTATAGCACCTTCTCAAATTATCCACTTTAAGCTTTACGCTTTGAAGTTTAAGCTTGAGAGTGGTGCACAATTACTTCCCAATAAAATCAATGAGTTACAGAGGAAAAAAACAGTGTTTGGCTTAGAGATACGGCTGCTGTTTTGAGAGGTAGTTCTTTACGTAGTCAGCTACGGAATCTTCAAGCTCCATGAATGGAGTCGTATAGCCGGCATTTTGGAGCTTCTGCATATCGGCTTGAGTGAAGTATTGGTACTGCGAAGCGATATCAGCTGGCATATCAATATACTCGATGTTCTTCTCTTTACCGACTGCCGAGAAGAGACCAGCGGCGAGGTCATTCCAGCTTCTGGCTTTTCCTGTCCCGAGGTTATATATACCGCGAACGGATGGATTTTCATACGCCCACATCAGGACATCAACGCAGTCTTTAACATAGATAAAATCACGGAGGAATTTGCCATCCATGTAATCAGGATTCGCCGACTTAAAAAGTTTTAACGCCCCCGTATCCTTCACCTGATGATATGCCTTATAGACCAAACTTGCCATTGCCCCTTTATGATACTCATTCGGACCAAAAACATTAAAGAACTTGAAGCCCGATGCAAGCGCATCATATCCGCTTTGCAAGAGCCAGAGATCGAACACATGTTTCGAATAGCCATAGGCATTAAGCGGACGGAAACGCGGGGTAAATTCATTCTCGTCGGAGAAGCCAAGTTTGCCGTCGCCGTAGGTCGCGGCAGAGGAGGCATAGATGAACGGTTTATTATGCTCAAAACACCAGACAGCAAGCATCTTGCTATAGAGGTAGTTATTACGCATGAGATAATCCACATCACGTTCAGTGGTCGAGGTACAAGCACCGAGATGGATAACAGCGTCAACGTCGCTGCCTTCGAGGGTTTCGGTCAGATACTCAGGGAGAGCATCTTTATGGCAGTAGTCCTGGAATTTCTTACCAATGAGGTTACGCCACTTTTCGGTGGAGTCAAGCGAATCAACAACAAGGATATCTTCAACGCCTGCCAAGTTGAGACGCTCCAGCATGACACTTCCGATAAATCCTGCTCCGCCGGTAAGTATTACCATCGCTACATTTATTTATCCAAGGAAATCACTTTCGACAAGAGTCTCGTTCCTTCCCGGTCCGAGCGATATGAGTCCCATTGGAACACCGATGCTCTTCTCGATCGCGGCGAGGTAGGTCTTTACTTGTTTTGGAAGGTTCTTACGATCTGTGATGCCATCAAGCGCATCGCTTGCCCAGCCCTCATACGATTCATAAATTGGTCGGATACCGGCAAGCAGTTTCAGATCATTGGTAAAGTTCTCGATACGTTTACCATCAGAAATTCTTTCGTAACTTGAACAAAGTTTTATCTCCGGCATACCCGAAAGGACATCAAGCTTTGTTAAAGCAATTGAGGTTACGCCGTTTATCATCGATGTATAACGCACAGCAACGGCATCAAGCCAGCCGCAGCGACGCGGACGACCTGTCGTTGCACCGAACTCACGCCCTACGGTACGAAGCTGCTCGCCGATTTCGTCAAGAAGTTCAGTCGGGAAAGGTCCGTTACCGACTCTCGTTGTATATGCCTTGACAACAGCTATAACTTTCGAGATGGCGGTCGGCGGAATGCCCGAACCGGTGCAAGCACCGCCTGCAGTCGGGTTGCTTGAAGTAACGAAAGGATAGGTACCGAAATCAATATCAAGAAGTGCTGCCTGTGCCCCTTCGAGAAGAATGTTCTTGCCGTCGCGAACTGCATTGTTCAGAAAAAGAGCAGTATCGGTGATGTACGGATCCATCTCCATATCAAACACTTCATACTCGCTGATTATCTGCTCTACGTCGCAGAGATCAGTCGAATCGTAAAACTTTGTCAGTAGCTCGTTCTTCTCGGCAATGTTGACGCGAAGTTTTTCGCCGAGCAACGATCTATCAAGCAGATCAACAATACGAATACCTTTACGAGAAAACTTATCTTCGTAGGCAGGACCAATACCACGACCTGTCGTACCGACAGCAACACCTTTTATGCTTTTCTTTAAGCGATCTTCACTTGCTCTATCTATCTGCTTATGATAGGGCATGATAAGATGAGCATTGTGCGAGATGAACAGACGTCCTTTTACAGATACACCTGCTGCTTCGAGCATAGCGATCTCTTCGCGAAGAGCGACGGGGTCTATTACAACGCCGTTGCCGATAACGCAGATACAATCATTGTGGAAGATACCGCTTGGGATAAGATGCAGAACAAACTCTCGTCCGTCGGGGAGCTTGATGGTGTGTCCGGCATTTGCGCCGCCTTGGTAGCGGGCTACGATATGAGCTTCTTCGGCGAGAAGATCAACGACCTTCCCTTTTCCTTCATCCCCCCATTGGGAGCCGAGCACGATTGTTACTGGCAACGAGAGTTAAAAATTAAAAGTGAAAAATTTTATAAGGGTTCTTACGAACGAACCCCAAGAATTTCTGCGAGCTTCGTTATATCAAGTAGCTGGCGAAGCTGGGTGTTCGGATTATTGAGCGTCATTGAAGCGCCTTTTGCAAGAGCAGCTTCACGTGCACCGAGTAGCATCCCAAGCCCAGAACTATCAACGAACCCGACTTCCTGCATATTCATCACTACTGCCTCAATACCTGAAGCATGAGCTATTTCGCTCTTGAGCGTCTTCGCAAATTGTAATGCCTCGGCTCCGCCCGTCAGGTCGCCGTCAAGGCGAACATGGAGCGTCGCACCGTCTTGTGTAATCGTCGAGTTCATAAAATTTTAATTTATGCAGATACAGCTGTCTTCACTTTTTCGCCGCGAGCAACAAGCAGTGCATCCTTGCCATCTTTTGCTGCTTTACGCATGATCCAGTCATAGCTGATAGCAGAAGCAACAAACACTGATGAGTAGATACCTGTCAAGACACCCACGAGCATCGTGAATGCAAATCCGCGAAGCACTTCGCCGCCCCAAATGAAGAGCACAAGTAGCGTCAAAAGAATAAGACCGGATGTAATAATCGTACGAGGAAGCGTCTCATTAATAGCGCGGTTCATGATCGTCTTGAGGTCGCTGCCTTTATACTTCTTGGTATCTTCACGAATTCTATCAAAGATAATAACCGTATCGTTAACCGAAAATCCGACGATTGTCAAGAATGCCGCCAAAAGCGTTGAGTTCATCTCAAGATTGAGCCACGGTGCGATACCATTAAAAATAACTGCAAACGCAAACGCGACAAGAACGTCATGGATAAGAGCAATAACCGCACCAATACCATAAACAAACTTAAAGCGAAATGCGAGATAAAGAAGAATCGCTATACAAGTAAAGAGTACTGCAAGCAACGCTTTCTGTTGAAGCTCCGCACCAATCTTCGGTCCAATGTGCTGCTCTTGTAAGAGTTCTGCTTTATTACCAGGGATACCGGTGGCAATAGAATTCATAATTGCTTCGGTCACCTTTGTACCACCAGTTGCAGTGCCTTCAGCACCTTCCGGGACACGAATAAGGACACCAGATTCATCAGCACCGTAGAATTTTACTTCCGCGCCGCGAAATCCTGCTTTATCAAGTGATGAGCGAACATCCTCAATAGGAACGACCTTCTCGAACTTGAGCTGTGCTTCTGTACCACCGACAAAGTCGATACCATACTCAACACCGCGAACCATTGCGAAAAGGATACCGGCTACCGTAACGATGGTAGAAACCATGTACCACATGCGTCTCTTGCCGATGAAATCTATATTTGTTGCCTTAAATAAATGCATTGTATTCTTCTAAACTTTTATGGTGATATTATCCAAATTTTACAGCATTCGGAGCACGTTCGATAAGTACATCGAAGATAACGCGTGTAATAACGATAGCCGTAAAGAGCGATGCCGCGATACCAATCATAAGCGTTACTGCAAATCCCTGGATCGTACCTGTTCCGAATGAATACAGGATAAGACCGGAGAAGAACGTCGTTACGTGACCGTCAAGAATCGGAGCAAAGGCTCGTTTATATCCGTCATCAAGTGCAAGCTTCATGGATTTGCCTGATGCAAGCTCCTCTCTGATACGCTCATAGATCAGCACGTTCGCATCAACGGCGATACCAACCGTCAGCACAAGACCTGCCATACCAGGCAGAGTCAGTGTTGCGCCAAAGGTAGCAAGGATAGCCATCGTGAAGAGCAAGTTAATGATAACGGCTATATCAGCAGCGATACCACCCATCATATAATAGATTGCCATAAAGAGAATAACGGCAAGGAATCCGAAGAAGATAGATGCCGTACCCTTTGAAATAGAATCACTTCCGAGTGATGGTCCAACGACCTGCTCTTGGATGATCTTCACCGGCGCAGGAAGCGCACCGGCTTTAAGAACGATTTTCAAAAGATTTGCTTCTGACATATCCTTTGAACCGGTGATCTCGGAGTTACCACCTTCGATCTTGTTCTGAACGTTCGGTGCGGTATAGACAACATTGTCAAGTACGACCGCGATCTGCTTGCCGACATTCGCGCCGGTAACTCTTGCCCACATGCGAGCCCCTTCTTCGTCCATCTGCATCGTCACCTTTGGCTGGCCATCACGATTTTCCGCTGTTGCGTCAGTGATGTATTTACCAGTGAGTTCTGGTGTTGCGTTTAAGAAAAACACTTCATAGAAATTACCGCCTTTTTCGTCTTTGATCGGACGGCTAAAGACAATACTCATTTCACCTTCATAAATTGGCTTTACATCAGCACGAGCGAGAAGATCAATGATGGCTTTTCTATCTATTTCACTACAATAGATGCGCCCGTCTTGAGTTACACCTTTGCTTAAGATAGCTGTGAATGGATTCTCTTTCTCGAACTTTATACGCTTCTGGTCGTCAGTCAGTCCAACATACGCCAAGCTATCAGCAAGTTTCGCAGAGTCTTCTGATGAAAGCGCAACATTCTTCTTTGCAGAATCAACAACTGATTTCGCGCTGTCAACCTTCGGAGTAACAGCAGCGACTGCTTTGGCAGCAGTATCAACAACAGCAGTGGTGTCAACTGCTTTTGTAGGGGTTATAGCAGCTATGCCGAGCAAATGTTTATCAATGCTCTTGAGTACTTTCTGGACGACCTTTGGGTCCTTCATCAGGCGGAATTCAAGCTGCGCTGTTCCTTCCAAAAGCTGACGAACCTGTGCCGCATCTGCAACACCCGGTACTTCAATGATGATACGGCGTGAGCCGAACTTCTGGATTGACGGTTCTGTAAGTCCGAACTGATCAATACGATTACGAATAATCTCAATTGCGCGATCAACGGCTTCATCAGTGCCTGCCTTCAGGAATGCAAGAATATCCGCTTCTTCGATGATGCGGCTATCTGGAAGAATAAAGTAGTTCAGGAGGTTCTTTCCTGCCGGAACGGCGGTCGCACGGAAGTTCTTAGCGAACAACTCAACGACTGATTCGTCAGATGTCTTTTCTTCTTCTTTAGTCGTCGCGATGACCTTGTTGAAGATGTCGTCTTTTCCTGTTGCCTGGTCTTCGATGAACTTGAGTACATCAACTTCCATGGTAACATAGATACCACCACGCAGATCAAGCCCGAGCTTGATCGACTTGCCATTGGCATCTTTTAATGATTCTTCATTTGCGACGATCCATTTTGCACGGGAGGCAGAATCTTTAAGTGCTGCAAACTCTTCGCGGTATTGTGATGCTTGCCATGTTGGGTAGAGTGCCCAAAGAGAGCCGACAATACACAGAAGAATAACGATTATCCAAGTACGATTTTTTTTCACGTGTTACGTTAGAAAAGTTACATTTAACGAGCCGTGTGTAACATCTATTTACCGAAAGGAACTCCCAAAAAGTAGCGAAATAGGGCATAAAAATAAGAAATCCCACCCTCTTGCGAGAGTGGGACTTCTGTTAGTTTGCCTTATCAATTATAAGCCGTACTATGAAAACGGCTATTGTGAGCGGTGAGAAAACAATCTGAAAAATTTATCTTTTATGGATAGTACGCAGAACAATCAAAAAAGTTATTACCTCGGCTACGTAAGATTGACAACAACGGCGAGAAACAACGATAAATATACGACTATCTATAAAACGGAAATCAAACCCAAAAGAACGTGGTCTTTGGCATACATGACATTTCTTTTCACAGCATATCATGGGTTACTATTCCGAGCCACAAATATATGACATTTTTCACCCAAATGCAAGTAAATTTGAAAAAAATATGAGTTAAAATATCAGAATTCTAATAAATTGCTTAAAATGTCTCAAATTCGCCAAATAAATCTTTTGCTGACTTACCCGAAAGAAGCCCCGCAGACGTCCCTTCTTCCCCCTTTATCCTCACCACCAATGTTTGAAGTATTTGTTCCTTCTTTGAATGTGGTATTACCACAATTCCATTTGCATCAGCAAAAACTATATCCTTGGGGGATACTATTGTATCTCCAATTGTAATAGTTGTATCATATTCCGCCATATATCCCCGACGCCGAATATCTTTGACACATCTATATTCACCAAAGACCGGAAAACCGAGACCTGCTGTCTGTTCTATATCTCGAACACCACCGGTAACTGCCGCCCCCCTTGCACCACGAACTTTTGCTCTGGTTGACATCAGTCCTCCCCATAGCGCGGCATCGATCGGGCTGTCGCTCGCTACAAGAACGAATGAATCCTTTTCGATAGCGTCAATCATTTCAAGGAGTTTATGAATCTCTACATATTCGTCAGTCGGTACGACCCGGCAACCGAAGGCATACCCAGCTACTTTCAGGTGCGGGTCATGGAAGATAGATTGAATTCTATGAGGCAGGACTTGCCCCGTGATCCCTAGTGAATCCATCACATCACTCACGAGCGGAGTGAAGAGAGTCTCTAAAAAATCAAGTTCGTTCTGCATCAGCGAAGACCTGTCGGCATAGCTTCAAATCCCGGTTGGACGTTCACGCCGCCAAGCGAGCGCCATGTGTCATCTTCAAGCGAGCACAAAGCCCAGCAGAAATTAATAGGATACCCGGGTGCTGCAACATTTGGATGATACCCTTTTACAATAGTAACGGCGTCATCTTCATAAACGGGTTGAATAAATTCAGGTGCATCTAAATTGCTATAGATATACTGCGTCCCGAATCCCGGCTTTGGCATATCAAAGAAAAGATAGAGTTCTTCTCTGGTTGCGGCATGTTCATGCGGCGGCCAGCTTGTCCAGTTGCCCGGCTTCGACATCGTTACTCCCATGAGTATCCGCGAACCCTCAACATTCTCTGCAATAACCTTATGAATATCTCTATAGTATGGCTCTGCTCCAATGTGAAGTGTCAGCGAGTCGCTGTCTTTTACATCATTTGAATAATTAACGTATTGTATCGGATGCGTTTTCTCTGTCGGACATGAAGACTCGACTACATCAAAACTATCATCGGTTGAAAAAGAAAATTTCGCACCGCGACTTACATAGAGTCCGTCAAATCGCGACATCTCATACGTCTTTTCCTCTACAGTGACGCTTCCCTTCCCATGCAAACAAAGTAGTGTTGTTTCTGCTCCGACATTCTGACCCGTAGCAGAAGGAGTATTTTTATCAAGAACAACACGAGCAACAGAAAGGAATTGAAAAGCAGAGTTATCAGGGGTAATGACAACATTCCGTCCTTTTGCTTGAGCAGTATTTCTAAAAAGCCAATTATTCATAGATCGTGAATCGTCAAGTTACATTGAATTCCATCCGCCATCTACAACTAGAATATGTCCATTAACATAGTCTGATGCTTTGGATGCGAGGTAGATAGCAGTTCCTGCAAGTTCATCGGGTTCGCCGTAGCGTCCTGTAGGAATACGTGAAAGAATATATGCTGAACGTTCATCATTCGCACGCAAAGCAGATGTTGCATCGGTCACAAAATACCCCGGTGCAATAGCATTGACATTTATATTATACTTCGACCATTCGTTGGAAAGAGCTTTCGTCATCTGTGCAACACCGCCTTTTGCCGCGGCATACGCAACAGCATTGAGTCCACCTGAAAATGAAAGTATCGAAGCAATGTTGATGATCTTACCACCGCGTTCTTTCATCCTCTTCCCTGCTTCCTGCGACCACATGAATACCGAAGAAAGATTTGTTTCTAATACCGCATCCCAATCTTCTTCGGTAAATTCCAGTGCAGGATTACGGCGAATGATACCTGCATTGTTGACAAGTATATCAATACTTCCGAATTGAATATCTACCTTCTCGAAAGCAAGCGACATTTCATGACGCGAAGTTACATCGCATTGAGCAACAATGCTCTTCTCTTTTGAAGCAAGTGAATCTTGGGTAATAAGAAGTTCTTCGGAGTCTCTTCCAGCAAGAGCAACGTTAGCACCAGCTCCATTGAGTGCAATAGCAATTGCCCGACCTAATCCGCGCGAAGCACCTGTGACGATTGCAGTCTTGCCTTCAAGCGAAAAAAGACCTGCCAGATAACTCATACCGTCTTTTTTGTATGGGTCGGAAATGGTATTTCTTGTACGGATGCTACGGGAGCCGCAGAATCATCACTTGCGGCATGATGACCTTTTACCTTCTCAAACATCTGCTCTGCTTTTGAAATTGCTGCAAGTGCCTCCTTGCGGCGGCGGAGCATCGAGAATCCAAAACCAACAGTGAGAATAATCACACCAGCCCATACCAAATTGATATACGGCTTGACAAATGCTTGAACGAAGACTCGCTCTTTAACAGGCGGAGGTGGGTTCGTACTATCGAAGGATGTAATAATGATCTGGGACTGATCACGATTTTCTAAGTTCGGACGAAGTTCTGCAAGACCGACGTAGTACGAAGTACCCGGAATGAGCACATCATCTTTCGATGCTTCCTGTGTTTCGAGATTGCGAGTAACCGATGTCTCGAAAGGAATTACTTCAGTACTACCTTTTACTTGTGCCGAAAGTTTTGCAACAACAGTAAATGTCTGATTCGACATCATCTTCTGTCGCTCTTCTGCCGTAAATTCAAACTCGTTGAAGGTTAGATCAACAGCACCACCAATGATAGGGATGGTTTGTCCTTTTGTAAGTGAATCTTTCGGCGGACCACCAGTGGGTTCTGTACCTTTTACAACAAAATATAGATCACGCGTGCCATACTTCAAAATGCTTGGCTTTGGGTTCAAATTTTTGAAATTATCAAATGCCGAAAAGAATATTATCGGTTCAACTGTCTCGACCGTGCCATCTTCATCTCGCACATTGATAATAAAATTGTAATTCTGCGGCGGAGTCAGTTTATATCCTGCATAGTCCAATTCGTAGCGATCGAAAAGTTTTACTTTATCCTTTTGCATGATCGTGAACTCTGTTGTTTCTTCGTAGTGGCTTGATGCAACGACACCAATAATAAAGAGTGCAAGCCCCATGTGTGCTATGTATGCACCAATGAATCGAGTATCAGCTTTCAACTTCACTGCGCCGAAAACCACGAAAGAGAAAATTACTAAAAGCGTAGTTGCTAGCCAGTACAAGCCGTAATCTTCTATATAATATCCAAACTTATAGAAATCACCTTTTGCGGCTATGACCATTATCAAGATACCGAGTATCACCATCCATCGCAATGCACCGATAAGTTTTGTGCGTACATCAGCATCTTTATTTACGACAAAGCCAAGTTTGCCTTTAAGCAAACTATACGTAAGTTCAAGATTGATAAGTAGTGAGAATAGTGTAGCAGAAATGATAAGCGAATAGCCAATATCCTGAATACCAAGTGCGAAAAGAACACCCGTTATGACAAGAGATGTAATAAGTGCCCATGCACCTTTCTTTATCGTCTCTCTCGCATTCGATTGTTTCCACTTGAGTACAAGCGAAAGACCATTTACGAGCATCAGCACAATTGCTATCGGAATATGCAGATTACCATAATAGCTAATATCAACTTTTTTCGAGACAAGCGGTGCGCTCGTACCTACAAATATCACCAATGCACTTGCACCGATGATTGCCGCACCGATAGAAAGTGCTGTTTCGCGTGAGAGAAGTTTGTATTCTGTGGCTCGCGCTTTCATATCGCGCATTCTTGTAATGAAAAATATAAGCGGCAAACCGATAAATAGAACGAGTGCAACCACAAGTAAACGGAACACATCATTACCCGGCGCAACGAACGAGTGTACTGATGCATCAGAGAGTACACCAGAGCGCGTCATGAACGAACAGTAAATGACAAGAGCATACGCAAGAAGCGTCATCAAGAGGTTTGTCCGAACAAGTCCACCTGTTTTCTTCTGGGTGAGCATTGTATGAAACGCCGCAACCGTAATCAGCCACGGAAGTAGTGATGCGTTTTCTACCGGATCCCATGCCCAATATCCACCCCATCCAAGCGTTTCATACGCCCAAAAACCACCGAGGATAATACCGAAGCCAAGTACCATTGCCGCACCGAGAGTCCAGGGGAGTGATGTTGTTATCCAACCTTGATAATCGCGTCGCCACAATCCCGCAATCGCAAATGCGAACGGCACCGCCAAAAGCGAGAAACCAAGAAAGAGCATCGGTGGATGAATCGCTATCCACAGATTTTCGAGCGATGGATTAAGTCCTTTACCATCTTGCGGAATAAACCCAACCGGCACTTCACCCGGATGGGCGGCAGCCAGTGACTCGAAGGGAGTCTTCAAGACAAGCATGATTGTCAAGAAGACAAGTATCGAAAGATAGACGGTCATCACCGGTGCTTCGTATCGCTGACGCGAAGCATACGGCATAAGCGGAATTGCTATGAGTGCAGTAAGCAAAGCCCACAGCATAAAGCTTCCCTCTTGACTTGCATAGAACGTTGAGAAAAGGAGCGGCTTCGAGAGCGAACGCGATACGTGCTCATACACGTAACTTATATCAAAGCGGTAATTAAAAATGTAATAGAGGAGCGTACCCGCAGAAATGATAACAGCCCATATACATAGATGAGCCGATATACGCGCAGCCGAAAGATACTCGGTTCTTCCTTTTGCGACAAGATAGTAGAGGATACTGCCTATAAGTGCGGAGGCAAAGGCGATGCCAATGGCAATTTGTCCGACCATGGGGATTTACAGTTGGGTGTTGATCTTCTCTGAGCCTTCGTAGCGCGATGGGCACTTCGTCTGTATCTCTGATACTGCAAAGACTCCGCCCTCGACCTTCCCGACGCAGACCACGTTGGTCGAAAGCTCAAAGTTCGTCGGCTTGATGCCGTTATAGCGAACAGGCATTTCCGCTCCTTTATGATCTTTCATCGTAAAGGTAAAAAGATTTGCGTTGATGTCGTAATGTGTGGGGGCTTCCTTGACGTGTGTGCCGGATACCTGTACACGTTTGCCGGTTGACTGCGCGGTAGTAAAATCTGCATAGTCAATCTTATTTTCGACAAGCGCGAATGCCGCTATGCCAATGAAAGCAATAGCGATGACAAGTGCGTAAATGTGTTTGGTTTTCATAACAGTTTCAAAACAGGGATTTGAGATAAGACGTTCGGTGTTCAACTTAGGTCTATAACACACATTTGGAGGATGATATGGACCCAGCTTCTATCCTTATTTATACGGTCTTAGTCGTTTTGGTTTCTCTTATTGTCAGGTGGTTAAACCCGCCACTTAAACCACCCGAAGACGAGTGGAAAAAATGGGAAGAGATGCGAAAGTAATTACTCTTTCTCCAGCTTCGAGACACGCTTATCTAGGCGCATCAGAAAATAGAAAAAGCCGAGCCAAATGACCGTCGCGATAATGGCTACTACATAGAGCGGGTTTTTTTCGAGAAATTCCATCTTAGTTCTTTTGTTCTTCGAGTTTGAGGATTCGCACGTAGAGGTCTTTTATCCAAAAGCAGATAAGCGTAAAGACAAACACCATCCCCCATAACATCCATAAAAGTGTCGGTGCAGTATATGTCTTGCCTGAAAGATTAAGCACAGGTGCAACGCTCCCTGCTCCGCCGGGATGTAAACTCTCCGTAATACGCGGCAGGACGAACATCAGGAACGGCACCGTTACAAATGCTATAATATTATAGACTGCCGCAATACGTGCCTTCTTCTCGTCGGACTCTTCCATAAGTGAGCGGAGTAGAAAGTATGCAATATAAATTAGAAGAAGAATAAGTATGCTCGATTCGCGCGGATCGAAATTCCAAAAACGTCCCCAGCTAAAACGCGCCCAAATACTTCCAGTTACTGTTGCAAGAAAAGTAAGCAACAAGCCAACAGCCGAAAACCCTCGTGCTTGAAGGTCATACTTCATATCTTTCTTACGTAGAAAGATGATAGAGTATATCGTACCAAATAGGAATAGAACAAATGCAACGAATGACATCGGCACATGGAAAAGCATATTTCGCCCGAGTTCGCCGAGACCTTGCACAAGCGGGAATGTCATAAGCGGATCAACGCTGACAATCTTCTTCAATATGAATGTGCTATCAGCCGGGCGATAGGAAAAGTCTGCAACCCATGTAACTGACGTAGGCAGCACTACTCCTTGAGGAATCTCAATGCGTCGCTTATCATCGGTGAAGTCCGTTGCTGTGCCGTCGGCGTTGAGCTGTCCTTTGACAGGAGTAACATCGGTGATGCCTGCCATCGAGAGCATTGCAACATCGCGGAAGTTACCGCCGATAGGTGTCGCAAATGAAAGATAGACTCCTACAGCAAGCAGAAGACCGATAGAGTATTTATAGATTGTCGAACGAAAGAAGTTCATTAGTCACGCCAAATTGTAGCGAAGAGTACGTAGCTCACAAGTGTGAGTGATATATCGAACGAAAACATGATAAGAATGTCTCCCTTAACGCCTTCCCATGCGTTCGGAATTTCGAGAGTGATACGCGTAGCATCTGTAACTGCAATGATAAGCGGCATCAGGACGGGAAGAGCTATCACAGGAAGAAGTGCTCCCTTTTGCGCCGCACGGGCTACTATCGCAGATAGTATAGTCGTTGCCGATGCTATGCCGATACATCCGAGCACCAGTTGCAAAAAAAACAGCGTTACATCCTTTATCACAAGATCGCGGAAGAAGAACAAGAAGAACAAGACTGCGCTTGCGGCTAATGCGAAGATTAAGAGTAAATTATATAAAAATTTACCCCAATATACTCGCTCCGGAGTTGAGTAGAGTCGAAGGATGAGCGATGTGCCCCGTTCTTCTTCAGTTACAAACGACCGCGAAAGCCCAGTCATTGCTCCGAAAAAAAGCGAGATCCAAAAGAATGCACTGTTGATACTTGAAGTAAATGTCTCGCCGGGTGCGGAGAAGAGTATGGTCGTAATAGTTACAAGTAGGAACATCACCACCACACTTACACCGTAGCGCGAACGGAATTCGACGAGGAGGTCTTTGCGAAGTATCGGCGAAAGAGCACTCATTCCTTCTCGAACGCTAAGAACACTTCAGGAAGAGAATCTATAATATCAGAGGCAACGATTGCACGCTCCGATAATTTCTCCGCGGCTATATCGGCTGCTCTGCCATGAGTATAAATTGCAAAGATGCAAGCGCTCAAAACATCAGCGGTTTGTCCCATGAGTCCGGCAATCATACCGCCAAGAACATCGCCAACACCTGCCGTCGCCATGCCGGGATTTCCGGTTGGGTTGATAAAGACATCCCCATCAGGGGATGCAACGATGCTCGGTGCGCCTTTGAGAACAATAGTGATTCCAAGCTTTGCGGCAGTCTCTCGTGCAAGTTCGATCCTATTGGCTTCAACTTGCTCACGTTTAAATCCTAAAAACTGTGCAAACTCACCGATGTGAGGAGTGATAACAGTCGGAGCCGTACGCTTTTTCAAAACATCATGATGTTTTGTAAGACCAATGACGCCACCGGCATCGAGAACGAGCGGATGTTCAGTCTCCTGCAACAATCGGAGTGCAAGGCGTTTTGTCTCTTCGGTTAAAAGTATTCCTGAACCATAGAGAATTACAGAAGCTTTTTCGAGAAGGTGGTCGATCTGCTCAAATGCGTCGGATGTAGGAAGTCCTTTTGAATCTTCATGCACACCGAAGGTCATTGCCTCAGGCAACCCGTTTGCAACAATAGCGCGCTGTGATTCAGGCGTTGCAACGGAGACAAGCCCTGCACCAGAGCGAAGCGCGGCTTTTGCACCAAATATCGCTGCACCCGTCATGCCATACGAGCCGCAGATAGAAAGCACATGCCCGTAATCAAATTTTGACGTTACAGCTTTACGTTTACCGAAGAGACCATGCAGGTCATCTTCTTCCATAAGCCATGTATGATTCTCGGAGAATTCTTTCCACGCGGAGATAGGTCCGCCAAGCGGCGCAACGGTCAACTCACCAACGACATCAGGTCCATGCTGCTGAAACAACCCTCTCTTAAGTGCGCCCATCGTTATCGTTCTATCAGCATGAACGACGACTGCTTCACCATCTTGTGAGGTTGCTATTTCACCTGAATCCGAATCAAGTCCCGTCGAAACATCAATAGCAATTATCTTCGCACCGTAATGATGTGCAAGTGCATTAATATCAAGAACCGCTTCTTTGTACTTCCCTTTCAATGCACCCGTTGAACCTGTCCCGAGAAGTGCATCAACAAAAATGCCGAGACGAATGTGATGTAGGAAGTGTGAATCTTTAAGCGGATACTGATGAAGTTTCTCTTTCGCGATGAAGTTCTTTAGGATGGAGAGTTGTGTCGCAGTTTCTTTTGATAACTCGGTAGGTTTACCCAGAAGGAATACATGGACATCAATACCTTCTTCGTCAAGCAAACGCGCAAGGGCAAGACCATCGCCGCCATTATTACCTTTTCCGCAAAAGATAGCGACTGCTTTGTCATCAAGTTCTTCGAGTAAGTCTTGGATAGAATCAAGTACACCTCGCGCAGCATTTTCCATCAGGACAAGAGGCGGAATACCTACCTCTTTAATAAGATACGCATCAAATGCGCGCGACTCCTCGGATGTAAGTATGGGCAGCAATTATTTTACCCCGTAGGTTACGAGATCCAAAAGTAGATTCGGCATCAGACCAAAAGCGAGCACAGCAAGCGTTGCAAGCCCGACGGCAACGAATGACACATCGAACTTCTCTTGCGATTCTTCTTCATCCGCCGAATCTTTAAAGTACATAAGTACAATGATGCGAAGATAGAAGAATGCCGCAATGATGCTCGAGACTACCCCTGCAATCGCAAGCCAAAGGAGATCTGCCTTGAGAGCTGCGAGGAAAAGGTAGTACTTCCCGAAAAATCCTGCGAATGGCGGAATACCTGCAAGCGAGAACATGATGACTGCAAGGATGAGCGCAGTGTACGGACGGCGTTTTGCAAGTCCGGCATAATCATCTATCTCAAGTCCACGTACTGTTTCTTTTTCAAGAAGTGCAACGATACCGAATGCCGCTGTCTGCATGAGCATATAGACGGCAGAGTAGATCATGATGCCAGTCATCCCCATCTGATTACCTGCGGCAACACCAAGCAGTATATATCCGGCATGAGCAGTGCTCGAATAAGCGAGCATTCGCTTTATCTTCTTTTGACTTATTGCTACTATATTACCATAAAGCATTGAAGCCGCCGCTACGACAGCGATAAGTGTTTGTACTTTGCCGCCCATTGCTCCGCTTGGCATCAGTGCATTACCGACAAGGATAAGCGAGCTAAATGCCGCCGCTTTACCAGCGGTTGACATAAACCCTCCGACAAGTGTCGGTGCACCATCATACACATCCGGTGCCCACTGATGGAATGGAAATGCAGCAACTTTGAAGAGAAGTCCGATGAGTAATAACACTACACCAAGAAGCATAAGTGTATTATCAGACCCCACTCCGCCCATCGAAGCCATCTTAACTAAACTAAGTGTACCGAAACTTCCGTAGAGAAGTGCAATGCCATAAAGGAAGAAGCCAGTTGCAAATGCCCCAAGCAAGAAATACTTCATCGCTGATTCATTCGATTCTTCGCGGCGGCGGAACATACCCGAAAGTATATAAAAACAAATAGACATCGTTTCAAGCCCTAAGAACGTAACGATAAGATTTGCGCCCGAAGCCATCATTATCATACCAGTCGCTGCAAAAAGCGAAAGTGCGGAGAACTCACCGACGAGTACTTCTTCACCTTTGAGATATTTTTCAGCAATGAGTGACGCTAAGAGCGTGGCTACAGAAAAGACGATAGTAAAAAAGTGAGAAGTGGTATTATCAAAGAATAGTCCGTCGAATGCTACGTTGTTGTTGCCGAGGTTGGTGTATGCAACAACTGCTGCCGCTATCGAGCCGAGCGAAGTCAGGAGAATTGGCATCCTTGATGGTATCTTCTCGAACGCATCCCACATCATCACAAGTAACCCTGTGCCTGTAAGGATAATAAGCGGAAGCGCTGCTATGAAATCTTGGTAGCTCACTATATTATTTTACCTGTACTTTCGGATCAACAAGTTGATATGGGTTCGTCGAAGGCGCTGCCGTTGCGCCAGTCTTCAAACGAATTAAACCATCTGACATTTTATTGACGCTATCTTCTGTCGTCTTCAGAAAGTGCATTGGCTGCATACCAATCCAGACCATCATCACGACAAGCGGCACAAGCGATACCATCTCGCGGTTGGTTAGATCAGTGAGTTTGCGATTCTCTTCATGCGTTATTGGTCCCATCATAAAACGCTGATACATCCACAAGAGATAGACAGCGGCTAAGATAACACCCGTTGAACTTAATATCGCATAGCTCCATGAGTTGAGCACGGGTGATGTGAAAGCACCCATGAGCGTAAGATATTCACCGATAAATCCGTTGAGCCCTGGAAGTCCTACACTTGAAAGCAGTGCAATTGCAAAAAAGACTGCGAACCTAGGTGTTATCTTCGCAAGCCCGCCGTACTTCTCGATTGCTCTGGTATGAGTCCGTTCATACATCATGCCGAACATCATGAAGAGCATCCCTGTCGAGAGTCCGTGATTGATCATTTGGATTATCGCGCCTTGCAAACCTTCGCGAGTCATCGAGAAGATACCAAGCACGATAAAACCCATGTGCGTTACTGATGAGTATGCAATGAGCTTTTTTATGTCGGTCTGCACCATGGCAACAAGTGCGCCATAGATGATACCGACAACTGCAAGGATTGACATAATACTTGCATTGGCGATACTTGCATCGGGGAAAAGTCCGAGATTAAAACGTATCATACCATACGTACCCATCTTCAGCAGAACACCTGCAAGAATTACGGAGCCGACCGTCGGCGCTTCAACGTGGGCGTCTGGCAGCCATGTATGGAATGGGAAGAGCGGGACTTTTATTGCAAACGAAACAGCGAATGCCCAGAAGAGATAATTTTGTGTACTTACCGGAAGCGATGCGCTGATACCGATAAGCCGAGAAAGGTCTGTCGTGAAAACACCAGTTATCTTTTGCGCTTCAAGCCCAAGCCAGATGATGGCAACGAGCATGAAGAGCGAACCTGCGAGAGTATAGATAAAAAATTTGAGCGATGCATAAACTCTGCGCTCGCCACCCCAGATACCGATAATAAAATACATCGGGATAAGAATCAACTCCCAGAAAATATAGAAGACAAAAAGATCAAGCGAACAGAACACGCCGAGCATACCTGCCTCAAGCAATAGGAGCAGTGCCATCAACCCCGGTACTTTTTTGTCCTGCGAATTCCATGTCCCGATAAGCGCGATCACCATAAGGAATGTCGTCAGGAGCACAAGCATTAGTGACATACCGTCAATGCCCATTACATAGTTTATCGAAAGTGTGCTTGAGCTTATCCACGGAATTCGCTCTATGAACTGATACCCTACGCCGGCACTATCGTAGGTCATATAGACGATAAGCGAGATTGCGAACGTCGCAAGCGCTATCATAAGTGTATAAATCTTCGCCGTCTTTGCATCTTTTATGAAATGCAAACTCGCCGCGCCGAGGATAGGAAGAAGTATGAGTGTTGAAAGTAAACCCATTCGTACTTTAAAAAACGATTACGTACCCGATGGCACACAAAATACCGACGACAATAACAATGGCATAATTTTGGACAAGCCCGTTCTGCAGCTTCCTAAATACGAAGCCGCACTGACCTGCTACCCATGCCGAGCCATTAACAATACCGTCAATGACCATTACGTCGAATATCTTATAGAGAAAGCTATTGCTGAAGTTATACGTCGGCTGAACAACTGCGCCGTCATATATCTCATCTACATAAAACTTATTATAACCAAGTTTATAGAAAATACCGAGCCTCTGTTCTTTGAGAGCAAGCGTCGTCTTTGATTTGTAGTATCTCGTTGCAAAGAAGATACCGACGAGTGCAATCACAACTGATACGATCATCAGCGGTATTTCCATTGCATGGTCAACATGGTGCGCTGATGCTGTGATGATCTCTTCGCCCTTGCCAAGAACCGGTTCAAGCCAGTGATGCAAAATATTCGAGCCGCCAAGTACATGCGGAATACCAATAAGACCACCAACGACTGAAAGCGCAGCAAGCACGATTAACGGAATGCTCATCGAAGAACCTACTTCATGCGGCGGGTGGTGATGCGCATCGAATCTCTCCTTACCGAAGAATGTAAGATAGACTGCGCGGAACATGTAGAATGCCGTGCAAAGCGCGCCGAATGCGCCGAGTGCCCAAAGCATCGGGCTTCCTTGCGAGAATGCTTTCCAGAGTATCTCATCTTTCGAGAAGAACCCGGAGAACGGCGGGATACCTGCGATAGCGAGCGTAGCGAGTAAAAATGTGATGTACGTTATCGGCAGATACTTTTTGAGTCCGCCCATCTTTTGCATATCCTGTTCATGGTGCATTGCATGAATAACTGCGCCTGAACCCAAGAATAGACATGCCTTAAAGAATGCGTGAGTCAAGACATGGAACACACCGGCAGTAAATGCACCAACACCGAGCGCGATGAACATAAAGCCGAGTTGCGAAACTGTTGAATATGCAAGCACTTTCTTAATATCATTCTGGAAGATACCCATCAGTGCTGCAAGCACTGCGGTGAGTATCGCTACGACTGCGATCACGGCAAGAGTCTCGGGCGAAAGCGCGAAGAGAACATTTGCTCGTGCGACAAGATAGATGCCACTTGTGACCATCGTCGCGGCATGGATAAGTGCAGAGACAGGTGTCGGACCTGCCATAGCATCAGGCAACCAAACATACAACGGTATCTGTGCGCTCTTACCAGTGCAACCAAGAAAAAGCATCATGGTGATAAATGTCAGTGCCGCTGTGCTACCTGCTCCAAGTGCTGAAGCAGAGACGTCAACATAGTTAAGCGAGCCGAAGGTGACGAGCATCGCTCCCATCGCAACCAAAAATCCGAAGTCACCGATACGATTAACGATGAATGCTTTCTTTGCCGCATCGCCGTTCTTCTTTTCTTCGTACCAGAAACCAATAAGAAGATAACTACAAAGCCCTACGCCTTCCCAACCGAGGAATGTCAGCAAAAAATTATCAGCCATCACAAGCTGAAGCATCATCACGATGAAGAGATTCAAATACGTGAAGAAGCGCGCATAGCCAGGGTCGCCCTTCATATACCCTGTAGAATAGAGATGGATGAGTGCGCCAACACCCGTAATGACAAGAATGAATATGATAGAAAGCTGATCTATCATATACGAGATACCGACGTTTATCTTCCCTACCGAAAGCCAATCAAGCAGTTTGTAACTGATAGCACGCTCTTCTGCGGGAGCTGAGAGCATCTCAGCGAATACGCCACATGCAATAACGAAGCTGATGGTAACCGCAAGCGTACCGATCCATCCGGCGATGTTCTTATTTTTGTAGCGGCTTCCGAAGAACCCATTAATAAGAAAGCCCAGAAGCGGCGATATGACGATATATGGTATTAACTCGTGCACGTGCTAATAGAAAATTTATCCCTTTAACAGATCAAGTGAATCAACATCTATCGTCTCTTTATTTCTATAGATAGATATCATGAGCGCCAACCCTACCGCAGCCTCCGCAGCAGCAACCGTCATCACAAAAAAGACGAGCACTTGACCTTCGGTGTTACCCAAAAACTGGCTGAACGCAATGAGCGTCAGGTTCACGGCATTAAGCATAAGCTCGATGCACATAAAAATGATGATGGCGTTCTTGCGCAAGAGGACGCCTGCAACGCCTACTGTAAAGAGTATCGCTGAAACGATGAGGTAATGTGATAACGGTGCCATTTCGTTTTATACAAGTCGTCTTTTTGCAAGAAGTATCGCCCCGACAGCCGCAGAGATAAGCACGATCGATGCCATCTCGAATGCGAACGAGGATGACTGATAAAGTGCCATACCGACTGCTTCAACAGTCCCGTTCTCCAATGCTCTATCTGATATTGTTTGCGGGAATTTCTCGCTGTTAGAAACTATGACTGCAATGATTTGTGCTGTGATGCCAAGCGCGGCAAGCAAGCCGACCATCGTTCGCCAATTACCTGCAAGCGAGAAAGACTGATCTTTCAGATTCAAAAGCATAATAACAAATAGCACAAGCACCATGATAGCACCTGCATACACTGCTACCTGCACGACTGCCAAGAACTGCGCACTCAAGGTAAGATATATCCCGCCCAAAAAGCAGAAGGTAAGCACGAGCAGAAGAGCGCTTGAGACAGCGCTCTTACGCGTTATCATCCCTATAGAAGCGGCTATGGCGCCACCTGAAAGAACCCAGAAAATTATTTGTTCAACACCCATTACTTAAAGTAAATGTGAATACCTGCCGATGGCAACGGAAAAATACTTCCGCCGGGCAAGAAACCAGTAACCAGTACACTTAGTGTCAGATTTATCACTCGTGATAGTGGCAGCTCATAACCAAGCCCTGCACCAAGACGTGTTGGTGTTGAAAGCTCGTTGGTCGTGTCACCTACATAATAAGTACCAAACCCGACGGTTGCAAACAGACGGTCTTGGTCGCCGACGATAAGGTCATAATGCAGTTCACCGCCGATAGAATAGAGCAATGTTTCACCAAATTTGATGATACCACCGTTTATCTGGTAGGCAAACGGAATCTTTGGTGCATGATGCTTGAAAGAAACTCCCATGCCCGTAGTTAGACTTCCATATAAGCCAATTCCGAAAACGTTTGTTGCAAAACGCTGCTGCTCACCGGCAATTGTTTCTGTGTCGCCTGTTTGTGAAAACGCTTCTTGAACTGTCAAAGACAGCATAGCACATAGTATAGTAGTAGAAACCATTCTTTTCAACATATCTTTTTCTCCTGTTATTAAATTAGGGCCAGATACGTGATATTGTCCTGGGGAACGGTATCGTTTCACGAATATGATCAGTATTGCAGATCCAGAGCACCAAACGCTCGAGACCTAAACCAAAACCTGCATGTGGCACACTTCCGTACTTACGTAGATCGAGATACCACTCGAACGCTTCCATCGGAAGGTTATGCTCCTTAATGCGCTCGGCTAAAACATCATAGCTATCTTCGCGCTGCGAGCCGCCAATAATTTCACCGAAGCCGGGGAAAAGAATATCCATCGCCAACGCTTTATCCGGTTCGTTCGGGTCGCGCTTCATATAGAACGCCTTCACCGCCGCAGGATAATGATGCACGATAACCGGCTGCTCATAAATGCTCGTGAGCGCAACTTCATCGTATGCGCCAAAGTCATCGCCGTAGGTAAAACGCTTGAAGGTCGGCGGAAGTGATTCCGTCCCCTTCGCCAAAACATCATCCCAATACTTATCGAGTATCTTCGCCGCTTCATCGTAATGTAAACGGATGAACGGCTGAAGCACTGCTTCGAGGCGCCCAAACATATCAACTCCGCCCTCTTCGGTACTCTCGTTCAAGAGCGTCAATTCGGCTTTTCTTTTCTCGAGAACTCGCTTGACGACGCTATGGATAAACTCCTCGGCAAGCTCCATGTCGCCTTCGAGATCCATGAACGCGACTTCCGGCTCGACCATCCAGAACTCCGTGAGGTGACGTTTCGTCTTGGATTTCTCCGCGCGGAAAGTCGGACCAAAGACGTATGCCTTCCCGAACGCCATCGCGCCTGCTTCGCCGTAAAGCTGACCTGACTGCGAGAGATATGCCTTCTCGTCGTCGAAATAATCTAACTCAAAAAGTGTGCTTGTTCCTTCTGCCGCGTTCGGCGTAAGGATTGGTGCATCCAAAAGTGTGAAACCGCGAGAATCGAAGAAGTCGCGGATGCCGTGGACTATCTCATGACGTATGCGCTGGATAGCATGTTGCCGCTTCGAGCGGAGCCAGAGATGGCGAACGCCCATCAGGAAATCCACGCCATGCTCTTTTGGCGAGATAGGATATTCCTCGGCAATCGAGATAATCTCGATATTCTTTGTAAAAAGCTCATATCCGCCCGGCGCTTTGGCGGCTTCCTGCACTGTGCCAGTTACGGCAAAGGCGGATTCCGTCGTCAGCTTATCATAAGCCGCAAAGACCTCCTCGGGTACCTGGTTCTTCATCACAACGCACTGGCATATCCCCGTGCCGTCGCGAAGCTCAAGAAACTGTATCTTCCCGCTCGAACGCTTATTATAGAGCCAACCGCGCAAGGTTACATCCTGCCCGACAAGCCCCTTTAGGTCTTCTATATATATATCCTGTCTCAATTTCCTGCCAAACTTTTGACTACAAATATACGGCACAGCCCGCAAACCGAAGCCAATGGCAGCGTTTTACTATAGTAGCGCGTGCATCATGCTCGCAACTCGCTCCCTCTCCTTAATTAAGGAGAGGGAGCGCGTCGGGGACGGGCACATTCGATTTGCCCCTACATTCCATTCACAACGCGGGCATGCCCCAGCGGCATGTCCCTACGGGAGAGGGTATGCGCAGCGAGCCTCTACTAAAAACCGCAATTTTGATTGAAACATGGGCGGAAACACTCCGTAACTCATTACTGATTGTTACCACTTTAATTCGCTTTTGAGGAGAAACTACGAAGGAATGTCAAATCCCCTCGACGTTCGGAATACACGAGCCAGCCGCCGACAGGTTATCCCTGTTGTTCTTATCATGGCAGTCGCTGCTTGTGGTGTAGCATATGCTGCTTACCGTGTGATAGAGAAAGCCATCCCAAAAAGCGGACCCGAAACCCGAGTCAATATCCTCCTGAATGTACCCTACGGCAATTTTTCACTTTATTCCGGTGCCCGATATAACCAGTTAGCACTACTTCGTGTCGTTACCGACGATATGGATGAAGACCCGCCGATGCATGTCAGACAGTATCTCAATAAAAAAGATAATGTCGGGACGATAAAACTTACGCTTGGTACTGATGAAGGAATGCTGATTCCGGAAAAGCCATTAGCGCATCAATCATACCATGCATCTACCGGTTTCTCGTTAGCATCATCCGGTGCAGTCAAAACCGATTGGGGCGAGACAGTCTATGAGCCGCCCGTCGGACGAAGCCACTATGCTTCCAACGCCTCAATGCTATCGAGCGATAATGAACGTTATCAGCTTCTTGTGACAAAGGACATCCCTGTTTCGATCAGTGCCATGTTTGGTTTCGGCGAGTCTATGATGGACTGGACAGGGCTAAAACTAACTTCAGCATATGTCGAGACAGGTGCCTCAAATGCCCGAGTCTCACTCCGCGCCCCGAACCAACAAGAGATGACCGGCTGTAAAGTATCGGCAGGTATTGGCAGTTTTATAATGGATGGGATATGTAATCTCAATGCAAGCCGCTATGAATTTTCCGGCGGCGTCGGATACTATAAGCTATTTTTTAATGGCAAGTTACAGCGCAACCTTGATGCAAACATTGAAGTCGGTCTCGGCAAAGTTTCGATAGATATCCCTCCCGATGCAGGCAGAGTCCAGATCTATTACGACGAGAACATGTTCAGCACGTTCAGCTTCCAAGGTCTCAATAAACGCCGCGACGGCTACGCTACGTCAGTCGGCTTCGACCAATCCAAAGCACCCATCTTAACGCTCCGCCTATCGAGCGGTATGGGAAAGATGGAAGTGAGATATAAGTAGTCGTTAGTTCTTAGTCGTTAGTCTTTAGTTGGGTTTCACGAACTACGAACACCGGCGATGTAATAGTTGTTAGCTACCGAGTCAAATCTACTACGACAGCATGATTTTATCGATCCTTAAATCACTTTCTCTTGGTGTCTGGCTTGGGTCATTGTTGATGCTTGCAATAGCAGTTGCGGCACCAATATTCCAGCAGCTACCCTCAAAAACTCTTGCAGGTCAGGTCAACGGTATCATCCTCTCGCGGATGAACGGCATAGAATGGGTCTGTGGCGTCATTGCCTTCATCTCCTCGATCATTCTGCTTGCAATGAACTGGAACGGCGATCATCGTACCATCCGCATGGTAGAGACACTGATGATATTTGTCATGATAACGCTTCTGTGGTTCTACTCCGTGAAATTATCAGGCAGGATGGAAGAGCTTCGCATGGTTATTAAGGATTTTGATACCCCGCAGCAAACAACGGAATACATCGAAGCTAAGAAAGAATTTGACGACCTGCACAAGTCCTACACACGACTTGTTGGGATCAATATGCTGCTTATCACGGCGACATTTGTCGTCTCGATAGTCAATACCAGAGCAGGTTAATTAGACCTCTACCTTCACGGTAAAATCCGCGCCGCATCCGGTACATTTATAGACAACTGTCACCCAGTTGATAGTCTCGTCATACATCACTTCGTATAGCTCCCCGTCGCACTGGGGATGAATGCAGTGATTCAGATCAACAAAGTATTTTCTTTCTTCCATAGGAGTAGTGGTTAGCGGTCAGTGGTTAGTGGTTAGTAAAAATTTGAGATCGTAATTCCTAATTCGTAATTCTATTACCCTTCAAGTTGGTCGAGGACAGCATCTGATACGTTGCTTAGTTCTTTAAGCTGCTGGTCGGTTGCATTCCAGAAGTTGCGGCGGTTCGCTTCGAAGAGGCGGTCAACCATTCCGCTGAATGAGTCAGGGTTTTCCTTCTGCATCCTCTCTCGGAGTTCTTCGTTTCGGATGAACGTCTCATGAACTTCGTCATAGAACCAAGTCGGCGTTGCTTGCGCCGTAGCGCTCCAGCCATAAGTATAGTCAACGCGCTTCTTGGTTTCTTCGACACCTTCATAGCCATGCTTAATCATTGCTTCGTACCACTTTGGGTTCAGGACTTTCGTCCGAGCTTCAAGAGCAACAGTCTCTTCAAGAGTTCTGACAACTGGATTGGCAGTTGTCGTATCGGTTACATAAGCCGTTGGCTTAATGCCGCGAGTTGTTGCCGCGAGGTTCGTCAAGCCACCGAGATACTCGTAGTAATGGTCAACATCGGAAATACCTATCTCGGAAGAATCAAGGTTCTGATAGGTAACCTCAATATATCCCGAAAGTTGCTTCAGGACTTCCGCAGCTTTCTTTTCATCACGGTTCTTACCAAATGCGAATCCTTTTCGCTTCGCAAATATATCGGCAAGATCTGATTGCTCCTCCCAGTTATTTGACATTACCATGTAGTCAACATTTGTACCGTAGGTACCAGAGGCATTGGAGAATACGCGATACAGTGCCGAGTCTTTATCAGCACCATTACTTGTCATCTCAAGGTAATGCTTACGGATGAAGTTCTTATCAGTTGGTTCATCAAGAGATGCAACAAGACGCACTGCTTCGTCAAGCATATTCATCTGATGTCCGAACATATCGCGAAAGATACCACTGACGGTAAAGACACAATCAATTCGCGGACGACCAAGTGTTTCGAGCGGTACAACTTTCAACCGCGACATATTCCCAAGCGAATCAGGTACAACATCAACACCGAGCAATGCAAATGCTTGAGCAACTGCCTCACCACCCGTTTTGATATTGTCAAGCCCCCAAAGCACAAGTCCGATAGATTCAGGATACTTGCCTTGTTCTTTTACAGCACGTTCAAGCAGTAGTGATACGGTATGCTTGCCTATCTTGATAGCAACTTCGCTCGGCATTGTGAGCGGATTGAGCGACGTAATGTTTCGACCAACAGGTAATGCCTGTGGCACACGGAGCAAGTCGCCGCCAGGACCCGGTGGGATATACTTCCCTTCCAATGCACGAATCAGCGGAGTTATCTCATCACTCGTTGTGATTCGCCCGACAAGTTTACTGAAGAATGTTAATATCTCTTCAGCTTGTTTACGCGAAGAACGAGATGATATATACTTTCTAACTACATCTATGTCATCAGCTAAAAATGAGACAATAATCTCTCGACACTTCACTTCATCACCAACAAGTGATAATAGCGACGGCAAGCCAAGTTCGATACGTTCGAACTTCGCCATCTCGAAGAGTATATCGGCAAGCTCTTCAGCTTTCGGAGACTCTCCTATGATTCGCAAGCCAAGTGGAATAAGACGCTCTTCAATTTCTATGAGTTGTTTTGAGAGAGTATTAATCGTTGTAAACTCAAATCGGCATTCAGTTGCTTTTGCTTTTATAGTTTCGAGCAATGCTTCACGACGAATCGCATTTGACTCATCTGTAAGTTCATAATCATTAAGCAACTGCTTCAGCGATTCAAGTCCTCGATACAGTCCAGCTCGTTCATTTGTCGGAACGAGATAACTTACTGTCGTTGCATACGAACGACGCTTTGCAATTGCCGCTTCGCTTGGGTTATTGACAGAATAAAGATAGATATTCGGAGCATCACCGATAAGGATGTGAGGGTAGCAATCTGCAGAAAGTCCGTTCTGCTTGCCAGGCATAAACTCAAGCGCACCGTGTGTACCGAAATGTACAATCGCATCTGCATTCCATACTTTATTAATGTAGGCATAGAAAGCGAGAAAACCATGATGCGGAGCGGCGTTCTTTGTAAAAAGTAAACGCATCGGGTCACCTTCATAGCCAAACCCAGGCTGCACACCGACGAAGATATTCCCGAAATGTTTACCTTGAATTAGGAGCGAATCACCGTCAGTATTGAGTTCACCCGGCGGCTCGCCCCATTCTTTCGAGGCATTCTTCCACTCTGGCACAAGCTGTTTATACTTCTCTGTTGAAAGTGTTGCCGCAACATTGAGCGGATTTGACGATGACGAATAATATTCACCTTCACCGATGATACTTTGCAACAACTCTTTCGGCGAAGAAGGAATATCAACAGAATACCCTTCCTCTTTTAGTTGTATGAAAAGTTTATAGAGAGATTGTGATACATCAAGATAAGCCGCGGTCCCGACCGCACCACGAGCAGGTGGGAAACAGTAAATGACAACTGCAAGATGCTTCTGGTTATTTGGCTTCGATTGCAGTGCAATACGTTTTGCAATACGAGCAACAAACCGTTGGGCATTCTCGGCAACTAATTGCTTTCCCTTAATAGGATCAGCATGAACCAGAACAAGCGGTTCTATTGCCCCGTCAAGCTCTGTAAGAGAGATGTTCGTAGCAACTTGAATCGGGGTAATACCATCCTTCGCCTGCTTCCACTCTGCTTCTGATTGATGAGTAAGAGTCAGCGGCGCAAAGTATGGCACATTCAACTTTTTTAGAAGCTCAAGCGCATCATCGGGTAGACTCCTGACATGTCCACCAACAAGAGGAAATCCGGTCAAAGAGACAAGCGCATCAATAATCGGTTTACCATCTGTATCTACAAAGTATTTTTTTATTGCAGGACGAGAATCAAACGCCTCGGTAAAGACCGGTATTGGCTGAATACCGGCGAGTTCAAATCGCTCTATTAACTCATCGAGATATGAAGTATCCCCGCTTACAACTGATGACCGAGAGCATAATAAGCCAACAGTATTCTTTCTTCTTCTCGAAGATAAGAAGTCTTTCGTAGAATAAGTATAGGCAGTATGTGGATAGTAAATACCTTCGGATGCTGTAATAATTGGGGTTGCGTACTCTATCTTATACCCATTCAGGTTAAGGAGTATTTTTACAAGTGATTCTGTATTCTCTTTGGTCGGCTCAAGCCATGAGAGATAGCTTTCAAGATAGTATCTCATCCCCTGCGCTGTGCCTGGGATAAACTTCAAAACCTTCGGAGCAATCTCCATCAAGTCTTTCAAACGCTTGACAAGATCATCTTCGTCAAATACTTTTGTCAGTATTGAGCGGAAGAGCGATACTTCCTTTACCTTCGAATCTTTATCAGGTTTATCAACGCTTCCAAATGAGAACGATCCGACATTCACGAGGCGCATCAACTTCCCGCTTGAACTAAACGGTAAGATTATTTTCTCTTTCTTGTCTTTAAGTGAATCACGGATAATCGCGACAGCATCTTCATTCAGCACATGACTAATGATAATCGCATCTGCATCACCAACTCGCTCTGAAAGATTAGATGTGCCAATTACTACCTGCTGCTCTGTGATATTCTCACAAAGTATCTCTTCTCCTATTTGTTCTGCAACGATTCGAGCCGCATTGCGCAGCGTAGTGATTCGAGTTCGTTCAAGTGAGAGGAGGAGTATCTTCATCGAGCAATCATCCTTTCAATGATATGATGTGACGCTCCTATACTTTCTGCAAATGCAACCGATGATGATGCTATACTTGTATCAAAAACTCTGAGAGTGATACGTTCTCTCTTCAAGTGACGAATTAATTCATCTGAATGAATACTTTCAGAGTTATCTTTACCGTCTGTAAGTAATGAGATGTTTATATGAGATGACGGCTCTTTCATCTTGAAAACTTTTGCTATATCAATAGCTTTTGCAAGCGAATCATAGAGCGGAGTTCTTCCGCCGGTTGGCGTTCGTTTGAGTTCTTCAAGGAGCGGCGCTGTCCTTCGTGTCGGCGGCACTAAAACCTTTGCTTCATTTGTGCGAGCGACTACCAATGAGCAATACGAGCGTCGTTTGTAGCTATGCTTTACGAACGAACGAACAAGTCCTTTTGCATACCGAATACGCTCACGACCAGCCATGCTTCCGCTCGAATCAAGTATAAGTATTTCAAGATGAGCCGGAGTTGATTCATACCGATAACGGCGAATGTCTTCCTTCTCTATCAGGTATGCAAGTGAATTGGTCTGATTGCTTTTTCTGCGAATAACTTGATGCGGTGCGGCAGCTAAAAGAGTGTTGAAGAGCGAGAACATCCCGCTTCGTGAGTTTCGTACAAACGCTCGGTTTGGGCGACCGTGTGTTAGAGAACGCTGTTTGCCAATACGTTGCCTTGTCCCGGAACGAATTGATGACTGCGCCACACTCTTTAGTTTCTGTGTTAACTTTTTCAAGAGAACATTCAATTCATCATACACTTTCTCATCTGTATGGGAAGATGGTTGTTCTTGAGCAACAGTCTCTATTTTATTTTGGACTGCTTCATGCTGAAGCGATTGATCAATACCACGAAGAAGCACCTGACCAAAAATAATATTTGAGAATATCTCTGTTTTACTTGCTCCCAAGCGACGAAGCAACTCTACATTTCTATCAACGTTGGATGAAGCGATTCTTTCAAGCAGATATGGAATTGACTCACTACTTATGCTATCATCCAAGATGTCTGAATTTGTGATAATAACATCTATGCTATTTGCAATATGCTTCAGCTCATTTACATCATTTACTTCTGCTCCAATAACAACCACTTGTTCTGAGGAGCTAATAATCCGAAGCAATCGTGAGAGCAGCTGTTTTGATCGCACGGCAAAGAACGGTAAATGAAGGATACTACCTACTTTTATTGATAGATACTCATCAATGCTATACTCTGTAACATATTGCGGGATGCGAGCAATCTGTTGATTTGGTGATGCTGATAGTTGCTTAGTAATGAGATCGGAATGATGGTATGCATCATCAGAAAGTGTCAGCACAACATGAGGACGCGCTCCGCGAGCGGAGAAAGACTTTACAACCACATCAGGAAGTTCAAACAGATTCGAGCGCATCTTCGATATGCTTCTGCGTTAGCGATGGCTCATGCCCTTTCATGCGATGACGCAAACACATTGGCGCAACAGAGTCCACATCCTCTATTGTCGTTGCAAGACGACCTTCAAATGCAGCAAGAGCACGAGCCGCACGAACCATCGCAAGCTCTGCTCTATGTCCTTCGAGACCAAGATACTGCGCAATTCTCGTTGCTCGTTCAACTGTTTGATCAGAAATAATGACTGATTCTAAAATACTAATAGCGTTTGTCAACTGCTCGCGGAGTTCTGTGTTTGCTTTGTCAAAAAGAACTAAGAACTCATCTGCATCATCTTCAAATTGCAAACGACGACGGACAACATCTGCGCGCTCTTTGGTATCATCTTCTTTCTTAAGCTGAACGGAAAGTCCGAATCTATCGAGTAATTGCGGGCGAAGTTCCCCTTCTTCTGGGTTGCATGAACCAATAAGTACAAACTCTGCTGGATGACGAACGGATATTCCCTCACGCTCGACAATATTCTCTTTGCTCGCGGCAACGTCAAGAAGTAGATCAACGATAGAATCCTCAAGCAAATTAACTTCGTCAATATAGAGCAGTCCGCGATTTGCCTTCGCAAGCAATCCGGGTTCAAAAACTTTCTCGCCTTTTTTTATGGCATACTCAAGATGTATGGAGCCAAGCAGACGGTCTTCGGTTACTCCGAGCGGAAGATCAATGAGCGGACGCTTTGTTGAAATGATATTTCCAGAGCCGACCAACTCGTTATACTCATTACCCTCGGTAATCTCTATTGGGGGTAAAATATCTCGCAATCCACGAACGGCTGTTGTCTTGCCCGTGCCCCGCTCGCCGAATAGCAGAACACCTCCTAAATTAGGGTCAATAGCCGCAAGCAACAGTGCGCGTTTCATCTCCTCTTGCCCGACGATTGCGGCAAAAGGATAGGTTCGTTTGGAAATTAGAGAAGTACGAGTTGACATCGGGAAGGAAAACGAATTGGAAACGGGCTAAGTGCCATAGATAGAGATCATCCCTATTTTACCATAAATGCTTTCTCAAGGTCGTTCTTAATCATAAAATCCACGACCATCTCCTTTGCCTCGGATGCACTCGATGCCTCTTCAAGTATCTTTTTGACCAAGTTCTTGGACTTTGAATACTGCAGTTTACCAATGAGCTTTGCTGTCATCCCTATCCGAAGCGGCGAAAGCGATATTTCATCAATCCCAAGACCAAGAATCACCGGAAGTGCAAGATTTTTTGTGCCCATTTCTCCGCAGAGCGATACTCGTTTTTTGTGACGATGTGCGGCGGCAACCGTTTCGCCGATAAGACGTAATACTGCCGGATGGAGTTCGTCAAAAAGATGGACGATGAATTCATTGCCTCTATCAACAGCAAGGGTGTATTGCGTCAGGTCATTCGATCCGATAGAAAGAAAATCACATTTTTTTGCAAAAGCATCTGCCATAAGTGCCGCAGCAGGGACCTCTATCATCGCACCGATAGGAATGTCCTCATCGAATTCCTCGCCTCGCCCACGAAGCTCATCCTTTGCTTTGTTTATTAATAAGATCGTCTGATCAAGTTCATCAACAGAAGTTACCATCGGTAGCATCATCTTCACATTCTTGTGGACAGATGCACGCAGAATGCTCCGTGTCTGAGCTGAAAATGTTTCGGGTTCATCAAGTGAGATACGAATACCGCGCCACCCTAAAAACGGATTCTTCTCACGGAAGCCGCCACCGATAAACTTATCGCCGCCAATATCAAATGTGCGAATCGTTACATGAGCAGGAGAAAAACGACGTGCAAGTTCTGTATAGATACGCGTCTGCTCAGGTTCGGATGGTATCTCATCGTTTGCATTCAAGAAATGTTCGGTACGGACAAGCCCAAGCCCAACGACAGATTTTCCTTTAACCTTACTTCGTTTCTCTGCTTCGACAATTGCCTCCTCACCGATAAGCTCCATGTTCATACTTAGAGCGACATTATGCCCGTCAATTGTCGTGGGCGGGTAGGTGATCTTCCCGTCAAGCTGATCCTTCTTTGCCGATTCAGATTGTTTTATCTGTTTCTCTTTGTAAGAGGCAAGGGTAGCTTCATCAGGTGAGATAATGAGTTTCCCTTCGTCGCCATCTATGATAACAATATCGCCTGTCTCTACATGAGCCGCAGCATTATGCAGCGCAACAATAGCCGGCATACCAACAGAACGTGCAAGAATAGAAACGTGGCTTGTTAAACCGCCGCCATCCATAGCAAAACCAAGCAGCTCTTCTTTTGCGAAGAGTATGGCATCCGCAGGGGCAAGGAATTCTGCCACAACAATCGCCGGTTCATGGAGCTTTGAGAGAAGTTTTTCTTTGCGAAGAAGGTGGCGAAGTAACCGTTGTTTTACATCTTCAACATCATCAACTCGCTCGCGCATGAGCGGGCTTTCGCTCGTGCCGAGAATATGTTGTTGCTTGGTAAACTCTGCATCAATAATAAATGCCGCAGACTTTAACTCGTTCTTGATGCGATAACGAATGGAATCAAGGAAGTACTTATCCTCAAGCATCATTTTCTGCGCCTCGAAGATAGCAGCCCCATGAGTACCCGCTTTTTGCTCGGCGATACGCGAGATTTTTTCCATCTCAAGTTTTGCTTTTGCGATTGATTCGTCAAAGTGGACGAGTTCTTCTGCTATATCGGCTTGTTCGAGGTCGCGTTCTTCGGCTACGATAAGGGCGCGGTTAAAATGATAGGCAGGTCCTATTGCAATTCCCGGGTTCGCTGTTATGCCTTTATATACTTGCACTCGTAGTTCTCTATCCTCGTTTACATTTCTTCAAAACCTTTTGCGAAGTAATCACAGATCGCATCAGCCATTTTTTCTTCATCGGGTCCATCGAACTGCACCTCAAGCGTTGTTCCTTGTGCAGCGGCCAGCGTCATCACGCCGATGATAGATTTACCGTTTATTTGAAAGCCGTCTTTACTGATATAAAACTCCGATGCAAATTCGCTTGCGAGCTTTACGATAGCAGCTGCCGGACGCGTATGCATCCCTGCACGGTTCATGACGGTTACTTCTCGTGTTATCAATACTTATATCTCCCTACCAAGCAGGTAATCACTAAAGAGCATTAGTCCTTCTTTATACGTTCCCTCGGGGATAGTCGAAAGCGAATCCTGTCCTTTTTTTGTAAAATAATAAATGTCTTTGTCTGCTTCGTCAAGAATGCCATGCTTCTCGAATAACTCTTCGACCTTAGGCACATCGTTTAGCCGAGCATTGCCACCCTGTACTTTCCGAAGTAAAAGCTGCTCCCCGTCCGATAGTTCAGTAAACCTATCCATCATCTTGACAAACATATACGTTCGTTTGCCTTCAACAATGTCGCCGCCTTTTGTTTTCCCGAAGAGTGCTTCATCGGCTGTCAGGTCTAATAGATCATCACGTATCTGGAATGCCTTTCCGATGTTATGTGCAAAGTTACGAATTTCCTCCACATATTGTCCGCCTGCTGCATACGCACCGAGTACACCGGATAGCTCAAGCATCTTCGCGCTCTTGAGGTCGATCATGTGGTAGTATGCGGCAAGCGTTACCGTCAGTGAGTTCTCAAATTCTTTGTCAAGTGCTTGCCCTTCGCAGACAAGACGAAAACCTTTCGCAAACTCAGCAAGCATCATTGGAAGGTCTTCATATTTCCCATCAGCGAGTGCTTGATTTGCATGCGCTATCAATACATCACCCGAAAGTATCGCCGTATTTATATCATACTTTTTATGAAGCGTTCGTTTACCTCTACGTGTGTTCGCATTATCCATGATGTCGTCATGGATAAGGGTGAAGGTGTGTAAAAGTTCAACAGCAGTACCCGCAGATATCCAGTCAGCATCCGGGTTTGAGCGAGATGCCAAAAACGTCAGTACCGGACGCAACCGCTTTCCGCCTGCCTCATGGATATAATGAAGTGGATCATAAAGTGATGCGGGATCTTCGGGAGTTAGCTCAAGTATTCTTTTTTCTATTGCCTCAACGGCGCCTTCAGTTAATTGTTCAAATCTGTTATTTATTGACATACATATCGTAATTAATTCAACTTTTCTAGTTGCTGTCGCGAAAGTGCAGCAAGATCGCGCGAGCCGGTCAGTAACATGCAATATCGTAATTGCATCAATACTGTTTCAAGAGTTTCTCTTAACTTTTCTCTGCCTCCATCGGCAAGTGCAAGCAGAAACGGACGTGCAAACCCTACCAGATCAGCGCGCAATGCAAGTGACTTTGCAACATCAATCCCATTGCGAATTCCGCCTGATGCAATAAGTCCGAACGTTGCAGTCTCCTTGAGCTTTGCTATTTCTATTAATGCATCTGCCGTTGGTATGCCCCAATCCCAAAATGGCTCGAGCGCATCTCTATCTTTCTTTTTGTGACGTAGTATTTCAACACCGGCCCAGCTTGTCCCGCCTGCACCGGCGACATCAATAGCCCTTACACCAACATTCAGGAGTTTCTTTGCGACTTCAACCGATATTCCAGCCCCGACTTCTTTGACAATGAGAGGCACACCAAGTTCGGTAACTGCCGCTTCAATACCTGCAAATACGCCCTTGAAATCAGTGCTTCCTTCGGGCTGCATAAGCTCTTGCAGAGGGTTTAAGTGAACAATAAGCGCATCTGCTTGGACAAGGTCAATAATAACTTTCAGCTTCTTTGTCTTCCGTTCTTCCCCAAGGCGAGCTATCTCAACGGCTCCAACATTCGTAAAGACAAGTCCTTCCGGGTACGTCTTCCTGACGATCTTATATGAAGCATGTTGGCTCTTATCTTCCATTGCCTGACGGGCACTGCCAATGCCGATGGCAAGGTGGTAATCTTTTGCAATGAATGCAAGTTCACGGTTAATATCGAGGGCATTTGGGTAGCCACCTGTCATCGACGAGATAAGGATGGGCGAATCAAGATGTTTGCCTAAGAACTGGGTGGAAATATCTATATCCGCGAGGCCTATCTCCGGCAAGGCATTATGCACAAAACGCAGATTATCGAAGCCATTCGTGGTATTTCGGAAGGCAACATCGCCAGTCTTCACCATCTCGACATGGCTTTCTTTGCGGCTGACTGTATCTTGCTCTTTTTTCTTTGATTTCTTTCCCATCGTACGTCGTTACTAATATATGTAAATTTACGGCAAAATTTGATTGTTCCTACCGGAGCCGTAAAATTTCTTAGTTTTGTATGAAGAAATTGTAAACATCGATGCCAATTGACCGCATAGTGCTGTCTGATGATACCCAAGAAACGCCCGTAGAGCGCGTTTCTAACCGTTATGGCATACCAAAAAACGAGATCGAAGCACTCATCGCAGGGAAACCTCTTGGCAAGAGAGAACCGCACCCGTTGACAATGGGTGCACTAATGGACAAAAAACAAACAAACCCAATTATGCACGACGAAAAACAATCTTGGTCGCCCGTTGCCGTACTCGGGACGATACTCGGTGTCATCGGAATTTTATCTCTTATTGTGCTTCTTGTTTTCATAATGCGGACACCGAAGAAGACAGAGCCTGTTGCAAAGCAAGAAATAGCTACCCCTGGTGCCCCAAGTGCCGAGCTAACTCCTGCACCACCGCCGATTGATACTACTGCAACTACATCCGAAGTAACGCCACCGGCAGAAGAACAAGCCGTGAAGCCAAAACCAGCACCAAAGAGAAGACAAGTCGTTGCACGATCCTATTTAACGACATCAAACAGCTTAGAAGCCGAAGAGAAGCTTGCTGAGCTACGTGCCGAAGGCAACCGAAAGGCAAAGATCAATATCTCATCTAAAAATGGTGTAACTACATATAAGGTACAGTAATCATTCTCGCGGAACGAGCAATTCTACACAGCCGTTTTCAATAGTGATGAAAATATATCTTGCCCGTATCCTTATCTTTATTTTTGTACTAACGAACCTTGCTTATGGGCAGGGAAAAGTACGACTTGCATCAAAGCTGGGTAATGACTCTACTCTCTTCACCCTTTCAGTTGATAGCAAACAGAAGATAGAACAAGGCAAGACCTTTGAGGCGCGTATCAAGGTTAAGCAAAATGGCTGGCATCTTTATAGCTCCAAGATGTCCCCTGATGTTGGTCCCACACCACTTACAATTACTATCCCTCCCCAACTATCGAAAACATATAAACTTGTCTCGATAAAAGAAAAAGGAAAAGTCGAAGAAAAATTTGATGAGAATTTCGGCGGAGTAACAAAAGCTATTTACGGACCTATCGATGTCACCCTTACTCTAAAAGTTAGTCAAGATGCAAAGATCGGGAAAGCACCGCTCGAGCTCTATCTTGAATATACATCCTGTTCAGAGTCCATCTGTATGCCGCCGCGTACATTCGCTATCCCCATGAAGTTTCTCGGGCAGCAGGATGTGTTTCTAACCATTGCTGAAGGAACGGTTGATTCAACAGTTACTACGACTGATACCACTGCGATTGATACAGTTACAACAACAGCTGTAACTGCCACTCCTCCTACAACACCGACAACAACTACCGAAGACAGTGACATCTTAGAGGTCGCAGATCAATCTATTTGGGAGTTTATTCTTTTGACTATCGGCTTTGGTCTGCTTGCACTCCTTACGCCATGCGTCTTTCCGATGATACCGATTACCGTAAGTTTCTTTACAAAGAGAAATCAAGCATCGCGCAAAGAATCGGTCGTTGATGCAACGTTTTATGCGATGGGTATTATCGTTACCTTCGTCGGGCTTGGATTTTTGATGTCGCTTTTATTCGGCACATCGGGAATCAATAAACTTGCATCTAACCCGATTGCCAATGCCATCATAGCAGGTATCTTCATCACTTTTGCGCTAAATCTATTTGGTATGTTCGAGATAGGAATTCCATCGTCAGTTCTGACCAAGCTGAACATGAAGGCGAATACCCACTCAAACAAACGTGTATCGGTTATCTTGATGGGTTTTGTGTTTTCACTTACGAGCTTTACGTGTACTGTGCCAATTGTTGGGACGCTTATGGTCGCGTTTCAGCGCGGTGATTGGTTCGTACCACTTATCGGTATGACTGTCTTTGCAACAGTCTTTGCGCTTCCCTTCTTCTTGCTTGCACTCTTCCCTCGTGCGATGAAGTCTCTTCCAAAATCTGGTGGATGGCTCAATAGCGTAAAGGTTGTAATGGGATTCTTGGAGATAGCAGCGGCAATGAAGTTTATCTCCAACATTGATCTTGTCTTGAAATGGGGTATCTTCTCGCGTGATCTTGTTATCGCAACATGGGCAGCCATCTTTCTTATTACAACTCTCTACTTACTCGGCAGATTTAACCTACCACATGATACACCAAGCCCGCATATCGGACCAATGCGCGCCGTCTTTGCAATAGTCTTTGGTACGTTTGGTATTTATATGTTCACCGGCTTTGGCGGCAAGCCGCTCGGTGAGCTTGACGGTTTACTCCCTCCGGCTGAAGTTGTAAGCGCAGGTGTCGTGCAAGCAGGATCATCGCCCAATGCCAAAGCGCATTCGGAAGAATTGCCATGGCATCCTCGATATTCAAGTGCACTGGAAGAGGCAAAACGAACGGGAAAAAATATCTTTGTGGATTTTACTGGCTATACATGTGTGAACTGCCGAGCGATGGAATCACAGGTCTTTAGCAAACTGGAAGTGCAGGGTATCTTCAAAGATTTTGTTTTGGCTCGACTATATACTGATGACGGCTCACCGTTGAACGACTCGAATCAGTTCATGGAAGAATCGCGCTTTAATACGATAGCACTTCCATTTTATGCGATCATCTCTCCCGATGATAAACCGCTCGGGACATTTCCCGGCTATACCCGCGACCATACGTCGTTCATTAACTTCTTGAATAAGAATAAATCCACCGCTAAGCCGTTAGCGGAAAAATAACTAC
>JBKJTT010000021.1:0-5375 GCA_046590205.1 Kapaibacterium sp. (SeqCode)
ATTCAACTTTTTGTAAAGTTTTTTACTCGTAAGTAAAGCAAAACTCCCGGGAAACCTTTCGGTCTCCGCGGGAGTGTTGTATGTTGCGTATTACCTTTTGCGTTGTTGCGCGTTTCAACGCCTGGTGGTGGCCACGGTAGCTGCCGAATCTGCGGCAGGATTCCCCCGCAAAAAACGATCGACGATCTTGTGGCTCAACCCAACCTGCGCCGCGGTGAAATGTAGCTCGCGAAAGATTCTCTCGCCGTACGAACAGAAAGTCCCCTCATTGGGACAACTCGGCAGTTCGGTAGCCAGCTTCTTGTTAACGACGACTTCCTTCGCCGCTTTGAGCAGATACTCGCGCATCTTCTCCGGGGTCAAGGAGAGGTCTGCCGGGGTGACAGCGCTGCGTTGCATAGCATCCATCGCCGCGACCATACCGTCGAATCTCTCGTCACCCATATCGCTGCTCATCGCGCACGCGACGTAACTGCCAGAAAAGACGGCTTGTGCGTAACGAACCGTTCGCTGCTTCAGCGTCTCTCTGTAGCGTGCCAGAAGTGTGTCACCCAATTGATCGGTGACGTGTTCCAAACTGGATAGCCGATCGAGGCTCTCGCCAAGCTCGCAGGCATTCAGACCGCCGCTAACGGTCATGCGCCACGAGCCCTGAAGGGTATCGCTGCTCATCGCGGCGAGTACCATGGCACGAACCGTGTCACGCACAGCGACCTTCGTGAGTTGTTCATGACGCTGGATGTTCGGGTCAATCGTTGTTGGGACCGACCGCTCGGCTGGCAAAACTGCCGCCTCTTTCAGAGTGCGGGTGTCCTCCACAGCACACGCGGTGGACCCGAACAAAAGCACGAGCGCAAAATAACGCATTGTAAATCCTCCTCTAAGGTTGTGCGATCCGGAGAATATCTTTCTCCATAGATCATGCCATTATACCAGAAGTGTGCCGTAAAGTCAATAGGAATCACCAAACAAAAAAGACCCGTTTTCACGGGTCTTTTTCTTGCTTGCTTCAGCCTTTCGGCCTCGGCGAACTTAGTCGGCAGCTACCTACTTTTGCACTGACATAAGCCAGGCTATCATCGGCACAAATGCGTTTGACTGCTGAGTTCGGAAAGGGATCAGGTCGGACCACATCGTAAATGCCACCTGAATTTCAGAAAAGGATTTCCTAACTAGGGACTTAGTTTCGATTTGGGAAAATCAAAACACTTTTCTGAAAATCAGAGGGCACTTAAGTGCTCTGGGTTCAGGCTGTGGCAGGCCTGTTTAAATTCAATTTAGAGAGAACAAGAAGAACAAGTCTAGACCTAAGTCTATTTGTTATTACAATCACTAATTACTAGTTAATGTACTGGAAAGATTCAAACTTTTGATTGATTAGTATTGCTCAGCTGAACACATTACTGTGCTTACACCTGCAACCTATAAAACCTCGAGCTTCACATCAAATCGTATTGCTACTCAAATCAGTAAAACTTTTGGTTATAATACGCAGTAGTCTTCTGCGAATCTAACGTCTCCGAAGAGACAACGAAATCTAGTTTTGTGGACAGCTTCGCGCTTATATGCCTTCAGCGCTTATCTGAACTGGACCTAGCTACCCCGCGATGCCGCAGACGCGACAACGGGTACACCAGAGGTCCATGCATTCCGGTCCTCTCGTACTAGGAATGCGCCCACTCAAATTTCGTACACCCACAACAGATAAGGACCAAACTGTCTCACGACGTTTTGAACCCAGCTCGCGTACCACTTTAATAGGCGAACAGCCTAACCCTTGGGAGCTTCTCCACCCCCAGGACGTGATGAGCCGACATCGAGGTGCCAAACCCTGTCGTCGATGTGGACTCTTGGACAGGATCAGCCTGTTATCCCTAGAGTAACTTTTATCCGTTGGGCTTTGCGTATTCCACTCTAACGCATCGGATCACTAACTTCTACTTTCGTACCTGCGCGACTCGCTGGTCTTGCAGTCAAGCATGCTTATGCGTTTGCACTATCAACGCGATTTCCATCCGCGTCTAGCATACCTTAATAAACGCCTCCGTTACCATTTAGGAGGCAACCGCCCCAGTTAAACTACCCACGAGTCACTGTCCCAATGCAGGTTAAACATTGGTTAGAAACAAAAATCAAACAGGGTGGTATTTCACATTGCGACTCAGCAAACGCCGGAGCGTCGCTTCAAAGTCTCCCACCTATTCTAAGCAGCTAAATTCTTATTTCAATAACACGCTATAGTAAAGCTTCATAGGGTCTTTCCGTCTTGTTGCGGGCAGACGGCATCTTTACCGTCACTGTAAATTCATCGGGTTGTTCGTCAAGACAGTCCTCTACTCGTTATGCCATTCGTGCGGGTCGCAACTTACGCGACAAGGAATTTCGCTACCATAGGACAGTTATAGTTACTGCCGGCGTTCATCAGGGCTTGAAGAGCGAGGTTGCCCAAGCTCTCTTAACCTTCTGACACTGGCCAGGCATCAGCCCGTATACATCAGCTTGCGCTTTAGCACGGACCTGTGTTTTTGGTAAACAGTCGGGAGAGGTCTTTCGCTGCGGGCCTTTATTGTATGCTGGGTAGTGAACACAACTTGATGTTGTGAAGGTGAGTGTGAGGAGGCCGCACACCACAAGCTTCTGTCACGCTGGGGATTCCGGGCCCCATCGATTCCAGAGCGCAAGTGATATGCGGTCCTACCTCACACTTAAAATAGACTAGCGTTAATACGCAAAACAAACGAAAGAAGCACAGTCGACAATAAGTCGAAATAGCTATCAATTTCGTTTGTAAATCTATTCACTACCCAGCATACAAAAAGGTCAGGCCATATACCGAAGGTACGGCCGCTTTTTTGCCGAGTTCCTGAACGAACATTGTCCCGTACGCCTTGGGATTCTCTCCCCATCCACCTGTGTCGGTTTACGGTACGGACATCATATAACATGACTACGAACTTTTTCTTGACACCTTGATTCATACCAATCTTTCTTGCGAAATTTTCACCTTTTCTCAGATTTATAACTACTAAATTCATCTCTTGCGAGGTAGAACTTAACAGTACAGAGATTCCGGATTTGCCTGGAATCTCATCCTACGTTGGGTAAACGCAAATAGTCAGATTACGCTAGTACTATCATGATGCGTCGGTCCTTAGATAATTATATGATGGCTACGTAATATCAAACGTATTTTCCATCGGGTGGATCCCTTGGGACCCACTCTTAGGCCCGGCTAACCCTGGGACGACGATCGTTGCCCAGGAAACCTTGGATATTCGGCGAACATGATTCTCACATGTATATTTATTACTTATTCCAACATTCTTACTTCTGTGCACTCCAGGATGTCTCACGACTGTCCCTTCAGCGCGCACACAACACTCCTCTACCGCTAATACTCTTGCGAGTACTAACCCATGTCTTCGGTACCTATCTTAGCCCCAATACATTGTCGGCGCAGAAACGCTTGACCAGTGAGCTATTACGCTTTCTTTAAAGGATGGCTGCTTCTAAGCCAACCTCCTGGTTGTATGAGCATCTCCACATCCTTATCACTATAGATAGGATTTGGGGACCTTAGACGATGGTGTGGATTCTTTTCCATTTGTCACGTGAAGCTTAGACCTCACGGACTGACTGCCAGATTCTTAATCTTTAGAATTCGGAGTTTGGTTCGAACTGACCGCTTGCGCAGCCAGGATCGATTCAGTGCTCTACCTCTAAAGGGAACATCTGACGCTAGCCCTAAAGCTATTTCGAGGAGAACCAGCTATCACCCAGTTCGATTGGAATTTCTCCCCTACACACAGTTCATCCCCTAATTTTGCGACATTAGTGGGTTCGGACCTCCCGTCACTTTTACATGACGTTCATCCTGACCATGTGTAGCTCACCGGGTTTCGGGTCTGCTACATGCTACCTTTAAGAAATTGATGCGGCCAAATGCTCGTAAGCACTCGGCCATTCAATATCTTAATGCGGACTATTAATCCTTGCTTTCACTACACCTTCGGGTTTTGTAACCCTTAAGTAAGCAACATATATGCAACTCGTTGGATCATTCTTCAATAGGCACGCGGTCACCCAGATACGTAAACGTATCATTCAGGCTCCCACTCTTTGTAAGTATATGGTTTCAGATACTATTTCATCTCCCTTTCGGGATGCTTTTCACCTTTCCCTCACGGTACTTGTTCACTATCGGTCAATGTTAGTATTTAGCCTTAGATCGTAGTCGACCTGACTTCTAACGAGATTTCCCGTGTCTGGTTATACTCAAGAAAAAGTTAGGAAATTCACATGGTTTTTCGCTATACCGGGCTATCACCGTCTATGGCCTGCTTTTCCAAGCATGTTCTGCTAAACAGCATGACAACTTTCCCGCGCCTCTACCGCGACGCACAACTTCCACTTATAACACCTACTATGCAACGCCGGTAAGCTTTAATGTTTCGTATTGCTACGAGACAAACACATAATAGGTTTGGGCTAAAAGAATATCTATATGACAGAACCTGATAGAAACAGATTCAATCATATAAATACCTTTGTACTTCCCTTTTCGCTCGCCACTACTTAGGGAATCTCTGCGCTTTTGACGGCGCTTGATTTATTTTCCTGGTGTTACTGAGATGTTTCACTTCACACCGTTCCCGTTCGCATATACTCCTCAGTATATGGACATGCATACTTCATATGCATAGGTTTCCCCATTCGGACATCTTCGGATCAAAGGTTATTTGCCACCTCCCCGGAGCTTTTCGCAGGCTGTCACGTCCTTCATCGGCTAACATTGCCAAGGCATCCACCATATACCCTTAACTGTTTCAATCTTTTAGTAAATTAACTAGTAATTACTAATTGTAATATATATGTATATCGTTCGTACTTGGACTTTGTTCTTCTTATAATTCTCTCTTTTGAATTGAATTTACAATTCCATAATTTTCGGCTAATCAGTGAAAATTATGGATACCACTATTTAGTTGGGAAAGTGCATGGTCACGTTGAGCGTTAGCGCTGAGCGCATATGTGCAGATAATTTTTTCCAGCACACGAAACGCGTGATCATTGCGGCCACATAACTACTGCCCTGTACGGGCCCGAAGTAAAACTGACCTGGGCAGTAAATATGTGATCACAATTATTTCTAAATTGGGGATTAAATGTGCATGAGTCCTGGATAACTTTGAGCTTTTTGACCGTTCTTTATGCTCGGTCTGGCCAACAAAAAAACCGCTTACGCGGCGTTTCTAACTACAGATCAAAACAAGTGGTTAGAAGCGACCGCCTTATGTGAGAGTTAAATTTATTGTAACCATATGCACTCCTCGGTTATCAAACGTGTTCGTATTATATATTGGCGGTAGGATAGT
>JBKJTT010000049.1:0-16495 GCA_046590205.1 Kapaibacterium sp. (SeqCode)
AAGCGGTGCACGGGAAGAGTTATTCTTGCGCCAATGTTCCTGCCATTTTGGTTCTATTTCGCTAAACGGATAAGCCACTGATTATTGATTGAAATTGAAGTATGACTGATATTTATACAAATAATTAGGTTATTATAACGTTGTAAGTTCCCGTAGCGTAATTTTGCACTAATGAAACGTACTTTTTTACTCATATTTTTGGCTTTTGCCTCGGCCTCCTTTGGGCAGGGAATGCCGATCGATAGCTTGAAGGAACGCCTTGTTGGCGTTTATGGGGATACTCTTTGTGCCTCTTTACGCGATGCTCTTCCGATACGTTTTGATAATCAGCGAGTGTGGGGGTTGGCTATGGGGGATTTCTCAAGCGACGGCAAACCGGACTTAGCTATTTCCCTCTATGATGTGTCAGTCGGTGGGAGGGTCGTAACAGTACACCTTCTCCAGAATGAAGACGGTAGAGAGTTTAAGGAGATGTTCAGCAAGAAGTATTCTTATATTGAAACGCCTATCGAGGTTGGACTTGTCAATGAAGGATATATTCTTTATATTGTTCAGAAGCCCGATGATAGTAATTGGATACAAGAGGGATATACTGTCTTTGCTGGTGATGTGATTACGCTTGATGAGTTTGAGACACGAAAGATAGAACTCGGTGCAGGAGGCAGCAAGACCAAACCGTACGGTTATGAACTCTATCGCAGTTATGAATCACTCATGACGACAGAGAAATACTTTGATATGAAGAATTCTAATCAAATTCTATCTGCCAAGTATTATTCCTTTCCGGCTTACAGCCGTTTACGTAATATTTATCCGGGTTATGGAAAGGATATGTTTGATACATCTGCAAAGTTTGTTGTCAAAGGTGGAATTCATCGGAAGGATGATAAAGATGTTTCAATAGAAAAAGCACTCGCCGCTTATGATGATGAGTACATTTACTATTCCATTACTGTCAATGACGATCAGGTTTGGGGTGGAAATGATAAGATGGAGTCCAATGACCGAGTCGCACTATGGTTTGATATGTTTAATGGTGATAACAGGTATATCACAAAAGCAACTAAGAATGCAGTACCGACCTTCCGCACCAATGCTGACTCTACTATATTTAATGTGATCTTTTCAATGCCAGATATTATGAGTCGCACGCCGAAACTTACAGTATCGACCGTTGCGAATCTTACCGATGCACAGCAAGAAGCAGGAAAGCTCATTCGCGGACTTGTCGAACGTGATACGGCAAATAAGATGGTTTCGGGCTATACACTGAAGGTCCGTATTCCATTTGCATTTTTAGGACTTGAAGCAAACCCAATAAGCGCGTATGAAAGCCGAGCATCCGAGAATGTGTTTGACGAGAAGGACGAAAAAAAGAAAAAGCGTCGCTCGATACGTGACTTCTCTTCATACCCTCGCTTCGGATTCACAGCAGTAGCGATAGATGTTGATGACCCGAATCTCACCGACGAGATAACAATGCAAGCAACATCAGATTTCAGACCGAATGATCCATCAAGTTACGGCGAATTACTTCTGATACCTACAGGCGACTTCTATGGTTCGGTCGCGCCAACATATCTCAAAGAGCTGACCGAACAGATTCAGCAGGCGGGTTACTAATATATGGGCGGTATAATTCTCTTCGATGGTGTATGCAATTTCTGTAACTCATCCGTCAACTTCATCATAGATAGAGATGCGACAAACTACTTCAAGTTTGGTGCATTGCAATCAGATGAGGGGCAAGTTCTACTTAAGAAGCACAACCAAAGCACCGTTTCGTACGATACTTTGATGCTCATCGAAGGTGATATGCTCTATACACGTTCAACGGCTGCACTTCGCATAGCAAAGAAGTTGAATGGACTTTGGTCATTATTCTACGTGTTCATCATCATACCGAAGTTTCTTCGCGACCCGATCTATAATCTCATCGCAAAGAACCGATATAAGATGTTCGGCAAGAAAGATACCTGCCGTCTCCCGACACCCGCAGAGCGAGCGAAGTTCTTGTAATATTTCGTATATTACCCGCTCAAGTGATGAGCACCATGAAAACGATACTAAAAGAATTTCAACAGATACCCGGAGTAGGGAAATCAATCGCACAAGATCTTTACGATCTTGGCTATCGTAGTGTCACAGAACTTCAAAATGAAGACCCGCAAGCTATGTATGACAAGTCATGCACTCTTGCTGGGACGAAAATAGATAAATGTCTCCTTTATGTGTATCGCTGTGCTGTCTATTATTCTTCAACGAAGAAGCACAGCCCCAGACTTCTGAAATGGTGGAATTGGAAGGATGTCTAAGTTCTCCGACTTGGTATTTTCGAAGGATAGGTAACTTAGCACATGTCTTTGTTGTTTCTTACGTTGCAATTTTTTGTATCGAATAGTAATGATTTCAAACTACATACCGCTTGCCCTGATGCTCATCGTCGCCTTCGGCTTTGGCGCGATCATGGCGAACCTATCCAAATGGATCGGACCAAAAAAGCCGTCTAAAGAGAAGCTCTCGACATACGAATCGGGCATGACGCCTATCGGCTCGACTCGAGAGCGTGTCAGCATCAAATACTACACGGTAGGTATGCTTTTCATCCTCTTCGACATCGAACTTATCTTTCTTTACCCGTGGGCAGTTACCTTTGATAAGATTGGAGCATTTGCTATCGGACAAATGTTCTTATTTATCGGATTACTATTTATTGCCTACATCTACGTCCTCAAAAAAGGAGCTTTGGAATGGGATTGAACGATTCACTTGAAAAAGACGGGTTTCTGACGACGACGCTTGATTCACTTGTCAACTGGGCACGCAAGAATGCTGTCTGGCCGATGCCTCTTGGCATTTCATGCTGTGCTATCGAGATGATGGCGTTCGCAGGTCCGCGGTATGACGTTGCTCGTTTTGGTGGTGAAGTATTTCGCTTTTCACCACGCCAATCCGATTTGCTTATCGTTGCAGGTACCGTCACTTATAAGATGGCAAAGGTTGTTAAGAAGATTTACGATCAAATGCCGGAGCCGAAGTATGTCATCGCAATGGGCGCATGTTCATCAAGCGGCGGTATTTATCGTACGTATTCAGTAGTGCAGGGGATCAACCAGTTTCTTCCTGTTGATATATATGTAGCAGGTTGCCCGCCACGCCCGGATTCAGTCCTGAAGGCGCTGATGGAAATACAAGCAATGATCTCCGGTGATAAACCCTGGAAGCGCGGCACGATTATCGGTAGCGATGAAACGCTTTACGACATCTCGATTCCACAACACGGCGAGCTTGTAAAGGCGGCGTAATAGCCTAATGACGAAATAGAAGTTATCATAAAAGAAGGGACGCATTTTGTGTCCCTTTTTGTTTACAAAAGACTATGTTCCAATTCGACGATATAAAGCAGCATATCCCGAGCTTTACTTATGAGCCGGTTGATATAAATGGTACTATCTGTGCGCTACTTCCGCGTGAGCATTTGCAGGAAACTGCAACTGTGCTCAAGGAGAAGTTCGGCTTCACGCATTTTATTGATACTGTCGGGCATGACAGGTGGGAGCGTAAGTCTCGCTTTGAGGTTACCTATAACCTTCGCAACCCCGAGACAAAAGAGCGCATCTTCCTGAAAGTACGTTGCGATGAGCGTGACGCGCATATCCCAACCGTAGCCAACATTTGGAGCGGTGCTAACTGGAACGAGCGCGAGGTGTATGATATGTTCGGTGTTATCTTTGATGGACATCCTGACCTTCGTAGGATGTATATGCCCGATGAATACGAATATCATCCGCTCCGCAAAGATTTCCCGCTGACAGGTGTACCCGGTTCAATACCACTTCCACTCTCTTCTGTAGAATAAAATTTTAGTATGATCCAAGAAGAAACATACGCAGTTAAGGACGCGCCGCAGCAGAAGATAATTCAGGCGTTGCTCTCGAAGGACACATCCGTTATCATTGATGAGGATGCGCTCGGACATGAGATGATCCTCAATATGGGACCGCAGCATCCTGCTACGCACGGTGTGCTTCGTGTTGTGCTCCGCCTTGATGGTGAAACAGTTATTAGCTCCGAATGCGAGCTTGGGTATCTTCATCGCGGCTACGAAAAGCTTGCGGAGAACATGACCTACCATGAGTATATCCCGCATACCGACCGTCTCGATTACATCTCGCCGATAGCCAACAATGTTGCTTACACGATGGCGGTCGAGAAGTTGATGAAGGTGGAAGTGCCACGTCGGGCACAGATCATCCGTGTTATTGCATGTGAACTTGCTCGCATATCATCCCACTTGCTCGCAGCGGGTGCGCTTGCGATGGATGTCGGTTCGCTTACCGTTTTTGTATGGGCGTTGCGTGAGCGCGAAAAGATATATGATATCTACGATGTGCTCACTGGTGCACGTTTTACTGTAAGCTACATGCGTATCGGCGGAATGGCACAGGACATCACTGATGATTGTGTCAAGATGATCAAGGATTTCCTTGACGGTCTTCCCGAAGCGACGAAAGAGATTGGGAAGATGCTTCATAAGAACCGCATCTTTATCGAACGTTGCGAAAGCATCGGCATCATGCCACCTGATGAAGCGATAGATGTTGGTTGGACAGGTCCGAATCTGCGCGGTTCGGGTATTGCTTATGATATTCGCCGCGACGCGCCATATCTCGTCTATCCAGAACTTGATTTTAAGGTTGTTACTCGTGATGAGTGCGATGTCCTTGCTCGGTACTTTGTCCGTTTTGAAGAAGTAACCGAAAGCGTAAAGATCATTCGCCAATGTTTGGATATGCTCAAGCCGGGTGCGATACTTTCTGATGATGCTAAGATCGTACTTCCGCGTAAAGATGAAGTCTATACCAACATGGAAGACCTCATCAATGACTTTATGCTTACAAACTTTGGTCAGAAGCCGCCCGTCGGCGAAAGTTACTCGTCTATTGAAGCATCAAAAGGTGAACTTGGTTGGTATTTGGTTAGCGATGGTACTGGCCAACCATGGCGCTCAAAGATTCGCAGCCCAAGCTTTGTAAACTTACAGGCGTTGCCTCGCTTGCTCGAAGGTGCGATGATATCGGATGTTGTTGCCATCATCGGCTCGCTTGACCCGATCATGGGAGAAGCGGATAAGTAATGAAAGAAATCATTGTTTTAAAAGTAGAAGGTATGCACTGTGGCGGATGTGTTCGTAGTGTAACGAACGCTTTCAAGCGTGTGGCAGGTGTGAAGGAAGCGGAAGTTTCGCTTGAGAAGGAAACTGCGTCTGTCGAGTTTGACAGTGAAGTAACGAACCTCTCAGAAATTCGTATTGCAATTGAAGAAGCGGGTTATATGATTGCCGCTTAACTATTGAATACAGCTACCAGCATATCTGCAAAAGAAGAACGATTCCTTGTTGAAGGCATGGATTGCGCTGCATGTGTAACGCGCATTGAAACTGCTATTAATAAACTCCCCGGCATTCAAACTGCCACCGTAAATCTTGCAACAGGGGAAGCGTCTGTTTTTTATGACCCACATCAGGTTGGGCTTTCAAAGATAAAAGAGTCCGTTGACAAGATCGGGTATAAAGCGGTTGATTTACCTGAAGGCGATCTTTATGAACATCACGCAATTGAAAGCGAGTTACTCTATGCTAATCGCCGACTAAAGTTTATTGTCTCGCTTTTTCTCACGCTTCCTGTTTTTATTATCAGCATGTTCATGCTTGAATTCACTGGGAGCGATTGGGTACAATTCATTCTTGCGACTCCGGTCGTCCTTTGGTGCGGCTCACATTTCTTTACGGGTGGATGGAAAGCAGCGATAGGCAAAGCCCCTGATATGAATACACTTATCGCATTGAGTGTTGGCACTGCATATATCTATAGTGCGCTCTATACGATCTTCCCACATTTCCTCCCTCACTCTTCGGCTTCATGTGCATATTTTGAATCTGCAACGACAATCGTAACGCTCGTCTTGCTCGGCGGACTCATGGAAATGCGTGCCTCACAAAAAGCAGGAGAAGCAATGCGCTCTCTCCTTGGCAAACAGGCAACGACAGCAACAATTGTCCGTAATCTTATTGACAGCACAATTCCGATAGAAGATGTACGCGTAGGAGATACACTTCGCGTCCGAGCAGGTGAGAAGATACCTGTGGACGGAGTTATCACGATAGGTAACGCTTCGATAGATGAATCGATGATGACTGGTGAGTCTAACCCCGTCACAAAAACAGAAGACGATGAAGTCATCGGTGCATCGATCGTTTCATCCGGTACATTCGAGATGAAAGTAACTCGTATTGGAAAGAATACTGTCTTACAGCAGATTGTTCGTCTCGTAGAAAGAGCACAGAACTCAAAAGCTCCAATCGCACGTCTTGCCGATAAAGTAAGCGGATACTTTGTCTATGGAGTGATAGGTATTGCAGTTGTTACATTTGTTATTTGGTATGTTGCTTCACCAACGGATAAACTTGCTTCGGCAATCGTACCATTCATTTCTGTGCTTATTATTGCCTGCCCCTGTGCGCTTGGTCTAGCTACACCCACAGCTATCATGGTCGGCTCTGGACGAGCGTCAGAACTTGGTATCCTTATCCGCAAAGGTGAAGCTCTTGAGAAAGCACATCAGCTTGATACAATTATTCTCGATAAGACCGGTACTATCACAACAGGAGAACCGGTCATTAATAGTATTAAGTCTCTCAACGGTCTTAGTGAAGATGAACTGTTGCAACTTGCTGCATCATTGGAGAGAAATTCATCGCACCCTCTGGCAAAAGCATTTACGAAGTTGGGAAAACAGAGGAACATCTCTCTTCTTGCAGCAGATAACTTTCAGATAATAGAAGGGAAAGGGATTCAAGCGAACATTAATGGAAGAAAAATAGAAATTGGTAAATCTATCGGGAATCAGAACGCCCTTTCTCTTATGATTGACGGTGAACTCGCAGGTTCTTTTGAAGTATCACATATGATCAAGCCAAATACAAAAAAAGCTATTACTGAACTTCGTAAACTCGCCTTAGATGTCATTATGATGACAGGTGATAACGAAGTCGAGGCGAAGCGTATTGCTTCGGAAGTTGGAATTACGAATGTGATGTCAGGTGTACTACCTTATCAAAAAGCAGACAAAGTAAAAAGTCTTCAAGCCGAAGGGAAGATGGTTGGTATGGTCGGCGATGGTATCAATGATGCTCCGGCTCTTGCACAGGCAGATGTCGGGTTTGCTATCGGAAGCGGCACTGACGTTGCGATGGAAGCGGCAGATATTACCTTGATGCGTGATGACCTTATGGCTGTTGCAGATGCAATACGCCTCTCGAAACGGACGCTTGGTACCGTCAAACAAAACCTCTTTTTTAGCTTTTTCTATAATTCTCTCGGCATTCCGATAGCCGCGGGTGTCCTTTTTATCCCGTTCGGTATTGTTTTTAGCCCAATGATTGGCTCACTTGCTATGGCATTCAGCGACGTGACGGTTATTGCCAATAGTCTTCGGTTGAAAAGGTTTTCTTAAAAATTAGGTCAAGATTAAACCTTATTCATATTCAACTCTCTAAGAAATCATACTTACATTTTGCGGGTTTCTTATACTCTAACTTCTTACAACTTCTTATGATACGTTCATTCTTCCTTTTGCTCGGACTTGCGTTTGCCATTTCGCTTCATGCCCAAACCCCAACCTGGAGCACCGATGTTGCGAAGATCATGTATACAAATTGTACGTCTTGCCACCATGAAGGCGGCATAGCACCATTCTCGCTTATCGAATACAGCAATGCGTTTCAACGTAAATCACTTATTGCCAATGAAGTCGGTGCAAAGCGGATGCCTCCGTTTCCGGCGGATGTCACGTATCGCAGCTATGCCCATCAACGTGCATTAACTACTGAACAAATGGCAACGATCATTGCATGGGTCAATGCTGATGCGCCTGAAGGTGACATTTCAAAAGCACCAACTCCACCGAGCTACACTGGCGGCGATGTTATCAAGAACCCCGACCTCTCTGTGAAAATGCCTGTTTATACGTCGACTGCATTTGCCGGTGACGAGTACCGTTGCTTTGTTATCCCAACGAACTTGACCGAAGATAAACATATCACCGGGATCGAGATCATTCCGGGCAATCCGGGAATAGTCCACCATGCTCTCATTTTTGCTGATACGTCTATCATTCCTGTCAATCTTGATGCAAAGGACCCACAGCCCGGCTATGTAGGGTTTGGTGGTGTCGGTTCAAACACAGCGCAGCTTCTTGGCGGATATGTGCCGGGCACAGCACCGTTCAAGTTTCCTGACGGATTCGGTTTGAAGCTCCAGAAGGGATCGCGTATCATCATTCAAGTACACTATCCGCAGGGTGCATCCGGAAATACTGATCAGACAAAAGTAAATTTTGAATTCTCAAAAGGAGGAGGATTTGTTCGTCCTGTCTATCTTGATCCAATTTTGAATGAAGAGAATATTATTAACGGCTCACTTGTGATTCCTGCCAACACCACAAAAACATTCAAGCAGCGATTCAATGATATTTCAATTGATATATCACTAATGGCAGTCCTTCCCCACATGCACCTTATCGGCAAGAGTACGAAGATATGGGTGAAGCCGCCGACAGGTGATACTATTCCAATTGTCCGTATTCCCAATTGGGATTTTAGTTGGCAAATGAACTACACGTTCGAGAAACTTATCAAGGTGCCAAAGGGAAGTGCCCTTGAATCGGAAGTAACCTACGATAATACGACGAACAACCCGAAGAACCCGAATTCACCACCGAAACTTGTTACGTGGGGAGAAGAGACAACAGATGAAATGTGTCTGACATATTTCTACTATACGTTCTATCTTCCAGGAGATGAGAACATAGATATGACGAAGGTAGCTTTCCCTGTATCTGTCAGACCTGATATGCAGGTCAGAGAAGGAAACTTGTATCCGAACCCTGCTGCTTCACTCGTAAATATCAAAGCTGATAACGGTGCGAGCTACTCACTAAAAGATGCGCTCGGAAGAGAAGTATCTCATGGGGTCATCACAAACGGAAGAGTTGACGTTGCGAACGTAGCAGATGGTATGTATTACGTTGCTATAGGTAATACGGTAGAGAAGCTTATCGTAAAGAAATAATCTTAATCATCCCGCTTGCGTATAACGACAAGCGGTTTGATGTGTCTTCCGGCTGCAGAGTCTTCAATGAGCGTCGCAAGGCGGCGCTCATGCGTTGCTTCTTTTTTAGCGCTGATAACCCACCACGTTGCTTGCTTACGGTATGATTCGGACTTTGACTGAAAATATTCCCACGCCTTCTTACTTTTCTTAAAGAGCTTTTCTTGCTCTTTGGTGAATGCGACTTCCACTTGCTCGAATGAATAGAGATTTTGCTTTCTAAGGTCACGTTCGGTGAATGCTTTCAACCCAGCCGCAGCGACCTTACCTTCATCGATAAGCTCTCCGATACGCTTTATATTCTTTGCAGACCAGATGCTCGATTTCTTTCGTGGGGTAATGCGCTGCATGTGGCTTTCTGCATCTAAGCGCCTGACAACGCTATCTATCCATCCGAAACACAGAGCAACATCCACGATGTCATTCCATTTCACACTTGGCTTACCCGTAGCGACCTTATACATCCCGACCCATACCTCTGTCTCTTTGGCATGGTTCTTCTTAAGCCATTTATAAAGCTCTGCTTTCGATGTGAAGAAGATAGGTGACATGTTTATATGTAAAAAAGGGCAGACTGAAAGTCTACCCTACTAATCCCAATAATCAATTAATCGCAGTTAGGGCTTCAATGGGTCAAACGTCAACACCGTATTATACCCGATTCCCAAAAAGATGAAGGCGAGGATAACGAGTGTGCCGATGAGGGTGTACGATAACCACGGGCGGAATTTGAAATCTCGGATGATATTCCAGCAGCCCTGCACACCGTGATACATACCGATCGTGATGAATCCGATATATAAGCCGATAAAGACGGGGTTTGTCAAACGTTCTGCTGATGCATCGAAGTCATGCCCGTTGGTGGGGTTGTAGTGCATCCAGACATAATGACCGAGTGTCATAATAACCAGAGCTAAACCGGTGATGCGCTGCCACATCCAGGGACCTGCACCTGATTTGCGGCTCTTAGCATACGAACGAAGATGTTTTGTTGAACTTGCTTCCATTGTGATGACTCCTTAAAATAATGGATGACCGAAAATCTCTTCCTGAAAGATCAGGACGAACATGAAGAGAACAACTGCTATACCTCCGCCCCATACCATGCGGATAAGTGCTTTTTGATGTTTTGCGCCCGAACCAAGATCAACGACGGCGATTCGGATGCCATTAAAAGCATGAAATATCACTAATGCACCCAGAAACCACTCCAAGAACTTGAACGGCGGAGTAGTGAAGAGTGCCATCTCCTCTTGGAACGCTGCGCGACCCTTCGTTAGCCCCGACAGAGCAAAGATATGAACAAAAAGATATACCGTCAAGCCGATACCAGAGATACGGTGCAGGATGTATGCCCATGCACCTGACTGCCGCTTATATGATAAACTTATCTTCGTCCAAGAGCCGAGTGGCTTACGATCTGGAATATATGCCATAATGTACTGATTGTATTACTGCAAATTTACGAAGAAATCACCGCCTTTTTTTACATTGCAGATTCGGCTTATCGCGCCCCGCGCCATGCAACAAAAACACTTCCAAAAAAGCCAATGAATTTTCCGATGATTACGAAGCCCAAAATGTGCATCCACGGCTCGCCGTACTTCGTGATATCAGCGATAAGCCCGGGGGCGATACGGCTGACCCCGTAATCCTCAAAAGCGATGACTAACCCATAAGCCAGCGCTCCTCCTATAAACCCTGCAAAGACAGATTCTATTATATAAGGTAAGATTAAAGTTGATTTACCAGCTCCGAGGAGTTTCATGGTTCGTATCGTCTCGCGACGCGTCGTGATGGCAAGCCGAGCTGTGCTTATGACAATAGCAAGCGAGGTGATAATGAGAAATCCGCCGAATAGATATGCAAGCAGTAGAAGTGTCTCGGTTTTTTCTTCAAGCCCAATGAGTGTTTTGCTTTCAAAGATGATGTCCTTCATGCCCGATATTGATGTGAGTTTTGACTCCATCTCTGCTGCATTTGCCGAGGTCATATCTTTGAGAGTTATCCTGACTCCTGCAGGAAATGGATTATACCCAACGATACGCTCGACATCCTCGCCGGAGCGATTGACATATTCTTCAAGTGCTTCTTCTTTCGAGACGAACCTGAATTCTGCAATATTCGGATGATTGCCAAGCTCGCTTGTTGAATTTTGTGCATCAACCGAAGTAATACTTGCATCAAAATATGCTTCGATTGGTACGTTTGCGCGATACTCATCTAAACTTTCCTGTGCCCGAATGACAAGAAGAGAGAATACTCCGATAACTGCCAGCGTCACGGCAATGACAAGCGCTGTCAGCACTGTCATCATCGGTGTTCGGCGTATTGCGGCTATTGCTTCTTTAAGGATGAGCATTTAGAATGTATTCTTCCAGTTAGTTCGGATCTCTTCCAAGAATTTTTTATCAGTCAAGTCGTAGTGAAGCGGCGTGACACTTATCTTATTATGATGCAGAGCAATATCATCTGCTTCCTCGTCATTATCAACGTAATGGTATGTACCCTTAAGCCAGTAGTACGGTCTGCCATGAGGGTCTTTGCGTTGCTCAAACGTATCATCCCAATATGATTTTCCTTGTCTTGTATAGACAATACCCTCTATCTTATCAGGCGGAAGGGAAGGGCAGTTCACGTTGAGTAATGTCCCCTGCGGTAAGCCGCGCTCGACAACATACGGAACGAAGCGTTTGATAAAATCAGCAGCGCCGGAAAAATCCGAATCAGGTTTGTAGCTTTCGAGCGAGACTGCAATGCCTGGCACATCAAGAACTGTCGCTTCTGTCGCCGCGCTGACAGTACCGGAGTAGATGATATTGACCGCTGTATTTCTTCCATGATTAATACCGCTGACGACAATATCGGGCTTCGGCAAACCTTGCTCGGCTAGGAAGGTACGAAGAGCGAGCTTCACACAATCAGCAGGTGTGCCGCTAACGGCATAACCGAAGAAACTCCCGTTCTTCTGGTACTCGGTAACACGCAGAGGGAGCATCACGGTTAGTGCATGTCCAACCGCCGACTGCTCATCGAGCGGCGCCATGACGATAACATTGCCGATCTCTTTCATTGCCTCGACAAGAGCCATAATGCCCTGCGAGTTTATGCCGTCGTCGTTGGTTACAAGGATATTCATTACTGCAAAAATACGACTTTGTGAGCATGGGTAGGGGAGTAACCACAAAGACTACGTAGAAAACCCCATCCGTGAGATCAGCAGGGCTGCAATAAGTGCCATACCTCCTCCGAAGAGGAACGGTGCTTGCGCTCCGAAGTTTTCCCATAGTAACCCTGCTATAAAACTTGCAGGCAATAATCCTAAGCCAACGACTCCGTTATAGAGTCCGTATGCTGTACCGCGTTGTTCTTTGGGGACGATATCCGCAACTAATGCTCGCTCGGCTCCTTCGGTAAGACCAAAGAATACGCCGTATGCAAGAAAAAGTAGCCCGATATGTAATTGAGTCTCGGCAAAAGCAAACCCGACGTAAACAAGTGCGTAGAGTATCCAACCTGCCATGATGATCTTTCGGCGGCTCACCCTATCAGATAACATTCCTGCCGGATAGCTGACAACCGACGAGAGTAGGTTTAGCAAGGCATAGATGATGAAGATAGCAATGGGTGTGATACCAAGCGAACTGGCGCGAAGTATTAAAAACGCATCACTCGATGCCCCAAGTGTGAATATAAACAGAATGGTTAGATAGTTACGGAATTTCTTCTCGCTTACGAGTTCTTTAAGAGATATCTTCTTTACTTTTTCTTTTCCTTCTTCATGACGGGCTGGTTCTTTCACTAAAAAGATAATCAGAAGGACAGATATGGCAGTCGGAAGTATGGCAATATAGATAAGCGAATCGAACAGGTCGCTTGAGATGGTCTTTGTATCAATTCCTTCTCCGCCGAGATAGTAAATAGCTGCCGCCGCGACGAGAGAACCTGCTACTGCACCTGCGGGGTCGAGGGCGCGGAGCAAACCGAATGCTTTGCCACGCATATTGTGGGGGACAGAGTCAGCCACAAGAGCATCACGCGGAGCAGAGCGGATTCCTTTTCCGGCGCGGTCAATAAACCGTGAGAGGAGCGGAAGTACCCAGCTTGTTGTCCCGATGAGTATCGGTCTGGCAATTGCAGTCATCGTATATCCGAGAACTGTCATTTGCTTCCTGTTGCGAATTTTATCGCTATACCAACCGGAGAATATCTTCAGGAGTGATGAAGTAGAATCAGCAAACCCCTCAATGATACCAATCACTGAATACCCGACACCAAGTGTCCCTGCCAAAAACAAAGGTAAAGCCCGTATGACTATCTCACCCGAGACATCATTAAAAAAACTCGCAATTGACACCCAGATAACATTGTGTGGGAGTTTGGTAGGTTTCTCTTCAGTAGTCTTCAATCAGGTAAAGTATTTTTATACTCTTACCAACTGCATGCTTGGTAGTATCATTCTCCAAATTGCACGTCCCACTTACTTTAGCATGGACCAGAGATTCGTTGATGTTTGAAGAGCGATTGATAATATCTTTATCGAGCACTTTTGAAGAACCTTCAAGTATGAGCATATCTATCTGCGACCTGCAGATAACGTTGTGCTCTATGAGAGGGGGAAGACTATGCCAATTATACAATAATTGAGACTCCATCAAAGTCTCAACTATCAAACACCCGAATGCTCCTATAAAATAGCAGCATGACGAATACTAAAAAAACACCTTACATCAGAGAGAGTATCGTCCTAGAGAGGGGAGGCACTATAGATTCTTCCCGCGCGTTGCCTACGCATTGTTTTAAACTATTCTTTACAGACGAACAACGAACTAACAAACTAAACTCATTATGAAACATACACTAACTTCACGTATTCTTCTAGCAGGTTTTGTGCTTACAATCCTCTTCATGGCTTCTCGCTCCGAGGCAGACCCTCATGTACGATACATTGGCGAGAAGTACCTCGGCGGCGTTATCATTTGGCTTGATTGCACCCCACTCGGCCAACCTCAACAGGGCTTGATTGCTGCGCTCAAAGATCAACAACCTGGAACGGGTTTCACATGGATAGCTGCACAAACAGAGTGTACTGGGGTTGGCCCCGGTTGGCGTCTTCCGACAAAGGATGAACTCCATAGGATAGGCTGCATGATGTGGGGTCGTCCGGGTGGTGTGGTAAAAGATTTGCATGCTTCGCCCCCCCAAACTCCAGGTATTGATCTTACCTATTATTGGAGTTCAACCACTTCCAACGTCAGTTCCAATTATGCATTCAAGGGTCTAATGCACCATGCTTGGAGCAGCGGCGTGACAGTTACTGAATTGAAAACCAAACTTTTACGCGTCAGAGCCGTCAAATCATTTTAATGCATCTTGCTTCTTTTCGGGGCACAATGTTTGTGCCCCTTTTTAATGTCTGGAAATCTACAGTGACTATTATACTGTACCCCATCTTTAGGACGATATTCTCTCTGATGTAAGGTGCTTTCTTTAGGTGCCCATCAAAAATGCAGAAAATAGTGCAGAAACAGGATGTGGATAAATTGTGGATAGTGTATTTTGTTAGAGTATAACCAGTTGCGGTGAAATCGGAAGGATTTTGGTTTAGGCACCTTGTTTTTGACTCTGAAATTGATTATATTTGTAGGCAAAAGTTTGTATAGTTCAATAGTTTGATAGTTCTCAGACTAAAGCATGTACTGAACAAAGTGAATGTGTCCGCCCCACTAAACGCCTAACCCCTAAACGTCCCTTTTCAAATGTGTAAATTTATAGCACCATCCGATACCCATTTTCCCAACAACTTTTCACTTCTCGAAAAGTGCGAAAAGTGTAATATTAGTTCGTTGATTTATAAAGGACTTACAGGGGTGAATCCGGAAAATTCTGACTACGCCTGAAGAGCTGTTACAGCGATCATGGTTACGATGTCATCTACTCTTGCGCCTCTTGATAGGTCGTTGAGTGGTTTTTGTAAACCCTGGAGGATAGGTCCTATTGCCTGCCCGCCGCCGAGACGCTCGGCGATCTTGTAGCCGAGATTGCCTGAATCGAGATTCGGGAAGATAAAGACATTGGCTCTGCCTCCGAGCGGACTGCCGGGCATCTTGCGCTCGGCAACCTCCGGCACGAATGCCGCATCGAATTGCAATTCGCCGTCAATGATAAGTTCGGGATGACGCTCTTTGGCAATTTCTGTCGCTGTAATAACTTTCTTCACGTCGTCGCTTGATGCACTACCTTTTGTGGAATAGGAAAGCATTGCAATGCGTGGCACATTACCCGATAATTGCTGATAGGTCTTGGCAGTTGAGATGGCAATGTCGGCAAGCTGATACGCATCAGGGTTCGGGATGACGGCGCCGTCGGCAAATGCAAGAACGATGTCGTCGTGACGTAACCCTTGGAGTTTCGGAAAACTCATCAGGAACATCGAAGACAAGACGCGCATCTCGGTATCAAGCCCGATACCGCGAATACCGGCACGGATAACGGCGGCAGTCGTCGAGAGCGAACCGGCTAGCATGCCATCAGCAAACCCGCTCTTTACACAGAGTGCACCGAAAAGCAGTTCGTCGGAGAGCACTTCGTTACGTGCTGCATCAAGATCGGTAACTTTCCCCTTGCGGTCCTCAAAGTATGCTGCGATATACTCTTCAGTTGGCGCGAAGTTGCTTGGGTTAATGATGCTCAAGCAATCAAGTTCGATGCCGAAGTTGTTGGCTACCTCTGCGATAACAGCGCTATCACCGACAAGCGTTACTTCGGCAATGCCTGCATCATCGGCTATCTTCGCGGCGCGGAGCATCCTATCATCGGTTGCATCAGCAAGAAGAATATGCTTCTTATTGCTTGCGGCGCGGGTCTTAAGTGAGTCTGTTATGGTCATAGGGTTAGACTATCAACTAATCTAAGGGCAAACTCGTTTTCCTTGCCTCAATATAATTTATAGCAGATAATGAACCCAGATATGATGAAAGCGCTTGAGCAGGTTCAGCGCATGCAGGAAGAAATGGCGAAAGCGCAGGAAAAGCTGAAGGATGTCACTGCGACGGTCGAGGTTGGCGGCGGAATGGTCACGGCAACGGCCAATGGGTTGCAGGAGATAACCTCGCTCAAGCTTGAGAAAGAAGTTATTGACCCGAACGAACAGGAAATGCTTGAGGACTTAATAGTAAGCGCAGTAAACCGCGCAATAGCCAAAGCAAAAGAGCAGGGCGAAGCGCAGGTCAATGCTGTCGCAAATGCTATGATGCCGAAAATACCAGGTCTCAACTTCTAATTCAGCGCATGCTTTATACTTCTCCTGCACTCGAAACGCTCAT
>JBKJTT010000032.1:0-11573 GCA_046590205.1 Kapaibacterium sp. (SeqCode)
CTGAATTGTTAAGTTCGCGCGTCCGTTCTGCAACAAGATTCTCTAATACCGTTAATTGTCCACGTTGCTCTTCAATGTATGTCATCGTCCCGATCCAGCGAACAATCTTATCGTTATCATCTTTTATCGGGATCGAGCGACATAAGTGCCATTTGTATTTGCCATCTTTATCTTTGAGACGTAGTTCCATCTCAAAATTACTTCCACTCTCAAGAGATTGCCTCCATCGCTCGGTGACTATTTTTCGATCATTTGGGTGAATGATCGTACCCCATCCCTGAGCAGTCATTTCTTCACTCGTGTATCCTGTGTAGGTAAGCCAACTTTGATTGTAATAGGAGATGTGTCCTTTGGCATCTGCATGGCTGACCATATCCGGCATGAGTTCAGCTAACTCTCGGAAGTTCTGTTCACTTGCCCGTAATTTTTGTTCTGCCTCAAGACGTTCGGTAATATCGGTATTGGTACCAAACCACCTGATGATCTCGTTGTTCTCATTGCACATAGCCGATGCACGGCTTAAGAACCATCGGTACTGACCGTCTATACCACGAAGCGGGAATGTATCTTCCCATTTATCGCCAGTATCCCATGAATGCTGTAGGTTTTTTTCAACTCTCAATATATGATCAGGGTGATAAACGCTCTTCCACCCCGAGCCCTTCATTTGTTCAAACGTACTGCCGGTATAGTCATACCAGCGTTTGTTGTACCAGTATATCGACCCATATTTATCTGCCATCCATGCGAACTGCGAGATATTATCAGCTATCAAACTAAATTGTTCTTGACTTTCTTCAATAAGTTTCTTCGCATATATTTTTTCTGTAATATCTTCAATAGCAAGCAGTATTAACTTCTCTTTTCTATTTTTCTGCACTATTTCACGTGCACTGAGTACCATGGTGCGTGTACCTATCGATTGAAATGTATGCGTGACCTGAAGCTCAGAAAACTTAGATTTTTCGGGAAGTATCTTCTCTAAGAGTTGTCGCAGTTCAGGTATATCCCACTGGCCATTCCCCAGTTGATAAATAAGTCTCCCTTCAGTATCGGATTCCTCTACATTGAACATTCGATAGAAAGCCGGATTTGCGGTCTTCACGTATAAATATTTATCAAGCACTAACAATGGCTCACGAACACTGCTGACAATAGCTTCGGAATAGTCGCGTGACTCTATCACCTGGTCATTCAAGCTTAGCAACTCCTCATTGAGGACAGTGAGTTCTTCATTAGTACTCTGGAGTTCTTCCTTACCTGTTTCAAGTTCTTCATTTAAACTCTGGAGTTCTTCGCTCGAACTGACAAGTTCTTCGTTAGCACTTTGTAACTCTTCGTTTGACGCTTCTTGGGCTTCGGTAATACCGCGCATATCTTCGCGTGTTTGCGCAAGTTCTCGTTCTAATTGCACAATACGAAGATCTTTTTCATCTGTTTTTATAGTTCCTTTCGCGCTTTTTCTTGATGTCGTACTTTTTGGTTGAGCATCTTGATCTGCGAGGGATTCTTCATGAAATAAGATCAAATGGTATGCCTCTTCCATATTCGGCATCGGGATAGCTTCGATCGAGATGTGCCGCTGCACTCCGTTTGAGACAATAGGAATGCGTGATTTTATTACCGATGCATTATTTTTTTTTGATTTGTGTATAATGCTGCGAAGCTCAAATGCCAACCCATCTTTTGCGAGTTTGAGTAGATTCACTGTGGGCTTGCCCGTAGATTGTTCAAGGTAATTTGTTGTTTTACCTCGGAAATGCACAATGTCCATTGCCTCATTGATAACTACACCTGCGGGGGTGTAGCGCAGAAGCATAAGCTCATCAGCATTTCGTTGGAAATCGGTGTGAACACTCTCCGGTTTTGGGGGATTGACGAAGGCATAGCTTTGTTCGCTTTGCCGCGTTTGTGTCGGGAGAAATCTTCCGGGTACCTCCTTGCGGATAAATAGTTTATCCTGCTTAACCGCTTGAGCAAAATGATCGGGAAGAGAACTGATGCTTTCTGATTTACCAAGTAGCAAATATCCCTTTTCGCTTAAGGCATAATGAAATGCTGTGAGCGCCTTTTTTTGTAAATAAGGCTCCATGTAGATGAGTGCATTGCGGCAGCTGATGAAATTTAATCTACCAAAGGGAGGGTCTTTAAGGAAATTATGGACAGCAAAGACACACATGTCTCGCAACTGTCTGCGTACTTGGTATCCACCTTCGATCTTTATAAAAAAGTCTTGAAGTCGTGTGGGTGATACATCGTGTAATTCAGATTTGGTGTAGACACCTGATCGTGCTTTTGCAATTGCCGGTTCGCTGATATCAGTTGCGAATATCTGTATTCTGCATTGCTTCTCTCCTAAAAACTCTTTGAGGCAGATCGCTATCGAATATACTTCTTCACCCGTGCTGCATCCGGCAACCCAAATTCGGATAGAATCAACCGTGTTATTTTCATCAAGAAGTCGAGGAAACACCGTATGACATAAATTATTAAATGTCATTGTATCACGGAAAAAACTTGTTACCGGGATCAGGATGTCTTGATACAATACATCCTGCTCTGTTTTGTTTTCTCTCAAGTGTTTAAGATACTCAATAGGTGTATCTATTTTTGAGAGTGCCATTCTCCGGAGTATGCGTCTTTGGATCGTACTCTGTTTGTAATAGGTAAAGTCTGTGCCTTTGCGGACGCGCAAAAGTAACAATAACTGTTTGAGCACATCTTCTTCTTCTGGCTGAAAACTACCGTCATCACCACTTTTACGGATAATTTTTATTACTTCTAATAGCTTCTCGGGGATAGCTTCAGGTGGTAAGATGAAATCAACCACATTTGCGTGAATAGCGCTTTGAGGCATGCCGTAATAGGCAGCAGATTTTTCGTCTTGGGCAAATGTGATACCGCCATTATCTTTGATTGCTCGTAATCCGGCGGTGCCATCACTGCCTGTACCCGATAATATGACACCGATTGCATGTGCTTGATGGACTTCGGCAAGCGACTTAAAAAAGAGATCAATAGGTAAATTCCGTTCATTCTTTTTTGTCAGGCGGTCACTTAAGAGCAACACACCATCGTTAGCGATGAGCATTTTATTGCTCGGAATGATATAGATGTGATTAGGAAGGACCTTCACGTCATCTATTATTTCACGAATTGGTATTGACGTGACTTTCTGTAGAATTTCCGGCAGTAAACTCTCGTGAGTTGGGTCAAGGTGCTGTACCAAGACATATGCTATTCCGCTATTCTCAGGTATGACTTTGAGTAACCGTTTGAATGCCTCTAAGCCGCCTGCTGACGCACCGATCCCGACCACGGGGAAATGATTTGCGGACTTGGTGAGTGACGGTATTGGCGTCTCTTTAGTTGACGTTTCAGTCGTTGTTTTGGATGTGCGCGATCCCATCTGTGAACCCTATATATATTGTATGTCATTTAAGCAATAGTGTGATGAAATAGTTCAGTTCGAGGGGAGGGGGAAGTGGCTCACTTTTGAGTATTGTCATTGCGAGGAGTGGCTTTAGCCCGATCCTTCATTCTTCAGTACAAGCTCCGCAATCTAAAATATCAAATATCAGCACATTATTGAAGTTTTAGATTGCTTCGTCAGTCGCTTTGCTCCTTCCTCGCAATGACACATCTTCAAAATGAGCCACTAGCAGGTAGGGGGAAGGGTTAAAGGGTAAGGTAATTGGTGACTGATTTTCGCGGATTTGGTCTGCATGTCCATAAACATCCGTCCAAATCCGTCGAATCCGTGTTGCTATTTTCCCTCGCACGGTGAGACCGTGCGCTACTACAACGTCAGCTTCACCCCAAAGAAGACTTCTCTACCTTCGAGCGAGCCCCAGACGTCGGTTGAGCGGACGATGCCGTTTGGTTGGCGGATGGCTGTTGGGGTTACTTCATCCTGACGTTCGTCTAAGATGTTGAGCATTCCGGCGAAGAGTTGTACACTTCCGAATTGTTTTGCCAGACGTAAGTTCACAAGCGCATACGAAGGTGATTCATTTACTGAGTAAAATCTGACGGGAAGTTTCTGCGAGCCGATGACGCTTGCCCAGCTCTCGGCATTCCAGCCACTCTCAATGTCCTGATACATCACTGACATATCAACCGAGAACTTCGGCACGAGCGTGATCGATTCATACACACCGTTTGCATTTTTATCTTCATTGCGTACGATGCCAAGCCCAAGCGCACCGCTCCAATGCTCACTGAAGACAGGACGCGTTTGTATCTCGATACCTATGATGCGGCTATCACTTGTGCTGTTGACATAGTAGAGCGTACCGTTCGCGAGTGAATCAGCTTGTGGCGTTGCACGTCCGCTCACAGGTGTATAGTATGCGATTGCATTGATCGTACCCGATACATCACCGAGTGCGTAGTTATACGTGATGTCATAATTATACGTCCATGACTTTTCGTAACCAATGGATGTATTATTGCGATACGCATACTCGCCGTGAAGAATCATGTGATCTTCATCGAGAAGTGCTTGACCTTTGAAACCTTGTCCAGTCGAGAAGCGCATCTTGAGGTCTTCGGTTAGCCAATACGAAATAGCAGCGCGTGGACTGATAAGTGAGCCGGCATAAGTATGATTATCAAAGCGAAGACCAGCGAGCAGTACCCATCCGTCAGCGAACACCCATTCATCTTCAGCATATGCTCCGAGTGTTGTGTAATTATAGCTCGTGCCGAATGATGTTGTCTCGTCGAGCTTTTCATTGCGTACTTCAACACCATACTTGAGTTGATGCACATCGAGCACATCTTTTATATATACACTTCCGTATAGAACATCTTGCTTCCCGTCGTAAGGACGAGTGCCATACGTTGACTTTTGCGAAGCATTGGAGTACATAAACGATGCGAAGAGATTCGCGGACTCGCTTACGTTCAGGTCGAGCTTTGTGTATGCGTCTATTCGCGAAGAAGATATGTCTTCGGTATGGTGAGGTGTCAAAGAATCAGGTTCGCCGCCGAAACGATTCTCTTTTGCACCGAGCACAGCTACAGTTAGACGTGCACTGTTTGAAAGAGGGAAGCGTGTTTTTACAAATCCGCTTAATCTATCGTATGACGGTGAATTCGAGAATCCTGATGCATCTCGCTCAAGCTCATGTCCGTTGTAGGAGATGAATCCAGCAACGCCAACTTCTTCGCCAATAGCACCAACGTAACTTGCGCTTACGTCGCGTTGTGCGATACCGACCTTATCCATAGGGCTACCGAGATTCGTGATAAAGTTAAACTCATTTGGCTCGGCAGGCGGTTTTGTCTCGAAATCAACGACGCCTGATATTGCACCATTGCCGTACTGCACGCTTGATACACCTTCGTATATTTTCATATTCGCAATTGCTGTTGAAGGAATTTGTTGGAGTGCATACATCGAAGTAAGCGCGCCGAAGAGTGGCATGCCGTCGAGATAGAGCAGGATGCGCGAGCCGTCAAGTCCGCGCAAGCGAACTGATGACGAGTTATCTATCGAACAGCTTATCTGGCTTGATGTGCACGAAGAGTAGCGGCGAAGCAGTTGCGTCGGCGACGGACTGAACGGCGCGAGATCAGCGAACTCACGGTTTATCGCCTCAACATTACAACAAGCATCTTCGATGACGGTGAAGTAGCGTTCGCTATGTACAACTACCTCTTCGTTCATCTCTTCAAGTTGAAGTTCAATGTCACCGAGTGTATATTCATCGTCGCGAATGTCAATGGAGATAATCTTTTCGGTATAGCCAACCATTTTTATAGAAAGATCGAACATACCTTTATGGGGCGCTTCAAGTGAAAATTTGCCGAGGGAGTCGCTGAATGCACCCGCAGAGTGCTCTGCGTCATGTTCAGCTGTTCGCTTCTCGCTGACCTTTACGGTCACGCGTGGGAGCGACTCGCCGTCACGCGCATCAATGACCTTGCCCGTGATGCGTGTTTGTGCATGTAAAGAAACTGCAATGCAAAGCATCGCGAATACTAAAATTGTTTTCATAAATTATATAGACCAACGTGAAATGTGTACATCACTCGTTTGGAGTGGTGTCGTTATAGTAAGCGAGTTTTCAGCTTACCATAGCGGCGGGTGGTCTATTGAGGCAGGTAAATAGAGTGGTGTGCCAATGGAGACGGGCACGAGAACAGTTTTGGAATAACTTTGTGTCGTAATGACGATCGCGTCGGGTTGGGTGACAGTGAAGTGACTGCATACGCAGTGGGAGCAATCTGTGCCCGGGGCGCATTCATCTTCTGCGCCTGATTCTTCGTGTGCCGCTTCGGTCTCATGCGAGCAGCACTCATCGGTTTGCTCGGTATGTGTATCGGCGGTCATCGCAAGGACGACATTGCACGTCGTGCTCACTGAGAAGACGACAAGCCCCATGAGGAACACAAAGACCGATATATGCGAACGGAAGAATTTCACTGTTTATACTAACAGCGAGACATTCTATAATGTTCGGACAGAGGATTTCACGCAAAGACGCAAATAAGCGCAAAGGACGCAGAGTTTAGACATTCGGATTAAATAAGTGAAAATCTGCTAAACTTACGAAGCGCTTTCTTCTAATGGGAGGAAGATGTCGAATCGTGCGCCGTTGCCGGGTTTGCTTGATACGGTGATGATGCCATTGTGATTATCCACGATCTTTTTGACGATGGCAAGCCCTATCCCCGTTCCGGCGATAGTGTTCTTATCGTGCAGACGTTGGAAGACCTGGAAGATACGGTCTGTATATTGTTCGTCAAAACCGATGCCATTATCAGAAATACTTATATGACAGTATGTTCTTTCCGGGGAAATATCCGGATGTGTTCCAGGATCAGGTGTGATGTTTTTACAATCTATAGATATAAGGGGTTGGAGATCAGGTCGCGAAAACTTGAGTGCATTGCTGATGAGGTTGTGAATCATCTGGTGGAATTGATAGCGAATTACAGTAGTTGAGCACATCTCGCCTAAGACAACGACCGCTTTTTTTTCTTTAATGATTTCTTGAAACTCGTTTAGTACCTCTTTGACAACTTCGTGTATATCCGTTTGCTCAAATGTGCGTGCTTCCGTTTTGGTGCGTGAGTATGCAAGCAGATCACTGATAAGTGCTTGCATCCGAGCAGATGCGCCTTCTATTCTGGAAAAATATTTTTTACTGTTTTCCGATAATAAGTCATTGTCTATATCTTTAATACGCGAGACAAATGTCTGTATCTGCCGCAATGGTTCTTGCAGGTCGTGGCTGGAGATATACGCGAATGATTCAAGTTCTTTATTGGTGGCAAGAAGTATTGCATTCGCTTCTGCAAGCTGTTCTGACTTTTCTTTTGCGGTTTTTTCTATCCGTTGACGATTAGTAATATCGCGCATAAAGCCGATGAACTGCTTACTGTCATTCTCTTGGGAAGTAGATATTTTTAGTTCGATAGGCACTTCAGTCCCTGCTTTTGTTCGTCCATGAACTTCAATTGCTTTGTTGAGCGCCGGTCCTTCTCCCGTAAGTAAGTAATGTTTCATCCCATGCGTATGCCCGTGATGATGCCTATCAGGGATGATGGTCTCTGGTAATGTCTTACCAATAGACTCCGCTTTATTCCAGCCAAAGAGGTTCTCTGCTTCGAGATTCCAACTGGTGATAATGCCATCACTATCAATGGTTACCACAGCATCCGGCGCAGCATCGAGGATGCTTTGTATGCGTTGCTCTCTGTCTTCAACTGCAAAACGAAGCGCGTCAGATGTTCGCAGTTCTTGTAATATCTTGATATAAGCGAAGACAAGAATGAGAATTGCACCGATAGAAAGTGAAATGCTAAATAATGGTGCAGTTGATACTTCGGTTTTAAATACAGATGTACGCACTTCAAGAAGCCGCTCTTCTTCTTCTTCCATGATCGAGATAAGTTGGCGAACTTCTTCCATGATAGCTTTGCCTGCCATCCAGCGATCGGGAGGTATAGTAGAGTGTTCGGCATCGGCTAACACCGCTTTCATATACCGATTTCTTTTTTCAACGGTCTTTCGCAGTTGTTGGAGATTCGCTTGCTGTTTTGGGTTCTCTTTTGTCAGCGAGTCCGATGTGTTTATATAACGCTGGAGATTTTCTAAGGCAAGGTAAAAGTTATTGAGGAATGCTGTGTTCTTTGAATGAATGTATCCTCTTTGTGAGCTTTCTGCCTGTACAAGTTCTCCGTAAGTACGTTCAAGCGATAACTTAACTTCTTGGGTATGCTCAATTGATTCGGCAGCTTCGATGAGCTGCCCAATCCGTATATACGAGAGGCTCGTGAGAAAGATAAGGAGAAGAGCCGCAATAAAAAAAAATGCTTTGATCTCTACGCGGCTTACTTTTATCATGAATACTTTTAGTTATTAGAACTTCTTCATATAAAACCCTTCATCTGTTAATGGCATTCCCGCGTTCAGATCAAGTGAAAGGACGTGCCGGATCATTTTTTTGAGAGCGTCAAATGATGTCGGTTTACGAAGATAGAGATTTGCCCCGAGTGAGTGTGTTTTTGCAATAGCATCCGGATTATCGGTCGTAGAAAAAATAACGACGGCTAAGTCTTTTAATTTATCTGAACTTCTGATATCTGCCAAACATTCAAATCCGTCTTTACGCGGCATGTTCAGATCGAGAAAAATAACATACGGCGGCGGCGGCACTCTTTTTTCCAGTGTTGCCATAAGCACAACGCCATCCTCGGAAATCACAAGCTCTGTCAGAGCATCTATTTCTGATAGGGCATCCTGAAAAAACTCGCGGTCATCAGCATCATCATCCGCTAGGTAAACTACTTTCTTTTCGTGCATTACATACAGTTAATCGAACATGGTTGTGGGTCACAATTAAGCTATATATGAGGGCTAACGTTCCTTCTATTATTGTGAGGGAAAAAAAACTACCAATTAACTTGTAACTTTGCGCTTCTTAATCGTTTCTATAGTACGAATTTGTCGCACAATATGAAACACAAAGCTATTCTTAGGGTGATTTCCGCCCTTTTACTCCTTTTCGCTTCCCAAATCCATGCACAGGCGATCGCTACGAATACTTTTGATGCGAACAAACCAGCTATTCTTGAACTTACGGCTACATTCAAGACGCTATCGGTCACAGGTGATCTTCCGCTTGAAGCACTGATGCTTTCGCCCAATCCGTCATTGGGTGGGGATGTGACGGTCAGCTTTAGTGTAGAAAAACCATCGAAGCTCTCGTTTGCAGTCTATGATGTGCTCGGTAAGGAAGTAGTATCATTACCTATATCATATTTTGATAATGGCAAAGAGCGTATGATCATACCTACTTCAAAACTCCGAGAGGGAAGTTATATCTTGCGAGTAAGCGATGGTGTGTTGATGAAGAGTTTGAGTTTTAGAGTGGTGAAGTAAGATGGGGAATCTTAGGGGCACATATTATGGCGGTATCCGCATCTGGAAGTTGAAGTAAGAAAGAAAGAAGTAATCCTCCTCCCTAACGCAAAAAAGCCGGCTCTCGTACGAGTCGGCTTTTAATTATCCTCTTTACATATATAAGGGTTACTTTGAAGGATTGATGATCGTGTATCCTATCCGAATAGGATCGTTATCTGTTGTCAATGCTCCACCGTCAATAGTGATAGCAATTGGGCTGTACATTCCTACACTGATTTCAAATGATCCGGTTTGGCGATTGTCAACAAGCGTTGAGAACGTTACATTGGCGGTACTAAAACCACCTGCTACTTGGTTCGTGCTGCCATCGGCTGTATTGAGGACTTGAAGAAGAATAATGCTGTTGGTGGTTGCGTAACGATTATTGATAGTAATATGATCTACCCACGAAAGTGATGTATTGCCCCCGACGACTTGGTCAACAGCGAAAGGCGCCAACTCGATTACACCGCTTGGTCCCTGTGCTGTGTATGCAGTACCGCCTGCTGCTGCTTCAACGGCAGTGCCGGTTCCGGGTGCTTCAGTTGTTCTGCCTATATTAAAAGAACCATCATTGATTTGCAAAGCAGTGTTTGTTTGTGCTGCAGTGGTATTTCCGTTTCCTGTAGCAAGTACTCCGATGGTGCCGGTATTGGTTGATCCTATATTACTTGCATCACCCCATACGCCAATGACCTGATTTGTTGATGTACCAGATGCTTCACCACGAAGCGAATAGTGCTCATCAGTTGTACTGGGAGAAATAAGTGTTAACCTGCTATTGGTATTGTCCCAAAGAAAGTTTGTCGCATTTTCTTTTAAGAATCCGTCAGCACCACCGAACGGGACAGCACCAGTCGTCGAAGCACCTTGGCGTGTTTTGCCTGCAAGTACTAATATCGAACCTGTTGTCGCATTACTGACCTCGACAAACCCAATAGGGTTTGTAAAATTTGGTTGCGTTGGACGAGTAGTTGTTACTGTTCCGGCGGTTGTTGGTGAAACGTAAAGTACTGCGCCACCTGTAAAGGCAGAAGTATTGAGTTGATGAACAACACCAAATGACGTTACATACCCTGTCGCGCCGTTTGGAATTGTTTCTGTCGTAATACCAACTGCATCGGCTGTTGTCAAGGCATCTGCTCGTGCAAGAGCAATGGTCGGAAGTTTAACGATTGCATCTGAACCATTGATATAGACCACTTGTCCGTTTGCGATAGATGTGCCGGTATTATTTTGTACATGTATCCAATTCTCTTGACCGATATTGAGCGTGATCCCACTATGATCGTTATAGTAAGAAAGTGCCTTCTCTGCCGTATCATAAAAGACTCTGCCTTCAGCATAGGCGGGTTTCGCTGCGTTGGTTCGAGGAAGAAAAGAATGACTGTATGTTTCCCCGTTGACACTCAATTTTGAGCCGGGAGTAGTAGTATCAATTCCAACATTCCCTCCCATAAATGTTGCAGCATAATTTGTTGCACCGCCTGAAACGGTTGTTGTTAGTCCCCTGGCAGTCCCTCCGCTACTTGCAACTGAGTTGATCGTCATGCCGACAGTGTTACTACCAGTACCCATGTTCGTAGCAGATACAACCATGCCTGTAGCAGTCCCGTTGTTATTAACGTCAGCATTGACAGTTAACCCAGTAGCATTATGACCCGAAGCACCGGAGCCGGCACTCGAGGTGATGACTGCACCTGCAGCGCTTGAATTCGTAGCACCGGAAGCGTACTCGACGTTAAAGAGGTAATTCGTACGCGTAGCAGCTGTCCCTTGAGCAGTGGCAGCTCCATAATTTACAAATCCTGAACCCGCAGCATTGTTAGACCAACCAAGAGTGATCGCACTTCCGGCAACTGCTGTCGCCGTAAGTATTTGATTCGCCGTGGGAGCAGTAACAGGTAATGTATAGTTGAAGTTTGTCGCCCCTTGTCCACCAGCTTCAAACGTACTCAAGCCTGCTCCATTGGCAGACTGGAATTGTAATTGTCTTGATGCAACTGCACTTCGTGAGAGTAATAAATTGCCGTCGCGAAGTTCCAGTTTTTGTGTTGGGGTATTTGTCCCAATCCCGAGACGTAAATTAGTATTATCCCAAAGAAAGTTTGTCGCATTTTCTTTTAAGAATCCGTCAGCACCACCGAACGGGACA
>JBKJTT010000061.1:0-3656 GCA_046590205.1 Kapaibacterium sp. (SeqCode)
ACCCTGCCGATATTTTCCCAATCTCAAATGTGTAATTCATGGCACCGAGGAGAGAAATCGGTGAGTGTGTAATATTAGTCCGTTGATAAATAAGGGACTTACAGACCGTCATGGGCACCTGTTTGATCTGGTGAACAGTGGCAAAAATGTGGTAGTGTGTGTAGTGAGATGGTATTGAGGGGGAGCAATTTTCGAGTAGGATTTTAAAATATACCGAAGCAGAAGGTAGTATATTTGCAAATCTTAACAAATCATACTCTTTTCTTCACCAATGAAAACTACACTTAAGATCCTTAAATGGGTAGGTATCGTACTCGTTTCTCTCGTTGCAATACTTGTCATCCTTGTTTATGCCCGCCGTGACCGAACCTTTGAGGCGGAATACCCGGACATCAAAGCCAGCACCGTTAGCTCTGTTCTTGCACGAGGGAAGTACCTCGTAACCGGACCGGCGCATTGCACAGAATGTCACGGTGACCCTTCACAGATGGAAAAACTACTGCGAGGTGAAGAAGTACCTCTCTCGGGTGGATACGAATTCAAGCTCCCCTTGGGAGTGATACGTGCAGCGAACATTACATCTGATCCGGAGACAGGTATTGGAAAACTCACAGATGGTGAGGTAGCTAGGACGCTTCGTCATGCCGTAGGGAGTGATGGACGGGCTATCTTTGATTTTATGCCGTACCAGAATGTGAGCGATTATGACCTAACAGCGATCGTTTCGTACATCCGGACACTCCCTCCTGTAAAGAATAAAGTTGAATTGATTGATTTCAACTTTTTCGGCGACGCGATCAGGGCATTCATGATCGAGCCAGTCAAGCCGAATGGTGTGCCGCCGAAGATCGTTGTACCTGACTCTACTATTGAGTACGGAAAGTACCTTGCTTTGAGCGTTGCCAATTGCCGTGGTTGTCATACAGACAGAGATATGCAAACCGGCAAGTATATCGGTCCTGATTTTGCAGGGGGACCTGAGTTTGAAGGTATCAAGAATCAATCTGTTAAGCTCTATCCGCCTAACATAACCACTGACCCAAAGACTGGTAAGATGGCTAACTGGACTGAAGACTACTTTATCCAACGTTTCCGTAAAGGACGTCTTGTGCCTGAATCACCAATGCCGTGGGGACCCTTCAGCCACATGTCAGATCTCGAACTAAAAGCACTTTTCAGATATCTAAAGACCGTAACGCCTGTTGAGAATATCGCCGGTCCGAAGAAGGATGGGTAAAAGATGAGAAGTTATGCCTTGGAGCTATTTCGCTTAGCTCCAAGGTGCAACATTAATAACGAATGACTAAACTCTCAAGGGGAATATTCAGATGCTGATGTAAACTACGCACCATTTCAAGGGTAAGTTTACGTTTCCCGTTCATGATCTCTGATACGCGGCTACGATACCCAAGGATAGGTTGGAGATCAGATGTTTTTAACCCAAGCTGATCTAATCGAAACTTGATAGCATCGACAGGATGGGGAGGGGCAATAGGGTAATGAGCTTCCTCGTACTTTTCAATGAGCATAGAAAGTACTTCAAGTTCATCGGCATCTGGTGACCCTGACTTGAGATCTTTTTGCATAAGCTTGTACGCCTTACCGAGGGCGGTTTCGTACTGCTTTTCTGTTCGTATCGGACGGAGCATATTTTACCTCTTCAACTGTTATTGTATCATACTCTTTATGTGTACCAATCCAAACAATAAATATGATCTGAAGTTGGTACTCAATGTCAACGATCAAACGGTACGTATTCCCATGAATATTAAATACGACACGTTTTTTGTTGATGATAGAAGCACTAGCATATTGAGTCTTTAATTCTGCCGAGTTTTTCCATTTACCTTTTCTTGCTTCATCGTACCAAGCTCGCAGGGCATTCTCTGAAAGCTTTTCCCGCTTCCAATAGTTAATCAGCGTCTTCTTGGCGATGATTCGCATGAAATAGTAACAATTTGAGAGGGGGAAATGTTACCACGACGGTTACATTGAATCGCCCATGCAACTATTACATCCGATTTGTTTTTTTACATACATGAAAAAACTACTATTTGTCTTATTTGGTCTGTTCGTAACCTACAGTGTCATCGCCCAGCCTAAGAAAAGCGACGTGAATGTCAACGATGATATGCTCATCAAAAAGCGTATCGAAGAGCTTTTTAAGCTTTCGAAAAAAAGTGACTATAGAAAAGCATCAGAATATATTGCATATAAAGGAATAGATTCTAGCCGAAAACTAAAAGATGCGATCAACTTCACCGATACTCTTGAGCGGAGACAAGCTAAAGAGATATGTGATGCGATCAAAGTGTTGCTTGACTCAACGAAGAAGTATTCATTCAACCAGTTCTTCATGCAGCGCCAAAAGGATATCCAGTGGTACTATTGGATGATGACCTTCGAGCAGAAGGCGATGGTAGATTCGGCAACAGTCGGATTTATTAAGATCAACAACAAGTATGTTCTTGGAGCGATAAATTAAAAAAAGCCGCACAAATTGTGCGGCTTCAAAAACATTATAGATCAACGTTGATTACTTCACGCGTTTGATCCAACTACCTACCTTAACATCGATCAGATACACACTGACCGTTCCGTCAGTGCTTGTTACTTCGATCAGGGCAGTGCCGTCACCATTAAAAATTATCTTGGTATCACGAACGAGCTTAGTACCGTCTGGGCGAGTTGCCTCGAAGTGTGACCCTGCAGGTCCCATGAGGTATGCATACCGACCGTTTCCGTGATTTTTACGAACGAGGGTATCGTTCTGGAATTCAATATTATAGAGATGAGAATAGGTTAAGATGTCGCCGTTCCTTCTTTCAAAGGTGACACTTCCTGCTCTCTCATAATCTCCAACAAGAATTGGTGTACCAGAGAGGATATTGGTAATTGACCAAAAACCATCAGCCGAGTCAGTGATCTCTATCCGTTCGCCTTTTGAATAGGAATACCCCTTACTATAGAGAATATCGATTCTATCGGTTTCTCCTTTTTTATTCTTCTCCATCGGCATTCCATCTGCGTCAAAGAATATGTATTCATAGGTCATGTCGAACCCATAGCGGTACTTATCATGATCTCGTTCACGAAAGATAATGATTGTATGCTTTTTGTTCTTATGATCGTAGTCTTTATATTTTACATGTGCAGGGGATGCTTTGCCGCCTATCGTTGTGCCGGATATCTCTCCTGTTTCCATGAGGGAGTATGAATCATCGAAGTTCATCCCAAGACCACCAGCATCAGTGCCAAGTGTTGCAGCTTGTATATCCGCAGCAGATTGGGAATCATGCTCACGTTCTGAAGTTGTACCTCCAGCGGAAGGTTCTTGTGGTGTGGTTGTATTTTCATTACACCCGGTTGTAAAGGATAGAGACCCCGCTAAGAGTAAGAGGAGAAATGTCTTAGTCAATATGGTAGTTTTCATTGTGTTTATTGTTTATGAGTTAAAGACCAGATGAACCAATTGTCATTGAATACGGGGGATATCAGACACTTTGATTCAATTCTTTGATACAGTCAATTTTCATGCCGAAGAATGCAATATGGCTAAGAATCTGAAATCAATATAAGTTAATAATAATTAATTGTATAAGTTTTGAAAGGGTGCTGTAAGACAAAAAAGCCGCACCTTGCGGTGCGGCTTTTTT
>JBKJTT010000076.1:0-20354 GCA_046590205.1 Kapaibacterium sp. (SeqCode)
ATCCATAAGATCGAACAGATGCTTATGGGTACGAAGTTCAAGCAGCCCTTGTTCTTCCCGAGCAGCATCGTACTCTGCATTCTCTGAAAGATCACCTTGCGCTCTTGCTTCAGCAATCTTGCCAGCTATTTCTTTACGTGCATTCACTTTTAGATCGCGAAGCTGATTCTCGATCTCTGTAAGACGCTCTCTGGTAATATATGCTTTTGGTTCTGCCATCAGGACAACTATATAAAACAAGAAGGTATCTTCCTAAAGTGAAAGACACCTTCGTTTTGTGCGGGTTCTAAACGCCAATAGTTAGGGAATCTGTTCCAATTATTCGTTAATGATATTCTTCAGCATTGAAGTAATCGCTGCATCATCCGTACCTATCATGTGCCCCATCTTTATTCGTTTGGTCTCAAGGTAATCGGCGTTGTTCTCATTCGGACTTATCTCAATTGGGACTCTGTCTACAACTTCAAGTCCATAGCTTGTTAAGCCAACAATCTTCTTCGGATTGTTTGTAAGCAAACGCATCTTTTTTACACCAAGATCAACGAGAATCTGTGCACCGATACCATAATCACGAAGGTCAGCCTTAAATCCAAGTACTTCATTCGCTTCGACTGTATCTTTTCCTTCTTCTTGAAGTTTATATGCTTTGAGCTTATTTGCAAGTCCAATACCACGTCCTTCCTGACGCATATAAAGAACTACTCCGTTGCCTGCTTTTTCCACCTGACGCATTGCATCATGAAGCTGCTGCTGACAATCACAGCGCATTGAGCCGAATGTATCGCCTGTCAAACATTCTGAATGTACTCGAACAAGAGTTGGCTCTGTGGTGATAACTCCCTTGGTAAGAGCAACGTGCTCTTTACCATCTACTTTGTTGCGATAAAGATGAAGTTTGAAGTGGCCGTAATGTGTCGGCAAATTGACCTCAACGACCTTCTCTACGAGTTTCTCGCGCTCCATACGGTACTTTATGAGGTCTTGTACGGAGATGAGCTTCATATCATGCTCTTTAGCAAACTTTTTGAGGTCAGGCAAACGGGACATCGTACCATCATCATTCATGACCTCAACCAACATCCCCATCGGCTTGAACCCTGCAAGCCGAGCCAAGTCAACTGCCGCTTCAGTATGCCCTGCACGACGTAAGACACCCTCTTCGATCGCTCGAAGCGGGAAGATATGTCCAGGGCGAGCAAAATCACGGGCGGGTGCTTTTTCATCAGTTATGGCTAGAACAGTCATGTTCCTATCATATGCTGACACACCAGTAGATGTCCCATGCACGTAGTCAATACTGACCGTAAATGGTGTACCATGGCGGGCGGTATTGACATCAACCATCATAGGCAGATCAAGCTCCTGCGCTCGAGTTTCCGTTATTGGTGTACAAATAATACCACTCGAATGCCGAAGCATGAACGCTATCATCTCTGTCGTAACGACTTCTGCTGCGGTAATAAAGTCACCTTCATTCTCGCGCTCTTCGTCGTCAACAACGATGACAAGTTTCCCTTGCTTTATATCGGCAATTGCCTCATCGATGGTGTTAAGCATGATGCTAACCTCTATGGTTATTTGGGAAGTACTGTCGTTATGGCAGATTTTTCAAAACGAATTTTGGTCGTTTCTGCAACCTGAACAAGGATAGAGTTGTCTTCGATGGCAGAGATAGTCCCGTGCATACCACCTGAGGTAATAACCTTATCTCCTTTTTGCATCCCACCAACAAGCGCTTCACGTTCTTTCTGACGTTTGCGTTGGGGGCGATAGATCATAAAGTAAAAGATAAAAATGATCGAACCGAACATGATGCCCGTCGAGAGCATTTGTGAGCCGGAATCTGCTCCCTGACCACCCGAAGGTGCCATTAATAAATACGCTAATTGATTAAATTGCATTTAGTTAGATATGATATAAAAAGTCTTAAGTATCGTTAAAACAAAGAATTTGGGGAAACATTCGTACCGTGCTACCCTACATAATCATACTCACGATTAACAGAAGTCTCTATATAACTTCCTTTTTTCAGGTCATGGTCAACCGTAACTCGTTCGTCAAAGACAAAGCATTCCCCTTCAAAGAGACTCTCTTCTTTTGGAGTTTCTTTAAAGTATTTGAGTATCCCACCATGAAGATGATACACCTCTTTGAATCCCTCATCAAGAAGGTATGACGTTGCTTTTTCACAACGGATACCACCAGTACAAAACATTGCTATCTTCTTGTCCTTTGCGTTAGCAAGTTCCTCCTTTACAAAATTTGGAAACTCACGGAATGTCTTTGTCTTAGGACTGACTGCATTCTTAAATGTCCCCATATCAACCTCAAACTGATTTCGAGTGTCAATAATAATGACATCCGGATCTAAAATGAGAGTATTCCACTCTTCTGGGGTAACGTATGTGCCAACTATGTTCGTAGGATTGACCGTAGGTACACCGAAGGCGACTATCTCGCGCTTGAGCCGCACCTTCATCTTCTCGAACGGAAGAAAATCTTCGTAGGATTCTTTCCATTTAAAGTCTGACATTCCGGGGAGTGTTTGCAAGTGCCCGATGAGCTCGAGTATGTTTTCATGTTTACCGGAAACTGTGCCATTTATTCCCTCGCTTGCAAGCAGGATTGTGCCTTTTATCCCATGCTCTTTGCACCATGCAAGGAGTATCGGCTGCATCTCGCAGTAATCCGGAAATGGCGTAAATTTATAGAATGCTATGATCGTATATTTTTCCACTAAAATCTATAACAACCAGGGATTCTTTTCTGTCCCATTTTGGCTTGTATATTTCCACTTTATCTATTGTGACCATATGGGGGTATTTATACGGTGTCTATTGATTTGCTTCATAATTATAGTATCAAGTACTCCTACAGCGATTTGTCAAAACAGCACTTTTATTGAAATCCCGAAGAACCTTCAATTGTATCCACGTGGCTCCGATGACTCTGCAACCGTAACAATATCAGGTGTATTCAACGACCTCCGATTTGATTCGATCTACGTATCAGCATTTAGAAACAATGTATTTCTATCTCGCAAAGCAATTGCGCCTCGCTACAATATACCCTTCAAATTCTCACCCCGTATCAAAGCAGAGTTGTCTGAAAACAAGTTTATCATTGGAGTAAAAAATAACTCAACTGATTCTATCATTGCCGTTCGTGATAGTATTGTATGTGGTGATGTCTATTTTATAGCAGGACAATCGAACTCTATCTTTGGCTCACCATCGGAAACATATAAAAGCGAATATATCAGAACTTTTGGATTAAATTGGTCACAAAACTTGAGCGATACTTCGTGGGCAGTAGCTACTGCTAACTCATTTGGTGGTGGACCTGAAATCGGTGGATGGGGTCTTCGGCTTGCTCGAAGAATCCAAGAAACACAGAACATCCCTGTAGCAGTAATTAACGGAGGTGTAGGTGGTACAATCATTGAATATCAGCAACGCAACGACAACAATCCACTTGATATGCGAACTATCTATGCAAGCATGTTATATCGGGCACAGAGATCACAACTTGCAAAAGCTGCAAAAGCCCTGTTTTGGTATCAAGGTGAATCGAACACGATCACTAATTACTATACAAATTTTAAGAACTTGTACGAGGATTGGATGTCAGATTATCCGAATCTCAAAAAAGTCTATGTGATTCAGTTTCGTCCGGGTTGTGTGGAGAGTACAAATTCCCCACTCCGAGATTTACTGCGGACTCTTTCTGATTCCCTACCAAAGATCATCACACACAGTACCATGTCAATACCCGATTATGATGGTTGTCATTTTGCACTTAGCGGATACCATACACTCGGTGATCAACTCTTCAACTTAGTCAATCGTGATTTTTATAGTTCAGCAGACACTATTGGAATAAGCTCTCCAAACATAGTAAAGGCATTTTTTGCAAACACGCAACGTGATATTATTGGGTTGTTGTTTAACACTGAAGGTGCAGAGTTGAGCGTACCGAATGATACAATCATATCAAGTATTCATTCCTCAATCAAAGACTACTTGTACATCGGTGATGATACAGGTCTCGTATCTGATATATTTGCAAGCAAAGACACTCTTTGGCTGAAGCTTTCAAAGCCAACAAATGCTAGATACGTTTCTTATCTACCAGATAGATATTATAACAATACAGAAACAGCATACGTAGGACCGTGGCTTACGAATTCTCGTGGGGGTGGGGCGTTTTCTTTCTGGCGGGTACCGCTTTTGGATTCAATCAATGCGAATCCTTCATTTAAGGGAAGACCAAGCGGCGGATTCCAATTGTATCCTAATCCATCTTATTCATCTGCAAGGATTCAATTCGGAATAGATAAACGAACTCATGTCCGAATATCAATATTTGACGAGGCAGGACGAAAGATTATCCGTCCTGTAGACGAAATGCGTGAGGCGGGTAACTACTCAATTGGACTTGACACACGTCAGTTAGGTTCAACCAGTGCAATAGTTCGTTTAGAGCTTGACGAAAATATCTACGAGAAGAAGCTTATCATCGTTCATTAAAGAATATATTTACTCAAGTCACGATTACGGACGATCTTTTCGAGACGCTCCTCTACTATATCTCCTGTTATGGTTATCTCACTTGCACTGATAATATCAGGCACATCAAAAAGTATCTGCTCTAAAAGTGTCGTTAGGATTGTATGAAGCCGCCGTGCTCCGATGTTCTCTACAGATTCATTAACTTCAAATGCGATACGTGCGATAGCACGAATTGAATCATCTGTAAATGAGATCGTCACACCTTCGCTTTGCATAAGGGCGATGTACTGCTTTGTGAGAGCATTCTCCGGCTTGGTGAGTATTTTAACAAAATCATCTTCTGTCAAACTTTCGAGTTCAACGCGAATCGGGAAACGTCCTTGAAGTTCAGGAATAAGATCGCTCGGTTTTGATACATGAAACGCACCCGATGCAATAAAAAGAACATGGTCTGTTTTGACAGGACCGTATCGAGTGCCAACCGTTGAACCTTCAACTATCGGAAGCAGGTCACGTTGGACACCTTCACGAGATACATCTGGTCCACCTTCTTTACTTTTACCAGCGACTTTATCAATTTCATCAATGAATATAATGCCGGAGTTCTCTGCACGTTCAACTGCCTCTTTGTTCAAAGCATCTTGATCAATGAGCTTTGCTGCTTCTTCTTGAGAGAAGAGTATCCGAGCATCTTTGATCTTTAGTCGGCGCGTTTTCATCTTCTTTGGCATGGAGTTCGAAAGTGCATCAGAGATGTTCTGTGCAATGTCATCGAATCCACCACCAGCACCGAAAGGTCCCATGATCTGCATAGATGCTACCTGTGGTGTACTTGGCACATCAACCTCGATCTCATTCTCCTCTAACTCTCCTTTTCGGAGTTTATTGCGGAAGCGGTTGCGAGTACGTTGCAAGGATGCTTCTTTCTTTTCTTCTTCAGCAGCTTGAACTTCAGGGTTGCCGTTTGCAGCCGGTGGTTGTTCTTTGACCATTCCGGGAAACATAAATCCTACTGATGCCATTTGCGAAGCATTAGATTTATCCGAAAGTGGTGGTACGAGTATATCCAATATCCGCTCTTCGGCAAGTTCTTTTGCTCGTTCCTCGACCTTCTTCATCATTTCTGTACGGACTATTTGCACAGAGTGGTCGGCAAGGTCTCGTACCATGGACTCCACATCACGCCCGACATACCCTACTTCGGTATATTTCGTAGCTTCAACTTTAACAAACGGTGCTCCGGCGAGCTTTGCCAAGCGGCGAGCTATCTCTGTTTTGCCTACACCTGTTGGACCTATCAAGATGATATTATTTGGCATGATCTCATCACGCATAGAACCGCCGACGGTCAATCGTCTCCAACGGTTACGTAATGCAATCGCAACAGAACGTTTTGCATTATGCTGACCAATGATATATTTATCAAGTTCACGGACTATCTCATGTGGAGTTAGCTGTTTTTGTCGGGAGGTCTGTGTTTCTTCTACTTCAGGTATTACTTGTATCGAATCTTCGTTTGTCATCCTAATTCTTCTATCGTCAGATTTCTGTTGGTATAAATGCAGATATCACCTGCTATCTCTAATGCACCCTGTACGATCTCTCGTGGCGAAAGATTCTTATCCCTCATAAAAGCTCGTGCCGCAGCAAGGGCATAGGGTCCGCCGGAGCCGATTGCAACGATACCGTCTTCTGGTTCGATAACGTCACCGTTACCGCTAATGAGTAATGCTGAATCCTTATTAACAACTGCAAGCATCGCCTCTAATCGGCGGAGAAATTTATCCATTCGCCAATCTTTGCCAAGCTCGACCGCAGCTCGTGGCAAATTACCTCTGAACTGCTCAAGTTTTGCTTCGAACTTCTCAAAAAGCGATAGTGCATCACTTGTCGAACCGGCAAAACCGGCAATGACTTCCCCATTATAAAGCTTTCGTACTTTCTTTGCATTGCCTTTCATGACAGTAGTACCAAGCGTCACTTGACCATCGGAGCCAAGGGCAGCTTTGCCATCGCGTATGAAGCCAATGACCGTTGTAGCATGAATCTGAATTGATGTATCCATAGGCGGGAGAAAACAGATACAATCGAAGAAAAATCAACTAAATAAATACTGCATGTTCATCGTTTCCGATGGATTTTTTTGATAAACAAGAACCTAACCAATTGTTTACAATGTATATATTGGGCAAAATAATCTGATAGTATGAGTCTTATAAAACTGCACCTTGAACATCCGATAGCAACCATAAGCTTGAACCGCCCCGAGAAGCGTAATGCCCTCTCGCCGGAGCTTATTGCCGAGCTATCAGCAACTCTCGATAAACTTCTTCCTGATGAAGATGTTCGCGTTGTCATCATAACCGGTGAAGGCGGTGTTTTCTGTGCCGGGGCTGACCTTGAGTATATCCAGAAACTTGCAGAGTTCGGCGCGGAAGAGAATCTCGCTGATTCCCGTGCTCTTCGTGACCTTTTCTGGAAGATCTATACCTATCCTAAGATAGTCATAGCCCAAGTCCACGGAGCGGCTCTGGCAGGTGGCTGTGGCTTGGCTAATGTCTGCGACATGATCTTTGCCTCTGATGATTCTTCCTTTGGCTATACAGAGACGATGATAGGCTTCATCCCTGCTTTGGTATCGGTTTTCCTGACTCGCAAGATCGGTGAGCAACATGCTAGGGAGCTGTTGCTATCTGCTCGGAAGATCTCTGCCGAAGAGGCGTATTCGCTTGGTATGATAAATTCAGTCATCCCATGCCCACAGCTTGAAGAAACTGTCAAGCAGTATGCTCTGACTGTCGCTCGGAATAGCCCGACGGCAGTTGCTATGACAAAACGTATGCTTGCTACTACCGCAGGGATGGGGATTGAAGCGGCTCTTGAATACACAGCTAGTATGAATGCTTTGGCTCGAAGTACAGAAGACTGTAAGAACGGCATCGCTAAATTCCTGTCCAAATCATAACCAGTGGGCTTTTATCCTCAACCAAATACATGGCAGTGCGGACCGTTCGCACTAAAACATGCCCTTGCTATTTTGGGGAGGTTCGTCGATGAAAAAGCTATAACAAAAAAAGCAAAGACTACCCGAGGCGGAACAGATGAAAAGATGCTCGGAAGAGCTGCCAAGTCATTCAAGTGTCACATGATGGAATTCCGCTTAGTTGATGAAGATGCTGCATATAGAAGGATTACGCAGTACCTCGATAAAGGGTTGCCGTGCATGATATGTATTAATCAATGGGGGCATTGGGTTACGATAGTCGGGTTCAATTCTCGCACCAAACGCTTCGTCGTTCTCGATAGCGAAAAGGACCCTGTTGTCCGTCTTCCGGCTTGGGGCGAGCTGAAAAGACGATGGGTTTATACCGAGTATCTCAAGACCGGCGAGAAGAAGCAGTACTATGACCTGTATGTCGTCAAGCCGACCTTCCGTATCCGTACCAAAGCCAACTTCTCCCTTGCCAGAGCCCAGTTCTTGCGCCGAGCCAGTAACCATACCCTGGCAGAGCATTTTGACGAGTACGTTACTGATATGCTTAATATCGCTCGTCCTCGTTCTAATAGGGAGGATGCCAGTCCGCAGTTATCCATGGCGGAATTCCTTCGTCGCCACCGCAAGATGCTCATCGAAACGGTTGGGTATTGGCATGGCAAAGTAAGCCATGCACAACTCAATAAGATACTCGATAATATGCAGTTCGTTGCCGAGACGTACGGGCTTGCTGTCCGCGAAGAAGAAGAGCGAGAGACCATCGCCTCCTTCTCTGCCCTCCTGATGACCTGGGCGATCAGCCATGACCCAATAGAAGAGATATACGGTTGATGCAAAAAACCTTAACTGGAATCCGTAATTTTCCCTTGTAACTCATTGATTTTATTGCGAAGTAAGTGTGCACTCCTCCGCCTTTGGCGGAAGCTGAAAGTACAAAGCGTAATGGGGAATGAGAATGGTAAATGCGTGGTGCTGTAAATGTACACATGGTCGTATGGAGGTTTGGTGGTATGGATGTATGGTTGGGGGTTGTGGAGTAGGGGTTTAGCCAGAAATGCTCAACTTGGGACTGCAAATATACGCAAATATTTACCCATTTGCAAGATGCTCGCTTCACTTTGCCCATAAGTCGTTGATTTTCAACACAATTACTTTCGCTTTCGAGCAAAAACAGCGTTTCCGCTCCGCTTTCGCCATTTCTGACAGGCACCTATTGTACCGCAGGTCTCCGACCTGAGCCCCACCCCCATTTTTCAGTCCCGATAGGGACGGAGGTTAATTGGAAACTCTTAAGAAATAAGAATGTATTAAAAACTTCTGATAGCCCTTGCGCGGCAAGAAGCTGTTTTTGGTTTACCACTTTTCTGATGAGTTGAAAAAAGGATAGTATATGCGCTCGGTCCACTATAGCTTTGTGAAGACCAGTACTCACCATTTGAAAAGGTATTCCCAATTCCGGTAAATTGCCTATTATGGCTTAATGTTCGTAGCTGGGTTTGGCTTGGCAAGTACCACGTACCACTAGAACCATGTTTTGTCGTGCATGCTGTATTAGCAGCATCCCAAGTAAGATCAGTACTTCCAGCAGGATCAGCAAGATCAGTAGCATCAATAATAAGCCCATGCTGCCCTGCTACGTCCACCCAAAATACAATGCCACCCATATAGTTTTCCCCTATGTGCCGATGCTGTGCGCTCGCTGTTTGTACTTGAGTAGCCAATACAAACACCGTCGCAACGGAAAGAAAAGCAATGTGCAGTATCGAAAATCGTGTTATCTTATTCATGTGTGGGGTATATAATATTAGATTGAAAATGTTTATTTCACACCCGGTTCGTTAATCCCATAAGTATTAATCGTGCCTGCAATTGTCCCGCCTTTAGTGCCGATGATGATCTGAATAGTCGTATCGTCATTCACCGTGAGACCACCAACAGTATCCCTTTCTTTATCGTCAACCATTACCTTATTGCCGGGCGAAAGTTGAAGAGTGAAAGGTGGGAGATTCTCGATTGCCTTACGGCTATCACCCGATGTACGTTTCGAGAAGTGAATTGAGTACGTTCCCTCTGCTAACCTTTTCGATGAGAATTTACCTGCTTTATCGCTTGTGCCATTAAATGCAATAATAGAACCTGGATTCTTTTTTATGACAATATTAATGCCTGGTATCGGAAGGGCAAAAGCGAACGAAGATGCAAGCACGATGACCGCAAAAGCCAAAGAGACTTGGCGAAAAGAAATAGATATGAATGTTTTCATGTGTTGTAATGGATTGATTCGTGAAAAAAAAAATTATTGAATTTTACATACCCCTTGAGTAATAATAGATGTAGTGCATACTTTTGCCCCGCCATTCGCAGATGTGCCCCATACAAAAACATCGTTGCCTTCTGTAAATCCCCAAGGTGTAAAAACCTCTTTTCCATCATTTGCGAGCACCAATGTTCCAATCTGTGAATTTACAGGAGGTGTTGTTAGTGACATTGTAGCTACTTTTTTCTTACACTTACCATCTGTTGTCACCCCACCTGCAACCCCAGACGTATTGGATGTCCAACCTTGAGGGCACATGCAGGTAGTTGTAGATACCTCAAGTATTTTTGTAAGTACGCCAACATCTTTAACCAATACATATGGCTGTGTACCGAGTTTAGCAAAAGCGCGAATTGGGCTGTTGTTTGGAGCAGTACTCCCGCAAACATTGTTTTCCATTGCTTGACGGTTCGCCGGGGATAATTGGTTAACTTTCGCCGCCACCATCATAATACAAGCACTTGCATCAGTACAGTTTATACTACCTACAACGCCAAAATCAAAAGCAACGGCAGATTTTGTTGAACCACCAGCGAGGTTTTGGTATGATATTACACCTGAACAATTGCACGAGGGAAGTATTACGCAGCTACTATTGATGTTTCCATTGGCCGTTACCGTAGAACCTCCAAAGAGAGGATAATAATTATCAGAAATAATCCCCGATAGACATCCTTGTGTCCCTGAGGTTACATTCGATTTAAAACGGACTGTCACAGTAAGTTCACCTGACCCCGATTCAAGATTGCCTGAACTGACGTTCATAGTAAACATAGGTGAGTTAGGTGCGAGAGATACATTGGATCCATTTCCCGGTCCACTTCCCGGTCCACTCGTGACAGTTGCAGAAACTATCTCAAGAGTCTGTGAAAGACTCAATGTAGCTTTAAATTCGTGGTTCCCCTGACTGGCTCCCCCCCAGCTATAGCGAATAGTGAACTTGAAGTTTTGCCCCGGAGTTACATCAGGAGGTGCATTGTTTGATGTTGAAATATTGAAAGTGGTTGCGGATAATACATTTCCGTGCATGGCAACAAGAAGCACTATCATTGCAGTAAGACGAAGTAATGTTTTCATGGTTGTGTGGGTAAGATTTATTGATGCAATAGTATATTTTACCAAGCATCATATTGCAAAGTACGGCTTTTCTAATACCTTCTCTGAAAAACTGCCTTTTTGTGACCAGATCAGTACTCTAACAACGCCATAAGCTCACGCTCAAGCCCCTTACTCCACCGGTGGGACTATCTTGATAATCTCGGTTCTTGGGAGCAGTTGTTCTCGAAGAATATCTTTTGTCCCGGGGGGCAGTAACGTTTATTCGAGCACGTGGAATACTTTCCACTCTTGTGTGCCGGGGATGATATAGGGAGCTAATGCATCGGAATGGGAGTGGAATTGTGGCTGACTCATCCCCGATAGCGCAGCTTCAAAGTCTGCAAGTGTCTCGAAGTAATACTCATCAACGATATGGGAAGCCGATGAGCCGATGTGCCCTACCATAAGCTTCGCACCTTTTGCACGTTTGAATTCTGACGAGCGGAATTTCTCCTCGCCCCATGCTTTCATGATTGTTACGACCTCTGCTTGTTTACCGTAAGGTATATCAAGATGCCACTGGCAAACGTACATATCTCGAATTAATTGGCAGGTTGAAAATTATGTATCTCTTCAAGAAGAACTGATACTATCTCATCTTCTCTGATACGTTTGATAACTTCGCCTTTACGGTAGAGAATTGCAACTCCCTGCCCTGCGGCAATCCCGATATCAGCATCAGCAGCTTCGCCGGGACCATTGACCACGCAGCCAAGTATTGCAACTTTGACAGGTTTCTTCAAATGATTAGTAGCACGTTCAAGTTCGTCGCATACTTTAAATAGGTCAATCTCCAAACGTCCGCATGTCGGACAGGCAATGATCTCAACGTTACGGCTTGCAAGCGAAAGTGAGCGCAGAATTTCTTTCCCAACTTCTATCTCGCGTTCTGGTTCGTCAGTAAGTGAGACACGTATGGTGTCGCCGATACCTTCGGCAAGCAATGTACCAATACCAACAGATGACTTTATCGTCCCAACGCGCATCGTACCTGCTTCGGTTACTCCAAGATGAAGAGGATAGTCAGTACGCTCTGCAAGCATACGATAGCTTTCAATCATCAAGCGAACATCAGTTGACTTTACGCTGATGATAATATCTTCAAACCCAAAATCCTCGCATATCTGCACATGGCGCATAGCAGACTCGAAGAGAGCTTCTGCTGTCGGGTAGCCATGCTTATCGAGGATGTCTTTTTCGAGTGAGCCGGAGTTCACCCCGATGCGGATTGGTACTCTACGTTCTTTCGCAAGTCCGAGTACCTGATGAATTCTTTCTATCGAACCAATATTGCCGGGATTTAAACGAACCTTCGCAACACCTGCTTCAAGTGCCTTTATTGCAAAGACATGATTGATATGAATATCAGCAACGACGGGTATCTTCGAGCCCTTTACAATTTCAGCAATTGCATCAGCGGCTTCCCAATCGTTGACCGTTACACGGATAATATCGCAGCCCGCTTCCTCGACGCGGCGAATCTGCTCAAGGGTAGCTTTCACATCGCCCGTCTTCGTCTTCGTCATTGACTGCACACTGATCGGTGCGCCGCCGCCGACGGCAACGTCACCAACCATAACCTGACGCGTTTTGCGCCGGTTATCCTTAAAGCTATCGAGACCTGTCTGTGGTAAAGTGAGTATTGGTAATTCCATACTATCGTTTATCATCCATTTTTCGTGATGCCTCGAACATTATCTCGCGTTCATCTTCGGATAGCGAGTCCCATCCGCCTGAAGCTATCTTATCGAGTATCCTATCAACATCAGTCTGCGTAATGATCCGCGTCCCCATTTGAGTACGAGGCGCAGTTGTGGTTGTCGAGTTCACATCATAATATTCTGCATCAACGGCATCGTTTCTATTACCGTGATTACGCTCATCGGGCTGTTTCCATCCGCCGCGATTTTGCCACGAGCCACCTGATGAATCATCCTTTCTGCGACCGGAGCGGAAGTTTGCAAGTATCGTAGGTGCGCCAACAGAAACAAGCATATAGACAATACCAACAACTGCCCCGCCTAAGTGAGCTAAGTGGCTGATGTTGCCACCTGAGCCTGAATACAAGAAGTAAAACTCAAGTGCCATATACCCTGCAACAAAGAACTTTGCACGGATAGGTATGAAGAAGTATAGATATATTGGTCTATCAGGGAAGAGCAACCCAAACGCAATTAACAATCCAAAGACTGCACCTGATGCACCGACAAGAGGTACCCAACTTGTATCACCAAGAAGAGGAGAAATTATCAAATGGGCAATTCCTCCGCCAAGTCCGCAGAGTGCATAATAAATAGCAAATTTCTTTGAACCCCAAACCTGCTCAAGCTCCATTCCGAACATCCAGAGCGCAAGCATGTTAAATAGTACATGCGAGAGATCAGCGTGCATGAACATATATGAAACAAGCTGCCATGGGAGAAATGTCGGTGCGTCAAGCATCGGCGGAGTACCAATAGGCCAAAGAGCAAAATACTTGACGAATAAATATTCTATCGGCAAACCGCCAATAGTCAGAGAACTAAAAAGAGAGCTAAGGAGGAATATCGCTACGTTTGAAACGAGGAGTATCTTGATCACAGGCGGAAAGAACGTAAATCCGCCCAAACCACCACCTCCACCTTGACGATTAAATATATTCATTGGTTAGTTAGAACACCGTTCGGCAAATAAGAATGTCCGCTTTTCGTCATAAATGCACCGAACAGGTCTCGAAAACGGACTGTTGAATGAAGGTAATACGAACCGAATGACACTGCTGTTTCAAACGATACAACAAGTTGCTGCCTTGAAGAAAATACTCCCCTGTATCGTTCTCTTTCTTCTATTTTCTACTGTTTCTGCCAGAGCACAATGGACAATTGTTGCACCAAATCTACTTGGGACACAAAGCTACCAGATGAGCAGCATTACACATCAAAGTGGGATAGTATGGGCTGGTACTAAAGAGGTGTTTATGTCCTCCGATTTCGGCAACTCATGGACAAAGCGTAGTCCAACAATAAAAGCGAATGATGTTGTCCGCCACATCAATTTCTTTGACGCAATGATCGGCATTGTCGGCACCGATAAGGGCGAAGTCTATCTTACACGCGACCAAGGCATGACATGGTCGATGATTCGACTGGTATCATCAGCAGCGTATTCTGCATTTCTCGGTTCTCCTGATAATATCATTATTGCCGGACACACATCCGGTGAGATGACCGTCACAAGAGATGGCGGAGCGACATGGGTTAATACTGTAGTCGGCACATACACTCCTGATGTGAAAGCATTATTAGGATCCTCCGCACTTGCCTTAAAAGGTGTTAAACCGGCTGTTGGCAATTCTGAGCTACACTTGATGAAAACCACTGACTATGGCTCGTCGTGGGTAGAACTTCCCGGAATAATGGATTTCGACACATACTCATTCGATGTTGACCCCTGCGATCCACAGTATGTCTATGTTGTCAATGAGGATGGTTCAGTGACGCGCGATTTCATGGCACAGATATACCGCTCGACAGATGGCGGTAACTCATGGCTTGTTTCAGACCAACAACCTATCCCCGGCTCGACTGAATACTACAGCGGCTCCATCTGGCTAACAGGTAATGCCATCTTTGTACAAACGGTAGCTAATGGAATTCTCCGATCGACTGACAGAGGCGTGTCATGGACAAACATTGGAGGTCCGAGCGCAACATTTGATACTCGTTTGGTCTGTGCAATGAATGCAAATCTCGTCTTTGCTGCCGATAATAACGGTTCTATCTGGCGAACGCAAAATAGCGGCGGAGATTCGCTAACGATAGGTTCGCCGTATCAAACACTTTCCTCGTCACCGCTTCGACTATTCTCAACTGATTCACTTATCAGTTGTGATACACCTGTAGTTTCAATGGTATGGCTACGAGGCGGGCTGTGCAAATTTCCAAAAGTTATTGGTGAAAAGATAACCGGCAGAGACTCACTCGATTATAAAATAGTTACCGGCATTGGTGACTCGTTGCGAGGCAATGATTCTGCAAGACTAAGTTTTCAACCAAGAGGCAGTGGTGATAGAAGAGGATATTACGTTATCCTTCTTGATGACGGTTCTGAAATAGCGATACCACTTGAAGGGTATGGTAAGTTTATTAAGTATATCGAACCGTTCACCGTCAGTGCTTCTACTGATACAATTGGTGGGTGGGTTGCTGTTCCGTTTACTATCATAGGACTCGATAGACCGCAAGATATAGAAATGACGGTCAACTTTGACCCTTCGCTTACTTACCTTGGTTCATTTGATAATAATGGCAAACAGATAGATGTCCCGAATCAATCATGGCAAGGCAGAGCGAGGATACTTGTACCGAAAGATGTGATTCGATTAGATTCAGCTTCAGGATTTGCTTATTTTATTGTTTATCCACGAGAAGGACCGTGCCCGCAAGTATTCTTTGACTCTATAAGCATTACAAGTCCTACCGCTCCTTGTGAATATACTCTCGGCGCAGGTGTCGTAGCAGATGTCTGCCCTCCCGAAGGTTGCGGCATAATGATATTGACAAACTTTATTTTAAAAGGTGAAATGCCAGATCTTCGTGCATTCCCGAATCCGAGCAGTGGTGTACTTTTTATCACATCTGATAAAACTGTCGGTGATGTGCAGATACGTATTACCGATGAGAACGGGAAGCAACATTACACGAATCAAGCAAAACTACTCGCTTCACAAAAGATTGAGCTTGACCTCCATCATCTCCCTGCCGGACGTTACACTCTCGAAGCCGCTAGCGAGCAAGGTAGAAGAACGTTGTCGTTCATCATGCTGCGATAGCAGTGTCTGTTGGTACCAGTGTTTGCAATATCTTTGTAATTTCCGGAAGCCGCTCTATCTCATCTATTGCAGAAAGTTTGACAACTAATCGCATGATTTTCTTCTCGTTGACAAGCCGCACTTTGTTCACACCAATCACAGGAAAACGATCAATAATCTTCGGGAAGAATCCTTGATAGTATTCTGACTGGTCTTCCTTGGGAAGTAATAAACGCAGTGTCCGAGTAACTTCATCAAATGTAACTCCGCGAACACCCAAACGCCGCGCAAGCATCCTGATATGTGCTGCACCAAAGAGCGAGGATACTTCCTCCGGAGCAGTGCCAAATCTATCAGTTAGTTCAGAACGAAGTTCAGCAAGTTCTTCTTCGGTCGTTATCATACCAAGTTTTTGGTAGAAGCTGAAACGCTCTGCATCGTCCTCTACATATCTATCAGGTATGAGTGCATCAACTCCGAGCGAGATTGTGACTTCATCAGAATCTTCGGCACGTTTGCGGATAAAGGCATTACGTGCCTTAGTTGTTGTAGGTAGATTCTTGAATAAGTCTTTAAACTCCTCCTCTTTGAGTTCATCAACAGCTTCTGCAAGTGTTTTTTGGTATAGATCAAAACCTATCTCGTTTATGAATCCGCTTTGCTCACCGCCGAGTAAATTACCAGCACCTCTAATCTCAAGGTCACGCATAGCGAGCTGGAATCCTGCCCCAAGATCAGAGAATTCTTCCATCGCTTCAAGCCGCTTAAGAGAATCTTTCGAAAGTGTCTTAATCGGATTGGTAATAAGATAACAGTATGCCTGTTCATTTGAGCGACCAACCCTACCGCGAAGCTGATATAACTCTGCAAGACCAAAGTTCTGTGCTCTGTTGATAATGATAGTATTTGCATTCGGGACATCAAGCCCCGACTCCACGATCTTCGTTGCTAAAAGGATATCTATCTTTCGCTCCAAGAAGTCCCGCATAACTTTTTCTATCTGCGTCGGTGGCATTTGTCCGTGAATAATCCCGCGTCGAGAACGAGGAGCTATCTCTCGCAACTTATCAGCAAGCACTTCAATATCTTTAACCTTATCATTGATAGCATAAATTTGCCCGCCGCGTTCAAGCTCTCTACTTATTGCTTTGCCGAGGATGACATCATCAATACCGACAAGTATCTCAGTCATGATCGGCAGACGGTTCTTGGGAGGAGTTTCGATAACCGACAAATCCCTTGCGCCAAGCAGAGAAAAGTTTAGCGTTCTTGGAATGGGAGTAGCCGTAAGAGTTAATGTATCAATATTTGTCCGAAGTGAACGAAGCTTCTCTTTTGCGGCTACTCCGAAACGATGCTCCTCGTCAACAATGAGTAGTCCGAGGTCTTTGAATATAACATCTTGTGAAAGCAAACGATGTGTACCGATGAGTACATCTATCCTTCCTTCGGCAAGGTTTGCAACAATTTCTTTCTGCTCTTTTGTTGAGCGGAAACGCGAGATACATGCAACACGAACCCCGAACTGATCGAGACGATCATTAAATGAGCGTGAATGCTGCTCGGCGAGAATCGTTGTCGGTACAAGTACGGCAACCTGCTTCTTGTCTATGACGGCTTTCATTGCAGCGCGCATAGCAATTTCGGTTTTTCCGTATCCAACATCGCCACAAATAAGACGATCCATTGGAGCGTTCGTCTCCATGTCTTGCTTAAGATCAATGGTAGCTTTTGCTTGATCAGGAGTATCTTCATACAAGAAGCCTGCTTCCATTTCACGCTGGAGCATGTCATCTTTACTATATGCAAAACCCTCCTGAGTTTTACGTTTTGCATAAAGCCTAATCAGGTCACGGGCAATATCTTTGAGACGTTTCTTTGTACGGTCTTTCGCTCTCTGCCATTCGGCAGAGCCGAGTTTCGAGAGTTTGATTGAAGTCTCATCAATATCAGCGGCAGAATACTTCGAGAGCTTTGAAATATAATCGAGATTAACAAAGAGAATATCGTTATCTCTGTACGAAAGACGTACAACTTCCTGCATTGCGCCTCGAACCTCGATCGCCTCCAAGCCCATGAACTTTCCGATGCCCTTGTCTTCGTGTACGAGCAAGTCACCGCGCTTAAGCGAACGTAATTCGCGAAGTGATATGCCTTTCGTACGAGCACTTTTCTTTCTACGTGATGCGCCGACTCCCCTTCTTCTTCCGAAGAGTTCGTGCTCACAGAGTACCGCTATTTTATATTCGTCAGAGAATATGAAACCCGATGAGAGCGAAGGGATTTCATATTTAATAGACGATTTCTTTTCCGACTTAACTTCTTCTTCACTTGAATGATGAATGTGTTCGTCTATCGCACTATCAATCTCTTCATCGCTACTCGTCAGGTCTTCAAGCCGTTCAAGAAGGTCACGCGATTCGGCAAGGATATACATCTGCCACTCGTCACGTACTAATCCATGCAGATACTCTTTAATAAATTTGAGGTTCGAGTTAAAGCTCGGCTGTTTCTTTGTTTCGAAGTCAATAACATCAAGACCCGATGGTGGAAATTGCGTTAAGAATAAATGTGCCTTCTCTTGCAATAATCGAATTGCCGACTCTGATTGTAGTTCTTCAAATTGCGTGAGCACTGATTCCGGTTGCGAGACAATATACATTGCTCCTTCCGGGATGTGATCTGTCATTAGTGAGAGTTTCTCAATAGAATCCTCTTGCAATACATCAGCAACAAGATGTAGCTCCTCTCGATGAATGATCGAGCGCTGGCTGACAGAATCAAACTCGCGAATGGATTCGATAGTATCACCCATGAACTCTATTCGGAACGGGGCTGTCTCGGTATAAGGAAAGACATCTACTATTCCGCCACGAACAGCAAAATCACCACAGACCTCAACAAATTTTTTTTCATCAAAATGGCTTGTCTTTAACCAACCAATGAATGTCTGAAAATCTATTTCTTGGCTTCTACGAATAGTCAGTAAATTCTTGGCAACTTGCTCTTTTGTAGGGATTGGTAGTGCGAATGTCTCGGCAGTCGTTATTATTAGAAGCGGCTCGGTACTTGTACTTATTCTTTCAAGTGCCTCAAGTATCTGTGCATGTATATCGGTATCAGTGTGATGTTTATAGAGTGCTTGCTTAATAGCAGAATCCTTATGCCCGCTTCCCACAAGGATCACATGCTCTTCACCTATAAGTTTTACTATATCATCATACGTTCGCTCTGCCTCGGTTTCGGACTCACATATTTCAATAATATACCTCTTCTCTGAGGTGAAGAGCGATGACAGGAGAACGCTATCACTAGAGCCAGCTAGCCCCGTAACATAGATTCCCCTTTCATCATTGATAGTCTTATCAAGAAGTAACTGCCATGAACGGTGGCGAGTGAGGACGCTATTAATATCTTTAAAAAGCTTTTTCATATCTTAGGGGAAAACACAAAATCCCGCCCCGAGACATCTCGGGCGGGTTTTGAACGCGAGATGTAACACGAAATCATACCAGATTGCTCCGTTAAGGCAGAACCGTCTCTGCTGGTGCGTCTTCTGAGTATGTCAAAGGTCCGTCTTTACGGGTACGGAGGTCGTAATACATGACCGTTAATAACGAAGGAATAAATGTGATAAAGAGTACTGTAATAATGAGCGATTGGATAAAATATGAGAGTACGAGCGTGCTAAGTTCGTCATAAGCAGCTTTGAGGTTTGCATGTTCACCATTTACCAAACCTGTGATCGCTTCGGTGCTCGTCATATCAAATATACCAATGATTGCTTGTGCTATTGTTTGAATGACAATAAATATCAGAAAGAGCACAATGAATATCCCGACTGTGCGCCAGAAGTATCCTTTTGTTAGAGTCCAACTTCTATGCAACGACTCCCATGGTCCAAGTTCTTCGCTAACAAGTGCCACTTGAGCAAAGATTAGTCTAACACCTGTCAGAATGAGCATCCCCATTGCACCAAATATTAACAATACTCCAACAAGAGGCGACATTATCGTTGCAATACCAACCATCGCGCCAAAACCGAAGAGGAGAATAAATACCATCAACAGGTACATCAAGATACTCATCCAGACATTGCGGCGAAATGTGGTTGTCAGTGCTACAACAACATTTAACTTTCGTTCTTCAAAGAAACGTACACAAATATCTATGATAAATGTGCCAAGAAAAATACTTATAAAAATAGCAAAAAGTGATGCAAAGAAGATAGCATCAAATATGCCAAATAGTGCTTCGGAGTTGTCGTAAATAAAATCGCCTGCTTCGCTAAGATAGCTTCGAGAATCAATATCTGCCTGTGGGGGTGGATAAGGCATAAGCAGCGTATCCGTATAGGTAGAATCATGAATGATGGTATCGACAACAGTAGTTTTTTGCTTATCTACTTTAAGTACAAGGTCTGGAAAGTAGAGTGCTAATAAAAGTGGATTTTCTTCCTTTATCTCCTTAAGTGCTCCAGAGCGGTATTGGGCAACGCTTGCAGAGTCGAGTGGATAGTTCTTCTGGAGGACAGAATATCCTCTTTCTACTATATCCGACACCCCCAATACATATATAAAAGTTGATGCTGCCGAAAGCAGTAATGCGACGATCACAACACGCAAGAGAGTTTTCCAACTCATC